>CAKPUA010000054.1:0-1873 GCA_934191235.1 uncultured Prevotella sp. | reverse complement strand
TGGGCAGCATCTTTACCCGAAGTAATCCGACAGATGAAACCAAACAGACGAGTTTTAATAATGGTGATGTGATGGGTGTCAGCAATAGCGGCAAATCGCTCAACTATACCTTCAATGGCACCGACTGGCAGCCAGGTAATGGAAGTTATCTGGTATGGGACGATAACAACCTCAAATTCCAGTGCTGGTATCCTGCTGATGGCAAGAATACCAGCAGCAAAGGCTATATCCAGGAAGACCAGAGCAATACAGATGTGATTGCGAAATCAGATTATATGACGGCAGAGGTAACCGACCTTAAAGAAATTCCTGGTGACCGCCAGCTTAAAGTGGCAATGGAGCGCAAGACTGCCCGTCTGATTCTCAACATCCAGAGTTACAACGATCAGTTCACCGCCGACACCAAGGTCAACCATGTTCGTATCGTAGGTAAGGAGTGTACGGATGCCAACGAAACATCTACCATCAACATCAAGCCTTTACAGAAGGGCGAGGGTGGAATCAACACGACCTATACTGCCCTGGTTGCGCCTGGTACTACCGAGGGACACCTCTATTTCTCTGCTGATGAATCCACCGAAACTCCTCTTGTTGTCAAGATAGCATCCTTGGAAGCCGGCAAGAGCTATACCTACAATCTTACTGTGGGTAAGGACAAGGTTGCGATTAATGATATTACCGTGAAGGATTGGACTACGGGTGAAATTACTGGCGGTAAAGCAGAAGAAGCTATCCTTCCCCCATACGTCACCTTTACGGCTGAGCAACCTCAGACTTTCAAGATGATAACCGAAGGCAATTATAAAATCTCCGATCTTCAGTATTCAGTAAACTTCGGTGATTGGAAAGACGTTGTGGCAGATACTGAAGTTGACTTTGGTGGAAAAATTGGAGAACTTCGTTTGCGTGGCAAGAATCGATATGGTACAGCAAAAGAAGCTTTTATCTACTCTACCATCTCTTTTACTAATCCTGATGTAGAAGTAGCATGCACGGGCGATATCCGTACGCTGTTGGATTGGGAAAACTATAAGACTGTCAATACACAAGATGCCTGCTTCATTTATTTGTTTGATGGTTGCAAAGTCTTGACTTCAGCCCCAGATCTGCCAGGCACGACTTTGGCAGAGAACTGCTATTATTTTATGTTCCAGAACTGCACCTCTCTCAAAGTTGCTCCTGCGCTGCCTGCCACGCAATTGGCTAATGATTGCTATTGTGGAATGTTCTATCGTTGTACCTCCCTAGAAACAGCCCCAGAATTGCCAGCAACGAACTTGCCTAGTAATTGCTATAATGGAATGTTTAACGGATGTCGTAAGCTCATGTCGTTCACCTTATTAGTGCCTAAGACTAGTATTTCTAATTATCCTTATGATATTTCTAATTGGCTAAAAGATGCAGGAACAGACGCAACATCCCGCACCCTAAAAGTGAAGGACAAGGCTGCCTACGAAGCATTGGTAGCGAAAGGACTTGATGAAAACTGGAAGATAGGCAAATGCACCGTGCTGGATGAAAATAACACGGCAATAACAGAATAATAACCAAGAGCGCAACCCCGCCAGGTGTCCCGGCGGAACGCCTAACGGGGAACGCCCATAACTCTAAAAACATAGCAAGATGAAAGCAATTAAAATATTAACAATGGCAGCTTTGGCAACGGCAGTTTTTGCCAGCTGCTCCGGTGAGGATGAATTGGCACAGAGCAATTATCCAATGGATAATGTGGTCAGAATCATGACAAGCGTAGATGGCATGAATACTCGTGCCTCTTATGGAAACAGCACCGACAAGCTTAATTCGTTTGGCTTCTGCATCAACAATGCAGGTAGTGACAAGTATACCTATGATAATATCAAGGTAACAAAGG
>CAKPUA010000053.1:0-2035 GCA_934191235.1 uncultured Prevotella sp. | reverse complement strand
CAGCAGCGAACCGCCGGTTTCCTCTGGGACAGGCGACTGACCGCCTTCATTATCTTCCCCTTCAGCATCCCCCGGATCCAGCACATACCGGTCCTTCGCATTTGCCGAATGAACTTCCTGCACACCTCCGAGTTCTTCTGCGGAGTAGGCGGACGGAGTCTGAGGGAGATGTATCGTGAATGTTGAGCCACGTCCAGGCTCACTGTCCAGTTCAATCGTGCCGTGGTGCAGTTCCACGAGCCTTTGGACGAGCGACAGTCCTATGCCGCTGCCGATATTGTCGCGCTCCACCTGATAGAAGCGCTCGAAAATCTGCTTCTGCCTGTCTTTCGGGATGCCGGCTCCCGTGTCTGATACTTGCAGAACAAGCTCTGCCGGAGTGAGTTCGGCCGAAAGCGTGACTGAGCCCGAATCCGTGTATTTGAAAGCATTTGAAAGCAGATTATTGAGAATCAGTTCAAGGTATTGCGCATCCACAAATGCCGCAGCGTCCCCAATTGATGATTCCAGACGATACTTGAGCTTTTTCTTCTGCGCAAGAACCTCGTAGTAAGACCAATTCTCGCGTATTATCTTCATCACCGGCTCCGGACGCACACTGAGCCGGAAAACACCAAGTTCCGCACGTCTGTAGTCGATGAGTTGATTCACCAGATGTAGCAGACGCCTGGCGTTGCGGTCAAGATATTTCAACTGGCGACGCATCCATAGGTCGTTACACCGCGCGATCATTTCCTCAAGCGGATTGACAATCAACATGAGAGGAGTGCGCATCTCGTGCGATATGTTTATGAAAAAGCGCGTCTTCATCTGCTGGAGTTCCTCCCGATGAGTCTGCTCCTGGATGTCCAGTTCCTCTTTCTTCTGCCTGTCCTTACGTCTGGAGATTAAAAGATACAACGCCACGAATGTGAGCGCGATCATAAATCCGAAAACAATCAGAGCGGGCACAGTCCTATACCACACCGGACGGACCATTATCCTCAGCGTCGCCTCTGAACCACACCATTTTCCGTCGCTGTTGGCAGATTTCAACCTGAAGAGATATTCACCATGAGGAAGATTTGACCATGACGCTGTCCTCTGTGAAGTGGTCTCCGTCCAGTCTTCGTCATATCCCTCAAGCATATAGGCAAACGTGTCGTGATGTCCGGAAAGATAGTTCGGAACAGAAAAGGACATGGAGAAGGAGTTTCTGTCGTATGACAATACTATCTCGGACCCATTGAGGCGGACGCTCTCAGAAGCATATTTTCCGGAGAGACGGAAGCCGGTAATCACCGGCTGCGGAGAATAGGGATTATCGGAGAAGAGTTCCGGGCTGAAGACTGTTATGCCGTCAATTCCGCCGAAAAGGATTTCTTTACTGTCTCGGCGAAGGCTCGATGAAGGATTGAACTGGTTACCGGAAAGTCCGTCTTCAACGGTGAAGTTGCGAAACGAGGTGGTGAATGGATTGAAACGGCTGATTCCCCTATCGGTGCTTATCCATATCATTCCATACTCATCGGATTCAATTCCGTCTACGATGTTGCTTGGAAGCCCTTCGTCAACGGTGTAGTGACTCCATTCTGCAGTAGAAAAACTATAGCCCCAAAGTCCCTCACGGGTTCCGACCCAGACCGACTTTCCCGGAACTTCGAGAAAAGTGTGGACATAGAGTCCTGAAGGAACCTCGATTTCACGGCAAAGCGACAGACATCCGTCCGAGACGGAAAAAACCGCCAGTCCATTGCCCCCACCGGCCCACAGACGACCGGAATAATCAAGCAAAATGGAACGCGCAGAGTTCATCGCTGAGGACTTTGCAGAACCGGAGAAGCCCGGGACGGATATTTTCCCTGTTCGTCGGTCAAAGAGCCTTACTCCTTCAAGAGTACCGAGCCAAAGCATCGATGAAGAAGGTTTCGGAATGATGGAATACACATCCAGCAGACGCTCCCCCGCTGACGATGCTTCTGAGTCAAAGCGCTTGATTGCACCGGAATCCATGCTGATGCAGGAGAGGCCACCGGCATGCGCGCCCACATAGACC
>CAKPUA010000052.1:0-3298 GCA_934191235.1 uncultured Prevotella sp. | reverse complement strand
AAGCATTTTCTCTTGGAACTTAGGATTATTTGAGGTATCTTTGCACATAAGAAGCGTTTTTAAGTACTTGATTTTTAACATTATAAAAGTACTAATTTTTGTCGAGATGACAAAATTAAACGCTTCTTTTTTTGCTTCTATGAATTATACAGGTTATATTGCACAAGTCTTTGGCTCGGTCTGCCAAAAACAATGGGATGTTTAGCAGCGTATCATCACGTTTCAGATTGAGCATGGAGAACCTGACACGCAGACTTGGCAAATACTTCTTGTTATATTCTATAAGACTCCTTCCTGTGACACTCGTACCCGACTTCACTTCTATCGGTATTACCTCCATGCCTTGCTGCACGATAAACTCCACTTCTGCCTTGTTTCCTGAAGCCCAATAGCGTGAGCATTTTATTCCATTTGCAAGCAGACTTTGCAGAATGTAATTCTCGGCAAGTGCGCCCTTGTATTCCTTGAAAGTAGGTGATTCGCTGAGATATGCCTCTGGACTTAGTTCCGAAAGAACTCTCAACAGACCAATATCAAGACAGTATATCTTGAAAATGCTCAAATCCTCGTATGACTTCAACGGTATCTGTGGAGTCTGACAAAGACTCACCTTATGTATAAGTCCGGCATTTTGCAGCCATGTGAGTGCATCCTCGTATTCTCTGGCTCTTGCACCGGGGCGCACAAGCTGATAGACAAACTTTCTGTTCTCCTTAGCCAGTTGCGATGGCAGAGAGTTCCAAACATGCGATATTCTGTTGGCAAGCAATGGCGAAGCATGCTTCACGAAGTCAAGGGCATAGTCTTGCAGTATGTCCTGCAATGTTTTCTCTACACCTTTCATGTCCTTTTCTATCATTTTCATTGCCGCTTCTGGCATTCCGCCTGATATACGATAGGCTGTAAAAGCCTGAGACAGTCGGTCAAAGAACACTTGTGGCAATGGCTCAAGACTATCTATGGATTGGTAATAACGGTAAAGCCCAGCATCTTTCTGCTCCAAGAACTCAGAGAACGTGACAGGATACATATTTATATGGTCAACCTTGCCTACAGGGAACGAGAAGCCCTCATGTCCGAATGCCAAGCCCAACAGCGAGCCAGCACATGCCACAGCATATTCAGGAGTCTTTTCGCAGAAATACTTCATTGCACTAATCGCTTCGGGACAGTCCTGTATCTCGTCAAGAATCAATAGCGTCTTTTGCGGCAATATAGGCTCTTCTGTGAGGAAAGACAGTTGCTCTATAATCTGAACAGGATTCTTTGTCGTGCGGAATATGTCACACACGCCTTGCTCTTCATCCAGACTGAAATAGGCACAGTGTTCAAACTGTTCCTTACCGAATCTCTTCAACACAGAAGTCTTGCCTACTTGTCTTGCGCCAAGCATAATCAATGGCTTTCTTCCGTCTTTATTTTTCCAAGCTTCAAGCTCTTTTATGATAGTCCTATTAAACATCCTGCTTCTTGTTTATATGTCGAAAATGTGTAGTTTTACACATTCCTGATATTTGTTTTGTGCAAATATACACATTTTCAGTACATCGTGCAAATATATCAGTTATATTTGTTGACTCTGATTCTTGTTTACTACTTAAACAAAGATGCTGTTTGCTTACTTCATTGTGCAAGATGTGGCAATTCTATTATGCAACTTGTGGTATTTTTATTATACCATTTGTTCCAATTCTATTATACCAAACATCCCCAATTTACTATACCATTTGTTCCTTTTATGGATATAAAGAGCCACATCCTACCTTATTCAAAGATGCTGAATATTTCACAAGTTGCATAACAAAACGCACACATTTGGTATAATGAAAAATCCATAAATTGCATAATAGAACTGCCACATCTTGCATAATAGTGATAGAAATCTATTCATTTTCAATGGATTTTCGCTAACTTTGCATCCATAACAAAACGACAAAAGACATGAAACAATACAGACCTCGCATAGCAGACAAGATGTTAAGTCGCAGACTTATGGGAGTGGGCGCAGTTCTTATACAAGGCCCTAAGTGGTGTGGCAAGACAACAACAGCCGAACAACAGGCTAAAAGTGTCGTGTACATGGACGATCCAGAGTATATGGAACAAAATGTAGAGTTGGCAAGTCTTTCACCAAAGAAACTTCTTGCTGGTGCAACGCCACGCCTAATAGACGAATGGCAACTTGCTCCACAACTCTGGGACGCAGCCCGCTTTGAAGTTGACCACAGAGACGAAGAAGGACAGTTCATCTTCACTGGCTCTGCCGTTCCTGCCGATACTGAAAAAATACACCACTCTGGTACAGGCAGGTTTGCATGGCTGACTATGAGGACTATGAGTCTTTATGAGTCAAGAGAGTCTACTGGCGAAGTCAGCTTGAATGACTTGTTCAGTAATCCAAATGCTGATATTTTCGGAACCAATAATCTGAATATAGACTCTATTGCATGGCTTATTTGCCGTGGAGGTTGGCCAAGAGCCACTACCATAAATAAAGAAGTGGCACTGGATATGGCATACAGATATTACGAGGCTGTTGTCAACAACGACATATCACGTGTTGACAATGTTAAGCGTGATACAGAGCGGACAAAAAGAATCCTGCGTTCTATCGCAAGAAATCAATGTGCCCAAATATCAGTCAACACCATTTGTGCGGATATTGAGAACAACGATACTATCGCAGCAAATCGTATGACAATAGCTTCGTACATAGAAGCCTTGAAAAAGATATTTGTGTTGGAGGATTCTCTTGCATGGAATCCGAACTTACGGAGCAAGACTGCAATAAGAAGTTCCGAGACCCGGTATTTCTCTGATCCATCAATCGGAGTTGCTGCGCTGGGTGTCGGACCCAACGATCTCATAAACGACCTTAGTACTATGGGGCTGTTCTTTGAGTCGATGTGTGTTAGAGACTTAAGAGTGTATGCAGATGCATTGGAAGGTTCTATCTATCACTATCGTGACAGTAATGGTTTGGAGTGTGATGCTGTCTTGCATTTGAGAAATGGCAGCTATGGACTGATAGAAATCAAATTAGGTGGTGATAAAAATATAGAGGAGGGAGCGAAGAATCTGAAACTCCTTGCTTCTAAAATAGACACTACAAAGATGAAAGCACCATCATTTCTTATGATACTTACAGGCACAACCAAGTATGCCATACGGCGTGAGGACGGTGTGTACGTAGTGCCTATTGGGTGTCTGAAAGACTAAATCTATCCTATATAATTCATAGGAATATAAAAAAAGAAGCGTTTCATTTTGTCATCTCGACAAAAATTAGTACCTTTAT
>CAKPUA010000051.1:0-4127 GCA_934191235.1 uncultured Prevotella sp. | reverse complement strand
GACTTTGGAACATTCACCGATGCCAGCCACGCTAAAGTCTCATACTTCATGCGATATTGGTTCAGAATCTGATAGAGGAACGCTCCGTGCATAGACACGGAAAAGTCAAGTCCCTTCCAACGGAGAGTCGTACTGAGGGCAGCGAACATCTTAGGCATTCCGTTCCCAAGCACAGTCTTCTGGTCCTCGCCGGCAGTTGAATTTTCCGCCCCTTTTATTCTCCACGCCGTGCCGTTGCTCTTGAGTCCCACGGTTTCCCATCCGTAGAAGTTGCCTATCGCCCAGCCTTCCTCAAGACGGTGAGAGTATGTTTGTACATGGTCGAGCCAGCCGAGATTGAGATATTCGAGTGTGTAGTTGTCGTTTGAGAGTTTCTCAAGCCTGTTTCTGTTGTAGGAGATGTTTCCTCCGATTGTCCAGGAAAAGTCCTTTTTCTGGAGTATGACACCGTTAAGAGAGAATTCCACGCCGCTGTTGCTGATTGCGCCGACGTTTGCGAGCATTGAGCTTGCAATGTTAGGCGGCATCGGGACGGTGTAGGTATATAACAAATCCTTGGTATAGCGGTAGTAGCCGTCGAGCGAGCCGGAGAGCCGTCCTCCAAGGAACGCGAAATCAAGTCCGACATTAGCCTCGTGCTTTTCCTCCCACTTGAGATCGTCGTTAGGATTGTTGGCTGGGATTATTCCGCTGACCCAGTGTCCGTTGACATATGACATATAGGAATTGTTGAAGTCGTATAGAGCTATGTACTGATATGGGGCAGAAGGCTCTGTTCCGGTGACGCCGTAGCCGGCACGCAGTTTCAGTTCGTCAATCCAATTGACCGACTTCATCCATTCCTCGTTGGTGATTCTCCATCCGGCACTCACTGACGGGAACCATCCCCAGCGGTTGTTCTTTCCAAACTTGTCGCTACCCTCGTAGCGTGCGCTGACCATGAGGAGATAGCGCTCAGCGTAATTGTAGTTCACCCTGCCATAAAACCCGATGAGCTTGCGCTCGGTCTTCAGGCTGGAAATGTTTGACAGGCCATTTCTCGTGGATTCGGCAGAACCGATGTTCCAAGCTCCGAAACCGTCGACCGGAAAATCGAAGGCATACATCTTCCAATTCTGATAGATGTATCTGTTCCAACTATAGCCGAGTGTCGTGGAAAGAGAATGGTTCCCGAATGTCTTAGACCAGTCGGCCTGAAGTTCAAGCGTCCTGTCGTCCCCATGCCCGCCGGAAAGCGTCGCGCTTCCGTTCTCGCTTCCCATGACGGCATTATAGGCCTTGTGCGTCGATGTCCACTCGTATTCGTTGTAGTCGTTCTGGTAGGCTCCGGTGGCGCTCAGCTTGAGATTCTTTATCGGTTCGACGACAATCTTCGCGCTGAGGGAGAGCTGATTGTACTTGTTAAGCCCCTCGTATTCGTTGAGCAGTTCGACAGGGTTCGCGCCGTTGCTGTTCTCGTAGTAAGAGCCGTCTTCGTTGTAAATCGGAGTCGTGGGGTTTCTGAGCACCGCAGTTGAATAGAGTTCGTCCGCAGCATTGCCACGTCTTGCCGCACGGTCGTTGACATTGAGAATGAATTTTAGGCGGTCGTCGAACATAGAATGGTTAATCGAGACCTTGGCGGCGAGGGATTTTTGGAACGAGGTCTTGTAGAGTCCCTGACGGTCATCGTAGGTAAGAGACGCGACATAGCCTGTCCTGCCGTTGCCGCCGCGTGCCGAGACATAATGGCTATGGCTGAAAGGGACGCGAGTAATTTCCTTGACCCAGTCAGTCGAGCCTCCGAAGTCATTTATTGCGGAAAATTCCGGTTGTTGCTTGAGAGTGCGGAGTTCGTCCGCAGTATAACAGTCGTTGTCCCGCAGACGCTGGTCGACACGGAACTTGGCATCGTATTCAAGAGTCATCGCCCCCTCTTTAGGACGGCGCGTAGTTATGAGTATGACTCCGTTGGTGCCTCGCGTTCCATAAATCGCGGCGGCTGAACCATCCTTGAGAACATCGATGCTCTCAATATCCTCCGGTGCTATGGAATTGAGCGAGCCACCGACGATGCCGTCAATCACGATGAGCGGAGAGGATGATGCGGCAAGAGTCGAGATGCCTCGAAGCTGTACGCTTATGTCACCGGCCGGATCACCTGTTGTGTTGGAGATTCCAAGACCCGCTACCTTGCCCTGAAGCAGTTGCATCGGTGAACTTACACCCCCTTGCACGAAGTCTTCAGACTTGACGCGGGTTATGGAGGAGGTAATTTCCTCCCGTTTGACGGTACCATAGCCGATGACAACAAGTTCATCCATCAACATCGAGTCCGGTTCGAGCCTCACGTCCATCACGCCGCCACTGACTTTCTGCGAGAGCGTCTTGAATCCCATAAAGGAATATGAGAGCGTTGAGTTTGCCCCTACCGTGATTTCATATTTTCCGTTTTCGTCAGTGTTCACTCCGGTCTTTGTGAGTTCATCGACGACGTACGCTCCGGCGACCGGGGTTTCCATATTGTCGAAGACCGTGCCTCGGACAGTGAAGTTCTGCGCAATAGCCGTCATGCAGAAGAACAACAGGGATATTATTGACAGTATTCTTTTCATATTGCTTCCTTTATTCATTGATTCTCCTTATTCAAAGATTTCTCGACTTCATTTCATTTCGCCCGAAATGACAAGAACGGGATGCTCGATTGAGATGGCGGGAGCTGTAGTTATTCAGTTACCGCGATAGTGTTGGCATCACCATACCAGAAAGAGACCGTGTGGTAATCGACTGTTCCCGGATTCCAGCTCAACATCTCAATGTCGTAGCGGAAACGTTTCGTGAACGGCACCACATCGAGGTTACGGGTCCGAAGATAGGCGTTGTAGCCGTGCGAAGAGAGTTCATCGGCACGCGGAGCACCGCCGTAAGGGGTCAGGAACGGAACTACAGGTGCCCATGAGCAGTTGTAGTAATCCTCTGTGCCGGTGCCAAAATGGGACGGGAA
Source organism: uncultured Prevotella sp. (assembly GCA_934191235.1). Taxonomy (GTDB): domain Bacteria; phylum Bacteroidota; class Bacteroidia; order Bacteroidales; family Bacteroidaceae; genus Prevotella. The sequence goes on along the minus strand of CAKPUA010000051.1, from coordinate 1,144 downwards.
TGTATCGTCGTCAATCCAGATTTTCTCATCGCCCTCACCATACCAGTCGATGCAATGGTTGTAGAGGTTCAGAAGGTCTCCACAATAGACTCCGCGTCCGCTGATGGTCGTAAAGTTCCAGTCGAGGTTGTCGTCAGAGTCATATTGGTTGCTTTCAGGAATACTATCCTCCGCATGGCTGCTACAGTGGAAATACATGGAGTTTTTAGTCCACGAGTATGTCCCTACGATCACGTCAAGGCTGGCGGACACGCTTTCTGTTCCTTCATTTGTAATCTTGATTTTTCCGTTCTCGCGGTATGGCATCACCCAGCGGCAGACAGCTATCCCGTCGTGATTGGCCAGCCACCAGCCGTCAACGTCCGGAGCGCCAAAACCTGCTCCGAAGAACTCGGACAGAACCGCGTCGATGCACTGCGTGCCGTCAAAGTCCGCATTTATGCGCAGACCTTCCATCGCAGCGCCATAATCGTCATATCCGTAAGTCTTGACACAGACGCCACGAACTGCATTCATGCCCTCCGGAAGCGTCAACTCAAGACACTCTCCCGGTGCAAGTTCCTTTGTTGCGACGACATGGCTACCGTCCGCATCCTTTGGATGAAACAGAAGTTCACTGACCTCCTGCATCTTCGGGAGCAGGCTCTCAGCCTCGGCCTGAGTGTAAGTCCGAACCTTTGTCCCCGGAGCATATGCCCGCCAATTAATGTGGAAGTAGCGAGGGCTGTCCGCCTCCGGAGATTCCTCCTCAAAGGTCACGCGGCATCCCTCCGCGAACGGAATCGGAAGGAAGAAAGTGTTTCCGCCAACTCCGTCAAGGTCAGTTTCGTAATGGGTGTGCGTGAGCGACAGTGCCTCTGGGACATCAAGCGGGAAACGCTTCATGTCGTATGCCGGAACGGTTATCGTCGGTTCATGAGCGCCGTCAAGATAGAAGCGCATAGTTCCGCGCTTCCCCTTGGTCGTCATCCAGATTCTGTCAATCGCCCCCGGGCCGTCATATTCCATCATGACTTTCTCGACCCTCCCGGCGATGGTGTCAAGCCTCTCATAGCCGGTCCAGTCTCTATTTGCGAACCAGCCGGGTGCGTCCGGAGAGACAGAGCGCCTGTCATAGCTACTAGCCTGCTTCTGAGACCAGACC
>CAKPUA010000050.1:0-4478 GCA_934191235.1 uncultured Prevotella sp. | reverse complement strand
AATTCTTTCCAATTGTACGAACATCCAATGGGGAGAATGCATGTCCAAAAAAGTTCAAGTTATTTTTTAACACTTACCTAATTGCGTTCTGTCGGGATAAGGGTATTTCTATTGATTTTTTCTCCTTGGATGGCGAGCATCTTTCGTCTCTCTTGTCTCCATCGTATATGACAATGTCGTTATGGAATAGACAGGCAGAACTAACGCTATCGGAAAGATGTCTGATTGCTCGTAAATTAATTCTCTTCAAGTTGAAAAATCAACGGAATTTTTGTCAATATCTAAATAAATATCACGGAGGAAAGGGCAAAGTGAATGAGTTTTCATCATTTCTTGTAAAAATCGACTCAATTATTGCGACAGTAAAGACTGTAATGCTTGCGGAAACTTTTTCCGCGACACTAATGTCTTATGAAGCACATGCGGCTGTGGAGTACTGGGAATACATTAGGAATATAGTGGAAGATAGTGGCGTTGAATTTTATAGTCGAGTAAAACGGGGCGCGAAGGATGTAGTGAATAGTATGTTGAATTTCGGATACTCAATCCTTTATCCGAGAATATGGCAAGCAGTACTCCGTCACGGATTGAATCCATATTCCGGATTTATTCATCGTTCTGAAGGAAACGCGAATCTTGTGTTTGATCTTATCGAACTGTTTCGCTGTCAAGCCGTTGATCGCGTAGTTGTTAGTATGATAAATAAGGGAGAAAAATGTGATGTCGATACTGATGGCAAACTCTGTGAATATACAAAAGTGTCATTAACGAGGCATGTGCTAGAGCGGTTGGAACGTTATGAGACTTATCGTGGTGAAAGCAGAACTCTAAACAATATAATTGATTTACAGGTCCTGGATTTATCAAGGTACATATCCGATGGCTTGCCATTTCGCCCTTACGTGGCTAAATGGTAAATCATTTGCGAAAATTGTTAATATGATATACCCCTCTTATTTGTGCCCCCACATCGGTCAACCATATTGTGCCAAATTATAAGTTATCGCAAATGATATAAATTGATTGCAAGTTGTGAGGCTTTGCGAAAGTTCTTAAATATAATATCTGTAACTAACAGATACTCAATATGGTATTAATGCCGTTTTTCGCGAATGATATTTTTATGGTGATCTTCTTGCTTCTTTTGCGAGACAAAAATGCCGCATGTGGAATACTTAGATATATAAAACATGCAAAAACACCTATGAAATAATGTGAAAAAATAATACATTTGCGAATGTGATAGTTCAAAGCTATGTATAGAATTGTATGTAAAGCGTTTGAGGTATCCCCTTATAGGAGATTATACGTACAAAGGTGTTGGCTCTGAATTGGTTGCTAACGCCCTCACATGAGAGGGTATGACAACTTCTTCGCCAGCTTCGAACTTCTCTCTTTCAAGAGAGTTGCTAACGCCCTCACATGAGAGGGTATGACAACTTTTAACAGTTGCCATAATAGTATGCAAGTCTTTGTTGCTAACGCCCTCACATGAGAGGGTATGACAACAGATGACAACACTTTCCATAAAAGGTCCATCCATTACGTTGCTAACGCCCTCACATGAGAGGGTATGACAACTAACACTGATAGATGTAATCTGACTAGTGTAGGTTGCTAACGCCCTCACATGAGAGGGTATGACAACACGAGCCTGTAAATATGGCGAAGTGATACTTCGGTTGCTAACGCCCTCACATGAGAGGGTATGACAACTTAGGCACGAGGAGTGTAGACCGGAACGGTCTGGTTGCTAACGCCCTCACATGAGAGGGTATGACAACTGTTGGAAACTGCACAGAAGTTCTTCTGGTCATCTGGTTGCTAACGCCCTCACATGAGAGGGTATGACAACTTGTGATAATCTCCACGGATTTGATATCCAGTTGCTAACGCCCTCACATGAGAGGGTATGACAACTCTTTTAAGAATTTGTTAAAATCTCCATATTCAGAGTTGCTAACGCCCTCACATGAGAGGGTATGACAACTTAAAGTAATGATTTCCACGGACTTAATGTCCAGTTGCTAACGCCCTCACATGAGAGGGTATGACAACTGTAGAGAATATCAGCGCCATCTACGAGTTGTAGGTTGCTAACGCCCTCACATGAGAGGGTATGACGACATTGATTTTAATTAACTTCTGGTGCTCAATGGTCATCTTTCAGAAAGATGTGGAGGCTCGACAGATTTGATATCTTTTTCCTTGCGAACCATCAGTTCGCTATGGTTGGTTACATTTGCAGTCGATAAATTACCTGACTATGAGAACTAAGAAAACCTGCATTATTGTTGCATACGATATATCCAAGGCTAATCGGAGAAACCGTATCGTGAAATTGCTTGATGCTTGTGGACATAGGGTGAATCGCAGTGTCTATGAATGTATGCTAAGCGAGACTCAGCTGATTATGCTGAAGCATTCTCTGTTGCGAACGATTGAACCAACCGAGGATTCAATAGTGATATATCCGATATGTCTGAACTGCTTTTGTAAAACGGAATATCTTCCTAGGCAGACACATGCTGCTAAAATTGTAAACCTATTTTACTGATAGAAAACTCTCTTATTGTTGCAGACGAACCAAAATTTCGTTGATGATTTATGTTTTTGCAATATTAACTATAGAAAAGGAGGAAAAATGCCGGTAAACAAAGACGCACTGAAAAGGTATAGGGTGATTGACAAATTACTCTCCGACCCCAATAATAACTACACTACTAACCAGATATTCGAATACGTGAATAGAAAGACAGATAGTAGAGTCGGGAAAAGGATGATTCAGAAGGATATTCTTGCACTTGAAGAGGAGTTTGGCAAGACACTTCTAAGAAACAAGGGACGTAGAGGTACGGTGTGCTACGAAGATCAGTCTACGCCGCTGTTTTATCAGGAATTGACTCAAGACGAGGAAGACCTTTTCAGGGAGGTGCTCAGTACTCTCGGACAATTCGAGGGACTGGATAATTTTACTTGGTTTGACCTTTTGAGTAAAAAACTAAGCATGAAAAATGAAAGACAGTCTTTTCCAATAATCTCTTTTGGGGGAAATGACATTCTTCAGTTCTCATCGAACCTTCTTGGACGGCTCTTTACAGCCATTTCTCGCGAGAAAGCTATTCGTATCAAGTATAAACCTTTTGGAAAGAGTGAAAAGCAATATGAAATATATCCGTATCAATTGCGCCAGTACAATTCCCGCTGGTTTCTTATCGCCACTCCAGTTGGCAATGAAGATAAACCATACAAAGGGGACTTCATCGTTAACTTTGCACTTGACCGGATGAATGATGAATTTGAATACCTTGAAGATGTACAATACGTAAAAACAACTGTAGACTTGAAGTCAATGTATGAGGAAATTGTTGGCGTAACTTTAGATGCGGACATGGAGGTTGAGTGTATCTATTATGCTGTAAGTCCCAAATCGGTCGATTACATCAGAAGTAAGATGATACATCGGACTCAGATGGAGGCGACTGGCGAGGAACTACAGCGGTTTAGGAAGAAATATCCGCAATTCAAGGAGTGGAATTTTTTCTCAATAGAGTGTCGACCAAATCATGAATTGTTTGCTCTGCTTGAATCCTATGGAGGAAATATCGTAGTCCTTGAGCCGTATCCCATAAGGGCAGAGATAGTAGAAAGAGTCCGTCTGACTGCAGCAAATTATGGTATTGCGGACATGTCGGGAGATGAGAGTACCGATAAAGATAAGAGGTGACAATACTGATAATATGTTTCGTGATTACTGGATGGATGCTGATGGTGCTGTCTCTTATGGCATGGTTGACCAAATTCTTGGAACAAAAAACAAATGTCAGGTAAGAATTCAAAAGGAATTCCGTTGATGGTAGTGTACAAAACGAAAAACGATATGAAAAACACAGAAAAGAGACAGATCGTGGAGGCAATCTACGCAAAGAACATGGACAGAACTGATAAGGGCATCAATGATCTCATAATTACCGAAGCACTTGCTGAGGCAACGAAGTCATGCCAAGACCCAAATGAATACTTCATGGTGCTCAGTGCCTTGAATCTGCTGAATTCAGCGATAAAGGACAAACGCTGGAAGCATGACCTTTCGTACGGGTTTATCAAAGGTAGAGCGGCCGAACTGTTCGAGAAGTGGATAAAATCGCCTATTGATGGCGTGAGCGCCTACTACAACTCCAAGGAGGGGGCTGTCTTCTTCAGTGTTGACGGAGTCGTTTTCAGTTATCATAGGATAAGACTATCCGAAAGGATAAGGAACTTCATCCAGTCACCAGGAAACAAACCGATTCCTTGGAATGGAGTCAGACTTCAGAAGATACCAGTCGAACTATTCGATCTGGCAAAAGCAGCCTGACGCTACTCTTTGATACCGGAATAATCTTAAATGTGCAAAAATATGTTATCTATTCTTATGACTTTTCCAAATTATTCTTGAAAGAGTTGGCGAAGTGACATTATTACTGACTACGCTGTTG
>CAKPUA010000049.1:0-5848 GCA_934191235.1 uncultured Prevotella sp. | reverse complement strand
TATCTAATCAGAATCCATACGGTCACTTTTCTACCGTTTAGAGCGTATAACACTGATAATCAACTAATAATAGATACAGGCCTTGTTTTCAAGCGCTTCTTTCTTGTTGAGTCCGTCAAGCAACCTCATCATGATGGGCTTGCGCTTGTCAAGTTGTGCCATAGCAGCTCTTCTTGCCGTTTTGTCCCGCTGGTACAGATCTCTGATGGCATACGACTTTTCGAGATAGACCACCGCGAGGGCCCCGTCACCGACGCTGTCGAGCTGTTGGGTGAGTCCCGCCTCTTTCAGCCTGTTCCAAGCCATGCGGAAGTCATCCGCAATTTTCCTTCCGTTTTTTCTGACGAAGAGTTTTTCCACCTGTCTTGGGGCGAGTGTGGTGGTGATGACCTTCCTCTCCTCGGGCCACGTGTCGAGTTTAGGGTCCTTTCTGAGTTTGTGCGCCAGGTCGAGGGCGCATTGCTTGATAGCGTGGTGTTGTGCCGAATCCATGCACAACTCCCTTTCCATGAATATGGCAAAGCTCACGTATTCTCCAGAAATGTTCTTGTTGTATGGGATAAGCCGTATGTCGATAGAGTCCTGATAGATGCTGTCAAGTTGCATTTTTGCCCTTGCCCTCTTGTATGGCTTGTCGTCATAGATGAAATTGTAGCATGCTTTCCGTTGTTCCCTTTTTCCAAGAAATTGCTTGATTTGTGGCGAGAACCTTTTCATTACCCTGTAGTTGATGCATAGGTTGGCAAAGGCTTCGGAACTTGCAAGTGAGGCTTGTTCTCTGATGGTTTCCGCTCTCTCCTTCATCACGTTTTCCTCCCGGTCGGTGGACAGGATAGACTGTGCCTTGACATGAGCCATTGTGAGAAGTGCTGCGCATAGGCAAAAGACAGTTTTCATTTTCATCGTTTAGTTTTTTATTGGTTAAGGAATAAATTTTGTCCTCTGCAAAGTTATATGCTTTTACCATTTCCGACAAACCGATAAGGTTGAAGTGCTGCAATATAGCATTTCTTGTAAGTTTCTGTTATGTAGTTGTTTAATAGCTAAAACGAACAGATAGCCAGACTTAAATTGCAACAAGAAATATCATGCTTTGTACGATATTATATCAGTATTTGTACTAAAGGTTCCTGCTATGACTACTGAGAGGTTTTATTGAGCCGATGAAGAAGGATTGCCTTGGCTACTTGTCGTGTCGATGGCATAATAAAGAAGCCTCCTATTCAGCAAGGGTGAACAGGAGGCTTCTTGAAATGTTTTGTCTGTGATTACAGAATCTTGTGATAGAGGGCGATGATGTCTTCCTTGGTTACTTCACGTGGGTTGCCAGGAGTGCAGACATCGGTGATAGCTTGTTCGGCAAGGGCCGGGATGTCGGCCTCTGTGATGCCCAGTTCGCCCAGATGCTGAGGAATGCCCACGAGCTTTGACAGGTCTTCGATGGCGGTGCAGGCAGCTTCGGCAGCCTCCTGGTTGGTCATTTCTGACTTGTAGACACCACATGCCTTAGCGATTTCCACGTATTTGTCAACACAAGCAGGCATGTTGTAGCGCATTACGGTAGGCAGAAGGATGGCGCAAGCCACACCGTGTGGCACATCGTGCAGGGCACTCATCGGGTGAGCCATGCCGTGGTCTACACCAAGACCTACGTTGGAGAATGCCATACCGGCGATATATTGTGCCACGGCCATGCCGTTGCGTCCCTCGGGATTCTTGGGGTCGTTGACTGCCATTGGCAGGTATTTGTGAATCATCTCGATAGCCTTGATTTCGAACATGTCGCTCATTTCCCAGGCAGCCTTGGTGATGAGGCCCTCGATGGCGTGTGTCATGGCATCCATGCCGGTGGCAGCTGTGAGGCCCTTGGGGAGCGAGTACATCAGTTCGGCGTCGATGATGGCCACGGCAGGAATGTCGTTGGGGTCAACGCACACCATCTTCTGTTGGCGCTTCTCGTCGATGATAACATAGTTGATGGTGGTTTCGGCTGCTGTGCCGGCTGTGGTTGGCAGAGCAACGATAGGCAGACACTTGTTCTTGGTGTCGGCTACACCTTCGAGTGAAATCACGTCGGAGAACTCTGGGTTTGTGCAGACGATGCCGATGCCCTTGGCAGTATCCATTGACGAACCGCCACCGATAGCCACGATGAAGTCGGCACCGGCTTTCTTGCAGGCTGCTACGCCATTGGTCACATTGGTCACTGTCGGGTTGGGCTTCACCTCGTCATATATTTCGTAGGGGATGCCGGCAGCATCCATCACGTCGAGTACCATTTTGGCTACGCCAAACTGCATCAGGCCTTTGTCGGTCACCACGAGGGCTTTCTTCCATCCGCGGTTGGCTACTACTGTGGCGAGCTCCTTGCGAGCACCAGGTCCGAAGTATGACACTTCGTTGAGAATAAATCTGTTTACCATAATGTTTTAGATTTTATTGGTGATTATTTGTTGATAATGAGTGTCTGTTTTTCAGTGTTGCAAACTTACAAAATATTCTGCAAAATTGCGCCCAGTTAATCATTTTTTAAGGGTCGTTTTATCAAAATATAAGGTTGTGGTCTTTGGCGTAACGTTATTTAGCTTTTCGTGTTACGCTGTTTGGCTGGGAGTTAGTAATTTTGCACCCTGTTTTTAAGGAGGGTTTACAGTCGTGATGAAAAAGCTTTTGACTTTATTGTTCCTTTGTGTCTGCACATCAATATGTGCGCAGTCCAGCGAGTCGGCCCGTCATTCCATTTGGGTCGGTACTTGGGCGTCTGCCCCGCAAGAAGTGGTGAGAAGTTTCATGCCCTTCAATAATGACATGACTGAGCGTTCTGTCAGGCAGAACGTGAGAGTGTCTGTGGGAGGTGAGGTGATGCGCCTTGAATTGTCAAATGTGTTCGGGTTTGGAGAAGTGAAGATTGCCTCTGTCTATGTGGCCCCTGCTCTTGATAGCTACAAGATTGATGCCAAGCGTGCCGTCTGGCTCAAGTTTCGCGGCAAGGACAGTGTGACCATCGTGCCGGGCAGGTCGGTTTTTTCCGATGCTGTGCGCTTTAAGTTTGCCGCCAGGCAACGGCTGTCTATCACCATCAACTATTTAAAAGCTCCCAACGAACCGACTGTGCACATGGGATCGCGTACCACATCGTTCATTCTTCATGGCGCAACCACACCGCAGACAGATTTCCGCGAATCGTTTCGGGAGGACCATTGGTTTAATATCGCAGCGGTTGACGTGATGTCGGCAAAGGCGAGGGCTGTAGCTATCCTTGGCAACAGCATTACCGACGGCAAGTGTTCCACGACAAACGGTGACGACCGTTGGCCCGACTTCCTCTCGGAAGCCTTGCCGGAAACAGCTGTGCTTAATCTGGGAATAGGGGCTAACTGTGTGCTTTCCAAGTTTATTGGTCAGCCCGGAGAGAAGCGCTTTGACCGTGACATATTAGAGCAGCGTGGCCTGAAGGCCATCCTTGTGTTTGAAGGGACAAACGATCTCGGGCGAAGCCGTGACGGCATGGTGTGTGCCAAGGAACTGATAGCAGCTTATCGCGGCTTCATTCGCAAAGCTCGCCAACGACACATCCGCATTTACGGTTGCACCATTCTTCCTTTCAAGCGCAGCCCTTATTACAGTTATAACCACGAGCGTGGCCGCAACACCGTGAACGACTGGATACGTCATAGCGGAGAGTTTGACGGCGTAATAGACTTCGATAAACTCATGTGCAATCCCTTCGACCATGCAGAGTTGCGCCCTGCTTGGCAAGCTGATTGGCTCCATCCCAATCCGGCCGGCTACCATGAAATGGGGAAGTATGCAGCGAAAAGGTTGAAAGAACTGTGTAAATAGAAGATGATGTCTTGACTGTTCGCCGATCATCGTCGTGGCAAGACGGCGCTATGGAACAGTAATACCGAAGACGGGAACTGGTAACGGTTTTATAATTGTTGGGTATTTCAAGTTCTTGAGATTCTTATTTCTTGGGCAACTGCTTCAATGATATAACCTCCGGGGAAACTAATTTAGGGTGTTCCGGAATTTGGAGTGATGATAGTATGTCAGTGTTTAGAACTAAACAAAAAGCGGGCTGAAAGCCCAACCTCTGCCCAACCCAGGGCAAGCGAAGCGACACCCTGGGTAACGAAGGGGACATACGTACGCCCTGCAGGGGCAAAAGTAGTCTGAACCACAGGCCTTTGTCTTTACTTTTGCCCTTGCAGGGCGTACAGACTTGTATGGTCTGCCCCAGGGCGCTACCCTGGGCTATGAACAGATTGGGCTTTCAGCCCGCATGTCATGAAATCCTAATACTACGATAACAGGTGTCACTCCAAATCACGGATGAACCCTAATTTATTCATAGTCGTTGATGCGCTTTAAACGATTCGGTGTTCTCCCGATTTTTTTCATAGGCGGTACACTACAGTGGAATTATTTAAGTTCAAGCCGCAAAAGTAGGGACTAAACATGTAGGTTCCAGGTGATTTGCGTTTTTTTTTTATGTTACTCTTTGCATAATCTTCTTTTTGCAGTAACTTTGCACCCGATTTTCAAGTAAAAAGATATAATTCAGGTTTTAACAAAACTTTCTACAGATTATGATGATTCGACAGTGTGCCATCCTTTTTGGATGTCTCGCGTTGGGTGAACTCTTGATTTATCTCACCCACATCCAGCTACCCTCCAGTATTCTGGGCATGCTCATCCTCACTTTGTTGCTGAAGTTGAAGGTCATTAAACTCGAATGGGTGCAGGGGCTTTCCGACTTCTTGGTTGCCAACATAGGCTTCTTCTTCGTGCCGCCCGGCATCGCCATCATGGTTTATTTTGATGTTATCAAGGCGCAGTTTTGGCCTATTGTCATCGCTTCGGCAGTGTCCACCGTGCTGGTGCTTGCCGTTACGGGGTGGGTGCACCAGATTATGGGCAAGGTTTTACATAAAGAGGAGGTGGAATAACGATGGACTATTTCAACAACGAATTCTTTCTTATCGCACTGACTTTCAGTGTTTATTTCTTCGGAAAGTTGCTGCGCAAGTGGACGGGTTGGGTGCTCATGAATCCCATCCTCGTCACTATTTGCATACTCATTGCCTTCCTGAAACTCACGGGCGTTAGCTATGAAACCTATCAGGAGGGTGGCCACCTCATCGAGTTTTGGCTTCGTCCGGCAGTGGTGGCACTCGGTGTGCCACTCTATTTGCAGTTGAGCAAAATCAAGCAACAGTTCTGGCAGATACTTTTTTCCGAGTTTGCCGGTTGCGTGGTGGGTTTGGTGTCGGTGGTTCTGATAGCCCGCGGCATGGGCGCCTCGCGAGAGGTTATCCTTTCGCTTGCCCCCAAGTCGGTCACAACCCCTATTGCCATGGAGGTGACCAAGGCTGTAGGCGGCATTCCATCGCTCACGGCGGCAGTGGTGGTGTGCGTAGGACTGCTGTGTGCCGTGTGTGGCTACAAGACCATGGGCTTTGCCCGTGTGCGCAGCAAGGCCGCCCAGGGACTTTCCATGGGCACGGCAGCCCATGCACTCGGCACCGCCACGTCGATGGATGTGAGCCGTGTGCACGGTGCCTATGCCAGTCTCGGATTGACTTTGAACGGCATTTTTACGGCGCTTATGACGCCAACCATCATTGATTTGATGGGCATATAGAAGCGAAAACATAAGGAGGGGAAGGCTGAAACGGACTTGACGGTTCGGGGAAACCGACGGGCCACGGCTTGTTAATGGCAGACTTACGACCTGTTAATGGCAGACTTACGACCCGTTAATGGCAGACTTACGACCTGTTAATGGCAGACTTACGACCTGTTAATGGCAGACTTACGACCTGTTAATGGCAGACTTACGACC
>CAKPUA010000048.1:0-6220 GCA_934191235.1 uncultured Prevotella sp. | reverse complement strand
ATGCAATGCGGGAGAGTAGGTAGCCGCCTCCTTTGAAGAGAGCCTCAGATTCCTTTCGGTTTCTGGGGCTTTTTTGTATATATACGCTGCCGGAATATGTATCTTTTGTTGTGCTGCTATATACTATCAATGCTTTTACGCTGCTTTTGCCTGTCGGTCTTGTATTGTGAGGGTGTTAGCCCAGTAATTGTTTTGAATTGGGCGCTAAGATAAGCTATGCTCGAATAATTCAATTTGACCGCAATTTCATTGAGGGTCATTTCTCCATAAGACAGAAGTTCCTTCACGCGCTCAATTCTTTGCATGATATAGTATTTCTCAATGGTCAAGGAGGTTTGCTCAGAAAAGAGCTTGCTGAGTGCGCTGTAATCAGAGTGTAGAGATGAGGACAGATAGTTTGACAGTTTTGTCTTGAGACTAATGTTGTCATTGTAGACGAGTTTAACTATCTCATTCTTGATGAGTTCTACTGTCTGTTTGTCCTTGTCACACAAAAGTTCGAACCCCACTGCTGACAATTGTTTTCCGATGGCTTGTATCTGGGAATCCTCAAGTGTATCTGTTACGACAGCTTGTCCTAATACGACAGACTCCACATGGAGTCCGTATTGTTCAAGTTTTTGTCTGACTACCATAATGCAACGGTCGCAGACCATATTCTTGATATGAAGTGTGGTAGGCATACTCTTTAGTTTTTGTTTGTCTCTGTTTGTTGTTGGGCTATGATGTGAGTGTTGTCGGTATCAATGAAGATGTTGTCGTCCATATCATGGATTGATTTTTTCTTCTTGTTCTCCTTGGCACCGGCTGCCAGCAGTTTCTTGGCAGCTGTAATGATGCTCGCACCACTGTCTGCCGTTGTTATTTTGAGCTTGTTGATTTTCTTGATCGTGTCGTTCATGCTGTCTTCTACATCCAAGAAGCGGATGCCGAAGTCTTGCACTCTTTCTATGACTAGATTGGCTGCATCCATCATGGCTTGCTGGTTTTTCAGTTGTCTGACCTGTGTCCACATCATCTCCAACACACGAAGGTTCATATACATGCTCTGTGGTCCGAGTATCATCACTCCTTGGTCGTAGGCTTCTCGCCAGAGGGCCGTATCGTTAAGTAATGCAAGATTCAGTGCCCCCTCAATGGGGACGTACATGATGGCAAATCCCAGGCGGTTGTATCCTTCCGGGAGATACCTGGTATATTCCTTTCGTGCCAGCCGTTTCACTTGTGCACGCACGCTTTCGATGTGTGCCTTGAGAAAGGCGCTTTTTTCTGGCGACCCGTCTTCCGCGTTCATGTAGCGCTCAAAGTCGGTCAATGACATTTTTGAATCTACTACGACATGTCTGTTGTTGGGGAAATGCAGAATAAAGTCGGGTATCAGCCCTTTGCCGTCATCCCCCTTGGCACTTTTTCCCCCTTTGTCGCGCAACGTTTCCTGAGTATCGTATTGTTCACCCTCTTTGAGTTCCAAATCTTCAAAGAGTTGTTTGAGTTTTAGTTCCCCGAAATTGCCTTGCACTTTCACTTCACCGGTGAGGGCGCGCGTCAGCCGGTCGGCAGTTTCACCCAATGATTGACTTTTCTCCATATTCAGCTTGATCGTCTCGTCGAGTCGGGTGAGCGCTTCTTTCTGTTGCTCTTTGGAACTGTTGAGTGCCTGTTCCATGTCCTTCAGGCTCTTTTGCAGTGGGTCTATGATTCTTGACACTTGCTCCTTATTGCGTTCGCCCAGTTCTTCCTGACGAGCTTTAAGTACAGATTCAGATGTGGTTTTCATCTGCTCTTTGATAAGTGTCAGTTGGTCATCTATTTGTTTCCTGTTCATTTCGCGGAGCGTGTCCAGTTGCTTGTTGTAAGATTCTTTCAGTTCTGCCTTGATGGATGCAACCTGCTTTTCATGTTCCCTCTTGGTTTCTTCTATTCGGTTCGCATAGTCCTCACGCATTTGTTCCATTTGCCGTGCAAGGTTGTTAGCATGGTTGGCTTGCACATCACGTTCAGCCGTCAGCGTCTTGATTTGTTCTGTTTGCCGTTGGATGGTTGTTTCTTTTGCCGCAACATTTTCACTCAGTTCTTTTACCTTGTCTTCCCAAACCTTGATGTTGCCCTTTTGCATCTTCCCTATAAAGAAGAAAATGCAGGCTGCTGCAATGATACCAATAACAAATATGATGTCCATGTTGATGTCTTTTTAGATAGAACATAACAAAGGTACCGCTTTTATGGCAATTGACAAATGTTTTATGCCAATAAGTTGATTATTATCTTTTCTCGGCACAACATGTCGTGGAAAGATAATGCGGGAAAATGTTATGTTTCGGATAAGCAGATAAAATAAAATCCACATAATCTTGTGTATCCCAAATAATTAGAGTAATTTTGCATTTTTAACAGTGTTTGGAAAACTATGCATAAAAATATGAAAGCATTTACTTTTCATCGTGTGGCACTCAGGGCATGTTTCTTGTTTGCTTCGTTGTGCGCTTGTACTATGGCCCAAGCGCACAAGATATGGTTTAATTGGTACGACCCTAGTGGTGTGACATATAAGGTGACGGTCGTAAACGATCGTACGGAGCCCTTGTATGGACAAGATCTAATCTGGGAAAAAATAGACAACAGCACCTCAGAAGTACCAGTGATTACCAACATAGAAATCACTGGTAATGTTTCTGACAAACCGCATACGTTTGACTTCGCCAAATTGTTTGCAAGTGAATCAATGGCAAACTACTTCTATAGCAATTTGACCGAGAAAGTATTCGATATAGGGGAGGACGTATTCAAGGGCGACACGCAACTCACAGGTGTCACATTGTCTCCGTCGCTTCGTAACATCGGTAGTGGATCGTTTAGCGGTTGTACAGCACTCACTGACGTTGACATACCGCAAAATGTCAGACAAATAGACAGTAAGGCATTTGCTGGATGCACAGGTCTGAAACCTGTCTTTCATCTTGTAGAGGGACAATACCCGACTATCGCCGATGATGCTTTTGAGGGTTCTTTGCCGATGACTTCAGGATCCGCAAGTATGGTGCTGTGGCAGGGGGGAGTGGAATATAAAATGTTCCCTTATACTCATCAGATGGAAGTAGAGTCGCTGACGGACGAGGTGAAATTGTCAAAGACAGAACTTGCACTGGCAGGTTCTTTCAAACTCAATGACAATATCTACGCCACCAAGATGAGTTTGGGGACAGTGCTTGCTGCTGCCAATGCGAGTGAGTCGGGTGCTGCCATGACCGGCCTGACCATAGGCGAAGGTCTTGTGTCCATTGCTGAAGGAGCCTTTTGTGGATGTTACAACCTCAAATCACTGACTCTGCCGAGCACTTATAAGGGAAACCTCACCAACACAATGTTCAGTACTGACGCCACATCGACATGGTCACTTAAGAGTTACCATATTTTTGTTGATGGTGTGCCCTACAATATAGAGAGTGGCGCTGGATATAGTGTGACTTTCGATGCGGAACGTACCAACTTGTGCAATGGAGAAATCAAGTTGCACCGTTATTTGCCATTTGTTTTCGACTGCGACGGAGAAGAAAAGTTGTATGGCAATATAGAGGATGCCTGCGTACCTGCCGGGCTTTTCAAGGGCAACCCCTACATTACGTCAGTTCAGTTGGAACCTAAGACTTCTGCGGAAGGTGAGGTGGTGTGGCACTTCGAGTCGGTGGGCGCATCGTGCTTTGAGGGTTGCACAGCGTTGAAATTTGTTTCCGCCAATCCCTATATTCACACCTTTGGAGAAGGGTGTTTCCGTGGTTGTGAAAAGCTCAACTCATTGTATATAGACCATGTGTCAGGTAGCGGTCAAACCGAACCATTGACGTTCGGAGCAGAATGTTTCGCAGGGTGTACAAGTCTTGCCGATGTGCAGCTTCCCTACAATACCGGTCGCACAGCCATGGTGATGGGCGAGGGGATGTTCAGTGGCTGCACAGCTCTTACTTCTGTCAATTTTAAGGCTACGGTCAAGAAGGCAGACGATTCTGCCTATTATTTGCCGGCCCGTTTCTTTGAGAACTGCGACAAGCTAGAGTCTCTTAAGTTTGTCTCGCCTGTGAGCGACATGGCAGAGGGCGCTTTGGGAAGCAAGAAAGCGCTGCAAAGCGTGGAGAGTCCTGTAACGTTTGAATATAACGACAAAAAATACGACATTGATGTCTTGTTCAATTATCCTCAGAAGACGGCAACCCTGCTCTGTGCTTCCGATGGTCCTTCCGAGTTTTACATTCCGCAAGTAGTAACTCTGAACCAGGCAGAAGGCATCTCTGGTACCATCAACTATATTGCCGACAACTGCTTCAGCAAGAATACTTCGACCAAGGAATTCACGTTGCCGGCCAGCGTGAAGGTGCACGTGCCGTCTGACGGCTATGACCGAAAAACGGGTGTCGGATTGGGCACAGACTGTTTCAATTTGGATGTACTCAAGAGCGTTACTTTCACAACCGACTTTGACGACAACATCATGTATGAAGCCAGCCGCTCTATGTCTGACAACAGGGTAATGCTCGTTGCACTCAAGGACAATGCTTCCACTAAGGCATGCGCCGTTAAAGACGTGCATATACCAGCCTATATGGTGTTGTCAAACATCACGGGATATGTTCATGAGATTTCCAACAATGTGTTCAATGGCAATACCAATATAGAAAGTCTGACTATGGACAATCCGTACAAACCAATCCCTGATGGTATTAAGGATAAAGCGGCTTATGAGTTTGATGTCATTGGAAATAGTGCAAGTAGTTATTATCCCTTCAACAACTGTACTTCGCTGAAGAAACTTGTATTCCCAGACCGTTTGAGTTATATCGGTTATGCCTTCAATGGTCTTTCCTCCCTCGAGAAACTTGAGTTGCCGAAAGGCATTTACTGGGCAGAAAAAGTGTTCTGCAATTGTTCTTCTCTTCGTAAACTGAGTATAGGTGAAGGCATCACTCAACTCTCGCAAAATAGTTTCAGTGGCTGCACCTCGTTGCGTAGTGTGGTGTTGCCCACGACGCTTAAGGTGTTGTTAGCCTTCAGCAACTGCTCTTCGCTGCAAGCCGTGGTCCTGCCACATATTAATTTCGAGAGTATAGTTCCAACCTTGAATAGTCTCCTCGGCGCTAACGACAATGTTAAGATATATTGTTCGCAATCTGACTATAAAAGTGTCACATACACTTACAAGCCTGACCGTCTCGTGGCATACCAGGACTACCGCATCCTTCCCGACGCCCAGTTTAGCTATGCCACGGTCTGCTTGCCGCGCTCGTTCAGTCAGGCCAACAGCTACGGCATGTGGAAAATATTTACCCCGGAACGCATGTACGACAATTACCACATGGCGTTCAAGGCTATCAACGAAGTGGAGGCAGGTCGCCCGTGCCTGATACGTCGCTGTGGATATAGTGACCCTAACTATGTCAGCGACCCCAACAATCTTGTAGTGTTCGGGTGCGACATGTCGGAAACGGCAGTAGATGCACCGCTCTACGATGATGTTCTTGTCGGCACGTTCACGAGTATTGAGGCTCCAACTCCCTGCTATCTCATGCAGAATGATGACTGGTTCCATATCCTGACAGACAACAGCACAAAGAAACTGAAGGTGGGGGCCTATCGTGCCTACATGAAGGCAAACAGCAATCTCTCCTCCCAAGTCGCAATCCTGGAGTTTGACGACACCACCACAGGCATCAAGACCATAGACAACAGCCAGGCGGACAGCAGCAAAGATGTGCCTGTATATAATCTCAACGGACAGCGTATTACCACTCCGGTGAAAGGTCATATCTATATCGTGAAAGGTAAAAAAGTATTATTCTAAATCAATAAAACAGCAAATGAAAAAGAAAGGTTATGTAATTCCCAAGACAATGATGGTAGTAGTTCCTGTAGAATCCCATCTGTGTGCCGGAACATCAGATATTGTCGGTGTTGGTGACAGTGAGGCGACAGGCGATGCTCAGTCGGCTGGCAGCACGTTCTTTGATGACGGATGTCTAGGTGACAACGAAGAGTAAAGTGGTGAAACTATGGTTGTATGAGTGATTCCACAATCACTTGTACAACCAATCACCATAAGTTATTATAAAAGAAAAATCCTAACCGCTCATATTCAAGCAGTTAGGATTTTATTCTGTGCGCCTGATAGGACTCGAACCTACACGGCCTAAACCACTAGATCCTAAGTCTAGCGCGTCTACCAATTTCGCCA
>CAKPUA010000047.1:0-6376 GCA_934191235.1 uncultured Prevotella sp. | reverse complement strand
TTCCCGACGCAGGAATTAGTTATTATTGAATATCAACTGTTTAACATTTAAGCGGTACAAATAGGGTACGGCTTTTGTGATGTTATCGAATGTAAAGCAGCAAAAACTAAATGTTTTCAGTCTTATCTCCGTTCTACAAATGTAGTGATTTTCCTATGATTTTTAATGTCTTTTTCTGGCTTATTTTCTGCTTCAGTAATTGACTTCCGGAATGTAATGGAATTTTTTCTCAATACTTCATTTTCGGTATTCTTGTCCGCTATCCTCGGAATAGAGAAGATAGCGGATTTGATGTCCTGAGAAATCAGTTGAATTTTTTGTCAAGCCATTCTGCGAACTTGCGCCATAACCAGAAGTTGGCAATTAAGCCGCCAATGATTCCAGCTATCATCAAAATCGGGAAGGTGACGGCTGCAATAATTGTGGCAGCGACGCTCAGCATTTCTCTGCCGAACGGTGTGCAAAAGGAAACGGCAATACAGCATAATGTGATGCCTGAAACAATCAGGGCTTTCTTAATTCTAGAGTCCATTGTCTTTTAATGTTTGAGAGAAATTTTCAATTGTCTTATTTCATCTTTGAGTACTGTGTTTTCGCTGCAGAGATGATCCACGGAGGCTTTAAGCTCTTCGTTCTCCTTCCTCAGGGCGATTATTTCATTGTTTGCTGAAGTGATTTCTTCAAGCAACCTCTTGTTCTCTGAGGAGAGCAGGTTTATAGAAGATTGCAAGTCGTGCAGGAAGTCGTTCTTTTGTTTACGCCGTCCTGCGAGCCAACCAGCAGCCGCTGTGACAAGGGGAAGAACAAATGTTCCGATATTAGTAATGATTTCATTGGGTTCCATATGCCTGATATCTATTTGTTTGAACTCATCATATAACAGCATTACTTTAGCTTCTCTGAGAAGTATAGTTTCATTTCTGTCAGTCTGCGTTTTTGTAATCCTCGCATCACTTTGCCGTTAGCATAAACCCATCTGAGGAATTCATCTATTATTGAATTATCATCCGGGTTAATGCGAATCTTTGCAAGTAAAGTGGAAGCCTTGAAATTGCCAATTCCTACATTAAAGACGAATGAGACAATAGCGTCCCACTGGCATTGTCTGAGGCTGAGATTCAACTTATTCAGTTGCATTTCAATGGCCGCTACATCTCTATGTAGGTATTCATCTGCTTCTTGAATTGTAATAAAGGAATTAGGTGATACACCGGAAGTATGTCCGTATCCAATTGTCCAAATTCCAGCAGGACAGAGGTATGCTTCAAGTCTAAGTCCTTCGAACTGTTTGATGAGTTCGTATGCGTCTACTGATGCTTTCATAATGATTGAAACAAATCCCCGTCAGCTTGATGCCGGCGGGGAGATGAAACATTGCCTACAGGCTGATCTGCCCGAGCATTTCTCCGGATTTCTCGCCAGTCTTCGTGTTGACGAAGAAGTAGCGGAGGAATACCTTTGGAGCGGCGGTGGTGACTGCACCGTGGACTGCCTCGTAGTCAGCCTTGATGTTGATGGCCTCTTCCACGATAGTTCGTGGAGAGCCAATCATCACAGCCTTCGAGTAGGCCTTTGTGACACCGTTGCTCTGCGGAGCGGATGCCATAATGACGAGCTTGAGGTCTGCGGTCTCTGCCGGTGGATCAGGCAGCTGGAAGGTGAAGCTGTCGGCGGTGAGGGAGAGGTCCGCTTCGCACGGAGCTTCCACTCCGACGAGGGTAGGAGGAGCACTGAGTGCGGCTCCACCGCATTTCACGATCCAGTAATTCAGCCTCGAATAGAGGTTCGCCCCGGAAATCTTGGAAGAAGTTCCGAGCACGCTCTTTCCCTTCTGGGTGCCTGCGAGGGCATTCCAGGCGAGGATTTGGGCATTGGTGAGCGACCTCCAGTTCTGGCTGAGCTGCTTGAAGATGGCTTTGACTGCGCCCTGGGCGCTGGACTTGAATCCGCCGCCGTAGCCACGGTTACGGATGTACTTGCGACCTCGCACCTTGGCTGCGGTCACTCCTTTGGCGGAGCCTGACATCTCCTCAAAGGCGATTGATGGAATGTACTTCATAGCTTGAAGATTTTTAGGTGTGAAACAATAAGAAATATAAATATCTCATTTGCTGAGTCTTGTGAGTTTGAACAACTTCCAGAAGCCGAATCCGAGCAGGATTACGAAGGCCCATTTGCCGAACTCTATGAAGAATCTGTTCGGGCCGGAAAGAGGTTTGGCTACTTCAACAGTCTCCCTGACTATCTTGTCCACATAGACGAGAGAGTCGCGGTAAACGACTTTTGTTTCGACCGGTACTGGCTCTTTGACAGGCTTTGTGGCGAGTGAGTGGACCAGAACTCCATCAGTGACAATGGCCTCGGATTTCGCGTATCTGTTCTCCAGTACGGACATCGTATCAAGAGTTTGAACTTTCTCCACGAGGAGCGGCAGTTCAAGATAGACCGTGTCCTTTTGGAAGACCGTTTCCGTGCGCACTTCCACGCGGGTGTTCTCTGAAGGTGTAATCTGCCTAGCGGATGCGCAGGCCACACACAACAGGGAAGTAAGGATGATGGTGAAGTTTTTCATAGGTAGTTATGCTTCTGTAGTGGTTACTTTTCTTGGAACGTAGCAGATGAATCCGCAGTACTGGGATGAATGCCAGGAGTATCCCGGATTGATGATTTCAACGGTGAACACATTGTCCCGAATCTCAAAGCGGAACATCTTTGTGCCGACTGACGGTGAAACCGCCTGGTCATCCATAATAATTCCGTCAAAGTCTTCAACCTCGGGCAGATCCTTGATTCTGAACGAAGCTTTTGTCTCTGCGTCAGTCTGCTCGATGCTGGAAAAAGTGATGGCCATAAACACCCAATCATCGGTGAATGTCCAATAGCTCTGATAGGTACTGATATTGCCGACCTTATCCAGAAGTGAGATATAATTCCACTTGAGTACTCCAATGCTGCCCTTGACATTCCTCGGTACAAATGAGTTTGAGAATACCAGCGTAATTGTCTCATTGTCATCCCAGGCTGTGACCTTTTCCACTGCTATGGTGTTCTTGTCTTGAATACACGCCTTGATGGCCGTGCCGTTCTTCTCTCCGTTGAGAGTTCCGAACATCAGCATACCGGTGATGGCACTCTTCCCGATAGGCAGATCCGGGACATAGATTTCCAGTTGAGAAACGGCTTGATATTGGGCATTGGAAGGATCGAAGGATACTTCTGAATTGAGAATCAGGTAATTCTCTTCAATGAAAGCCTGAAAGCGGATATCACCGGCTCCGAAGTTGTTCCCTGTTGCAGTTATACTTGTCATAATTTTCAGCGCATTATAGGGTTGGAGCCGAATACTTCACTCTTCTTGTCATATCCACCGGCCCTGTGGGAGAATGACATAACCTGACGATATTTCCCGGATTTATACTCCTTGCGGAATGATACAGAGAATATACCCGGCTTGAAATCCGGTCTGGTAGTAGAGCGGCTGAAGACCATAGTGTCACCCTCAAAGAACTCTTCCGGAGTATCTTCTGAATACAGGGTAAAGTAAGAACCGAATCCCTTAATGTCCGTGACGCCTTCAACTACCATCTGGGAAGTTCCTCCCGGCATCTCGACATCGGCGGATACAAGGTGCGCCTTTGGATCTTCGAACATATCATTGAAGAACTGAACACGTGGCGTGAATCCTTCCTCCTTTGCCTGAGCCTCAGACATACAGATGGCTGTCGTGCGCATAGTTTCTCCTACCAGTCCGTTTGCAGGGTCGAGCCAGTACAGTTCGATGAATACCTTCTCTCCAATGGAAGGCATATAGCCGATTTTCTCGGTGTAGAGCTCCGTCAGGCCGGCATCGCCCCAGTCATCCTCCATACCCGGAGTGATTACTACGGTCTTGTTCCAGCCGCTTGTAACTCCTGTGCCCTGGCCGGCCGACATCTTGGCTACCAGCTTATAAGTTCCGGTAGGATTGGCAACCCCAGTGAGAAGAACTCTTGATGGCGTAACCCAAATTGATTCGCAATCCACCTCCGGAATATCAGACAGATAGGAAGGGGCATCGACAAGCAAATCCTCACCGGCCATTTGGCGGTTGGTGTTAATGCGTACGAATGCATTGTGTGCAGTGAGCTCGGCAGCCTTGCCGAAGGTGGAGACACCTTTGAGATGCTTGGCCAAAACCTCCCAGGATTGCATTTGGGAATCGGTGAGCTGCTTATATGCCCGGGAGATCTTGGACAAACTATTTCGTTGCACTTTCTGACCGGGTGAATACACTTTTGATGGGTATGAACGAACAGATAGGATAGTCCCGCCCGATGTGCTTCGGGCGGTGACATCCTTTGCGGAGCCTGAAAAGTCATTGAATGCAATTGATGGCAGTGCTTTCATTATTCTTTTTGAATTCTGAAAGCAAAGATATCACATATCTAAACTATTGAAACAGAATTGGTTTCTACTGCTTTATGTTGCGTTAAATTGCGCAAATCATTCAAATATGTGCTGCAAGATATTGAAAGTACTGAACGAATGAGTAAATTTGTGGAGATATAATAATGATATATGGTAAAGACGTATAATATATATTGCGATGAAAGTACCCATCTCCCCAATGATGGCCGTCCTTATATGTTGCTTGGATATACTTGTGTCCCTTATCCTCTTATGAAAGAGGCAAAGCTCGCGATTAATGACATAAAGGATAAATATGGTTTTACCGGAGAAATGAAATGGTCTGGTATTAATCGCAAGACAGAACCAATGTACCTTGAACTAATTGAGTACTTTTTCCGATCAAACTTGAAATTTAGAGCAATTGTTGTTAAGAAATCAGAGATAGATGAAACTCGTCCCGAATATACTTTCAATGACTTCTATTTCAGGATGTATTATCAGCTTTTGCACTATCCAACGACAGATGCAGAAAGTGTTTATAATGTATATTTTGACATTAAGGACACGTGTAGTCATTTGAAACTTCGTAGACTTAGGGAAATGCTTATGCATGGCTCAAACATCAGAAACTTCCAGTTCATGAAATCCCATGAGAGCCAATTTATCCAATTGACGGATGTTTTAATGGGGGCTGTAAACTATAATTTGCGAATGCAAGAGGGCGATCTTCCAGGACAATCTCAATCGAAGAAAAAGATTATTGAGACGGTTAAGAAATATTCCAACTTGTCGCTTGTCAAGCAAACAAGTAAAGACGAGGAAAAATTCAATCTGTTCTTTATTAAGCTGAAATAACTATGCCATATAATTTGACGAAGAAGTATCCTGACCTTCTTGAATTGTTTGGAAGTATCTACGAAATGAAACAATCTCTTCGTAGAATATATGACAGAGATATTGAGAACAATCCTGACTTTAAGTTTCGCGGCATACAAATCCATCCATTGAAATCAGAAGAAGGGCAACTTGATATGGACAGGACATTCACGCATCTTACAACGAAAGAGTATGCTTCGTTTGATGCTGAAGGTAATGAACTCGACGAAAAGCACCGTGAATTTGATATTCAACGTTCAAAACGTTTGCATTGGATCAATCATCATGTCCACGAGAAGACTCCGGCAAATATAGATATCTTTACAGTTGTTGAATGGGACAAGAAAAAACGGCAAGACGTTAAGCATACCTATATCTACGATAGGGTAGGAAAGTATGTGATAATCTTTGATAGACGAGCTCAAAAAGATTTTTATTTGCTTACTGCTTACTATCTGGATGCTCCATACGCCGAAAAGGCACTTAAGAAAAAGATGAAAAAGAAAGAACCGGAGGTAATATAAAAACAGGGCTCGCGATGAATCCAAGTCATGCGAGTCCCGAAACTCCTTCTGTCATCAGATGAGCACTGCAAATATCAACAATTAATTTGATATTTACTAATATTTGTCAACTTTTTTCAAATTTTGTGCCGAGAATGATTACCGCAGTGTCAGATAATATCTGATAACGAATGATACTGCGACCTATATCCGGTCTTACAATCCAGCAGCAGATACCTCAGATGCAGCTGCTTAATCTCCAATGCTGGCACTGAATCCGGGGCCAGAAACTCAACCACTGAGCACTCTGCGGAAGGGACTGACTCCGACAGGTAATTCCTCATCAGTCCGGGATTACGCCCGCATCCTGGCTCTCCAATCTGGAATTTGCCCAGCACTCGGTATCGCCCAGGCTCACCAGCCCCACAAAGAGTCAGCCTGAAACGCAACCTGAGCTGTCCTCCATCAGTTGTTGAACAATCCAGATAGTCCATACTGAATATCGGAAACGGCTCGAACATCACTGGCTCCGGAATGTGCTCATTGCTCAGCTGTGCGAATCCGTGATAGGCCGACACGAACAGATTGTATCCACTGATATGGTTGCC
>CAKPUA010000046.1:0-6686 GCA_934191235.1 uncultured Prevotella sp. | reverse complement strand
TTTTTCCTCTTCATATGGACAAGCATACAGAGGAAGGAGTATCCAATAAAGACTGCCTATGAATTATTCAGGCTAAACTATATGCTTAATCCCCCTGGTTTATCTGGTGAGCCATTAAAATGATATTGCGCAATGGGGGACTACTTCGGGGGACTACTTAAAAGTACAAAATAAAAGAGTCCTGTAAGTCAAAGACTTACAGGACTCTGTAGCGGAGAGAGAGGGATTCGAACCCCCGGTACCTCTCAGTACGCCGGTTTTCAAGACCGGTGCATTCGACCACTCTGCCATCTCTCCAAAACCCTTGGACAATTTTGTCAAGTTTAATAGCTTAGTGTTTCAAAGCGAGTGCAAAGGTATAGGTTTTATTTCATTCCTCCAAATATTTCGTGAACTTTTTTCGGTTTTTCTATCAAAAAGTGCTATTTGTAGGTTTATAGACACCTAAGTCCGGGAGGAAATAAGGGTTTTAAGGAGAAATATTTGGTCATTCAAGTAGGTTGGTGTAATTTTGCAAGTATGATTTATCCGGATAATTTTGAAACGAAAATAGGGTTTGACGAAATAAGAACACTTCTCAAGGAAAAATGTCTCAGTACACTGGGCAAGGAAGAGGTGGACAACATGACTTTGTCGGACCAGGCAGAAGAAATAAACGAAAGGCTTGAACAGATTAGAGAGTTCAAGCGTCTCACCGAAACAGCTGACGATTTTCCGCTCAGTTATTTCTTCGATGTCAGACAGTCGGTGGCACGTATCCGGCTGGAGGGTACCCATCTAGACGAAAGCGAACTTTTCGATTTAAAACGTTCGCTCGACACCATCTGCGCCATAGTGGACTTCCTGAACCGTTCACCCGAAACCAATACGGAAGGAGAGATCACAGGCTACCCATACCCTGCCCTACACCGTCTGACAGAAGATGTGTTCACTTTTCCTCAGCTTGTAATGCGCATAGACCAGATACTCGACAAATTTGGAAAGATTCGTGACAACGCTTCATCCCATCTTCTTGAAACAAGAAAAGAACTGTCGCGCACTGCTGGTTCCATATCGCATACGCTCAACAGCATTCTGCGTTCTGCCCAAAGTGACGGATTGGTGGAAAAAGACGTGACACCAACCATGCGCGACGGACGACTGGTGATTCCTGTGGCCCCCGGACTGAAGAAAAAGATCAAGGGCATTGTGCATGACGAAAGTGCCACAGGAAAGACCGTATTCGTGGAACCCACCGAAGTGGTGGAAGCCAACAACCGCATACGGGAACTTGAAGCGGAGGAGCGTAGGGAAATTGTGCGTATTCTGACAGAGTTTTCCAATGAGGTTCGCCCGCATGTACCTCATATTATAGACTCCTACCGCCTTTTGGCTGCTGTCGACATGATACGTGCAAAGACTGAATTGGCGAGAATGACTAAAGGCATCGAGCCACAAGTGGAGGCGTATCCACACATCGACTGGTATCATGCCGCCCACCCACTGCTCCAACTTTCGCTTGCCAAGCAAGGCAAGCAAGTGGTTCCGCTCGACGTCACGCTCACCCGTGACAAGCACATTCTCATCATCTCGGGACCGAACGCCGGTGGCAAGTCGGTGTGTCTGAAAACCGTGGGACTGCTGCAATACATGTTGCAGTGCGGTCTCAGCATACCTGTTGGCGAACGTTCCAAGACGGGGGTATTCGAGAACATCATGATTGACATTGGCGACGAGCAGAGCATAGAGAACGACTTGAGCACCTATTCCAGTCACTTGATGAACATGAAAATCATGATTCGCAAGGCCAACGAGCGCACCCTGTTGCTGATTGACGAGTTCGGCACCGGCACAGAACCGCAGATTGGAGGTGCCATAGCTGAATCCGTGCTCAAGCAGTTCTGCAAGGCAAAGACGTATGGCGTAATCACCACCCACTACCAAAATCTCAAGCACTTTGCCGACAGTCATGAGGGTATTGTCAATGGCGCCATGCTCTACGACCGCCACGAAATGCGGGCTCTGTTCCAGTTGCAGATTGGCCAGCCTGGTTCCTCGTTTGCCATTGAGATTGCTCGCAAGACCGGCATTCCTGACGAAGTCATCAAGGATGCATCTGAGATTGTTGGCTCCGAATACATACAGAGCGACAAGTACTTGCAGGACATTGTGAGAGACAAGCGCTACTGGGAAAACAAGCGACAGACCATACACCAGCGCGAGAAGGAAATGGAGAAGACCATTGCCCGATACGAGCAGGAAATCAACGACCTTGAACAGAGCCGGAAGGATATTCTACGCAAGGCGAAAGAACAAGCCGAAGAGCTGCTCCGCGAGAGCAACAAGCGCATAGAAAACGCCATCCGTGAGATAAGGGAAAGCCAGGCGGAAAAAGAGGAGACCAAGAAAATACGCGAAGAGCTCAACCAGTTTAAAAAAGACATTGGCGAGATAGACTCCAAAAGCGAGGACGACAAGATAGCACGCAAGATGGAACAAATCATGCAGCGCAAGGAAAGAAAGGAGAAGCGGAAGAAAGACAAGGCGACACGCGATGCAGAGGCTGCGCAACGCATCAAGGAGGCGCAACAGAAACGACTCGACGAAATCAACTATCAGCCTAAGGCGGGAGACGACGTGCGCATCAAGGGCCTGAAGACTGTGGGCAAGGTGGAAACCGTAGACGGGAAAATGGCTACTGTCATTTTCGGCGACATGAGAACCAAGATGCCTGCCAGCCGACTGCAAAAGGCGGAAGCCCGACAAGAGGAGCAACGCCCCACTTCCATCAGCCGAGAAACGCGCGAAACCATAGACAACCGCAAACTCAACTTCAAAAGCGACCTTGACGTGAGAGGTATGCGTGGCGACGAGGCTTTGAACGCGGTAATGAACTACATCGACGACGCCATCCTGGTTGGCATGAGCCGCGTGAGAATACTCCACGGCAAGGGCAACGGTATCTTGCGCCAGCTTATCCGTCAATATTTGTCGACGATACCCAACGTAACGTCTTTCAGAGACGAGCACATACAGTTTGGCGGTGCTGGCATCACGGTTGTCGACTTGTAACACGCCGAAGCATCCGTCTTCACAAACAATTGAAAGCCACATACATCCATAGCCCGACTATGAACGTACGTGGCTTTCCTTTATTTGTAGACTCGGCTTAACGGTGAAGGGATAATAACCTGTTTTCATTTTTCCGAAAAAATCTATCACCTATCACTTTTACGGGATCGCAGAGTGTGTAACATACTAGTTTTCTGCATGTTATACAATATCCATCATGTTGATGGACCTCAAAACCCTCACCAATCTATCACTCATCTATCACCGCATCTTCACCCAATACTTCATGCCTGCATTGGACTTTTTGTGGCGCAGCCCTTCCAAATTGGTCAAGAAGCGACCGAAAGCTATTATTTTTTCGAGTTTAAGAGAAGCCCCCACCTTGCTTTTAATCACAGAAAATATCTCGGCAGCCGTCATCCACCGTGCATCCAAATTCCCGTCAGGAACCTGAAAGTAGAGATGGAAAAATTGCTCTACGGGCAACTTGATCTGAAACTGGCAGTTGTTCCGCATGATGAGTTTTACCTGCTCAGCGTCAAAATAGCATTTCTCACGAGCCTGCAAAGCCGTCAATGCCTGGGCATAGAGCTGCTGATAGTTGGGGCGCACGCTCACGTCAATGGGACCGGTGAGTTCCACCCCGATAAAGCGTCGGTTGCCCGACGGGTCGGTAAGAATGTCTGTGAGGTTGCTTGTGGCGATGAACGAAGCCAACCGCGGAAACTCTTCTACATGACTGCCGTAAGGCCGCTTGATTTTGACCGTGGGCAATTGCACCAAATTCTTGAGGAATCCCTGCTGCACCTGTGGCGAAATCTGATTGAACTCATCCAGATTGATGAGCAGGAACTGCGCCATAGCCTGATAGACCTGGCGCTTTTCCGAAAGCACGAGATTGTCGTGGTAGCCCCATTGCAGCTCTGGAGGAAGCAACCGGCGGCAGAAGGTACTCTTGTTGTAGCCCTGACGGGAAATGAGCAAGGGCGCCACCGAGTTGCCATACTGGCGGCAGTCGCCACCACGCCATTGGTCTACCATGCCCAGGAACCATGTATAGAACCAATCAGCCCAATGGGGATTGACGTTGGGCACCGTGCGCGCCAAAGCACGAATGTGATCCTTGCCGTCCCACTTTCCGTAGCACGCAATCAGATAATCGTCGATGGGACTGTAGTTGCGCACATAGTCCGACTCCAGAAAATTGCGCACGTCGCGAATGCTCACTCTTAGGTCGGCAAGTTGCACTTCGAGCACCATACGCTTCTGCACACGCGGGTCAACGGGCTGAAAGCCGTACCAAGGTTTGTCCTTGCGGAGGTACTCCACATATTTCATCACCGTGTTATAGCGGAATTCATAGCGGTCGGTGAGCAGTTCCATCATGCGGCTGATGGTGTCGCGAACACTCGGTTGCGGTTCGTCGTTGCCAGCAGGCATGCGTTCCGTCTCGACAGACTCTTCACAGGGCAAGTCGTCGGAAGGCAAATCCTTATCCACACGCATGGGTGATGACTGGGGATTATAGTAGGGATGAGTGTCGACCGTCAGCAGGAAGCTGTCGCTCAGCGAAGGTTTGCCCGACAGAAGAGGTTCCTTGACGACAGCCTGATAAACCATGCGAGCCTGCGCATGAGCAGAACGGTAAAGTGTTTCCGCATCGGCTTCCTCATCAGGAAGAGAGCCATCAGTGGCAGCATAGCTCACCAGCGCCACCACACTTTTCCCATCGGCTCCTTTCATTGCTGCCAGGGTAGATGGCAGCACCGCCACCGCCCTCTTCACTCTGTCTGCGCCATCGGACCCGGCACCGGCAGAGAAGATCAGCAACAACACGCCATTGCATGACTTCATCCGCAGGTTGCCGTTTTCATCCTTTTCAAAACAGGCAGCCGGCATGATATGCCGCCAGGTGGACATGCCGTTATACTGGCGTGAGTCGTCAAGAAAGGGTACCATCGCCCTGAAACGCGCCACCGTGTTTCGAGCATCGTCCTTAACTATCCGCTCAAGCAGTTGTTCCATGGTCTTGTAGCTGACCAAGAGCTGGTTTTTGTTATTGTTGTGAACTATTGTTATTTTCATGTCATACGGTTTTAAATTGTTAAATACATTGCCCAAAACCATTCCGTCATTTTGGGCACTCATTGCCCACGGCTTGGGCATCGAATGCCCAGGCCATGGAACACATTGAGAAACTGCCGTTCTTCCACGGCAAGAGGCGCACTAGCGGAGCAGGAAGTTTAGCAGCGCGTGACGTCGAGTTCCTCGGCATAGTGGTCGAACGCCACATCACCATAGCCATAATCGGCAAAGAGTTTCTTCACGTCCGCCTGCTGTTCTGGCACGAGCTTGCGTTGCCCGAGCTTGAAGCGATAATACTGTCCCTTGCTTCCAAACAAGGCAATCATAGCCGCACGGAGTCTGGGAGCGTCCTTCACCCGCACATCACGGAACAGATTGTCAAATCCCCATGCCATGCGAACCACACGCAAGGGCGCCCAAAACGGACATGCCTGCTCCGTGAGGACTTTCGGGAAGACTGCCTTCCCCCACTCCTCGGCCTCACCCCGAGCGAGATAACAAAGATAGTGAACACAATCGCTGCTTTTGGGACAATGTCCTTGAAAGCAGAACAAGACTTGCTTGGGTGTTTTTCCCTTGTCAAAAGCCTCTTTTAACTGTTTAAGTTGCTTCATAAAACATAATTTTAAATGGTTATACATAAACGTTTATTGCTCTACAAAGATACGAAAAATAATTGGAAAAAGTGATAGATAGTGATAGATTTTTTGCCATCTATCACTCATCTATCACTCCATTTAACATATTGACTGTCTGACAAAATAAGTAAAGGTTTACGAAAAGTGATAGATAGTGGTGAAAAAAAGCGAAATTTTACGTGCGCGCGCGTGCGCGAGAGAACCATATTCACACGTAAGTAACAGAAAGATTTCTCCGTTCGACAAGCAGACAAAAAAAAACAGCACGGCATCTTCTGCGCAAGAGAAGACGCCGTGTCTATGGGGTATAGTCTTAATCTGAAAAGATAGACTTAGAGAGCCTTCTTCAAGGCTTCTGCCATTTCCTTGTATTCAGCTTCGGTGAGATACACCTTTTTAGGGTTCATCTGGAACACGCCACCGAAGTCGGGACCGCCTTGATACTTGGGTATGAGATGGAAGTGAAGATGAGAGAGGGTGTCAGAATAAGCACCGTAGTTGATCTTGTCGGGATTGAACACTTTCTGCATGGCACGAGTCACATGGGCCACATCGGCCATGAAGGCATTGCGGTCGTCATCACTCAAGAGGTTGAGGTCGTCCACATGATCTTTGTATGCCACAAGACAACGACCGTGATAGGTCTGT
The DNA here is from genome assembly GCA_934191235.1 of uncultured Prevotella sp. Lineage (GTDB taxonomy): Bacteria > Bacteroidota > Bacteroidia > Bacteroidales > Bacteroidaceae > Prevotella. Next base: position 264 of record CAKPUA010000046.1, on the reverse strand, counting down.
TCCTTGAAAATGAAAAGACGGGAAACGCTCAGTTGAGCCACTTCAATCATCAAGTCGTGCAGCGTGTCATTGTTCTGACAATACAGGCACTGTTTTGGATCACTGTTCATAAATAGTCTGTTTAAATGGTTATGGTATATGAAAAAAGTGAATCATCAGTATCCTTTAAAGAAACTAACAATTCACTTTTCGAGCCTCTTGTCGGATTCGAACCAACGACCCCGAGATTACAAATCACGTGCTCTGGCCAACTGAGCTAAAGAG
>CAKPUA010000045.1:0-6788 GCA_934191235.1 uncultured Prevotella sp. | reverse complement strand
GAGCGGCAAACGAGACTCGAACTCGCGACCCCAACCTTGGCAAGGTTGTGCTCTACCAACTGAGCTATTGCCGCATAGTTATCACATGACTTAGCATGTGTTTTTCAAATGCGGTGCAAAGGTACAACATTATTTTCTAATCCGCAAACTTAACGGCAACTTTTTTCTCTATTTTTTATTTATGCCCCTATCTACACAATAATTATATAAGTATATGCGTTAAAAGCTACGACATGAAAACGAACTTTATACATTTTCTCACCATCGCCTTGCTTGTGCTCGCCACGCAGAAGGCCACGGCCCAGAACTTCGTGCTCCAGGGAAAGGTGTGCGACGAGGACATGAGTCCCATAGAACTTGCTTCCGTGACAAGTCAGGGCAAGATGGTTATGACCAACCTCAAGGGTGAATTCCACATCACGCTTGCCTCACGTGACAGTGTGGCTGTGAAGTTCTCCATGGTGGGCTACAAGTCGAAGACACGCGTGCTGCGCCATCCAAAAGGCAAGCAGACACTGCAGATAACCCTGCACAGCGACAATCAGCTGGGCGAAGTGGTGGTGACCGAACGCAAGCGCCAGACCACGGGCACGCAGCAGCTCGACGTGAAGAAGACCAAGGGGGCACCTTCGACCACAGGCAACGCCGTGGAAGACATGATACAGTCACAGGCCGGTGTGAGCACCCACAGCGAGCTCTCCTCGCAGTATAACGTGCGTGGAGGAGCTTTCGACGAGAACCTGGTCTACATTAATAATGTGGAGGTCTACCGGCCTTTTCTGGTAAGGAGCGGCCAGCAGGAAGGGCTTTCCATCATCAACGGCGACATGGTGGAGTCGGTTGGATTCTCTACGGGCGGCTTCGAGGCCAAATACGGCGACAAGATGTCGTCTGCCCTCGACATAACCTACAAGAAGCCCAAGCGTTTTGAAGCGTCGCTGGCAGCCAGCCTGCTCGGTGCCAACGCCTATGTCGGCGTGAAGGGCAAACACTTCACTTGGACCAACGGAGTGCGCTACAAGACCAACCGCTACATGCTCGGTTCGCTCGAAACCAAGGGCGAATACAAGCCCAATTTTCTCGACTATCAGACCTACTTGAGCATTTCGCCCAACAAACGTTGGCAGATAGACTTCATAGGCAACATCTCGGAGAACCACTACAACTTCACGCCACACGACCGCGAGACCAATTTCGGCACGATGGAGAACGTGAAGTCGTTCAAGGTGTACTTCGACGGTCACGAAAAAGACGTGTTCCGCACACTCTTCGGATCGCTTACCCTCACCAGGAAATTTACCGAGAGCACTTCGCTCTCACTCATAGCCTCGGCCTTCTCGACCAAGGAGCAGGAACGCTACGACATACAAGGACAGTACTGGCTTACCCAGACCGAGACGAGCGAGAACCTGGGAGTGGGCACATACATGGAACATGCCCGCAACTACCTCAAGGCCTCCGTGGCCCACGTGCAGCTCCGCTTTGCCCACAAGAAGCGCAAGCACGACGTGCTGGGAGCACTCGCCTATCGCTACGAGAACATTGAGGAAAAGAGCCGCGAGTATGAAATGAGAGATTCCAGCGGCTACAGCATACCCCACACTGCCGACGACCTGAAGCTCATCTACAGTCTGGCAGCCAAGAACACGCTCAAGGCCAACCGCATAGAAGGCTTCCTGCAGGACACCTGGCGCTTCACCAGCGCCCATGAGCACACGCTCTTCACCCTCAACTATGGCCTGCGCTTCAACCATTGGCAGTTCAACGGCGAAACCACAGTCAGCCCTCGCGTGTCGCTGGGCATCATTCCCGCCTTCAACCACGACGTGGTGTTGCGCCTCGCCACAGGACTCTACTACCAGGCGCCCTTCTTCAAGGAAGTGCGCGACACCACCACCCTCAACGGCATCACCAATGCCTCACTCAACAAGAAAATCAAAAGCCAGTGCTCCGTCCACTTCATCGCCGGCATGGACTACCGCTTCAAGCTCAACAACCGCAACTATATGTTCACGGCCGAAGCATACTACAAGTTGCTCTCCAACCTGCGTCCCTACAGCATCAACAACGTGAAGGTGGTCTACTACGGCCCCAACGAAGGCAAGGGACACACAGCCGGCATTGATTTCAAACTCTACGGCGAATTCGTGCCCGGCACCGACTCGTGGATAAGTCTCTCGCTGATGAGCACCAGCATGAAGCTCCACGGCAAGTCGATAGCCCTGCCCACCGACCAGCGCTATTCGGTAAACCTCTTCTTCACCGACTACTTTCCCGGCACCGACCGATGGAAAATGTCGCTCAAGCTCGCCTTTGCCGACGGACTTCCCTTCAGTCCGCCTCACCGCAACATAGAATGGCAACAGTTCCGTTCGCCTGCCTACAAGCGTGCCGACATAGGCATGAGCTATCGTGCGCTCGACAACGAGAAGCGTGAACGCAAGTCGCCATTCCGCAACATTTGGGTAGGCGTTGACTGTCTCAACCTTTTCGGCATCAACAACGTCAACTCTTATCTTTGGATAACCGACGTCACCAACCAGCAATACGCCGTGCCCAACTATCTCACCGGCAGACAAATCAATGCCCGCGTATTGTTTGAGTTCTGATTTACCGCCACACCCCACACAGCCTTTCATCCCCTCGTTTCCAACCACAGAAACGAGGGGATGTTTTTATCGCCCTTTATCAAGATGTTAGTGGCAGACTTACGGAATGTTAGTGGCAGACTTGCGGAGCGTTAGTGGCAGACTTGCGGGGCGTTAGTGGCAGACTTGCGGAGCGTTAATGGCAGACTTACGGGGCGTTAGTGGCAGACTTGCGGAGCGTTAGTGGCAGACTTGCGCTTGACACTATTGCATAGGCACTCATTGCCTTAGCCGTGTGCATCAATTGCCGAAACCACATATCCGATTTTGGGCATATCAGTTATGCTTGGCAAATGCCGAGCCGGTGATAGAAGTGATAGACGATAAACCATCTATCACGCATCTATCACTCTGCATATTCCACTTACAGTCAGCCAAATAATGTAAGACATCAAGAAAAGTGATGGATAGTGGTGAAAAAACGAAAAAACTTCCCTTCGTGCGTACGCGCGCGAATAACGCCTTTGAAACAACGACGACAAAAGAAATTTGCAAAAGACTATCCTACTTGAAATGACTACTTTACAATGTGACTAGCGAACCAATGCGCTCAAGCAGCGGCAAGCCCGAACTGGACCAGACAAAGAAAAAACCGATAAAATTTGTACATGCAATTATTATTCGCTAACTTTGTAAACCAACATTCACACCATGATGAAATCACTTAGTACATATATCCTTCTGTTCGCCCTGCTCTTCTGCTCACAGACAGGTGCCGAAGCGCAAAAGCCGCGCAAGAAGAAAGCGCTGCCCAAACCGGCAGCAAAGGAAGACCCAACCGCCAAACGGTTGGCAGACAAGTTGGCCTACACGGAGAAGACACTCGTGTTCGACAGTCTCGTGACCAACACCTATTCCGACCTTGTCCTGCCCCACCATTTGGGCTCAGTCACTTCCTATGCCCGCGTGTTCGGCAAACAAGCTCCCGACACATGGCGTGCCTACCTCAACGAGTTCAAGGACTACTGCGTGTTTTCGCAAGCCGACTCCACAGGCAATCTCCAACTCTACACCACCCACCTCATTGGCACCACATGGACCAAGCCCAGCCGCATCAAGGACTTCGACGGCATGTTTACCGACATCACATGCCCCTACGTGTCTGAGGACGGCAGCACCCTCTACTTTGCCGCCAAGGGACCTGAAGGACTGGGCGGATACGACATCTACCGCACCAACTACGACACGGAGGACAACCGCTACATGGAGCCGCAAAGCCTTGGCCTACCCTTCAACTCCACAGCCAACGACTACTATTGCATCACCAGCGAAACCGACTCGCTCACGTGGCTTGTCACCGACCGCAGACAACCCTCAGGGAAGCAGTGCGTATACTATTGCCTCACCCACCAGCCACGGCTCGACTACAATGCCGACGGCCTCACCACCCAACAGTTGCTCTCGCTCGCAGAGATACAGCGCATAGACCAGTCATGGGCCCTTTGGGACAAGAAGACCGACAGGCCTCGTGCACAGGCACGGCTCAACGCGCTCAACAAGCAGCAAACGAGCAGGCAAACTCAAACCATGCACTTTTGGGTGAACGACCACACGGTCTACACCTCTCCCACCCAATTCCGTTCCAATGCCAGCCGTGAACTCTACACCCAACTTCTGGCCATGCAGCAGGAAGCCAACAGCAAAAGACTTCAGCTCGACACCCTGCGGAAAAAATACGATGCAGGCAGTGCCGCTACACGACAAGCCCTGAAAGCCGAAATCACCAGGACCGAACGACAGGTGGAACAACTCGACATCACCATAGCCCAAACCGAAAAGCGCATCAGAAACAACGAAAACCAATCACTTAAATAACACGACTATGAAGAAGTATTTTGCAGAATCCGAACTGATTATCAACAGTGACGGAAGCGTGTTTCATCTTCATCTGAAACCCGAACAACTGGCCGACAGAGTGATACTCGTTGGTGACCCCGGACGAGTGGCACTCGTGGCTTCACATTTCGACTCGCAGGAGTGCGAAGTGGAAAGTCGCGAATTCCACACCATCACAGGTTCCTACCACGGCAAACGCATCAGCGTGGTGAGCACCGGCATTGGTTGCGACAACATAGACATCGTGATGAACGAGCTTGACGCCCTCGCCAACATAGACTTCACGACACGCGAGGAGAAAGACACCAAACGGCAGCTCACCTGCGTGCGCATAGGCACCTGCGGCGGCCTGCAGCCCAACACCCCGGCAGGCACATTCATCGCCAGCCAGAAAAGCATCGGCTTCGACGGACTGCTCAACTTCTACGCAGGACGCAACGAGGTGTGCGACCTCGACTTCGAAGCCCACTTCAAGCAACACATGCATTGGAACCCGCTGCTTTGCGCCCCCTATGTGATAGACTCCGACCACGAACTCCTCGACCGCATAGCCGGCAGCGACATGGTGCGAGGCGTGACCATTGCCTGCGGAGGATTCTTCGGTCCACAAGGCAGGGAACTCCGCATCCCCCTCGCCGACCCCAAGCAAAACGAGAAAGTGGAAAGCTTTGAATACAACGGCATGCGCATCACCAACTTCGAGATGGAGAGCAGTGCCCTGCAAGGACTCGCAGCCCTGCTCGGCCACAAGGCCCTCACCTGTTGCATGGTCATAGCCAACAGGCTCGCCAAGAAGGCAGACACGGGCTACAAGAACCACATTGACGACCTCATCCGCATCGTATTAGACAGAATTTAAGCACTCACAATGATTCAGCACATCATCAACAACGATACCATTTGCGCCCTTGCCACACCGGCAGGTGGCGCAATTGGCGTTATAAGAATATCCGGCCCACAGACCTATTCCATCATCGACACCCTGTTTCGTCCGGCTTCAGGCCGTTCGCTCACCGAATCCGCACCACGTACCGTGCATTTCGGCAACCTCACTGCCGCCGACGGAAGCGTCATCGACGAGGTACTTGTCACCACCTTCCGCTCGCCTCATTCCTACACGGGAGAAGACTCCGTGGAAATCAGTTGCCACGGCTCACGCTACATCCTTGAATCGGCAGTCAAGCGCCTCATCGAAGCCGGATGCAGACAGGCACAGCCAGGCGAATACACCCAAAGAGCCTACATGAACGGGAAAATGGACCTCAGTCAAGCCGAAGCCGTGGCAGACCTCATAGCCTCCACCAACAAGGCCACCCACGACATAGCCCTCGGACAACTCAAGGGACAGTTCAGCAATGAGCTCTCGCTGTTGCGCGACAAGTTGCTGAAAATCACATCACTGCTCGAACTGGAACTTGACTTCAGCGATCAGGATGTCAACTTTGCCGACCGAGAAGAACTCCTAAACCTCGCTCGCACCATCTCGACAAAAATACAGTCGCTCGCCGACTCCTTTGCCAAGGGCAAAGCCATCAAGCAAGGCATTCCCGTGGCCATCATTGGCAAGACCAACGTAGGCAAAAGCACCCTACTCAACCGGCTACTCCACGAGGACAAAGCCATCGTGAGCGACATTCACGGCACCACACGCGATGTGATTGAAGACACCACCACCCTACACGGACTCACCTTCCGGTTCATCGACACTGCCGGCATCCGCCACACAGACGATGCCATAGAACGTCTCGGCATAGAGCGCACCTATCGGAAACTCTCCGAAGCATCTATCGTCATCTGGGTAGTCGACACCCAGCCTACAGCCGAGGAACTGGCCGACGTGGAAAGCCGCATAGCCGGAAAGAAGCTCATTGTGGCAAGAAACAAAATAGATTCAGCAACAGCCCTTGACACAACAATAACCACCCGACACAAGACAGTAGCCATCAGTGCCAAGCAAGGCACGCACATAGCCGAATTGGAAGAAGCCATCTACAAGGCAGCCGACATACCCGCCATCACCGAAAATGACGTCATCATAACCAGTGCCCGTCACTATGCGGCTCTTCTCCGTGCCCACCAAAGCATCACCCGGGTAATAGACGGCCTCACCCACCAGCTGTCCGGTGATTTGCTGAGCGAGGACTTGCGTCAATGTATAGAGGAGTTAGGCGAAATAACCGGCTCCCAAATTACCCCCACAGAAGTCCTCCATTCCATCTTTAGTCACTTTTGCATCGGAAAGTGAGGTGGATTTCCCTTGCAAACAAGAAAACACGGAAACGGCACAATACCGCACATAAACAA
>CAKPUA010000044.1:0-8568 GCA_934191235.1 uncultured Prevotella sp. | reverse complement strand
CGGTGGTCTTCGTAGTCCATCGCTCGCTGCCCACAATGCGGTGGGCGCCTGTCATGTCCTCCACGATGAAGACGTTGTCGTTGTTGTTGAGATAGGCAGCGGCACGAGACGCAAGAGGCCCTACGCTCGGATGAACGGCAACGAGTTTGTTGAGTTGAGTCTGTGAAGGGAGTTCACCCTGTGCCTCGCTGGTGAGCTGTGACTTCTCGGGGATGATGTCTATATACTTCCATGTGACACCTTCCTTCAGCGTGAAGGAGTCCAAATAGGAAGCCTGAATGAGTCGCCCCTGTTCGTCACGCAAGAAATTAGGCCATGCGAGGATATTGTTTTTCGATGTGAAATATACGCGCCTACGCACACCCGGAAGTTCTGGGGTGCCCATCGCCCAGGCGAGGGAACGCATGATGTCAGTATTTTGTTGAGCCATAACCTGTTGTAATTTTGAGTTTTGAGATTTAATTGATTTTGGGGGAATTTTCTTTAAGCCTTGCTAAGCCTCCTTGCGCCTTCATAAGCTGTGGCGATATTTTGGGGATGATTTGGCGGCTTGGATTGACTTGGGGAGACTTAGGGGCTTTCAAAGAACAGCTTGGGATTGGCGCTATGTGATGTTGCTATGTGGTGGCAAGTTCGACGACCTTCAGGCGTCGCTTGTCGATGGACTCGAACTGCACGCCGAAGAACATGGTGGCGATGTAAGAGAGGACAAACGGCTCGAAACGCTCCACGTCAACCGATTCCACGTCGCCCATCTGGTCATAGCCATAGAGCATGTTGATTTTCGGAGAGATGTGGATGTACTTGGAATCCGTCTTGTTGGAAAGCGGACAGAAGATGAGCTTGCCGTTGGAACCCTCCACGGTGGGCTGATTGTACTGCGTGTTGTACGGAATGCCCGAGTGCGTAAGGAGATAACCCTCGTTGTACTTGTCGACGAAATCCTGCGAGCAGTACATGAAGAGCGTCTGCGAGCGGAGACGAGGGTCGAGCGAGAAGAGAATCTCCTTGGCAATGTCAACGGCGTTGGCAGAGGTGATGGCCTCAGTCAGTTTCATGTAGTTGCCCTGGTCGGCGGCGATGGTGCCGGCAGTGACCTCCTTCTTGGTGATGGTATCGAAACCGTCGAAAAGGTCGTGGGTAGTCTTGCCGCTTGCGTTGCGGACGGCATTCCAGATAGAATCATTGAGTTTCTCGGAGAGGGATTTGGCGATTAATCCGAGAACCTCGCGAGCCGTGGGGACAGACTTCTGCCCGTCGCCCTTGGTGGCACCAGTGCCGAGAAGCGTGGAGATAGCCGAGTTAGGCTCGAACTTGGCGACTACAGAACCGAAGAATGTCTCCAGTGTACGGAAGTCGAGCTGCAAGTTGATGTCCTCGGAGCGCGTGGGCGAATAAGGGCCGAACTCTGCGGAAGCGTTGAGCGTGCCGACCGACTCCTTGTAACGGATGCCGGGGCGACCGGTCATGAACTTTAAGGTCTCGTCGCAGCCGATAATGGGGAGACGAAGGAAGTCAGAACGCCATTTGCGTGCGGCATCCTTGTATTCTTGTAGGGTGAAGGATAATTTTCCTGCCATGATTGTTGGAATTTTGAGTGTTGAATTTTGAATTGTGTGATTTAGACTATGACGGATGGGACGGATAGGGAGGATGAGAGGGATAGGACGGATATGACGGATAGGGCGGATACGACTTTGCCGGGGATTTTTGCTGGTACTGCTTTGCCTTGGATTTTTGCTTGTACAATTGTGCCTTGGATATTGGGCGGTACTGCTTGGGGTGATCTTTACGGCAGGGAGTCAAAGAGGGCTTGGGCGGAGTTGGTGGTGTCGTAGAAACGCTCGATGTCGGACTTGTCAGCGTTGGAGCTGTTGTCCTTCTTGTCGTCCACGACATCCTTTGTGGTGGCGGCAGGGAGAGACTTGACTTTGGCTTCCAAGTCCTTGTTGGACTGGGTGAGCGTTTCCACCTGTGCAGTGAGGTCAGCGATGGACTGTGCCTTGGCGGTGATGTCCGCCTCGATGGAGTCGAGCTGGGCGGTGGTGAGCGTGGTCTTGTCGTCGGTGGCATCAAGAGCGTCACAGGCGAGGATGTGGCAGATGTTGGTGTAGGTCTTTTTCATTGTTTCTGTTGTTGTTGAAGATTTGGAGTGGTCTGTATTGTGGTCATTATTTTGCGAGTGGAAAACGGAGGCAAACGCCTGAAGGAAACGCCTGAACGTAGTGATGTCCTCCGGCTTGTTGTCGGTCAGCATCTTGGGAAGCGGTATGCCGTGGGCGGTGAAGTCAGCGGCAAGAGCATCCGTAAGAACAGGAGCCGACTCGTCTTCAAAATCAGTCAGTTCATCAACGAATCCCCAGGCAAGTGCCTCCTCCGCCGTGAGCCACCCACCCACTTTCATGAGCGCGAGCAGGTCGGCGGATTTCTTCTTGCACCTTTTGGCGTAAAGCTCGGCGACGTTGGCATCCAGTTTGTCAAGGTCGGCCTTCTGCTTTTCGAGGTTGTTAATTAGATTCTGCATATCCGTGGCGTTCATACTACCCCACTCGAAGAACGACTGGCTGCACTGGTGAACGAGGTACATGGCCGAGTGATCCATGGTGATGCGCTTGGCGCCCATCGAGGCGATAGTGGCAGCACTGGCGTTCATGCCGACGAAGTGAACACGGACGTTGCCGTGGCGACGGAAAGCCGAGGATATGGAAAGCGCGGTGTTGAGTTGTCCGCCAAGCGAGTCAATGAGGACGGCGACCTCCTTGTCGGTGTTCTTGTTGAGCACGAAGTCAACATAGTCAGAATCGAAGTCCCAACCGCCGACGTAGCCTTTGAGGTGGAGATTGTATTTGGTCTTTGCCATGATGCAATTTGTTTGGTGTGGGGCAAAGATACATTGTTATATATAGTGGCGGAAAGACAGAAAAGATGTATATTTGCAGGAAACAAAAACCTCAAACAATGGAAGAAGTCTTACTCAAAATATGCGTTTACCTTTTTTACGGCATCATATTAGTAGTTGGTGGTGTTGGTATAACAGCCTGCTTCATCCTCTTTGTCGTGCAAATTTTTAGGTGTTTAATAGGAAAAGGAGAAATTAAGGAAAACTATACCATCACAATCAATGGGCGTTACCAAAAGGATAAAAAGAAGAAAAAATCGTGATTTTCAAAATTGAACCGATTTCGGGTGTAACAAGCGTTATTTTGCGTAACAAAATTTTCTGTACTGAAAATCAATGAGTTAGAAAATGGCGTTTGTTGTAACTTGTTACAAAACGGCCGATTTTGTTACAAAAAAACGGCGTTTTCACGCCGTGCATGGCACAAGAGCCACTTTGTTTGTATATGAGATGGTGTATTTGGTGACAGCCGAGTCGCCGTCTGGCTTGCCTGTGGAACTCTCCACTTTTATGACGGGGTAAGGTTTTTCGGCAGTGCCGACGAGATACTGCTTGCCGTCAACCGTGCGGATGACGAAAGCAAGATGTTGGCGTGTGGGAAGCTGGGCGGTGGTGGTGAACGTGAGCTTCGCCTTTTCGAGAGTGTCGTTGTTGTCGAACTGCGATTCAAGCTCGCAGACGGCATCCCCGATATGCGGCACAGGGAAAGAGTCGGCAAATATTCCGATTGGAACATTCGCCAACGCTTTCTGGGTGATGCTTGCCGTGAGCGAGGCGGCAAGCACATATCTAATGCTTATGATTCCGGGGAGACGCTGCATTGCTATTCTTCTGTTTCTGTTGTTTCGATATTGTTTTTATTGCGGCCTTTTGTCGTGCGGTTTTTCTGTCGGCAGACGTTGGTGAGATAGTTTTTGCGGAGCCGCTGGTAGATTTTCGCGATGGAGTCCCAGCAAGTGCCGTCCTCCTTGATGCCACGCTGCTCCATGTAGAGATAAATCAAGTCCTTCTGCTGCTTGCCGATCTTGCCGAAGTCATGGAGGAACGTCCAGCAGTCCACGTCAAAGGAGTTCTTGATGTTCTCCAAGAGGGCGCGTTTGCCAGTGTCGGTGATGTGGTTGTATGTGCGAGGGTCGCGAAGCTTCGAGTAAGGGATGCAGATGGCCACCTCGTCAGACTGTTTGAGGTGAGGAATTGACGACTCCGGCGGTTTGACAACGGCAAGCTTGATTAACTTGGATTCAATACTGCCGTTGTGCAAACGCACCGGGTCTGTGCCGCTATGTCGGTGGATGAACCACTGGCGCAAGTAGGAGGGCATTTTTATATAGATGTGGTAGTCGCTCATAATATTCGGGTGGAATGGTTATGAGCGCAAAGGTACTACACTTTTCGGTAGGGTGTATTGAATGAAGAAAACGTTTAAGATTTGTTATTTGGTAGGTATGTAAGCAAAAAGTGTCATTTTTTTGTTCCAAACTAAAAAGAAATATATATCTTTGCAAGATAATCTCAAAAAAATATGCTTATGAGAAATTTCTTTGTATCGATGCTGTGCATTCTTTGCACATCCATTTATGCGCAGAAGCCCGTATTAAAAGCAGGTTCTTTAATTTCTATAGAAAATAAGAAAGAAGTGCGTGCTAAGAATGTCAATGTTGGAGACTTAGTGCCATTTGACATTTCTGAGGATGTTAAAGTCGGTGATAGTGTAGTAATTTCCAAAGGAGCAAAAGCATATGCAAAAGTGCTTGTAGCCAAGAAATCAGGTATCGCAGGTACTAAAGGAAAGCTCAAAGTTGAATGGGTATATTGTGTAGCAAACAATGGAGTAAAAGTTCCATTAGAGGGAGAAATTGATTTCAGCAGGAAGAACCATACTGCGGGGGCTGTTGCCGCTGGTGCAATAGTCGCTGCCCCATTAATATTTTTAACGGGACAGCATGCTGCAATTCCTGCTGGTTATACTAACGTAACAACAGTAAAATCAGACACAGAATTATAAAACACCTCACTCCGAATAAATTTCGGTTACGTCATAAAAAGGTGGAATGCCGGAGCGAGGCGATTGCCTCGTCCGGCTTCCTCCTTTATCTGCGGAACACGTAGCCGTCCTCAAAGATGTAGTCCGAGAGGAACAAATCCCTTGCGAAAGCCTTGTAATCGAAGTACATTGAGAGATTACCCATCGTGCGCTCCAAATCATAGCACTCGCTGACGATGTAGCTGGCGAAATCCTCCTCACAGTCATACTCGCCCTCATAATCCTCTTCAAAATCTGAAATGCTGTCATTGCCTGTGGCGGAGACATAGGCCTTGAACGCCTTCTGTCTGTCATCATCCAGATTGAGGAAGGCTATTATCTTGTTGAAAACTTCCTCACCCATGCCGCTCTCTGAATACCAATATTCAGGAAAACACTGATAATCCTGAAACATGAACTCCGGATCCTCCTCGTCAGCGTGGAGCTGCGTGCATACATCGATGAACTCATCGTAAGAGTCAAACGTGCGGAGATCGAGCCATGCACCGAAGAGTGAGCCTTCATTGTACTTCTTGTATGTGCCGCAGTAGATGGCAGGCTGATCCCAAAGGTAATCTACCGTGTAACCGCTGACGCTCTCCAACTGCTCTGTCAGGCTCTTGTGTGCTGACTGGGGCGATGTTAAAACCTTTTCTTCCATAACTTAGAATTTAAATTGTTAGACTTTAGATGCAGCCCTCGTAATGAGGACTTTTTACGCTGCCGAAAACAGCGCAAGAAGAAGGCACGTATGCAAGGGATAGGCGGAGATTATTTCACCCTTGGGCTTGAAAGATTTTGGATTGAGGCAAACCTGCCCCAAAAACTTTTGAAAAAATCTTCGGATAAGCGCGGAGCGCGACCCTTTCAGAATGCCGCTTGCGCTAACTTTGCTGCGGAAAAATCCCATGCCCGATGTGGGCTGCTGTCTGACAATTTGAATGTTATGGAAAAAGAGAAAAGGTCAATCGCCCAAGCCACAAGAGCGGAGCAATGATGGAAGCGTCAGCGATACCGCTTTATCAGAATTACCTTTGGGGGCAGCTTGCCATGCGGCACTACATCAAAAGAAGAACAATAAAGAAAAGGCTCACGGGGTGCAAGGCTCGTTCTCCTGAAAGCACGGTTGACACTTGCGATACCGCTTTCATCAAGTGCAAGCGGCTCCACGTTGGCGAGGAGGAGACCGATACCTATGCCACAAAGAAGGATTGTCAGTACCTATTTCTTCATTGATATTCAGGGAGCATGATGAAATGTTACAGGAAGTTATAAGAAATTACAAGATAAAAACCTATCTAAAACAATGACAGACAGAATGTTACATTAGATTACAGATGTTACAGCATTTTACCTTTGAAAATCCGTGAGGGCGAAAAAACAAAGAGGATTCCGCCAACTACATTGTCAGTGCCACCTATTCCCTTTTGGAGCGTATGATATGCCACCTTTTTATATGTATGTAGGTAACAAGAAATTCGCAAGACACCGCTTTTTCGGACTACATCTTTGAGGACGGCTATATGTTCCGCAAAACAAAAACCGCCGAGACGATGCAATCGCCCCGGCAGTCCACCTTATTATGATACTTATTGAAAAGAAATTTATTCGGAGTGAGATACCGATTTTTGGAAAAGTAAAAAGATTAAAACGGCTCGTCGCTGTCGCGCTGGTCAGGGGCAGTCCACAGGCTGATGCCAAACGTTTCGCAGAGAGAGTCGTAGTCAAAGCAGTAGGCACGTTGTGTCATGGTCAGTTTCGGCGGCGTGTTGTTGGCACCCATTCGGGAATGGTCGTACTGGATGATGCCCTTCTTGTAGACATCGAAACGAGCCACCTTCTCGCCAAGATAGGCGCGACTGTTCTGAAGGTAATATTTGAGAGCGTCAGTCGGCAACACCTTGTCGTTGGCCTGTCGCCCCTCCTTGCGGTAGAGATTGAAGATGCGAGACTTCTGAAGGAACAGAATGGGTCGCTCACTCTGCCAAGTAGCATTGATGGAGTCCGTCTTGAACCGGCTGCAATAACGGATGAAGAAGTCGCCACCCTCAATCAAGTCGCCGTCGCTCGCGAGATACTGCACCACGTTCCAGAAGTTGCCCAGCTCGCCGTTCGTCTTACATTCAGCGTTTTGTTTCTGTATGCCTTCGACAACGACATGAAGCATCTCCTCATAAGTGAGAGTCGGGATTATGTCTTGAAGAACACGAAGGGCAGCAAGCGGCACACACCAGTTGTTCATGATTCTGTCCTCCCCTTTATTGTCGCCAAGAGCGTTGCCCACGATGGTCTGCGTCTCCCGGAAAGCCGTACACCAAGCCTGTTCAAAGTGACGGCGTTGTTTAAGGATTTCGAGCGTGAGGTGCGTCAAGCCAAGAGAGCGCATTTCGAGAAGCCGCTTGTAGTTGGCCTTCTCCTTGTCTGAAAACTCGCTGCGAGGAAACTGCAAGAAAATCAGTCGGGTAAAGAGCGCGATGTCCGCCGTCGGCATTTCCTGTCCAGAAAGGATGATGCCCGAATCAACAGCCGTCGTCTCCTTCTTCTTGTCGAGATCCATGTTCATACGGGTGCGGCCGGTACCGTCCCACAGACCTTTCAGGAACTCAATCATCTTGGGGTCGATGTCGTTCTTGTACTCGTCGATGTGTGCGAGGGCGTTGGCAGACTGTGCCACCGTGTCGTTGAGAGCCGATGGCGTAGAGTTTTGGATGTTCGGGGCGGTGTACGATATTGTAAAGAGAGAAAGCAATGTGTGGCCAAGCTCCGACTTGCCGCTACCTTTCGGTCCGAAAAGGTTGAGAATGGGGAACCAGTGGTTGGCAGAGGACGAAGTCACCACGTCGCGGAAAAGCGTGGCGAGATAGAAGCAGAAGCCCACCCGTCCGTTGTCACCATACACCTTGAAGAGCTGTTCCGTGAATTGCGTGAGCGTGACCGATGAGAGGTTGAGATGGACAAACTGCTTCTCAAAAGTAAATAGTTTTGGGTCAGTTCGGTAAATGGACGAGTTGGAGGGAAGGTAGAAGTTTCCCTTGTCTTTCAGTCGGACGATGCCAAACTGGTCAGTCACAATGAAATGGTTGTCGTAGAACACGCCGTTGCCGAAAGCGTAAAAACCCTGCCGTTGCCAACCCATTTGAGTGATTTCAGTTGCCGTCTCCGTCTTCTCGTAGAGGTAAGATTTCAACTTGGTAAGTTCCTTCTCAGTAGCCTTCCAAATATAGTTGCCAAGGCCCTCGATACGCTGCTTGAACTTTGCCAATGAGATAAGATCCTCCTGTTTGAGTTCCAATATTTCCTCGTGGTTCATTGCGTTGCGGATTTTATAGAGTCGTTTCGGGTTCGTGTTGTCCTTGATGTGGAATAAAGGGAGCATCGTGAAATTAGACCACTCGTAGACACTGCCCTTCTCGGTGATGGACATGTAGCACCCCTTGCTGATATAGAAGCCGTACTTGCGGTTAAGGTCGTCCTCCTGTTTGTCGCTTTTCTTCTTGTTCTCCTCCTCACGCAGCTTGCGCTCCTTGTCAACGGCAAGAAGCCAGATCTTGCGCCCCTGGTAATAATGCGTGAGTTTGCCGATGTACATGGAGATACCCGTGTCGTCGCCAATCAATGAAAGGAGGTAAGCGATGCGCTTGATGGT
>CAKPUA010000043.1:0-9988 GCA_934191235.1 uncultured Prevotella sp. | reverse complement strand
GCACTATAAAAGTACTAATTTTTGTCGAGATGACAAAATTAAACGCTTCTTTTTTTGCTTCTATGAATTATACAGGTTAGAATATTCTTCAGTTACGTCTTTTATGAATGGCGTGTTGAATACAGACGGAATATCCTCTTTATATTTGAGATTCAAGTTGAACAAACTTTCTGTTTGATAGCCAAATGTATATCTGAAAACTTTCGCTTTGGGATAGTCGTCCTTACACGGATAGCCAGGATTGGATTCCGCTCCCATAAAAGGAATATTCTTGCCATTGTTATCAAGCACAACGTTCCAATGATGCCCGTGTGGTCTGCTTGGCCATTGTGGTGTGAAGTCTACGCATACGGGAATGCCGCATGCCCGCATTGCATACGCAGTTTTGAAAGCATAGTCTCTACATTCGCCCATCTTGAGATCTTTCAAAACGCCTATAGGAAAGTCAACGCCCCCAAAGTGTGGAAGGGCTTGAATATTCATCCGCTCTTTTCTTATCAAGTCGTTGACCTGTGTTGCTCCCCAATATGCGGAATATTTCTTGTCGTCAATTCTACTTATACTTTCCAATCCTCTTTTGTATCGTTCAAATAGTTCTCCTCTCCATTCGTTGCCAATGTTCTCGTTTGCAATTCTATAAGGTAATAAATACTCGCAGAACTCGTCAAACGAAAGATGTTGTGCAAAGTCCCCGTTTTTCCACTTGTCATAAGCATCATCAATGTTACGGATGATGTGTTGTTCTGTAACCTCATCTATGTCGCGGACATTCTTATAGCCGTAAGATAGATATCTCACACTGTCTGCCATGGCGAGAATAGAATTTTTACACTCTGGATATTTAGAACCCTGTTCTATTTGTGCAAGGCGTTGATAGAAAATATCCTGTATCTCACTTTTTATTGTTCCGTGATACTTGATGTTGTTAAGTAGAAATTTTGCAGACTTCAATTTGAGAGAGTCTTTGGGATTGCTGTAATGTGCACAGACACGATTGAACAATGCTTTTTCTGTCTGTGCTTGCGCTTGCAAGACACATAGGAAAAACAGAAACGTAGTTATTTTTCTTACCATCAGTTCTTATTGCTTTTGTTATACGATATAAGAAGTTTCATTCTTCTCTTTCGTGAAGTTTATTATTAAGAATAAAATCAGTTCCCGTAAATTCTTTTAGAGAACAAATCTCAGGATATTTATATACCTTTCCGATAATCTCTTTGTTCCTTAAACGTATTTTTATTGCATCAGGTTTTTCATTCTTGGGTAAGTAGAAAACAATATATATATGTGCACGTTCTCCCTCATCTCTTGTTTGGCTTGTATACATGCGATAATTAAATAAATTATTGTTTATGGTTCTTATTAAATCTTTTATATTATATTTTTGAGTTAATAAAGCTTTTTGTTTTTTATTAAAATCCAAGTAATAGTTACTCATAAGACTATCTTTGGGATTTGAAAAGGCATCTGTGATGTCCTTGTAGTGTACGTTCTTAATAATAATTGAGCGTATGGAATCTCCCAAACCATAACCATATGGTGTTGGCCCCGTAAATGGGGGGGATTGGTAATAATCTTTTGGACATGTTTCCAAGTCCAAAAGATAGGCGTCATGATTGGGCAGAGTATCATTTTCTATGATTAATCTGCCGATTTTGATATTGACAATTTGGTAATTCTTAGGATTTGTATAACAGCTTGAAAGAATTAATTGTATCACAATAAAATAAATTATCTTTTTCATTTTCTAATAATTAAAATCCAGTATATGCCTTCAGCCTTTTTGTACGAAGTATGCGTCTCACCCCAAGTCCAATAATTGAGCTCTGTACCATTGTAACCTTTTAGTTGCACATAGTGATTGGGAATTCCTGTAGAAATCTTATTATTTTCATTGTGGACGCTGGCAATAATAAAATCGTCATAATTGAGATGTTCTAATGTTTGTTCGCCGGGCAATGTTGCTGTAGAGACATTTTCCGTAATATGCTCTTTAGTGAATTCATAAAGGAATTGAGGCCATGTGGCGGATGCCAGTTTCTTCCCATCGTCATTGAACGGGCTATAATCTGACAAGTAGTTGTTAGCATTGATAATAGCTGTTTCCATTATGGCTTCTGCAGATGAAATTTCCCAAGTGTTTAAATCCGCACTCGTACAGTTTTTCATGTCTTCAGGAAGAGACAAATTCCAATTGGCATATTGTCCGTTTTCAAAAACGGATTTTGCCGCCGAATAAAAAGTGTAAGGGTGGGTTTCGACTAAAAGCTTGCATAATACAGCAGCTCCGCATGTTCCGAGGTTTCCTTGCTTTATCTTGCTGGGATGATTTATCATATCCCACAAGGCGTTGTAAAAGGATGTCCTCGTAATGTTGTGAAAATAGCTTGGCGTATTCTTGCTTTTTTCCACTTCTATTTCCCTTTTTATTTTGTCCCATGTACTTTCACCATGCCAACAGGGTTCTCCGTCTTTCCTGGTATTTCCTCCACCGCCTAATCCATAGTCATCATTGTTGTCTTCATTATCATCTGTATCCTTCCCATCAGACTCGTCCGGTGTATAGCAATAGTGCTTCCACTCGTCTTCGCAATTCATGAAATCTCCGCAAAGCAGGCATTGTGTCCTGCAAATTTCCACAGCTTCACAAGGAATGGGGGATATGTAGGTGAAGCCGTTTTCTTCCTCACACTCATACCCATATTCGTTGGCAAGAGTCTGTGCCTTGATTGTCCCCTCGTTGTAGTCCGTGATCATGGACAACAAATTTAGGGCAAAGACGATAAATATAAAAATTCTTTTCATGGGTTTGTCTTCTTTTTAACAATTATTGCACGTAGAGTCTGCTGTCCTGTGGTGATGCAGAGAATGTAGTGCCCTTGTCTGAGATTGGGGTAAAGTGTGGCTGTATGCTCTCCAGCATCCATCATGCCGAGACCGTTAGAGTAAACGCAGACACCCCTTTGGTCGTAAATCCGTGCTGTGACGGCTCCACTTTTCGTCAAGGAATAGGTAGCGTTCAGTTCATCCCCGAAAGGATTGGGCGATACTTTGATGTAGCCAGATGAAGTGTCCTCTGTCTCGTAGTTTGCTGCTGCTCTGTTCAGTGTCAGGTACATGGGACGTTCGGGTTCGTTAAGCGCGGTTGAGAACAGGGCCAGTGTGCCCGACAGAGAGTTGTTGCGAATGTCCAAGGCTGCGTCTTCCAACAGATACTTGACTTGTGGAATCTTGTTTTCCAGGTAGCGTTCTTTCAGTGACACGTTGCCTTTCAGGAATGAAAGCCGTCCGTCTTCATCCATTCTTGCATAAAAAGCTACGCTGTCTTTTCCAAAGACCATTGTTCCAGAGAATGCATCCCCATTGTTTTTGATGCGTAGAACCAACTCTTTCTCCCCGATGACAAACGTTCCGCTCCAGTCATAGAGTGTTAGAAAGCCCTTGTATTCGCCGTGTAGCAGACTCGTGTCGTTGATGTCCGTCTGTACGTGAGGCATTATGTTCGACGGATTATGTCCGCAGATGTATGCGTTTTCCGGGCAAGGCCGGCACAACTCCTCCAAGGCTGGAGAATAGCCCAACGCCGCAGCCCTTTTCAGATAGAATGTTGCCTTTTGTTCTTCCTGTTCCGTTCCGTATCCGTTGCGGAAACACAATCCAGCCATATACAAGGACGGAGCGTGGTCTTTCCCTGCACCTTTCTCAAACAATCCAAGAGCCTGAGAATAATCCTGCCTACATCCGAGACCTTTGTAAAGCATGTAGCCCAGTGCGTATGAGCACATGACGGAATTGCTTTTCGCTCCTTGCTTGAAGTAATAAACGGCTTTTTCAAGGTTTCGTGCATCTCGTCCGTCCTTGTTCTTAAACATCATTCCGAGATTGTTGTAAGCCTCTTTGTACCCGTGCCTGCCAGCCTGTTCCAACCAATACACGGCGAGGGCGGAATCTTGTACCGTACCTTTCCCGGCCAAGTATGCGATGCCGAGTGCGTTCATGGCGTATGCGTTGCTGTCGTTGACGGCATGTCTCCTCACCACTTCCAGGGCTTGTCGTGTGCTCATGGTCTTGTCTATGCCTTTAAGCGTTTCCATGGCAGCGGTGAAACTGCGGTTGTCTTGCGCCTTCACCGGCATTCCGCATGTGAGAATGGCGATGACGACAGCGAGTGCGTAATATTTGAATGTGTCTACCATACGAAGTCCTTTCCGATGTTTTGTTGTTTCTTTTCCTTGTTTTCAAGCGCTTCTTTCTTGTTGAGTCCGTCAAGCAACCTCATCATGATGGGCTTGCGCTTGTCAAGTTGTGCCATAGCAGCTCTTCTTGCCGTTTTGTCCCGCTGGTACAGATCTCTGATGGCATACGACTTTTCGAGATAGACCACCGCGAGGGCCCCGTCACCGACGCTGTCGAGCTGTTGGGTGAGTCCCGCCTCTTTCAGCCTGTTCCAAGCCATGCGGAAGTCATCCGCAATTTTCCTTCCGTTTTTTCTGACGAAGAGTTTTTCCACCTGTCTTGGGGCGAGTGTGGTGGTGATGACCTTCCTCTCCTCGGGCCACGTGTCGAGTTTAGGGTCCTTTCTGAGTTTGTGCGCCAGGTCGAGGGCGCATTGCTTGATAGCGTGGTGTTGTGCCGAATCCATGCACAACTCCCTTTCCATGAATATGGCAAAGCTCACGTATTCTCCAGAAATGTTCTTGTTGTATGGGATAAGCCGTATGTCGATAGAGTCCTGATAGATGCTGTCAAGTTGCATTTTTGCCCTTGCCCTCTTGTATGGCTTGTCGTCATAGATGAAATTGTAGCATGCTTTCCGTTGTTCCCTTTTTCCAAGAAATTGCTTGATTTGTGGCGAGAACCTTTTCATTACCCTGTAGTTGATGCATAGGTTGGCAAAGGCTTCGGAACTTGCAAGTGAGGCTTGTTCTCTGATGGTTTCCGCTCTCTCCTTCATCACGTTTTCCTCCCGGTCGGTGGACAGGATAGACTGTGCCTTGACATGAGCCATTGTGAGAAGTGCTGCGCATAGGCAAAAGACAGTTTTCATTTTCATCGTTTAGTTTTTTATTGGTTAAGGAATAAATTTTGTCCTCTGCAAAGTTATATGCTTTTACCATTTCCGACAAACCGATAAGGTTGAAGTGCTGCAATATAGCATTTCTTGTAAGTTTCTGTTATGTAGTTGTTTAATAGCTAAAACGAACAGATAGCCAGACTTAAATTGCAACAAGAAATATCATGCTTTGTACGATATTATATCAGTATTTGTACTAAAGGTTCCTGCTATGACTACTGAGAGGTTTTATTGAGCCGATGAAGAAGGATTGCCTTGGCTACTTGTCGTGTCGATGGCATAATAAAGAAGCCTCCTATTCAGCAAGGGTGAACAGGAGGCTTCTTGAAATGTTTTGTCTGTGATTACAGAATCTTGTGATAGAGGGCGATGATGTCTTCCTTGGTTACTTCACGTGGGTTGCCAGGAGTGCAGACATCGGTGATAGCTTGTTCGGCAAGGGCCGGGATGTCGGCCTCTGTGATGCCCAGTTCGCCCAGATGCTGAGGAATGCCCACGAGCTTTGACAGGTCTTCGATGGCGGTGCAGGCAGCTTCGGCAGCCTCCTGGTTGGTCATTTCTGACTTGTAGACACCACATGCCTTAGCGATTTCCACGTATTTGTCAACACAAGCAGGCATGTTGTAGCGCATTACGGTAGGCAGAAGGATGGCGCAAGCCACACCGTGTGGCACATCGTGCAGGGCACTCATCGGGTGAGCCATGCCGTGGTCTACACCAAGACCTACGTTGGAGAATGCCATACCGGCGATATATTGTGCCACGGCCATGCCGTTGCGTCCCTCGGGATTCTTGGGGTCGTTGACTGCCATTGGCAGGTATTTGTGAATCATCTCGATAGCCTTGATTTCGAACATGTCGCTCATTTCCCAGGCAGCCTTGGTGATGAGGCCCTCGATGGCGTGTGTCATGGCATCCATGCCGGTGGCAGCTGTGAGGCCCTTGGGGAGCGAGTACATCAGTTCGGCGTCGATGATGGCCACGGCAGGAATGTCGTTGGGGTCAACGCACACCATCTTCTGTTGGCGCTTCTCGTCGATGATAACATAGTTGATGGTGGTTTCGGCTGCTGTGCCGGCTGTGGTTGGCAGAGCAACGATAGGCAGACACTTGTTCTTGGTGTCGGCTACACCTTCGAGTGAAATCACGTCGGAGAACTCTGGGTTTGTGCAGACGATGCCGATGCCCTTGGCAGTATCCATTGACGAACCGCCACCGATAGCCACGATGAAGTCGGCACCGGCTTTCTTGCAGGCTGCTACGCCATTGGTCACATTGGTCACTGTCGGGTTGGGCTTCACCTCGTCATATATTTCGTAGGGGATGCCGGCAGCATCCATCACGTCGAGTACCATTTTGGCTACGCCAAACTGCATCAGGCCTTTGTCGGTCACCACGAGGGCTTTCTTCCATCCGCGGTTGGCTACTACTGTGGCGAGCTCCTTGCGAGCACCAGGTCCGAAGTATGACACTTCGTTGAGAATAAATCTGTTTACCATAATGTTTTAGATTTTATTGGTGATTATTTGTTGATAATGAGTGTCTGTTTTTCAGTGTTGCAAACTTACAAAATATTCTGCAAAATTGCGCCCAGTTAATCATTTTTTAAGGGTCGTTTTATCAAAATATAAGGTTGTGGTCTTTGGCGTAACGTTATTTAGCTTTTCGTGTTACGCTGTTTGGCTGGGAGTTAGTAATTTTGCACCCTGTTTTTAAGGAGGGTTTACAGTCGTGATGAAAAAGCTTTTGACTTTATTGTTCCTTTGTGTCTGCACATCAATATGTGCGCAGTCCAGCGAGTCGGCCCGTCATTCCATTTGGGTCGGTACTTGGGCGTCTGCCCCGCAAGAAGTGGTGAGAAGTTTCATGCCCTTCAATAATGACATGACTGAGCGTTCTGTCAGGCAGAACGTGAGAGTGTCTGTGGGAGGTGAGGTGATGCGCCTTGAATTGTCAAATGTGTTCGGGTTTGGAGAAGTGAAGATTGCCTCTGTCTATGTGGCCCCTGCTCTTGATAGCTACAAGATTGATGCCAAGCGTGCCGTCTGGCTCAAGTTTCGCGGCAAGGACAGTGTGACCATCGTGCCGGGCAGGTCGGTTTTTTCCGATGCTGTGCGCTTTAAGTTTGCCGCCAGGCAACGGCTGTCTATCACCATCAACTATTTAAAAGCTCCCAACGAACCGACTGTGCACATGGGATCGCGTACCACATCGTTCATTCTTCATGGCGCAACCACACCGCAGACAGATTTCCGCGAATCGTTTCGGGAGGACCATTGGTTTAATATCGCAGCGGTTGACGTGATGTCGGCAAAGGCGAGGGCTGTAGCTATCCTTGGCAACAGCATTACCGACGGCAAGTGTTCCACGACAAACGGTGACGACCGTTGGCCCGACTTCCTCTCGGAAGCCTTGCCGGAAACAGCTGTGCTTAATCTGGGAATAGGGGCTAACTGTGTGCTTTCCAAGTTTATTGGTCAGCCCGGAGAGAAGCGCTTTGACCGTGACATATTAGAGCAGCGTGGCCTGAAGGCCATCCTTGTGTTTGAAGGGACAAACGATCTCGGGCGAAGCCGTGACGGCATGGTGTGTGCCAAGGAACTGATAGCAGCTTATCGCGGCTTCATTCGCAAAGCTCGCCAACGACACATCCGCATTTACGGTTGCACCATTCTTCCTTTCAAGCGCAGCCCTTATTACAGTTATAACCACGAGCGTGGCCGCAACACCGTGAACGACTGGATACGTCATAGCGGAGAGTTTGACGGCGTAATAGACTTCGATAAACTCATGTGCAATCCCTTCGACCATGCAGAGTTGCGCCCTGCTTGGCAAGCTGATTGGCTCCATCCCAATCCGGCCGGCTACCATGAAATGGGGAAGTATGCAGCGAAAAGGTTGAAAGAACTGTGTAAATAGAAGATGATGTCTTGACTGTTCGCCGATCATCGTCGTGGCAAGACGGCGCTATGGAACAGTAATACCGAAGACGGGAACTGGTAACGGTTTTATAATTGTTGGGTATTTCAAGTTCTTGAGATTCTTATTTCTTGGGCAACTGCTTCAATGATATAACCTCCGGGGAAACTAATTTAGGGTGTTCCGGAATTTGGAGTGATGATAGTATGTCAGTGTTTAGAACTAAACAAAAAGCGGGCTGAAAGCCCAACCTCTGCCCAACCCAGGGCAAGCGAAGCGACACCCTGGGTAACGAAGGGGACATACGTACGCCCTGCAGGGGCAAAAGTAGTCTGAACCACAGGCCTTTGTCTTTACTTTTGCCCTTGCAGGGCGTACAGACTTGTATGGTCTGCCCCAGGGCGCTACCCTGGGCTATGAACAGATTGGGCTTTCAGCCCGCATGTCATGAAATCCTAATACTACGATAACAGGTGTCACTCCAAATCACGGATGAACCCTAATTTATTCATAGTCGTTGATGCGCTTTAAACGATTCGGTGTTCTCCCGATTTTTTTCATAGGCGGTACACTACAGTGGAATTATTTAAGTTCAAGCCGCAAAAGTAGGGACTAAACATGTAGGTTCCAGGTGATTTGCGTTTTTTTTTTATGTTACTCTTTGCATAATCTTCTTTTTGCAGTAACTTTGCACCCGATTTTCAAGTAAAAAGATATAATTCAGGTTTTAACAAAACTTTCTACAGATTATGATGATTCGACAGTGTGCCATCCTTTTTGGATGTCTCGCGTTGGGTGAACTCTTGATTTATCTCACCCACATCCAGCTACCCTCCAGTATTCTGGGCATGCTCATCCTCACTTTGTTGCTGAAGTTGAAGGTCATTAAACTCGAATGGGTGCAGGGGCTTTCCGACTTCTTGGTTGCCAACATAGGCTTCTTCTTCGTGCCGCCCGGCATCGCCATCATGGTTTATTTTGATGTTATCAAGGCGCAGTTTTGGCCTATTGTCATCGCTTCGGCAGTGTCCACCGTGCTGGTGCTTGCCGTTACGGGGTGGGTGCACCAGATTATGGGCAAGGTTTTACATAAAGAGGAGGTGGAATAACGATGGACTATTTCAACAACGAATTCTTTCTTATCGCACTGACTTTCAGTGTTTATTTCTTCGGAAAGTTGCTGCGCAAGTGGACGGGTTGGGTGCTCATGAATCCCATCCTCGTCACTATTTGCATACTCATTGCCTTCCTGAAACTCACGGGCGTTAGCTATGAAACCTATCAGGAGGGTGGCCACCTCATCGAGTTTTGGCTTCGTCCGGCAGTGGTGGCACTCGGTGTGCCACTCTATTTGCAGTTGAGCAAAATCAAGCAACAGTTCTGGCAGATACTTTTTTCCGAGTTTGCCGGTTGCGTGGTGGGTTTGGTGTCGGTGGTTCTGATAGCCCGCGGCATGGGCGCCTCGCGAGAGGTTATCCTTTCGCTTGCCCCCAAGTCGGTCACAACCCCTATTGCCATGGAGGTGACCAAGGCTGTAGGCGGCATTCCATCGCTCACGGCGGCAGTGGTGGTGTGCGTAGGACTGCTGTGTGCCGTGTGTGGCTACAAGACCATGGGCTTTGCCCGTGTGCGCAGCAAGGCCGCCCAGGGACTTTCCATGGGCACGGCAGCCCATGCACTCGGCACCGCCACGTCGATGGATGTGAGCCGTGTGCACGGTGCCTATGCCAGTCTCGGATTGACTTTGAACGGCATTTTTACGGCGCTTATGACGCCAACCATCATTGATTTGATGGGCATATAGAAGCGAAAACATAAGGAGGGGAAGGCTGAAACGGACTTGACGGTTCGGGGAAACCGACGGGCCACGGCTTGTTAATGGCAGACTTACGACCTGTTAATGGCAGACTTACGACCCGTTAATGGCAGACTTACGACCTGTTAATGGCAGACTTACGACCTGTTAATGGCAGACTTACGACCTGTTAATGGCAG
>CAKPUA010000042.1:0-11865 GCA_934191235.1 uncultured Prevotella sp. | reverse complement strand
GCCAAATTTTATTAGTTATATTACGTTAATTAACTCCCTCATTTTCAAACGATTACGTTAGAATTAACAGAGTATTGCTCATCTGAGTCCGCATCAGTAATTTCAGCAACGACGGCTACTACTTCAATTATAATCGCCCATATCTTTTCAACCACAGTCAGCTCGTGTACTCCGAGGTACATATCACCGAACAGTCCTCCTATTGTGTCATAGTCAAGTGTCCTTTTTATGGAGGCCAGCATGTTGTAGCGTATCATGACCAATGAAACATGTGCTATATGGGCGGAAAAGTCGCGT
The DNA here is from genome assembly GCA_934191235.1 of uncultured Prevotella sp. Taxonomy (GTDB): domain Bacteria; phylum Bacteroidota; class Bacteroidia; order Bacteroidales; family Bacteroidaceae; genus Prevotella. Next base: position 11,568 of record CAKPUA010000042.1, on the reverse strand, counting down.
GACGAGCAATCTGCAAGTCCAAGCAGACGCTTGCTGTCCGAGAAGAAAACCTCTATGCTCCAACGCATAGCATATATCTCATAGGCGCGCATAAAACGGAGGTTCAAGTCTGTTGTCAGAAGCACTTTCCACGCTTCCTTTTTGCCCCTCTTGCAAAAGAACAGTTTGACGGCACGTTTTCCAAGCACGACTTCAATTTCGGCATAATGACAACGGTATTGTCTGCTGTATTTCACTTCTTTCTTAGCCTTCAGTTTTGTGATTATGGCCTTGGCGGACAATTCACCCCAATTAGTAGTCATATACTTGGTGTTGCCCATCTTTGCCATACCGAGAAGATGAAATTTCTTATGGCGCCGATAAACGAAATCCACAAGTTCGGTACATGTGAACCAGCTGTCAACCAGCAAGTAATCGAAAGGTATCTTGTTGCGTATCGCATTCTTCACCATATCCAACAGTTTGGCACCCTTGCTCATGAAATACTCTTCCTTGCGTTTGGCAATATGGCAATTCTCGTCACGTTTGCGCTCATAACGCCCCTTCCTCTGTTCTGAGGTAAGCCCTTGTTCCTTGCCATCAACCTTGCCCTTCTCACCGTGAAGCGAGAAATCGAGCATGAACTGCGTGCGGCCATCGCTCCAGCATAACATGAGAGCCTTGTAGCCGAGGATGCATTTCTGGTGTACATGCGAGAAGATCTTGCCTATGGACTCCATATGCATACCCGTCTTCGGAAGGTCTGTGTCATCGGCTATCAGCACGTTGGGAAGCTGACTCTTCTTGTGGTCCTGACGGACGGTCACTTTGGTCAGCAGCCAACAGGTTATGCGGTACACGACTTTCGCCAATTGACATTGTCTTGTGAGAGATATGAATAAAAAACATCTTTCTTACCGCCAAACATACGGCACAGCGCCGAACCATCATAATGAGAGAAGCCTTTGACTGCAAAGAATGGAAGTAGTAACAATATCTGGAACACCTGAAGGTTTGTCAACTGGCAGTTCTCACGCTTTTGACCGCCAAGGCTGCGGTTGTCCAAATTTAAGCTTTCAAGCAGACGTGTGAATGTGTCCATAACTATACTGCGACGTTTTTCTGAGAAAAAGTTGCGGATTTCTGACGGAATATTTGTAATTTTGCTCATGGCTTTGAGTTTTGAGTATTGTTTTTTTTGTCACATCTAATTTACTCATTTTCCGTGATATACGGAAATACTCAAAGCCTTTTTTTATGTGCTTTTTTACACGCTCATTCTAAATCTGAAACTTGAGTTATTTACCATTTTCCTTCTGTTTTGCGTTAATTTCATTACTAATCGGATTTCAAGAGACCATACTTATGGAACGAGTTTATTAAAGAAAACCACAAAGTTATCGTCTTTCGTCAAACCTCTATTCGTGAAATAATCTAAATTATAATACACCTCTATATTTAATACTTGATTCGCCGACATTGCCGATATGATACAGTCATTTTGCATGGCAAGAGGTTTCGAAATATATGGAACCTTGGGAGAATAATCCCATCCTAATTTCGTCGCATATATTTCTCTTTCATGGTTGACTCGGACAAGGTAAGAACACAAGCCTCCTTCGGCATCAAACATTTGACAACTAACGTATATATTATTTTTTGTTTCTTGATAATAGCCCAAATATTTGACCATTGGACTATTTTTAGTCTTTAAATACGCATCATAATATGACAAAGCCTTAATTTTGTCGGTCACGTTATGATTTGGGAAATCAAATGTACAATGAAGAGAAAATTCTTTATCCGTCAATTTATAAACAGAATAATCAAACGGATGAACAACAAACAACCCACTACTATCCCTCCCACAAAAGACAGGACACAGAGGAAATGTCATACTCTCATTATTGCTAAATGAATCGAATCGTCCAACTTCTTTCCGTTTTTTTATATCTAAAATTAAGAAGTTCTTCTTCGTCTCATTAGAATTTTCTGAGGACAAAGCCAATAAATCATCACGCAAAAAAGCTAAATGGGTATACCAATCATCAAGATTTATCCTGCTAATGAAATTTCCACTAAAAGTATAAATTCTAACGGTTTTTTCCGCCCGAGTCAATATAAAGACCAAAGAATCTTTTATAACATAATCGTCAATTTTGTGATATTCTTCATTTCCTCTCCCCCTTTTATCTATTTGGGACAGAAATTTCCCCTTAGTAGAAAAAAACAGAACTCGATCCTTGTCAAGCACTGATATAACTGAATCTGTACATAAGATTTTATCTATCTTCGACAACATACAATTGTTCCTATTTTCAAGAATCACGTATGAATATCCACAAAAAAAGGAATCACAGCAATTGGTTTCATCCAAATTGGCCCTATAATTGATGGTTTCCTTTGTGCTTGAACAAGAAAGAAGCACCAGCATAAACAGCCAGACAAAATATTTCATAAGCATTATACATTTTACTCATCTACAAAAAATCAATAAAAGGTTTCACAAGTACCTGTAAAAGACACTTGTGAAACTCATTCTTAGCGGAGAATTTTGTAAAGGTCCTCACATTCTACTGGCGTACAAGAAGCATTTCCTCCTGAAGAACAAATGACTTTTCCATCAAATGAAATTTTACCATCTGCCCCTGCCTTGATGATAGTTTCTCCCAAAATCTCTATTTTTCCATGAGCACCCACTTCTACTTCACACTGCCCCTCCGACCTATTGTAATTGCAATCAATTTTTTCTCCGGCAGACAACGCTTCCACATTGGCCAAGAACAAATCGCTCTCTGACGAGTTTACCACATAACGATAGCCACAATAGCCAGCCGTCAACACCACTGCTGCACTAAGTGCAGAAAAGAAAAGTCTCTTTTTCATAATTCATTAATTTTTGTTATTAGTAATAACGGATTTTACAATCCGCATGAAAGTTCTTCCACTTGAGGATTGGCCAAAGGACTGCCTACCATCAACACACTGTCATTGCGGTCCAACAACAACGTATGGAAACGCTTGTCGGTAGGCGAATAAGAAAGATATGCTATAATCCTTTTTCATCGTTCATCGGTATTGGTTTCGGGCACAAAGATACAGAATATATCACAAGTACTCGCTACCAAAAAGTGCCAAAATACTACCAAAACGAGAACGAATTAAAATAGTTACCATTTTCTTTCTGCTTTTCGTTTGATTTCATTACTTTTGCATCATCAATTCGATCGTTTAAAACCCATGACTTGCGGGCGTTCAATGATAAAACGTAAAAAATATTGCCAAACATGAACAATCATCAAATATTTATAAACCGAAACGACCGTAATGGTATCGAACACTTGGAAATCTTTTGGGACAAGCTACCAACCTATGGTCGCATAACCACTAATAGTGCACTTGACATCAGAGAGATTTCGCAACAAGCGGAACAGATGTTTCATTGTCATAATTTCTATGTTTTGTGCCTCACCACATCTGAAAAATTAATATATGAAACACCATACGGCATTGAAGAGATTCCTTCCGGAACACTTATCATAGAACATCCCAAAGAATTACATAGGTACCAAAACAAGACATACTCAAAAGATACTCTATTTATCTCTTTTTCAGAAGAAGTGCTGCACCACTTAAATTCAATAGATGCGGAATTCTTCAAGTATGATTTTCTCTTAAGACACCAGAAAATAGTCTTCAAAAACGAGTCCTTATTAGCACAAATCAAAGGCGTATTTGACGAAATGACTTCAGAGCCTCAAGTCGATGGAGACGAAAAAATATGCTTTATAAAACAATGTGCACGCCTACTTCTTATATTCGCCATCATAATCCAGCAAATCAAGGAGAACAAGCCACTCAATGATGTGCTATTGGAGAGAAAGAAAGCCCACCATGACGACATTGTAAAATTCCTCTCTTTAGTAGAACAATATCACACAACTGCAGAAGGTCACCACAACGAATATTATTGCAATGCGTTGGGAATATCTAAAAAGACATTGAACAAATGGGTTTGTGACTATATGGGCAAAACACCCAAATATGTAATAAATAAGGAAATTATCACCTCAGCAAAAGCGTTCCTTGTGAACACGGATTGGCCCATCAAAGATATTGCCGAAAAATTAGGTTACGAGGAAAGCAGCCATTTCTGTCGTTTCTTCAAAAAAATGACAGGCATGTCGGCTCTCAGTTTCAAAGAGAAAATCATGGAACTTTAGCAAAAACAATCCTTCCAGACTTACGTCTCGAAAGACAACGGCACATTTTGTCCCCCTCAAAAGTATCCTTCATTACTTCTTCCGCCTAAACCTCAACAGTATGTAATAGCCGCTTGCCTTTACCTTATTTTGCAGCTTTTACAAGAGAACTTCCATTTTCAAAAAACGACAGAATATCGAACACAGGAAAACTTTGGGTCTTCCGGAATTTGGAGTGATGATAGTATGTCAGTGTTTAGAACTAAACAAAAAGCGGGCTGAAAGCCCAACCTCTGCCCAGCCCAGGGCAAGCGAAGCGACACCCTGGGTAATGAAGGGGACATACGTACGCCCTGCAGGGGCAAAAGTAGTCCGAAACACAGTTTTTGTCTTTACTTTTGCCCTTGCAGGGCGTACAGACTTGTATGGTCTGGCCCAGGGCGCTGCCCAGGGCTATGAACAGATTGGGCTTTCAGCCCGCATGTCATAAAATCCTAATACAACGATAACAGGTGTCACTCCAAATCAGGGATGAACCAAAACTTTTTCTGTAATAATCCATAAAGAAAAAGGCTGCATACAGCACTCAACAGAGTGTAGTATGCAGCCATAGACCTTATATTCCCAAGACGCGCTAAGGCTGTCTTTTATATTTTCAAATCTTTAAGTATTTCCGCCATCTTATGCAATGTCTGGATGCGGGTTGGAACCAACGGCAAACGGAGTACGTTCTCTATCATGCCCATCTCGCTAAGCAAAGCCTTTACACCGGCAGGATTGCCATCGACAAAAAGCAGCTTGTAAAGTTCTGTAAACTTATGGTGAATCTTCCGTGCAGGCTCATATTCGCCATTAAATTCCAAGCGAATCATGCGGGAGAATTCCTTTGGCAAAGCGTTTCCTATAACCGAAATGACGCCTACAGCACCGCAGGCAATCATCGGGAAGGTGAGAGCGTCGTCACCGCTAATCACGTCGAAATCGGCAGGCTTGTTCTTGATTATATCGTCAATTTGTTCCAAACTGCCACTTGCCTCTTTGATGGCCACGATATTTGCACAATCAGTGGCAAGACGCACTGTGGTTTCGGCCTTGAGGTTGATGCCGGTACGGCCCGGTACATTGTAGAGTACCACGGGCAGGGTTGTAGCAGCCGCAATGGCCTTGAAGTGCTGGTAAAGTCCTTCCTGTGAAGGTTTGTTATAGTAAGGGCAAACGCTGAGCAAGCCGTCGATACCGCTCCAGTCGGATGTTTTGATTTCCTCAATGACGGCAGCCGTGTTGTTGCCGCCACACCCCATCAGAATGGGAGTGCGACCAGCTACGGTGTCGACAATGGTCTGCTTGATTTGCTGTTTTTCCGCCTTGGTCAGACAGGGAGTCTCACCGGTAGTGGCAAGAATACAGAAGAAATCAGCACCATTGTCAATCTGATAGTTGATGATACGCTTGAGTGAATCGTAGTCTACTTGACCGTCGGCAGTGAACGGAGTGATAAGAGCAATGCCGAGTCCTTTGAATATGTTATTTGCCATAAAATCAGAAATTGTATTTTCAATTTTGTTGCAAAAGTACGCCAAATATTTTAATTTAAAAAGAAATAACGAAATTATTTATCCTTTCTCTCATCGTTTGGACTTCTTTGCACTACTTTTCATCAATGTCCACCCAGCCACAGGAACACCATGCCCAGCAGCACAAGCGCCAAGTCAACCACCTTGCTTTTAAGATTCTTCTCGTGAAACACGGCAGCCCCGAAGAGGAACGAAACAATGACGCTACCACGCCGCACCATGGACACGATGGAAATCATGGCGCCATCAAGACTGAGAGCATAGAAATAGACAAAGTCTGCGGCACTGAGAAAGATGCTGATGAGCACAATGCACCAATCCCAACGAAAGGGCGTTGTCCGCTTGCGTTTGGGCCACCACAGCACAACCATCATCACTCCCATCATAAAACACTGGTAGATGTTGTACCAACTCTGTACCATCATGGTGTCGAGTCCGACACCTCCGTTGCTCCGTGGAGCCATGAGATATTTGTCGTAAAGTCCGCTCACGGCTCCAAGCACAGCAGCAATGACAATGAAGTAGATCCACTTGTCATGTCTGAAGTCAATGCCTTCCTTCCTGCCACTCCGGCTAAGCATAAAAAACGATGCCACAGCCAGCGCCACACCTATCCACTGATAAAGGTTAAGGCGCTCGCCAAACACCAAGAGAGCACCGATGAGCACCATCACCGGCCGAGTAGCGTTGATGGGGCCTACAATGGTGAGAGGCAGATGCTTCATGCCGAAATAGCCGAAAATCCAAGAGGAGAGCACGATGATGCTCTTGCCAACAATATACTTGTGGACCTCCCATCCACCGCTGCCCACGTGAAAGATGGAACCGTCGAGTAGCGTCGTGCGATAACTGAGCACGATGAACGGCAAAAAGATGAGAGACGAAAACAACGTGTTGAGAAACAATACGGGGATGACCGCATTGTCCTTGAGCGACTCTTTCTTGAAGGAGTCATAGAATCCCAGCAAAGTAGCTGAGAGAAAAGCTAACAATAGCCACATCATAGTTGTATCCTAAATTTAATCTTTATTATCTTCCTGTTCCGGATATTCTACATTCCAAAGATAGAGTCCGCATGCCGGCACGCTTTCGCCAGCCTCTGTGCGCTTGGCCGATTTCACGATGCGTCTGAAATCTTCCACGGTACAACGGCCTCGCCCCACATCAACCAACGTGCCCACCACCGCTCTCACCATATTGCGGAGAAATCTGTTGGCGGTAATGGTGAAGCACCAGCGCCCATCGCCCACACGGTCCCAATGAGCATCAGTGACATGGCAAAGCGTGGTCTTGGCATCGGAGTTTGCCTTGCAGAATGAGGCAAAGTCCTGGGTAGAAAGAAGGATCTGTGCCGCTTCGTTCATCCTGTCAAAGTCAAAGTCGTAGCGCATCTCTGCCGAATGTCCCTGACAGAAGGGCAGCTTTCGGGTGTGAAGATAATAGTGATAGGTGCGCTTGACGGCAGAAAAACGGGCATGAAGTTCGGGCGAAACCTCCTTCAGTCCATTGACGGCCACATCACGGGGCAATATGCGGTTGAGTTTGTAATGGAGTTGCCGGCAGTCTACCACCTCTTCATGGTCGAAATGCGCCACCATGGTCATGGCATGCACTCCGGCATCGGTGCGGCCAGCTCCCGTCACCTCTACCTTCTTGCGAAGGAGTGTGGACAGTGCCGTTTCGAGTACTTCCTGAACCGATATGCCATTGGGTTGCACCTGCCATCCGTGATAGCGGCTGCCATCGAAAGTCAAATAGATGAAATATCTGTGTATCATTACATTCTGAAATTGGCGGCAAAGTTACGAATAAATATCGACAACGACAGAAAGAATGAGGGAAAAGAACAGGTGCAGTGCATCATTTTAAGATCCAACGCAAACGAAGTCATGACACAGATTGCCCAATCGTGACAAAAAATTCAGGTTTATCTCTTCGCATACTCAGATTTTTGCACTACCTTTGTGCTCGTAATGAAAATTAAGGTATGAAGAAAGAAGACCTCAAGATAGTATTTATGGGTACGCCAGAATTTGCCGTTGAAACACTGAAAGCACTGGTTGAAAACAATTACAATGTAGTGGGTGTGGTGACACAGCCTGACAAGCCCGTGGGAAGACACGGCAGTGTGCTTCACCAAAGCGAGGTGAAACAATATGCCCTGAACCACGGGTTACCCGTTTTGCAACCCGTGAAGATGAAAGATCCGGTTTTTCTCGAGCAACTTGAAGCTTGGGGCGCCAACCTCCAAGTAGTCGTGGCGTTCCGCATGCTGCCCGAAGTGGTATGGGGCATGCCCAAATACGGCACTTTTAATGTGCATGCCGCCCTGTTGCCTAAATATCGCGGTGCAGCTCCCATCAACTGGGCTGTCATCAATGGCGAAACAGAAACGGGGGTGACAACCTTCTTCCTGGATCATGACATTGACACAGGACGCATCATCATGAACGAACGCATGAACATTCCAGACGATGCCAATGTGGAATATGTCTACGACAGACTGATGCATCTCGGTGCCGACATCTGCCTGAAGACCATCGAAAAGATTATCGAAGGCGATGGAACGGCTCCGTCCATTCCCCAGGAGGAGAGCGACAACCTGCCCGTGGCTCCCAAGATTTTCAAGGAGACATGCCACATAGACTGGAACCAAACAGCCAAGCGCGTCTACGACTTCGTGCGCGGACTGAGCCCGTACCCAGGCGCATGGACCACCATTGAGGGCGAAGGCATGAAGCCCGCTGTGCTCAAGATATTCAAGACCACCAAGACCGGAAAGGATATTGCAAACGCCTCTACGGGCGACATACAGACAGAAAACGGTAGAATGTGGATGGCTGCCGCTGACCAATGGCTACAGATTGAAGAATTGCAATTGGCGGGCAAGAAGCGCATGGATGCCCGCTCATTTGTCAACGGACTTCACGCCACTGGCCTACGAATCTGCCCCACTCAAGATTAAGCACCAAGACAACCAATAAAGAATCGTTATCATGACAAGAGAACAAGATATCAGGAACGCCGTGGAAGTTATGAGAAAAGGCGGCGTCATCCTCTACCCCACTGACACCGTATGGGGCATTGGCTGCGATGCCACCAATCCGGATGCAGTCAAGAAAGTGTATGAAATCAAGCACCGTGACGACTCCAAGGCGCTCATCTGCCTGGTAGACAGCGACCACAGACTGCAACGATATGTGAGAAACGTGCCCGATGTGGCTTGGCAACTCTTCGACTGTGCCGTCAAGCCCACCACGATCATTCTTGACGGAGCCGTCAACCTGGCCCCTAACCTCATTGCTGAAGACGGAAGCATCGCCATACGTATCACCCAGGAACCTTTCTCCAAGGAACTGTGCTATCGTTTCCAAAAGGCAATCGTGTCTACCAGCGCCAACATCAGCGGTGAACCGGCTGCATCCAACTATTGCGACATTAGCGAGGAAATACTCAATGCCGTGGACTATGTTTGCTGGAGCCGCCGCCAAGAGCACAAGCCCCACACACCCTCAAGCATCATCAAGCTCAACGAAGACGGACAGGTGAAGATTATCAGGAAATGAGCCGCACAGAAGCTATAGACACATCGACACAAACCGGTTGGTTCGACCGGTTGCTGCAATGGCGCGAACAACACGTCACCGACAAGCAGATGACGCTCGTGCTGAGTTTCATCGTGGGCTTTTTCTCTGCAGTGGCTGCATTTATCCTGCACTGGATTATCGCACAGATACAAATTCTTCTCACCGCAGGATTCAACATTCACTCCTTCAACTGGCTTTACCTCGTATTCCCTGTGGTGGGCATCTATCTCACCTCACTCTTTGTGCGCTATGTGGTCAAGGACAACATCTCGCACGGAATCACCCGTGTACTCTATGCCATCAGCACCAGCCGCAGCCGGTTGCGCGGACACAACTGCTGGAGTTCGGTCATAGCCTCGGCCATTACCATCGGGTTCGGTGGCTCTGTGGGTGCCGAAGCTCCTATCGTACTCACGGGATCTGCCATCGGAAGCAACTTGGGACGATTGTTCAAGATGGATGCCAAAACCATGATGCTACTTGTGGGATGCGGTGCGGCAGCAGCCGTTTCTGCCATCTTCAAGGCACCTATAGCCGGGCTGGTGTTCACGCTTGAAGTGTTGATGGTCGACCTTACCATGGCTTCTCTCTTGCCCATCATGACGGCAAGCGTTACGGCCACGTGTTTTTCCTATATTTTTGTAGGAAGCCAGTCGCTGTTCCAGTTTCATCTCGATGCGCCTTGGCAGTTGGAGCGTGTGCCGGCAACGATACTGCTCGGCGTGTTCTGCGGACTGACCAGTCTATACTTCATGCGCACCATGACTTCATGCGAGGGGGTGTTCGGCAAGATGAAGAACATGCCGATAGCCAAGTTCCTCTTTGGCGGTGTCATGCTGAGTTCACTCATTTTCCTTTTCCCTGCACTCTATGGTGAAGGATACTCCAGCCTGAACATTCTGCTCAACGGCAAGACCCAAGCCGACTGGGACGCTATACTCAACAATTCACTGTTCTACGGCAACAGCAGCCTGCTGGTGCCCTACGTAGGCATGGTGCTCCTCACCAAAGTGTTTGCCACCTCGGCAACAAACGGTGGTGGCGGATGTGGCGGAACATTCGCACCCTCGCTGTTCATAGGTGGCTTTGCGGGATTCCTCTTCGCGCGCATCTGGAACATGGAGGAATTCGGCGTTTACGTGCCTGAGAAGAACTTTGCCATGCTGGGTATGGCTGGCGTATTGGCTGGCGTGATGCATGCACCATTGACAGGCATCTTCCTGATAGCCGAAATCACAGGCGGCTACAATCTGTTCATGCCGCTCATCATTGTGTGCATCAGCTCATATCTCACAATCAGCATCTTCGAACCACACAGCATCTACAGCATGCGACTGGCACGTGAGGGGAAATTGCTCACTCACCACACAGACCGTTCCGTGCTCACCCTGATGAGTTTGGACAGCCTCATCGACAGAGACTACACGTCTGTGAACACCGATGTGGAACTTGGCAAACTCGTGCACATCATCAGTCGTACACGCGGCACCATCCTGCCCGTAACCGATGATGCAGGCAACCTGTTGGGTGAAATAGACTTTGCTAAGATTCGCCATGTCGTGTTCCGCACAGAACTATACCACCACTTCACCGTGAAACAAATCATGTCGCAGCCTCCTGCCGTGCTTGGTGTAGACGATTCCATGGAAAGCGTGATGAAGACTTTCGACAAAACAGGTGCTGTAATGCTACCGGTTCTCAACGAGCAAAGGCACCTCATTGGCTACATCACCCGCACACGACTTTATGAGACCTACCGCAAAATGGTGGCAGACTTCTCGGCAGACTGATTGCTCTACCGAAGTTTTCGATTTTAGGCCAAACGGACAGAAAGTCAAACCATAGCTTGGAGTTGTAATTTCGCCTCCTTGCTTGATGTTGACGTGTGTCTTACACGCGCACGCGCGCAGGAAAAGTTTTTCATTTTCTCGCCACTATCTGTCACTTTTCTTGATATCTGACAATGTTCAACTGATTACAAGCAAGATATACAGAGTGATAGATGAGTGATAGATGGGTTAACATCTATCACTTCTATCACCAATTCGTCACTTATCAAATTCAAGTGGAATGCCCAAAATATGTCCCGCCGTTTGAGCACTCATTACCCACGGCGATGGCAATGAGTGCCCTGGCTGTGGGACCGAGTCTAACCTAGATAATTCATAGGGAGGCATTATTAGATTCTTCTTCCTCAACATGCTATACCATTTGAAAAGAAATAGT
>CAKPUA010000041.1:0-12986 GCA_934191235.1 uncultured Prevotella sp. | reverse complement strand
AAATGTGTCGTGTCCATACATTCAAGAGGGGACAACAAATAGTTGTTGAGGTTTCTTATCCCGAATTCAGGTTATTAGTCTGCCAGTTACGCTTCGTAAGTCGTACACTAAGCACCCGTAAGTCGTACACTAAGCCATCTTTAGTCTGCCATTAACAGTCTGCAAGGAAGTCGTGACAAGATAGTCACTGATTTGCATCATTTCGGTTACCACCATATCCGATGATACTCAAAAACACTTAAAGAATCCTTCTTTTATCCATTAAAACATACCAATATTTAGGTAGTCGATTAGCCAATATCCATTTATGCGCCAATCCGATACCAAACTGTAGGTATTAAAGGGCGTTATTTTTAGATTAATTTTTACCTTTTTTTGAGTATTGCCCACCTTTGCCAATCATTATACCTTTGCAACCGAAAAATAACAAACAAGATAACAGAAAGATGAGCAACAAACTCCTTCTTATGGCTATGGGTATGCTGGCAGCCTCCACGTCGGTGGTGGCAGAGACCGAAACCTCGGCAGCACCTTCAGAGGCCGTTGCCTCAAAAGCCAAGAGCACATCAAGCGATGATTTCAAAAAATGGCGCATCGGTAGCTACGGCGAGATGCTTGCCACATTTAAAGACTACGGATTGAACCGCTACTACGGCGCTGGCAACGGTAACTCCAAGACAAACCACAATGAGATTTCCATTCCCCGCTTCATTCTTCAGGGTGAATACAAGATTACGCCCAAGTGGATACTGGGTGCCGAAATTGAGTTTGAGTCAGGCGGTACCGGTTCTGCAGTAGAGATTGAAGCCCAGTCGGGCAGCGAGAACGGCGAATATGAAACAGAGATGGAAAAGGGTGGTGAAGTAGCCCTCGAGCAGTTCCATATAACCCGTCTCATCACTCCGGCTTTCAATGTGCGTGTGGGTCACATCATCATTCCTGTAGGTTTGACCAACTCTCATCACGAGCCCCTTAACTTCTTCACTGCTGCCCGTCCCGAGGGAGCCACCACTTTGTTGGCCTCCACTTGGCACGAAACCGGTTTGGAGTTCTTCGGAACCTTCGGCAAGGGCGCTGCCACCTTCGACTACCAAGCCATGGTGACTGCCGGACTCAACCCTAACGGCTTCGACTGCTACAACTGGGTGCAGGGTGGACGTCAGGGTATACTTGAGACCGACAACTTCAGCGCACCTGCTTACACCGCCCGTCTTGACTGGAAGGGTGTTCCCGGACTCCGCGTGGGAGCATCAGTGCTCTACAATCCCAATGCCGGCAAGAACTCCGACAAGCTCGTTACCTACGACGACCTGGGCAAAATCAACGTGTTAATCTATTCGTTTGACGCTCAGTATGTGAACAAATATGTGACGGCACGTGCCAATTTCCTCACCGGCAACATCACCGAGACCGTGGGCATCACCGCCAAGAACCGCCGCTATTCCAACCTGTCGCCCTACACCCGCATGGGACCGGTTGCCAAGCGTGCCCTCGACTGGAGTGCAGAAGTAGGTGTCAACCTCAAGAGCATCTTCTCTGGCGTTGAGAACTTCCCCGTCATCTATCCTTTCGCACACTACAACTATTACAATCCTCAGGAGAAGTGCGAAAAGGGACTCATAGCCGACATGCGCAATCAAGTGAGCCTTTGGAGCTTCGGTGCCAACTGGCGTCCATTGCCCAACCTCGTTGTCAAGGCCGACTACACCACACGCCAGATTGGCACACACAAGGTGTTCGGCAAGGGCAAATACAACAGCGAGAACGAGTTCCGCCTTGGAGTGGCTTACATGCTCTGGTTCGCCAAGAAATAAGAAATAAGGTATAAATTACTTCAAATAATCAAAAAACACAACTCACAATGAAAAAGATTTTCAAGCGTGCCATGCTCTTTGTAGCAGCTTGCACACTCTCTGCCGGCATGGTGTCCTGCAGCGACGACAACAATGGTGAAGGTGGTGGCGACAGCGCTGCCAACATTGACTACAGTTCAGCAAACGCCCAGCAGTGGGCCAACTACATGGCCACTGTTTCCAACCTTCTCAAGAACGACGCACAGACGCTCTACGACCAGTGGAACAACGGCTATGCCACAACTTTCAAGACACACAATTCACAAGAATATCCCTCAGCCATCAGCTGTGTAGAGCAGATCTTCGACGGATGCATCGACATCGCTGGCGAGGTGGGAGATACCAAGATGGGCGACCCTTACAACAAGTATGTGGCAGGCAAGACCACTGAGGCACTCTATGCAGTGGAATCATGGTATAGTTGGCACTCTATCGACGACTACGCCAACAACATCCGATCTATCCGCAATGCCTACTTCGGCACACGCGACGGAAGCATCAGCGACAAGTCTCTGTCAAAAGTTCTCGCAGCCAAGAATCCAACAATGGATACCAAGGCCAAGACCCTCATCCAGGGTGCTATCGACGCCATTGAAGGCATCACACCTCCTTTCCGCAACAACATAAACTCAGCTGAAACAGTAACCGCAATGGATGCTTGCGCTGACCTTGAGGATTTCATCTCAAACGAACTCAAGCCTTACTTCCAGGCCAACATCAATGACGCTGAAACACTCGACCCTGTGATTACACAGTATGTTGACAAAGTAGTAATGCCTACCTACAAGGAACTTGCCGAGCTCAACTCAAAACTCAACGATGCAGTGCTCGCCTTCAAGGCAAATCCCTCAAACGAAGGTTTCGTGGCTTGTTCCATAGCTTGGCTCAACGCCCGTGCTCCTTGGGAGCAGAGCGAGGCTTTCCTCTTCGGTCCTGTTGACGAGCTACAGCTCGATCCAAACATGGACAGCTGGCCACTCGACCAGGATCAGATCGTACAGATTCTGAATTCACAGGATTTCAACGACCTCAACTGGAGCGAAGGCGATGCTGACGACAAGGTTGAGAGCGCACAGTCTCTCCGTGGTTTCCACACCCTTGAGTTCCTCATCTTCAAGGACGGCAAGGCCCGCACCGTGAAATAATCAGAAAAGACCATACATTCCCATACGCATAAGCGGAGACAGGTTCCCTTGAAGGGAGCGAATCCTGTCTTCGCTATTGTGCTGAAAAGCAAACCATAGTAACAAAGACAAAAACAATATGAACAGATTCCTGCAATATGCATTGCTCTTCACGGCTGCCGTCGGCGTGGCGTCCTGCTCTGACGACGACCAAATCGACGTGACGGACATCACAGTGCCCGATGGCTATGAACTGTCTGCAGGTACAGCCACAGGGTTCTACAACTCGTCGGTAGCCTACGACCAAGGGGCCGACTGGCTGTCGGGAGCCTACAACGCCCGATTCAACTCAGGCGACCAACTCTACGACAACGTGAAGTCGTCCAACAACAACGGACACGGCGGCGGCTTGGGTCCCGTCTACGGAGGCTATTCTTGCGGTTCGTGTCACCGCAATGCCGGACGCACAGAGCCTACCTACTGGACCAACTTCAAGAGCCGTACCGACAAGACATCTAACACGGTTGACGGTTCAGGCCCTTACGGCTTTACCTCGTCGCTTATCTACATCACCCGCAAGAACGGCACCTTCTTCCCCAACTACGGCCGCGTGATCCACGACCAGGCCATCTACGGCGTTAAGCCTGAAGGCAAACTCAAGGTGGAGATAGACTCCATGGAGTATCACTTCCCCGACGGCGAGAAGTACACGCTCTGCCTGCCCAAGTTCACCATTACAGACTGGTATGCCGAGGAAATCAAGCCCGAAGACCTCTTCTGCACCGTGCGTGTGCCTTTGCGCCACGTGGGCATGGGACAGATGATGGCCATCGACCGCCACGAGATTGAGGAACTTGCCAAGAAAAGCAACTATCCCGAATGGGGTATCAGCGGACGCTGCAACTACGTCACCGAGAAAGGTGTGCGTCAGCTCGGACTCTCCGGCAACAAGGCACAGCATGCCGACCTCACTGTGGAACTCGGTTTCTCGAGCGACATGGGCATGACCAACAGCCGCTATCCCGAGGAAATATGCGAAGGACAGTCGCAGATGAAGGACGGCTCTATGATGGGTCTTTCTTATGAACAGCTCGACTGCACCACCGAACAGATGGAAGACGTGGATCTCTACATGCATTGCCTCTCAGTACCCGCCCGACGCAACGTGAACGACCCCGACGTGATTGCCGGTGAGAAACTCTTCTACCAGTGCGGCTGCCACCTCTGCCATGTCACCACACTCCACACCCAGAAGCGTGGCATCTCACTCCTTGCAGGTACCAACATCCCCTGGCTCGGCGGACAGACCATTCATCCTTATTCCGACTTCCTGCTCCATGACATGGGCAGCGAGATTATGGGGGTGGGCCTGAACGACAACTTTGTCAGCGGACTGGCACGCGGCAACGAGTGGCGCACCACTCCTCTGTGGGGCATCGGCCTGCAGAAGAAGGTGAACGGACACACTTATTTCCTCCACGACGGACGCGCCCGCAACTTCACCGAGGCCATCATGTGGCACGGAGGCGAGGGCGAAGCCTCGAAGAACAAATTCAAGAATCTCACCAAGACACAGCGCAACCAGCTCATACAGTTCCTCTGGTCGCTTTAACCATCAACAACAACGACAATGAAACACAACAGAATATTTGCCATTACTATGGCATCCTTGCTTTCAGCAGCTGCTTTTGCAGAAACAGAAACTAAAGAAGTCAAAGCCACCGCACCCGAGGAGGCTCCCGCAGCCAAACTCGACATGGAGAACGGTGTACTCCCCATCGCCGACGACCGCGGCTTCACCCTGCAGTCGAAGGACGGCAACTTCGTGTTCAAGCCCTACCTCTACATCCAGAGCACCCTCAATCTGAAATACTATGACGATGAGGGCCTCGACAAGGCCTACAACCAGGACAACATTGCCAACTCCGGTTTTGCCATGCCTTATGCCATCATCGGATTTACCGGTAAGGCTTTCGGCAAGATAGACTACAACGTGAGCATCAATGCTGCTGCCTCGGGCGGCAACGTGCTCCAGCAGGCATGGATTGACTATGCCGTGAACCCCGCTTTGCGCTTCCGTGCCGGTAAGTTCAAGACCCCTTTCACTCATGCTTACCTCACCACACTGGGCGAGACCCTCTTCCCTCAGGTTCCCACATCGCTCACCGCCACCAGTATTATGCCATATTCTCTCAATGCTGTGACGCCAACCATCGGCACCGGCTTTGACCTCGGCTTCGAGATGCATGGTGTTATCAACAACAAGTTGGGCTATGAGGTAGGACTGTTCAATGGTACCGGCGCTTCGGTTAACACCGCCACCAAGGGATTCAGCGACGACAACCATCTGCCTTCACTCCTCTATGCCGGCCGTCTCTACTACATGCCCAATGGACCTATGCCCATGACCCAGGGCAACTCCAAGATGCTCAACCTCGACAAGATGCTTATCGGCGTGAGTGCCAACTATAACAATGAGGCTGAAAGTGAGAGCACAAATGACTTCCGCGCCGGACTGGAATTTGCCTGGCTCAAGAACCGCTGGTATTTCGCTGCCGAGGCTTACTATATGCACGTGGGCTTCACAGAGCGCCAGAAGATAAGTGAGACCTACAACTACTGGGGCGCTTATGCACAGGCAGGCTACTTCGTGGCTCCACAGTGGCAGGTAGGTCTGCGTTACGACTTCATGGACCGCAACGGCTCTTCGAAGGACGGATTCCTCAACATGCCAGCTGCCGTGGTGAACTACTTCGTGCCGAAGACCAACATCAAGCTCTCCGCCATGTATCAGTATATCGGCCGCACCGGTCATGCCACACAGCTCGACCGCGACCTCGACGACCTGGGCATCAGCACCCATACCGCTTGCGTGATGATGCAGTTTGCATTCTAAACTAAAGCAAAAGCAATGAAACACAAGATTTTCATCTCTCTCATCTCTGCTCTGACGTGCCTCACGGCTTGCGACGACGGACGCATCTACAGCAATGTGGATGTAGACAGTTTCGGACGTTCGCTCAAGCTTACCGGCACCGTCACCGGGCTGGACAACTGGACAAGCGACTACTACGTGGCAGTGGCAGGGTTCACTTCCGACAGCGAGTATGCCTCTATATCGAAAAGAGTGAAGGCAGATGCAAACGGCAACGTGTCAATCGTGATGAATAATATACCGGATGACGTGACGAAAGTGCAGCTCTGTGTGCTCGACCGCCTTCGCCGTCATGTGGTCACCCTGCAGGAAGCCGACATTGAGGGCATCCGCGACACTATCCGCATGGACGTATCGGCAATGGACGCCAGCATGTTCGGCGCCATTCAGAAGAGTTTCCTCAACACCACGTGCGTCAACTGCCACGGAGCGAGTAACCATTCTGCAGCCGGTCTTAACCTCACCGAGGGCCATGCGTTGGCCGACATGGTAGGTGTCGACTCCAAGCGCGTGAGTGGCCACAAGATTGTGGAGGCCGGCAATGCCTCAAGCAGCGTGCTCCACATGGTGCTCCACAACGAGCATGTGGACGGTATCTCGATGAACCACTTCGACCTCGTCTCGGAGGACAATGCCAACACCCTGCTGCCCATGATAGACAACTGGATTGACAATGGTGCCAAGTAGGCACAGCACAACACATATTCACCATTATGAACACATTGAACACTTTACAATTCGACAAGGCTCATGCCGACATATTCAAGTTTGACAACGATACTGAGGTGACGGAATACCACGTGATGTTCCATGTGGACGACCCCACACTTCCTTTTGCCGATCAACTGGAGGCCATCCTCGGTGCTTATGGCTCGGTGGTAGAGGATAAACTATCGGGTGCCGTGTGCATCTTCAAGCGCTACTTCCTCAGCGACTCATCCAACCAGGAGGACGACGTGGCTGCCGCCGACCTCACCGACTGCGCCAAGAGCATCATCCAGCAGGCTCCGCTCGACGGCACCAAGCTGGCTCTCTGGGCCTACCTCATGACAGGCGTGCAGACGGGAGTGGCCAAGAGCGGACTCTACGAGGTGCGCCACGGAAGCTACCGCCATCTGTGGAACGGAGGCGCTCATAACATGGCTGCCAACTCTGAATACCAGACCCGACTGCTCTTCAACGAGTATAACATGCAACTCATAGAAGAGGGCTGCACACTGAAGGACAACTGCATCCGCACATGGTTCTTCGTCAACGACGTGGACCTGAACTACGGCGGCGTGGTGCGTGCCCGCAACCAGTTCTTCTTCACCCAGGGACTCACCTCGAAGACCCACTTCATTTCTTCCACAGGCATTGGTGGAAGACAGGCAGATCCCAACGTGCTCTCGCAGATGGACAACTATGCCGTGCAGGGCATCGACAAGGAGCAGGTAGAGTTTCTCTATGCGCCCACTCACCTCAACCGCACGAGCGATTATGGCGTGAGTTTCGAACGTGGCACCATGGTTGACTATGGTGACCGCCGCCAGGTGTTCATCTCCGGCACAGCGAGCATCAACAATAAGGGCGAAGTGGTCTATCCCAAAGACATACGTCGCCAGACCCAGCGCATGTGGGAGAATGTGGAAGCACTGCTCAGCGAGGCTGACTGCTCGTTCGAGGACGTGGGCATGATGGTGGTCTACTTGCGCGATACAGCCGACTACTGCGTAGTGAGCAAACTCTTCAGTGAGCGTTTCCAGGGTCGTCCCTATGTCATTGTGCATGCACCCGTGTGCCGTCCGGGATGGCTGATTGAGATGGAGTGTATGGCTGTGCGCAAGACACACAGTCCGCAGTACAAGGCGTTCTGATCTCAATTTTGAAGATTATTCAGCTGTTTAATATACTAAATCAAGACAAGAACACGTTGAATAGTAAGTAGGGCATATTGTCCTAACGACATTCAACCTCAAGCAATGAAACACATCAACAAGGGCTTGTCCCTTCTTTACATCTTTATCATCGGAGTCTTGGGCATGGCCACGTTCGTGGAGCAGGCCCAAGGCTCTGCTTATTCTGCCCGCCATGTGTACCACACGTGGTGGTTTTTCGCTCTTTGGGCGCTGCTCTTCGTGGTGGCGTGTGTGGTGATGGCAAGACTGCGACTGTGGCAACGGCGTGCGGTGTTCATGCTCCACGTGTCCATGGGGGTTATCCTGCTGGGGGCCGCCACTTCTTTTCTCACCTCTTCCGAGGGCACGCTTCATCTGCGACAAGGCAAGTCGGCCACCCACTATACGTTGACTGAAGGCGGTGGCACGGCGCAGTTGCCTTTCCGCCAAATGACGCTCCAAAGCTTCTCCGTTGAATGTTATTCCGGTACACAGGCACCTCAGGACTTCGTGAGCCATGTGACGTTTACCACCCGCGAGGGCAGGGTGGAGAAGCGGGTCATCTCGATGAACAACATCCTAACCTTCCAGGGCTATCGCTTCTACCAGAGCTCGTTCGACAGCGACCTCCATGGCAGCATCCTCTCCGTTGGTTACGACCCTTGGGGCACGCCAATCACCTATTTGGGCTATCTGCTTCTGGCGGTGTCGGTGGTGATGGTACTCATGGCTAAGGGCGAAACATTCCGGCGGATGCTGCGCTCACCGTTGCTCCGCGAGGGAGCATTGGCGCTCGTGCTGCTCTTCTGTGCCGCCCCGTTCAGTGGCTTGGAGGCGCGAAGCCTGCCCACCCTTAACCTCGACAAGGCGGAAAGGCTGGCACGGATGCCTGTGGTTTACAACGATCGTGTGGCTCCGCTCAGCACGCTGGCTCACGACTTCCTCACCAAGCTCTATGGTAGCAGTACCTACCACGGGCTTACTGCAGAACAGGTGGTCTACGGATGGATGAAGCGGCCCGATGTGTGGAAGACAGAACCCATGCTCAAGGTGAAGGATGCCGACCTTAGACGGCAGTTGGGTGTGGAGGGAAAATATGTACGGCTTGCCGACCTCTTCGATATCTACGGCCAATACAAGTTGCAGCCCATTATCCAAGGCGGACACGAAACCAAAGCGGTGAGGGAACTCGACGAGAAGGTGGGCATTATCCTCATGCTCACCGAGGGACAACTCATCAAGCCTGCTCACGGTGCCGACACGTCACGACTGGAGGCTGAAGTGTTCTATAACGAGCATCCCGTGAACATGCCGCTTGCCATGGGATGTCTCACGCTGGGTGTGCTCATGCTTGTGGTCTTGGCTGTGCCGGGACTGAAACACAGGCGTTGGCTCCTTCGTGGCGGCTGGGTGTTTCTTGCCGTGGCCACGTTGGTGCTGGGGGCTTCCTATGTTCTGCGTTGGTATGTGAGCAGACGTGTGCCGCTGGGCAACGGCTACGAGACGATGCTCTTCATGGCTCTTTCTGTCATGGTGGTGGCGTTGGTGGTTGGCCGCAGGATGGTGGTGGTGTTGCCGTTCGGTTTCCTGTTGGCAGGGTTCACGCTTCTGGTGTCGTTCCTAAGCATGATGAATCCGCAGATTACTCCCCTAATGCCCGTTCTCCAGTCACCGCTTCTCTCCATCCACGTAAGTGTAGTAATGATGGCCTATGCGCTCTTGGCATTCACCATGTTCTGTGGTGTAGCTGTGCTGGCATTGGGCAACCGGGCAGACGCACGTCTTTCCGACACGCTGACGCTCCTTTCCCGACTGATGCTCTATCCGGCAGTGTTCCTGCTCGCTGTGGGCATTTTCTTGGGTGCTGTGTGGGCTAACGTGTCGTGGGGCAAATATTGGGGATGGGACCCTAAGGAAGTATGGGCGCTCATCACGCTCATGGTCTATGCAGTGCCGCTCCACAGGTCGGTTTTTCTCGGGTCGATGAAGACGCGTGCTTACCATCTGTATATGGTGCTGGCCTTCCTCTGTGTGCTGATGACTTATTTCGGTGTGAACTATTTCCTCGGCGGCATGCATTCCTACGCTTGACAACAGGTGTATAGGCGAATGGCTAAAGCAAAACAACAAGCCATAAGACAGGATTTACATGCTAGCTTATTTCAATCTGTTATTTTCGTGGCTGTCCGGTAAAACTATACAAGATACTATAAACCAGGGCTGATACTTCTTGCCGGGTGTCAGCCCTTTTTGATTATCTTTGTATAGCCTCATAACATTTGTCAATCTGGTTCCCGAGAATGTGCCGGTAAAGGTATCATAGTCTTTTTTGTTCCATTATTTGTTATATGTTATTTCTCGCGGGCATCCACTTGCTTTGTTACCGGATTCTTGCTATCTTTGCACCTATATTTATCATATAACAAATCATTTTCCCAATCATGCAAAACAAACATCTACGTCTATGGGTATTGTGCGGATTGCTGTTTGCCGGATTCGCCTTGGGCAACGCGCATGCCACTACCAACGACAGAAGGATTGAAATCCGCGACAGTATACTCCACCACATCACGGGAGCTACGTTGCCGTCCAAGACCATTGTCATCACTTCTCTTGGAGCCAAGGCCGACGGCAAGACCGACTGTCTTCGCGCTTTTCGGAAGGCATTTAAGCAAGCACAGAAACAGGGTGGGGCACGGATTGTGGTGCCTCGGGGCACCTATTTCCTTGGTGGACCGCTCCATTTGGTGAGCAACCTGTGCCTTGAACTTCAGGAGGGAGCCACCCTCAAGTTTACGCCCGACCCGAAGTGCTATCCTTTGGTCAACACCAGTTGGGAGGGCACCTTCCTCTATAACTACTCGCCTTTCATCTATGGATATGGTCTTCACGATGTGACCATCACCGGCAAGGGCACCATCGACGGCAATGCCATGACCACCTTTGCCACATGGCGCAGCAAGCAAAAGAAAGGCCAAGAACAGAGCCGATACATGAACAACGAGGGGCTGCATTTGGAATTGCGCAAGTTTGGCGATGGATGGTTCCTCCGCCCGCAACTGCTGCAGCTCTACCAGTGCAGGAACATCACCTTGGAAGGCGTGAAAATCATCAACTCGCCCTTCTGGTGCGTGCATTTGCTGAAGAGTGAGAACATCATTTGCCGCGGCCTGCGCTACGATGCCAAACTGGTGAACAATGATGGCATCGACCCCGAGTGTTCGCGAAATATACTGATTGAGGACGTGCACTTCGACAATGGCGACGACAACATAGCTATCAAGAGCGCACGCAACTATGACGGGTGGCGCACTAATATGCCCACCGAAAATGTGATCATCCGCAACTGCCACTTCAAGGGACTCCACGCCGTGGTGATAGGCAGCGAAATGTCGTCGGGCGTGAGAAACGTGTTTGTGGAGAACTGCGACTATGCCGGCTACTGCAAGCGCGGCATCTATGTGAAGACAAATCCCGACCGCGGAGGTTTCGTGAAGAATCTGTATGTCAACAACTGCAAGTTCGGCAATGTGGAAGACTTGTTCTACATCACCAGCATGTATGCCGGCGAGGGACAGAACAGCAAGTACTTCTCTGACATCAGCGACATCTACGTGGATGGTCTATCGTGCCAGCAAGCGTCGGCAGCTGCCATTGTGCTGCAGGGCACCGAGGCAAAGCCAATACGCCGCGTGGAGTTCAGAAACGTGGAAGTAGGCGAAGCCAAAATAGGCATGAGCATTGACCAGGCCCCCGAAGTTTCATTCTCCGACTGCCACATAGGTGGCAAGGCAGGCACGCCAACCCAGGTGACCGCCAAAGACCGGATATTCGAAAAGAAATAAGAGCAAATAGAATTGGCAGTCCGTACAGGGAGAGAAACCTGTGTACGGACTGCCATAATGTTTCCGCCAGGTAGACCCAAAGTGGATTTAGGCAAGTGAAGTCATGGCCCGTCATAGACATTAAGATGGTTTTCACTTTTCCCAACAGGTTAACCTTTCATAAAAAGAAAATTGTAATTTTACTGTTAATGCCTTTATTATCATAGAGCTTTCAGACTGTATTAGAAGCCTTACTGTCTTGCTTTACCTATGTTTAATACCCGTATCCATTATTAGTTGATTATCAGTATTATACGCTCTAAACGATAGAAAAGTGGCAATATGGATTCTGTTTAGAAACGAAAAGGTGAAGATTTAACGTATTTAACTTTCTGTTACACCAAAATTACAGAAAATGCGGTCGATGTGGGGTGATTAATAGTCACTCCATATACCTTTTATTGCCACAGTGGTTCGTTTTCCCAACCAGAAGGAAAACCAAGGGCAGCCTTATCTACTTCTGGAAATGTAGCAAGAAGTCTGTTCGTCTTATCAAGCATATCGTTATTTGGAGATATGATGTCAAGAAAGTACTTGATGATGCACATATCAAAGTACACTTTCAATGGGTCTGTTGGCAAGGTAATCCAAGGACGTGACATTCTGATTGGCATGGTAGCACGAATAGAGAATACCCTATTCCATACACGTGCATGATGACAACATGAGTTTCGTGTCACTGTGATAACGGTAAGCCAAGATTCAAAAGGAGCAACTTGCAATCCAAACGACTGGGCGATACGCTTCTTTATCTTCTTATTCTTGATGTTAGAATAAATATTGGTGATTACACCAAACGGCAATATTTCGGTCAGCATCCATGAAGGAGGGTACTGATTAGTATATGTCTCTTTGAAATGATTGATAAAATCCTCTTTGGTATGGTTCAGTTCATCTTCTATAAGATGTATAGAGCGATTGAACTTAGATGGATTCGAAAAATTATTGGCATCGGTCATCCAAAATGGATCGCCTGTCATTTCTGTCCCAAAGTTTACGATAGCACAACGTACTGCGACCTCTATCTTCTCTATCTCATTAAACAAAAGTAAGCGCAGTTTCTTGTCAAAACGATACAACATCATAACCTTGCTGAAAGTTACACCTTGCTTGAATAGATGTTGCTCCTTGGGAATAGAGAGTAATGGGTACATATAGGCAGACAAACGATAGTAACCGATATGGGAAAGATAATGCTGAGCCTTTTCCTCATCGGTTATCTCCATACCTCTTGTCTTGAGTAGCTGCACTAACTCTTGGGGTGTGGAATATGTTTTTATAAACGGAATTCTTGTTGCCATATACCTATAAAA
>CAKPUA010000040.1:0-14826 GCA_934191235.1 uncultured Prevotella sp. | reverse complement strand
GCAGACTTACGAGGGCGTAGTGGCAGACTTACGAGGGCGTAGTGGCAGACTTACGAGGGCGTAGTGGCAGACTTACGCTTGGTTTCATTGTTTGGGCACTCATTGCCACGGCCGTGGGCAAAGAGTGCCCAAACAGCACGACAGATTTTGAGTATTCCACTTAAACCTGGCAAATGACGAATTGGTGATAGAAGTGAGGAATAGAAAGTTATCTATCACGCATCTGTCAAGCCATTCATCTCACTCACAATCAAGAAAATATTGTCAGTTATCAAGAAAGGAGACAGAAGATAGTGAAAAACAAAAACTTTTCGTGCGCATGCGAGCTCGCAAAGATGGTCATGAAACAAGGCGGCTTGAGAACAAAGCCAAGTAAATGCTGAGGGGGTCAGCACGCTTTTGATGTCAACACCTACAATGACGCCACTAGTATCCCTCCCAAATGATAGATGAGCAGAATTTATTGCGCCAACAATTGCCAATGCCGCAACAGGATGATAGCGTCACGTTTACACGGTCGCTCAACATCAACTATTCCAGTACAGCAAACGTTGTGCTGAGAATTACGGGCAGGCAGGTTCATCAAGAAAACTCCACACCCATAACACCCGTAACGACTTGCACAAACGACAAGAGGCGCCCTTCCCTAACGGAAACAGACGCCTCTTGTGTGTTGATGAAAAAACAGATTTACTGCATATCGTAGACCACCTGCATGATTTGCTTGCCAAGCTGGTCGGCTTCCTCCATGCTGTGAGCTTCGCTGTAGACACGGATAATGGGCTCGGTGTTTGACTTGCGCAGGTGAACCCACTTGTCGGCAAAGTCAATCTTCACGCCGTCTATATCCGTAATTCTCTCGTTCCTGTACATTTCCTTCACCTTCTCGAGTATGGCGTCCACATCTGTAGACGGGGTGAGGTCGATGCGGTTCTTGGCAATGAAATAGTTGGGAAAGGAAGACCGCAATTCGCTCACCTTGCAGCCCTTGTGCGCCAAGGATGACAAGAAAAGGGCTATGCCCACCAGGGCGTCGCGGCCATAATGGCTTTCGGGATAGATAACTCCACCATTGCCTTCGCCGCCAATCACGGCATTCACCTCTTTCATCTTGGTGGTAACGTTCACCTCGCCCACTGCAGCCGCCGTGTAGACACCACCATGCGCCTCCGTCACGTCACGAAGGGCACGTGTACTGCTCAAGTTGCTCACGGTGTTGCCGGGTGTGTGGGTGAGCACATAGTCGGCCACACTGACCAGTGTGTATTCCTCGCCAAACATTTTTCCGTCTTCACAGATGAAAGCCAGCCGGTCCACATCGGGGTCAACCACAATGCCAAGGTCATATTTTCCGCTCTTCATCTCGCCCATGATTCCTGCGAGATTCTTCTCGAGCGGTTCCGGATTATGGGCGAAATCGCCGTTTGCCTGGCCGTTGAGAATGGTGTAATCCACCCCGAGAGCCTTCAGCAGTTCGGGCAATATAATGCCGCCCACGCTGTTGATAGTGTCCACACATACCTTGAAACGGGCTTTTTTGACGGCATCCACATCCACCAGTTTCAAGCCAAGTACACTTTCAATGTGACGTGCGTTGAACGTGTTGTCCTCGGTATATTTGCCCAAGTGGTCCACATCGGCATAGGTAAAGTCTTCCTTATCAGCAATGGCAAGCACTTCGTTGCCGTCTGTCTTGGTGAGGAATTCGCCTTCATGATTGAGCAACTTGAGTGCATTCCAGTGACGGGGGTTGTGGCTGGCGGTAATAATGATGCCGCCGGCAGCTCCCGACATGCGCACGGCCAGCTCTGTGGTTGGAGTTGTGGCAAGACCTATGTTGATGACATCATAGCCACATCCCATCAGACATCCGCTCACAATCTTGTCGACCATGGAGCCTGAGATGCGGGCATCGCGGCCCACGACAATGCTGTTTGACTGTGACTGTCCATTCTTGCGGATGAAGGAGGCATAGGCAGTGGTGAATTTCACAATATCCAAAGGATTGAGCGTGTCGCCCGTCTGTCCTCCGATGGTGCCTCTGATACCTGAGATAGATTTGATAAGTGTCATAATAGTATTTATTAAAAAATACTCTGACATCACGCAATCGGGTGTCAGAGTATTGTCGTTATTTCCTGTAAGTATCTTTTTGTTGTTTGGCTTTCCGCACCCTCGGCTTCTATCGTTCACCCTGATAGGTGATGTCGTAGAAACAAGGATACACGTTCTGCGTGGCGTAATACTGTCCGGCAGAATGAGGAACGATAAGCTTCACATGAGCTATTTGCTCGCCCTCAGCCTTCGGATAGCCTATTTTGATGTAAGTGAGGGGCACCAGCCAGCCCGTAGGCACGGAGGCGCTGCTGTAAGTGCGATACATCACGCTGCTGTTTGTGTCGAATGAAGCGGTGAACGAACCGCTGGTGTTAGACACGTTCATCAAGTCGGGCATGGAACTATAGTAGGGAATCATGTTGGTGGAAATGGTGTCACCCTCCATGATGTTCACCTCCGTATACCGGCAGATAACCATGACGTTGTCTCCATTCTTGATTTTCTCGCCGCATCCCTCATTGCAGATCTGCATGTAGACGCCCGACTGTTCTATGAGCACATACTCGTTTTTCGACACGTCGGTGGTGTAGCCCTGCTGGGCAAACACGGTCTCAGAGATGGGGTTGATATTGTTGGCTGCGATATACTGCGCAATCGCCGACTTCTCTTTCTTTTTCTGGTCTGCATAGGTTTCGCTGTCGCTACAGGAAGCGAATGCCAGGACGGACAGAAGAGCCATGATGGCAAATTGTATTTTTCTCATCTTTCGTCATTTACAAATAATGGGACAAAGTTACCCATTTATCTTGATAATTCCGAAAACGGGCATGGGTTTTTATTGTTTTTTTACGCTTGCTGGAACATTACCGACATGCCCTTATCATATTTTTTACTTTTTCAGTTCCTCGGCAAAATATTTGATGGCGTTCTTGGCTATCTCTTTGGCCTCGTCCATGCTGCAGTGCAGCTTGCCGCCGGAAGCGTCTGCATGTCCACCGCCGTTGAAGAACTTCTCCGCCACCTGCTTACAGTGGAAACCGCAGCTTGACCGAAGGCTGACAAAGATGAGGTTGTCCCTCACCGTGTCTTCACGCAGGTAGATGGACAACTTGAGTCCCTTGATTTTCAAAGGCTCGTTGACAAGTCCCTCGGCGTCGCCCTTGATGTAGTGAAAACGTTGCATCTCCTCACGGGTAAGCGTGAAGTAAGAGGCGTGCAGGTCTTCGTAAACGTTGAGTTTCTGCATCATCATGTAGCCACGCATCCGGATGCACCAGGAACTGTAGTTGTGGTTCACGCGGTTGTAGATGTCGTCCTTGTCTACGCCTTTCTCCAGCAAATGACTGATGATAAGGAAGATTTCGGGACGAGAAGAGTTGTAGGTAAAGCCGCCAGTGTCGGTCATCATCCCGCAATAGATGTCGACGGCACACTGCTTGCTCATGGCTTCAAATTCGCCCAGTTGCCACAGAATACGGAAGGTGAGTTCACAAGTTGACGACATTTCTTCGTGCGAAATGACAAGGCGGGCTTCGGGAATGTCAGGTCCGATGTGGTGGTCTACCAGTATCTTGGGTGCCGTGGCATTGTCGAACACCGGCTGCATGTCTTCCAGGCGTGAAGAAACGTTGAAGTCGAGACACACAACCAGGTCGGCGTGGTCAAAGAGTTCCTTCACCTCGTCGGGATGCTTGTCAAAGCGAATCACTGTCTGGGCAAACTCGGGCAGCCACTGCAGAAAATCCGGACAGGCATCGGGAATGGTCACGGTTGCAGCCTTGCCTTTGCTTTTCAGATAGTTGGCCCAGGCCA
Source organism: uncultured Prevotella sp. (assembly GCA_934191235.1). Taxonomy (GTDB): domain Bacteria; phylum Bacteroidota; class Bacteroidia; order Bacteroidales; family Bacteroidaceae; genus Prevotella. The sequence goes on along the minus strand of CAKPUA010000040.1, from coordinate 10,956 downwards.
ACGAAGAACCGATGGCATCGCCGTCTGGACTCTTGTGACAACAGATGACAATGTTTTGTGAAGCCTCAACGGTGCTTCTCAGCGTGAGGAGGTCTTCCTGCGAAAGAATATCGAGATTCATATAGGGAAATAAAGGTGAAGGCTGAAAGTTGAAAAGGACTTTCAACCTTCACTGGCTTGTTAGAACAATTTGTTAGGATAAACGCCCTCGTTGATGAGAGCCTGTATCTTGTCTACCACAGACTGGCGGTCGGCGGCATAGGTCACACCGAACCACTTGCTGGTAGTGTCGAGCACCTTCACGGTAGATGTGCCTTCGTTGATAAGTTTGTTGACCATCAAGGGAATGAAGAATTCAGCCTTGAGGTTCTCCATGTTCTTGGGGTCGGAAAGGAACTCCTTGAAGTAGGCCTCACTATGCTCGAAGTAGTCGGGAGTGAAGCCCCACATGTTCATGGATACAGGAGTGTTGTCGTCCACGGCAACCCATTTGCCTTCTTCGTCCTTATAGCTCACCTTGCCATCCACGCGCATGATTTCCGTGCGCTCCACGACGGTAGTCAGATTCTCATCGGCGTCTTTCGAGCAGATGCCGCGTGCCACAGTGCCATTGTCCGAGAGCGTGTTGCCCACACGGAAGCCCACCATGGCATAACGGTTCTTGCTTCCCTCGGGCAGATTGGCCAGGAATTTGCCAATCACCATAAAAGCATCGCGATTGTAGAAGTCATCGCAATTGATGACGAGGAAAGGCTCTTTGATGACATTCTTGGCCATCAGTACAGCATGGTTGGTGCCCCAAGGCTTTACGCGTCCCTCTGGACAGGTGAAGCCCTCCGGCAGGTCGCCAAGGCTCTGGAAACAGAGCTCTGCAGGAATGTGGCCCTCATACTTGCTCAATATTTTCTCGCGGAAATCCTTTTCAAAGTCTTTACGTATGATGAAGACAATCTTTCCGAATCCCGCCTTGATGGCGTCATAAATGGAATAGTCCATGATTGTTTCACCGTTTGGACCTAAACCGTCCAGCTGTTTCAATCCTCCATAGCGGCTGCCCATACCGGCAGCAAGGAGCAATAATGTTGGTTTCATATGAATTGATTTTATAATTAGTTAGTTCTACTCTACTGCAAAGGTAGTGCAAATGGGCGGAATATAAAATAAAAACGCATTATTTATTTTACATTCCCTTGACCAGGCATTGCCTCATTCAGTAGGTATGCTTACGAATGGAAGAGCAGGAAGCCCGAACGTCGTGCGCTTGCAAGGATAACGCCCCACTCCTCGCCGCAGGCCATCAGAAAGGATAGCCGATGGCAAGATGCAGACTTTGGCCGTCTTTGAAGTGGGGAATGTTGTAATAGCCCCGTTTGCCGGTGTCGTAGGGAAGGTGTATGCCAACGCCCCAATCAACACGGAGCACAAAAAACTCGAGATCGTAGCGGATGCCTATGCCTGTGCCCAAGGCCATCTGGTCAGCCAGATTCTTCAGTTTAAACTTTGAGTTGGCCCGGTAGCCGTCGTCGTGCATGGCCCAAATGTTGCCCGCATCCAGGAAAGCAGCTCCATAGAGGTTGCCGAAAAGCCGGGTTCTGTATTCCAGATTGGCCTGCAGCTTGATGTCGCCAGTCTGGTCCATATACGACAAACGTGACTGGTCGGTGTAGTAGGCTCCCGGACCTATGCTCCTAACGGTAAAGGCGCGAATACTGTTGGCACCGCCCACATAGAACTGTTCACTGTAGGGCGCACGTTCCGAATTGCCGAATGCCCAGATGAGGCCTCCGCTCACGTGGCCCACCAACTGCGAGTGAGGTGTGAGCGCCCACGTCTTTCTGAAATCGGTCTCCAACTTGACAAACTGGGCATAAGGATTCTTAAACATCTGCTTGTCGTGTTGGTTCCATTTTTTGCCGAATGCCATGTAGCCCAGCGACAGCACATTGGCAGATTCGCTGAGCGTGGTCTGCCAATAGATTGGGCTTGAGTTTTCCTTTGGACTCGTATAGGTGAAGGTGTACTTCATCTTGGGAAGGAACTGGTCCTGCATGGACATGAGCAGATATGGATTGGCGTTGAGTATCGCTGCAAACTTCTCGGTCACCTTCTTCATGTATTCATATTCCAGCGTGAGCGGACTGAACTCATGCATCATCGTGGCTGTGGGTTGGAACTTGTAGGTCAGTTCGCCCGACACGATACGGCGTTTGAAGAAGCTGGCACGATTGAGAGTGTTGGTGGAAGCCTTGATCAGGGTTGACGGAGAGGTGTAGAACAACCTGCGTATGGGGAACGGCGAGAGAATGCGGGGAAGTTCCAGTGAAATGTCGCCGCCGAATTCATAAGAGTTGAGTTTCTCCTTGCCGTTCTGTGCATTGGTCTGCCATTCGTAGGAACCATGCAGGTTGATGTCCAGGTTCTCGTTGCCGCGAAAGGCGTTTCGCTTGGTGAATCCCAACACAAGTTCCGGTCCCACACGTCCCGTTGTCTTGCCGGTGACATTGGTCTCGATGTAGAAATCATAGGGCTTGTCAAAGATGCAATTGAGTTTGAGGTCGAGCGTGTCGCAAGCAGATGTTGTATCACGGGGTGTGAACGTGAAGTTGGTCATGCTGAACAGTCCCGTATTGGAAATGTTGTTCACCGTCTGCTGGTAGTTCTCATAGCTATAAAGGTGTTTGGGATAGAGGCGCATGTTTTTCCACACCACACGAAGGCGCACAGGCGGTTTCTTGCCGTTGTAACGGGCGGTGAAGTGTCTGAAACTGAGACTGTCACGAAGCACATCAGTGTACTGACGCCGGAAGTCGACACTCACATTCCCAATATACCATTTGCGTTTGGCCTTAGGCTCTATGCCTCCAGCCAGTTGCAGCTGCAACTGAGCCTGTCCTCGACGAGTGAGCGTGTCGGCAAGATAGACCGCACAGTCTGGCTGGTAGTAGAAATAACCGTTGTTGCGGAAAAGTGTAGATATGCGGTTGCGTTCTTCGTCGAGCAAGGACACGTCAAACGGAGTTCCCTTTTTCACCTTGGCTTCCGTGAGGTGTGCAGCGAGCAAGCTGTCGGCTTCAGCAGGAAAGTCACGATAACTGATAGTGTCTACCGTGAAAAGTGGTCCCATGTTCACAGTATAGGCAATCTTGGCCTTCTTGGGATTTTTCCCATTCTCCTTCTCATAGTTCACACGTCCGTGAAAGTATCCGTGGTTGCGTATCAGGTTAGTTGCCACAGAGGCACGAAGTTCAGGATTCACCCAACTCATCAGCACGGGCGCCTTGCCAAACGACTTGGTCATCCACTTGCCTATGCCCGTGGTGTCGTTATGGAAGGCGTTCCATATCCACAGGCGCATCTGTATGGGCGTGCGATAATAGGAGCTGCCCAACAGGGCACCATTGGGAGCTGTGGCAAGTGCCGCCTCCACCTCTTCCTGGGTACTGAGGAAATGGTTGCCTTTCGTATAATTCTCATACTTGATGGGCTTCAGTCCGGTAAACAGTTGGTCGCCTTCAGGCACGCCACTGGTAGACGAGCATGCTGCCAGCATGCCCGTGAACAAGGCAAGAAGGGCAGCTGTAAAAGTCTGTGTCATGAGGTTTCTTCTCATTGCTTGATAGTTTTAACAACCGACGAAGAGTCAGTCTGCGTGTTTTGCTGCAGCAAGGTAGGGAGCACGGTCTTTTCCTTTCTGAAATTAAAGATATCCTTGAAGTGGAGCAACTTGCGGCGCCACATGAAGCCGGCGCCGAACTCGCCCACATTGCCCTCCAGCCAATCGTAGCTGTCGCGGTCATAGAAAACCTTTATGTACTTGTTCGACGTGTCACTCAACCTGTATTCAAATGTCACATTGTTGAAGAAAGACTCGTTCTGGTTTTTCACGTCAGCTCCTGTCGACAGCTTTCCGCCGACCACTATACGCAAGCGGTTGTTCCAGAAACGCTTGGCAAACTTGAACGAGTAATCGGTGTGCATGCGCCCTGCTGCATCGGTCGTGTTGTCCACGCCGAAACTCAAGTCGAGCGTACGCAGGGCATTGCCCGATATCTGGTTTATCTGACTTTGCAGGAAAGCACTCAATGCACTGTTCATCGTGAAATTCTTGGTATTGCCGTCAGAAAGATACATACCTGTAGTTAGCATGGTCACCGCCAGTTTTCCGCGATCTTCCACCGACATGGCTTGCAGTTCACTGTGCATGGAGATGTCTTCAGGGGCATCAATGACGAACTCCAGCCCCATGTCGTTGAGGGTTTTGGAGATGACCACGCCACACTGGAACATCACGACGCGGCCCTGTCCGCTGCCACTCGACACTGACGATTTCACCTCTTCGAGAGCTGTTATGTTCAGATAAGGATTCATCGGGTCGCCGCGGAATTCCACATAACTGCCGTCCTGGATGGTAAACGTCTTAAGTGGTATGACCGGCAAGGAATATTTCATCTGTCCGTTGTTGAGCGTATACCTGCCGCGAAGTTGTAGTCCGTCCACGGTGTTATACTGCATACGTAGCGTACCCCCGCCTTCCAGGTCAATATAGTTCGACTGATCGGCATTCAGGGCACACACTATATGGGCGGCCTGGTCTACATTGACAGTCATGTCCATATTCAGACCTGTGGGCGCCGGGCGGTTCACCACCTCTTCAATAGAGTCGTCAAGGTCTGTAAACTTCACCAATCCGTCGAGTTGGTTGTCTGTTGTCAACGGCGAATCACGCAACACGTAAGTCATGTCGGTAGATCCCAGCACATCGAGCTTACCCCGCATGCTGAGGTCGTCAAGAGGACCGTTCAACAGGGCAAACACGTTGACAAAAGCCTTGCCGAAAGCCTCGGAGCGCAAATTTTCCTTGGCATCAATGATTTGAAAATTCTCGGCACGCATCTTCAGGTTAAGCATCATCCGAGACGGATTGCTGAAGTCAAGGTCGCCCACCATGGTGAGGGGACTGTTATTGTGTGCATACATTTCGAAGTTCTCAAAAAGCAAGTGGCTCCCCACAATACGCACCGGATCGTTATCGAAGCGCAGTTCCACGCCATAGGGTACGCTGACAAGGTATGCAGAGTCAAGGAACACCTCGCCGTCTATCTCGGGCTTGTCAACGTTTCCCTTTACGGTCAACGTGCCTTCGCCGGTTCCCTTGAGTCCAATGAGTTGCTGGGGAATAAATCCGTTAACCAGGCTAAGAGGGGTTCGATTCAAGTCTAACTTGGCGTCAATGCTATTGTTGACCGTGTTATAAGTGCCTTCGAGCATGCCGACCTCCCTGTCATTGCACACCAGATTGCCGTTCACATAGTGCGTACCATCGTCCTTGGGCATATAGACGAACTCTGAACCGATATTGCCCATAGCACATCCTTCATACACCATATTACTGATACCCAGTGAAGACGACACAGACAGTTCGTCTGCAGTATTAATGAGATGGAAATCGCCGTTCATCTTTCCGCTGATTTTTGGCAAATAAGGTATAACCTTCGTGATATTGGCCAGTTCCAACTGGTTGATGCCCACGGTTAGGTCTTGCAGTGCTTCGGTGTCATCGGTGCTGTATATGCGCACACCTGTGCCGTCATCAGCCACAAGCTGCACGTCCGCCTTCACGCGTTTGTCTTCTCCAAGGAAAACATAATTGCTGTCGTTGACATGGAACTGCTTGTATCCCAACACAGGGTCTCCATTGCAGATATTCAGCCGTATGCCATTGTCTTCCATGCTTGCCTTGAGCCCCAATCCTATACCGAGCCGGTCTTTTTCGTCGTAAATTTTCCCGTTGACAAAGGCGCCTCGTTCATGAAGTCCACCGTCGAACAGAGCGTTGAACACATACATATTCTTGCTGTTGTTGCGTATTTGGGCAGTATAGTTGATTTGAGTAGAATCGGACAAGAAGTTCAACCGTATGGTATCAATCCGGACACTGTCCATCACCAACGAATCTACAAGAATCTTGCCGTTGATACCTGCCAATGGCGATGTGCTCATATCCACAAAGATGTTGGCGAGATCATAACCATAGCGTTTCAGTATTTTACAGAAGGCATTGTCCTTGCCCGTCTTCAAATAAAGCGACATAGTAGGCAAGTGCTTTCTTAACAGCAACTGGTCAATATATTTGTTCTCCATCTGCTTTCTGACTTCACGCCACAGACAAATTCCCTCCTTAATCAGGTTCTCATATCCGCCCTTAACATGGGCATCAAGGTCGAAGTCACCGCAAGTGAGACAGGCAGTAGTGGTGTCGCGGTTGGTAAGCAGGTCAAGCGACAGGTCTTGAGGATAGTAATATTGTTTGCTGTCTTTCAGTACGCTGCTACTCACAAAGCCATTGACCTTGAAGTACTTTTTCAGGTCACTGTCAATGTCTACATGAGCACAAAGGCCCGCAAAAAGAGGTTTGTCAACCACCCTCAACCGGTACAGGTCGGCTTGCCGAAGGTCGCAAGCCACCGTTCCACATACAATGCGCTTGCTCATTAATGCGTTAAGGCTTATTGTTCCGTCAAACAGTCGGGTATGGCTGTCCACACGGGCACTCACATTGCCATTGGCTATCTCGGCATTTGCCTTGACACCACTCAGGTCGTAACCGGCATAGCGGAAACCTGACACGCGTGCCCTGGCAGCGAGACGAGTGCGTGGAGAGAAGAAGTCTGTGCCACATCCTTGTGCAGTCAGCATTCCCGAGAAAGGAGACAATCCATAATGAGGAAAGAAATGCTGAAGTTGCAACCTGTTGGCATCAAGTTTCACGTCATAAGCCATCCTGTTCAGGTCGAGCATGGCTTTGGCCTTAACCCCACCTCGTCCTTCCGTGGCTACTATATCTGCCATATATTTCTCACCTTCAGCCACAAGGGTTCCTTTCATGCCTATTCCAGAAGGAATATTGACCATGCGTTTGATTTCCTTATCGAGCAACACCGTGGCAAAACTGAGATTGTACGTCTTCACATCTACATTAAGCCGGGCCTTCAACTTTTTCATGTCGACCAGATTTTCAGCATGGCCCTTGGCAAACACATGGAAAGCTGTGGGAAGCTTCAGTGAGACTCCCGTTATATCCACACGTTTCATGTTGCCACTTGCCGCCCCCTTCACGGCCAAGCTCTGGTTGGGCCAGCGGCGGATAAACTCCGTGGGCATGCCGCCCATGAAGTGCATGATGTCCTGCTTGCCGAATAAGCCGTCAAGCAACACATGAAGTTTGCCGGGATTCTTCTCTTCAAAGACATTGAAGTCCATTACCAGATTGGCAGAAAGTGAGGATTCTGGTGTAGCAAGCATAAGATTGGGCAACATCACCTTTGTGGAATCAAGCGAAATTGCGCTCGACAAACGGCTCACCGTGATACCACTTTTTTCCTTGAATGCCAACAACTTAAGCGACAAGTCGAGTTTGGGTGCACAATAGTGAAGAGAGTCCAGGTGCATCCTGACACATGAAAGCGCTATATGGTTATAGTCGAGTCCTTTGACACGGGGCTCAAAATTATTGTCATATTTCACGCTGCCCTCTTGCCAATCAAGCGAAGCAAGCGAGTAGTCGTTCTTGTATAAGTCGAAGAATCCGTCGTGTGCAGCCACCTTCCCCATATAAGCCTCCACCTGCAGAGTGTCGCCGGGCAAATGCACCGTGACATCAGAACGAAGAATATCAAACCGGTCCAACTTTATCTTCCAAAAGTTTTCCGACTTGGCAGTATCTTCTGGCACAGTGTCACTCAGCTCAACATCGACATGTGCTCCGTCGAGAAAGGCCCGGTCCACCCGAAGAGTCTGCTTGTCTATACTAATGCCATGACTACGCAGCGTGAGTTGCTTCACGTTGCCCTTCACTCTGGCTTCATGAATGAAATTGGTGGTATTCATCTTCACGTCATTAAGTTCCAGCCTGTCCACTTCCACCTGACTCTTGAACAAAGGCAAGAGTTGCACGCTCGCCACCAACTGCCGAACATCTGCCACGGTGTCTTTCACCTGGGGAAGAGAATCATTGGGCTGAAGCACCTTGAATCCGCTCACACTGAGGTCCAGCGGAAACGAAAGGTCCACACGCTTGACGCTGATGCTGAGACCGGTTTGTTCAGAAGCGAACGCCGTTACCTGCCGCACAGCCCAATTCTGCACGACTGGTATATAGAGAAGGAGGGCCAGAAAGGCAAAAAGAACAAAAGGCGCGGAAACGATTCCGACAATCCACTTCCAGAAATTCTTCATATAAGGTGTACGTTACTCTATACTTTCTGCAAAGTAAGCAAAAAAATTTGAAAGTCGTGCACGATTATATGAAGAATTCTTCAGTGCGTCGGTCAATTGAGCTGTTGACACAACAAATTCACCGCATCACCAATGCTGGAACAGGTATGGTTTTTCTTTATAACGGAGATATCTCTCTCCACAAATTGTCGTTGGGAAGTGGAGAAATTACCGAAATGAGTTCATGAGAAACAGGATGCACGAACTCCACCTTGTGAGAAAGAAGAGAGATACTGCCGTCAGCATTACTCCGCTTGGCGCCATACTTCAAGTCTCCCTTGATAGGACATCCCATATGTGCCAACTGGCAACGAATCTGGTGATGGCGACCGGTCATCAGATTAACCTCAAGAAGAGTATATTTGTCCGACGCCCCGATTATCTTGTAGTGAAGCACTGCTTTCTTGGAACGTGCCACTTCCTTACTGTGGGCAAAACTCTTGTTCTTCTGTTCGTTTCTCACCAGCCAGTCTGTTAGCGTGCCTTCGTCTTCAGCAGGACGGTTACGCGTGATGGCCCAATAGGTTTTGTGCACTTCGCCGTCGCGAAACATGTTGTTCAACCTCGTCAGTGCCTTTGATGTTTTAGCAAACACCACCAGTCCACTCACGGGACGGTCAAGCCTATGCACAACTCCAAGAAATACATTCCCCGGTTTATTGTATTTTCTCTTGATATATTCCTTCACGATGTCAGACAAAGGCTTGTCACCTGTCTTGTCTCCCTGCACAATCTCGCCACTCTGCTTGTAGACGATAATGATGTGATTGTCTTCGTAAACTACTTTCATGCTACTTATCTGTTTGTGGAAAAAAAAAACGATGCACCGGCCGACAGTCTCAGCCCAGATGCATCGTTATAAGGCATGTGGCAGATAATTACATGTTCATTCCGCCATCTATCTGGATAACCTGGCCACTTACATAGCTTGCCATGTCTGACGCGAGGAATAGACACACGTTAGCGATGTCTTCCGTCTGACCGCCACGACGAAGAGGAATTTTCTTCATCCAATCCTTACGGATTTCCTCTGGAAGTTGTGCTGTCATAGCTGTTTCAATGAAACCAGGAGCCACAGCATTGGCACGCACGCCCTTAGGACCGAGTTCCTGTGCAATAGATTTGGCAAGAGCAATCATACCAGCTTTTGAGGCTGCATAGTTGCACTGTCCGGCGTTGCCGTGAACACCTACAACGGAAGCCATGTTGATGATGGAACCACTGCGCTGATGGAGCATGATAGGTGAGCAAGCGTGAATAAAGTTAAAGGCTGACTTCAAGTTCACGTTGAGCACAGCATCCCACTGAGCCTCAGACATGCGAAGCATCAAACCATCCTTGGTAATACCGGCATTGTTCACAAGAATGTCAATAGAACCAAAGTCTGCATGAATCTGCTTAACCGTTTTCTCGGTTTCTTCAAAGTCGGCAGCATTGCCGGCATATGCGCGACATGTCACGCCAAGAGCCTCAATCTCCTTACGTGTAGCCTCAAGTCCTGCAGCCATATCGTCGTTAAGGACGAGGTCTGTGAATGCTATGTTTGCGCCTTCCGAGGCGAATTTCATTGCGACAGCTTTTCCTATGCCGCGAGCTGCACCTGTAATAAGGGCAGTCTTACCTGTTAATAATCCCATTTTAATTTGTTTTATTAATAATCGATTAATTACCTACTTATAAGTATGTGCACATCATTCGGCCTTGTCATATACCCGATTGGACAACCTGATCCGTCCATCAACACGAAGACATACCAGGTTTCTACTATAAGACAGCCGCCGGAATATGTCAGAGCTTCATATTCTTACCCAAAGCTCCATACACCACCTTTGCCACCATTGGCCGACTCGCCTCCTCTGTAAGTCCATGTCCGAGGCGACCATAGATATATGGAACTTCCAGTCCCTTGATACAATAGTGCGTAATATCTGCCACCAAATCAACGTTGTCAATGTCGAATTCCCCGTCTGCCTTGCCCTCAGCGTACACCTTGCGGAAAAGTTCGATTTCATCTTCGTCGAAGTTCTTTCTCACTTTTTCCACTGTCCAGATATTACGGAAAAACTCGGCTCTCAAATTACCATTTCTCACCACGGTTTCCTTTATCATGGATAGGTGAGTATAGATAAGCTCTATAATTTTGTCGTGTGGTTTTGTCTTTTTGGCAGCCACTTCATCCAACCGGTCGGAAAGCCGCTCCAGTTCTGATTCTATGACGGCATAATAGACATCTTCTTTACTTTTAAAATAGGTGTATAGCGTACGGCGACCTTTGCCCGAGGCTAAGGCTATATCGTTCATGGTAGTACCTTCCACACCTTTTTTGGCAAAGAGTTGTCTTGCCACGTCTACCAGTTTCTGTCTTGTCTTTGAAATTGACATGGTTCTTGTTTTTCCTATTATAGTTTTGCACAAAGCATTTATCCTGTGCAAAATTATTGTTTTTATCTGAACTGTGCAAATAAATGAAGAATTAACTGCACATATTAATGGACAATGTGCGAAAAAAGGACAATTCCGTGGCACGCAAAGATTATTTTCGGCAAAATCAGAAAAAACTTGCCGAAAAGTTTGGTTGTTACCTGATAAAGCACTACCTTTGCAGTCGCAAATGAGAAATATCGCGGAGTGGAGCAGTTGGTAGCTCGCCAGGCTCATAACCTGGAGGTCGCATGTTCGAGT
>CAKPUA010000039.1:0-15048 GCA_934191235.1 uncultured Prevotella sp. | reverse complement strand
GGCAGACTTACGGAGTGCTAATGGCAGACTTACGGAGTGCTAATGGCAGACTTACGGAGTGCTAATGGCAGACTTACAAAGCGTTAATGGCAGACTTACGGAGTGCTAATGGCAGACTTACGGGGTGCTAATGGCAGACTTACGGGGTGCTAATGGCAGACTTACGGAGTGCTAATGGCAGACTTACGGAGTGCTAATGGCAGACTTACAAAGCGTTAATGGCAGACTTACGGAGTGCTAATGGCAGACTTACGGAGTGCTAATGGCAGACTTGCCGAGTGCTAATGGCAGACTTGCACTTGGTCTCACAGCCCAGGCAATCATTAAAGAAGGTAGACTTATCCCTACCATGGGGCATTCCGTGTGAATATGCCAGCTACATACAATCATTATCCACCCACCGTTCTCTCTTCTTCATCCACCACGCATCCACTACCGAAAGGCATGGATTTGTGTTCTTTGTAGCCTCATCATCACAGGGCTGTCATACACTCTTCAATGCGTCGTAACCCCAGCGTAACATGGAAGCCATAATTTTGCACCCGAAAAAGAACACATCCTTTTATACATTATTTATGAGAAAAAGACTTATCGGGTCGGTTTTGGCACTGACACTGGCGGCCCTCACGACCACCGCAGAGGTAAACGAGATTGTATCGACAGGAAGCATCCGAGGAAAAATTACAGACTCCGAACACCAGTCGCTGCCTGGTGCTTCTATCCAGATTGAGGATTTGCACGCAGGAGTGACCAGCGACATCAATGGCGTCTACACGCTTTCCAACCTGAAGCCCGGCACCTATAGGGTCAAAATATCCTATGTTGGCTACGAGCCCAAGGTCATCACCGTGAAATTCGACGGCAAGACACTGGAACAGAACGTGGAGCTCAATGCCGGAGCTGCCCTCAAGGAAGTGGTAGTGACAGGAGCTTTCTATGGACAGCGCAAAGCCATGCAAATGCAGAAAGAGGCCATGGGCGTAACCAACATCGTGTCGGCAGACCAGGTGGGAAAGTTCCCCGACTCCAATATCGGCGATGCCCTGAAGCGAATCAACGGCATCAACGTGCAGTACGACCAGGGCGAAGCCCGCTTCGGACAAGTAAGAGGCACCTCGGCAGACTTGACCTCGGTCACCGTAAACGGCAACCGCATGCCTTCAGCCGAGGGCGATACACGCAACGTGCAGCTCGACCTCATACCAGCCGACATGATAGAAACCATTGAATTGAACAAGGTGGTCACCAGCGATATGGACGGTGACGCCATCGGCGGAGAGATAAACCTGGTGACCAAGAACACTCCCAACCACCGCGTGCTCAACTTCAACGCAGGTTCAGGCTACACATGGATTAGCCAGAAACCGCAATGGGATTTGGGCGCCACCTGGGGCGACAGATTCTTCAACAAGAAGTTGGGCGTCATGGCATCGGCATCCTATCAGTACGCACCGGGCGGTTCCGACAACACAGAGTTTGAGTACGTGGAAAACGACGACAAGTCGCTCTCGCTGAAAGAGGCCCAGGTAAGACAGTATTATGTAACCCGAGAAAGACAGAGCTATTCGCTGGCATTGGATTACAAGTTCAGTCCTCTGCACAAGATATCGTTTAAAGGCATCTACAACCGCCGATCCGATTGGGAGAACCGTTACCGCATCAGCTACAAAAAGCTGGACAGCAAAGCATCAAAGCAAAGTGTAGTGTTCCAGACCAAGGCGGGTTCTGCCGACAACAAGAACGCCCGACTGGAACTGCAACAGACCATGGACTATACGCTCGACGGCGAACACCTGTTCGGTGACCTCAAGATAGACTGGGCTGCCAGCTATTCGCGTGCCACAGAGGAGCGCCCCAACGAGAGATACGCCTCATATAAATACAAATACGGCAAGAAAGAAACCGATTTCATCAACTTCGGCGACGACTTTGCAGAAGCCGGCGGGAAGCAGCCTTACTACAGCAAGACATTGCCAAACTTGTCCGACGGCCACTGGACACTCGACGAACTGAACAACTCGAACCAGGACATAACCGAAAACGAATGGAAGGGACGCATCAACTTCACGCTCCCCATCACCAACGGATTGTGGGGCAACACGCTCAAGTTCGGAGCCAAATATACCTCGAAAGACAAGACCCGCAACAAGTCATACCACGACTACGATGCCGAAGAGGTACTGGGTGACAACTGGCGTGACCTTACCATCAGCAAGATACGCAAGAACTTCATGCCCGGCAAACAGTATCCCGCAGGTTCTCCATTCATTTCCATCGATGCTTTGGGAGCCATTGACTTCAGCAAATACAAGGGCGTTGAAAACTATGAAGAAGAGGCCGGCAACTATAAAATCAGAGAACAAATCACGGCCGGCTACATCCGTTTCGACCAGAAACTCGGCAAGAAACTATCGGCTACCTTAGGCTTGCGCGTGGAGCGCACCGACCTCAAGACAAGCGGATTCAATGTAGACATACCAGAAGACGGCGATGCCACCATGAAACCGACAGGCGAATACAAGCACCACTACACAGACTTGTTGCCCAGCCTGCTTTTGAAATACAAATACAACAAGCAAGGTAGTCTGCGCGCATCGGTAACCCGAACCATCTCACGACCCAAATATTCGGCCCTCATAGCCAACAAGACGTTCAACTTGGCCGACGAGGAAGCCATCGTCGGTGACCCCAACACCCAACCCGCCAAGGCTCTCAACCTGGACTTGTCGGTGGACCATTTCTTCAAGAGTGTGGGATTGGTAAGCGCCGGTCTTTTCTATAAGGACATCAAGAACGTGAACGTGAGCTGGTCGTCCAACAAATACATGGGTAGCGACTTGGGCTTGACCGGCGAGTATGCCGACAAACTATTTACTGTGGAACAGAACATCAACGCCTACGACGCGCGGGTTCTGGGTGCCGAAGTGGCATACCAGCGTGACTTCGGATTTATCTCTCCTGCCTTGAAGTGCATCGGTTTCTACGGCAACTACACCTATACACACAGCACTACCCGCAACTTCAATGATCGCTTGAACATAGCCGAAGGTGAAGATGTGAAGGTGGCTGGTTCACCCGAACACACAGCCAACGCATCTCTCTTCTTCGAGAAGAAGGGTCTCAGCCTCCGACTCTCCTACAACTTCGCTTCTGCTTTCATCGACCAAATGAGCACCAGCCGGCAGTTGGACCGATACTATGACAAGGTGAACTACCTCGACCTGAATGCCAGCTACACTTGGGGCAAGCAAACCAAGTTCACCATCTATGCCAACGCCAACAACCTGCTCAACCAGCCACTGCGCTACTATCAGGGTGAAAAGAACCGTACCATGCAAGTGGAATACTACGGTGTGAAGGTGAATGCCGGCGTGAAAATCAACTTGTAAAACATAGAAAGAAAAACAATGACAACCATTTTCAGAAACAAACTCCTCGTGGCCTTCGTGGCGGCAATGGCAGCCTTGCTGTCGGTCGCATCCGCCAAAGGCCAGACACCCGAACAGTGGGAACTGCTCAAAGGCAATGTAAACCTCTATCTTGTCAACGATATGGGACGCAACGGCTACTATGACCAGAAGCCCATAGCCGAACTGATGGGCACCATGGCTGAGACTATCGGCCCGGAAGCCATCATTGCGGCAGGCGACATTCACCACTTCAATGGTGTGGCATCGGTCAACGACCCTCTGTGGACCACCAACTACGAGCATATCTATTCGCATCCCGAACTGATGCTCGACTGGTTCCCCATCCTCGGCAACCACGAGTATCGCGGTAACACCCAGGCGGTGCTCGACTATGCCAAGGTGAGTCGCCGGTGGATGATGCCTGCGCGCTATTACACCAAGGTGTTCAGCAAGAAGAACGTGAGCGTCCGCATCATGTTTCTCGACACCACTCCCCTCATCGACCGCTACCGCGAGGAAACAGACAAGTATCCCGATGCCGTGAAACAAGACGTGCAGAAAGAACTCGACTGGCTCGACCAGACACTGCGTCAAGCCAAGGAAGACTGGATCATTGTGGTGGGCCACCATCCTGTCTACGCCGAGACTTCAAAGGCTGAATATGAACGTACGGACATGCAAAAGCGGGTGATGCCCATTTTGCACCGCTACAACAACGTGAGCATCTATGCCTGCGGCCACATCCACAACTTCCAGCACATCCGGATGAAAGGCGACCCCATTGACTATGTGGTCAACTCTGCCGGTGCCCTTTCGCGCAAGGTGAACCCCATCAACGGCACCGTGTTCTGCTCGGGCGAACCGGGATTCTCGGTGATAGCTGCCACCAAGAAGCAACTCAAGCTCCACATGATTGACAAGCAGGGCCGGGTGCTCCACACGGTAACCAAGCAAAAATAACAATTGATTCTCTCTTAAAAATCACGACCTGGTGTCGTTTCGCGGTTTTCCTCAATCTCTTGGAAACCACGAAAGACATCAGGTCGCATTGTACAGGATAACCTTGCCGAAGGTTGTCCGGATTGTTTTTATAAAAGCCGGAACACAGTCACCGGTTTCAAGGCTTGCTTTCTCCCTCCACATATTCCTCGAGGAACATGTGCTCGCCGTCGAACACGGCATAGGTGAACTGCCATATCCAATCGCCAAGAATCATCATCCGCGACTTGCGCGAGAGCACAAGGTCGAGTTCAATGTGGCGATGACCATAGAGGAAATAGTCGACGTCTGGGTGTGACTTCATGTAGCGCTTGGTGTAGAGCACCAACGCCTCGCGGTCTTCACCCATATAAGGAGGTTCCTTGCCGTCGGCTCGTTTCAGCCGGCTGTGCTTGGCCCAGGTAAGTCCGAACGCCATGCCCCAACGAGGATGGAGGGCACTGAACAAGCGCTGGCACAGAGGGTTGTGGAACACGGAACGGATAAACTTGAAGTTCCGGTCTGTATCGCCCAGTCCGTCGCCGTGAGCCAGATAGAACACCTTGCCGTAGATTTCGGTGGTCTCGGGCTTGGTGTGGAGCGTAACGCCACATTCGGTGGCAAGATAGTTGTAGGCCCAAATGTCATGGTTGCCCGTGAAATAATGGACCTCCACACCCATGTCCGTAAGTTCAGAGAGCTTGCCGAGAAAGCGGGTGTAGCCTTTGGGTACCACAGTCTTATATTCATACCAGAAGTCGAACATGTCGCCAAGCAGATAGATGGCGGCAGCCTTGTGCTTGATGCTGTCGAGGAACCGCACGAGCCGGCGTTCCTGGGTGCGGCCGTGCTCGATGGCGAGCGAGCCGAGATGGGCATCAGAGAGGAAATAGACATTCTTGTAAACCATAGGCAAAATGTTTAAGGATTAGTCGAGACCCAGTTCCACACGAGCTTCCTCTGTCATCATGCTCTGGTCCCATACCGGTTCAAAGACAAGATTGACGTTGGAACTCTTGACGCCCTCCAGGGCATCCACCTTCTGGCGCACGTCTTCAAGGATGAAATCGGCTGCTGGACAACTGGGAGCCGTGAAGGTCATGTCGATGTCCACACTGCCGTCTTCCTTCACGTCGACCTTGTAGATGAGACCGAGGTCGTAGATATTGACGGGGATTTCCGGGTCGTAGACAGTTTTGAGCACATCAACAATGCGTTCTTCTATCTTGGTTTTTTCTTCTTGTGTCATAGTTTTATGTTGTTTTGTCGTTTTTTTCTTAGAGTTTTCCACTCTCCTGATAGGAATAGTATAGCCCGTCGGTGATGACAAGATGGTCGAGAAAATGGATGCGCATCAGTTCGCAGGCTTGCTGCACCTTACGGGTGATGCGGTCGTCGTCGGTGCTGGGCTTCACGTTGCCCGAAGGGTGGTTGTGGCAGAGTGCCAGCACGGTGGCCCCAGCGAGGAGTGCTTCCTTCATCACCACGCGCACGTCGACGCTGGTTTCCGTGATACCTCCACGCGAGAGACGCATGCAGCGCAGGAGTTTGAAGTTCTGGTTCATGAAGAGCACCCAGGCTTCCTCGACATCGAGGTCTTGCATCTGCGGAAGCATAAAGTCGTAGATGGCTACCGCCGAATTGAGTTGGGTTCGTTCCAGGGCCCGCTCCTTCTGCCGGCGCTTGCCCAGTTCACAGGCGGCAAGTATGGTCACGGCTTTGGCTTCGCCCACCCCACGGTAGGCTGTGAGTTGCCTTACGGTGAGTTTGCCCAGTTGGTTGAGGTTGTTGCCGCAATCGCCCAGCACATGCTTCATCAGGTCTACGGCACTCTCGGTGGTGGAACCAGAGCCGATGAGAATGGCGAGAAGCTCGGCATTGGTGAGTGCTTCGGCACCCAGCCGGAGCAGTTTTTCCCGTGGGCGGTCTTCCACTGCCCACTCGTTGATGTTGAGTTTCCCGTCCATGACTTCCTTTTATATTATTTATAAAATGTCTTCTCGAAAGCCTGAAATTCGTCCTTACCCCTGACGCAGCGTTTCCACCACGACTCGATGAATCCCAGTCCGTAACCCATGAGTTGGGTGAAGGCGGCACGGATGCTCAGCAGTCCTATCCACGCACTGCGGTTGGCCATGGTGCTGTCTGCAAAGATAAGGAGTGAATAGAGCACGAGTGGCAACAGACCTGCGGCACACAGCGTCCCGCCCCAGATATGCGCGGCAGTGCCGCAACCGGCACAGAGCACGATGATGCCTGCCACCAGGAGAAGCAGCAGACAGACGACTCCCATGGTGAAGACCATGGGCAGGAGATGGACAAGTTTGAGCGACTCGGGGTATTTCTTGTAGAGATTGATGCGGGCAATGCCACTGTTGTAGACCTGACGGAAGAACTTACGGAAGTCTGTGCGGCGCTTGTGCCACACCCAAGCCTCGGGAAAGAGGCGGCAATGGAGTCCTGCCTTGAAGATGCGTATGCTGAAGTCAATGTCCTCGCCGAAGCGCATCTTGGAGAATCCGCCAAGTTGCATATAGACATCCCGGCGGATGCCCATGTTGAACGAGCGGGGATAGAACTTGTCGAGCTTCTTCTTGCCGCCACGTATGCCGCCAGTAGTGAAGAAGCTGGTCATGGAATAGGAGATGGCTTTCTGCGTGTCGGTGAACGAGGAGTGGGCACAATCGGGTCCTCCGAAAGCGTCTGCCGGCTCACAGAGCAGCTCGTCGTTGACAGCCCGCAGGTAGTCGTCGGGCAGCACCACGTCTGAGTCGAGCACGATGAGGTATTCCCCCTTGGCACGCTCTGCTCCGTAGTTGCGGCTCTGTCCGGGTCCGGAATTGGGCTTACTGTAATAATGTAGGGTGAGTTTGTCTTCGTATCGGTCGCAGACCTGCTTGCAGGGCACCGATGAACCGTCTTCCACAATGATAACCTCGAAATCGCGGCATGTCTGGAGCGTGAGGCTGTGGAGCAGTTCGTCCACTTCATCGGGACGGTTAAAGACGGGAATGATAAAAGAAAACTTGTAATTCATAATTCATAACTCATAATATAAGATTAGGTCAAGGCGGCTGTAAAAGCAAATAATTCATAACCCCTGGTGCCCGGCATAGCGCCACAGGCAGTCCACGAGTTATGAATTATGAATTAGCTCTGTATTATTCCTTTACGCGGCTGAGGTAAGAACCGTCGCGTGTGTCAACCTGGATAAGGTCGCCCTCGTCGATGAACAGAGGAACGCGAATCTCGACACCAGTCTCAAGAGTGGCGGGCTTGGTAGCGTTAGTAGCAGTGTCGCCCTTGATTCCAGGCTCGCTGTGAGTAACGCGGAGGTTTGTCTTGACAGGCATTTCTGCATAGAGAATTGTACCGTCTGTGGTGTCGGTAACCACCTCAACCACGTCGCCTTCCTTCATGAAGTCCACACCGATAACCAAATCGTTGGCGATTGGAATCTGCTCGAAAGTTTCCTGGTTCATGAAGATGCGGCCTGTTGGATCCTCATAGAGGTACTGATAAGGACGGTGTTCAACCACCACGTCTTCCAATTTGAAGCCTACCTGGAAGGTGCGGTCAAGCACACGGCCGTCCTTCACGTTCTTCAACTTGGTGTTCATTACGGTGTTACCCTTACCTGGCTTTCTGTGCTGAAAGTCAATACATACCCACACCTGATTGTCAAGGCGGATACATGTTCCCTTTTTGATTTCTTGTGAGTTAATCATTGTTGATATCTTGATAATTATTTATTTTCGGGTGCAAAGTTACTGAATTTATGGAAAAAAGCATAAAACTTTAGCCTAAAAATCGTATAATTCTTGGTTATTTGAAAAAGAATGAGTAATTTTGCAGCCCAAAAGCGTGAATAATAACAAAATAAACAAAATAGAAAAATGAAAAGAACATTTCAGCCTCACAACAGAAGAAGAGTGAACAAGCACGGCTTCCGCGAGAGAATGGCAACAAAGAATGGTCGTCGCGTATTGGCTTCTCGCCGCGCACATGGCCGCAAGAAGTTAACTGTATCTGACGAGCATCACGGCAAATAATCCGCAAGCGCTCTTCAAGAAAGAACAAAGGCAGAAAGCAGCAATGGAGTAATCCGTTGCTGCTTTCTGCCTTTTATGCCTGTATTTACTTTATGGTTATCGGCTTTCTTACAGCTAACGGCACACTAACGCTTCGCTAACGGCACACTAACACTTCGTTAACGGCACACTAACGCATCGCTAACAGCACACTAACGCATCGCTAACGGCACACTAACACTTCGCTAACGGCACACTAACACTTCGCTAACGGCACATTAACGACTTCGTTACTATGGTGATTTTACCTTTTAACATTTCTCACAAAAAGGCCCGATGCCATCCGCAACAGAAAATAAATGCATGTTTTTATTTCTTATTTCGCCCTTTTACACTATCTTTGTAACCTAAATCGCAAGAAATGGAATCAAAGGAATTCTTCCATAAACTGATGAGCCGCTACCTGTGGAGCAACATTGCCGCCATGATAGGAGTGGTGATAGTGGTGTGTGCCGGCGTGAAATTCGGCATAGACATCTACACTCACCATGGCGAAGCCATCAGCGTGCCCAATATCAAGCACAAGAAATTTGCCGACGCCGAGCACATCCTCAACGAGCTGGGACTGCAAATCGTAGTCACCGACACGGGCTACGTGAAGACACTGCCTCCAGACTGCATACTGGAACAGAGTCCGGCACCGGGTGAGAAGGTGAAGTCGGGACACATCATCTACGTCACCGTCAACTCATCGCACTCGCCCACGCTGGTCATTCCCGACGTGATCGACAACAGTTCCTACCGCGAAGCCAAGGCGAAGCTCATAGCCATGGGCTTCAAGATAGGCGAGCCCAAATTCGTTTCGGGCGAGAAAGACTGGGTCTACGGAATCCTTGTCAACGGACAAAGCGTAAGCGTCGGCGACCGAGTGCCTGTAGATGCCCGACTCACCATCCTCGTGGGAGACGGAATGATAGGCAGTTCCGACTCCATCGACATTGTGGGCCCCGACTACGAAACCTATGACGACGGATTCGAGGAAATGCCGGAAAACGAGCAGCCACAGGAAGGCGACAAGGACGAATTTGAAGTGGTGACATCACCCGAATAGTCCACACGAACAACTACACGACAGAAAAATGACAAACGAACTATACGACATCGACGACGAACTCGAACCGCTGGACCCGCAAGACGACGGCATGACTGCCGACGACGGGCAACTCTACGAACACTTCCGGGTGGAGGTGGACAAGGGACAGGTGCCGGTGAGAATAGACAAGTTTCTCTTTGAACGCATGCAGCACTCCAGCCGCAACCGCATACAAAAGGCTGCCGACTCCGGCTACATACACGTCAACGGGCAGCCCGTGAAGAGCAACTATAAGGTGAGGCCGCTCGACACCATCACCCTCATGCTCCACCAGCCCAAGCACGACACTACCATAGAGCCCGAGGACATTCCGCTCAACATTGTCTACGAGGACGACCAGCTGATGGTCATCAACAAGGAGGCAGGCATGGTGGTGCATCCTGGAGCAGGCAACTTCCACGGCACGCTGGTCAATGCCATAGCCTGGCACTTGAAGGACCTGGCGTCGTACGACCCCAACGACCCCGAAGTGGGGCTCGTGCACCGCATCGACAAGGATACCAGCGGACTGCTCGTCATCGCCAAGACACCGGAAGCCAAGACTTTTCTCGGCAAGCAGTTCTACAACAAGACCACACACCGCAGCTACAACGCACTGGTGTGGGGAAACATGACAGAGGACGAAGGCCGCATAGAGGGCAACATAGGCCGCGACCCGAAAGACCGCCTGCGCATGGCAGTGTTCAGTCCGGACTCCGGCATCGGCAAGAGTGCCGTCACCCACTGGCGCGTCATCGAGCGCTTCGGCTTCGTGACGCTCATCGAGTGCATACTCGAAACGGGACGTACCCACCAGATTCGCGCCCACATGAAGCACATCGGGCACCCGCTATTCAGCGACGAACGCTATGGCGGATGCGAGATTCTAAGGGGAACCAGAAGCAGTACCTACAAGGCATTCATCAACAACTGCTTCAAGATCTGCCCCCGGCAGGCTCTGCACGCCCGCACTCTCGGCTTCGTGCACCCCACCTCGCACGAACAGATGGACTTTACCTCGGCATTGCCCACCGACCTGGAACAGCTCATCGGGAAATGGCGCGCCTTCATAGCCGGCACCACCGCCAAGGCTGAATAGGCACCATCACAAACAACAAGCAACAACAAATAACATTATACCCTATGAAAGACTTGAAAAGAAACATTGCCATCGTCTGCGGTGGCGATTCATCGGAACACGACGTATCCCTGCGCTCAGCACAAGGGCTCTACTCTTTCTTTGACAAAGAACGCTACAACGTATATATCGTGGACGTGAAAGGACAGGACTGGCACGTGGAACTGGACAACGGCGACACGGCACCCATCGACAAGAACGACTTCTCATTCGTCTACGAAGGCAACGTCACAGAGTTTGACTACGCCTACATCACCATCCACGGCACCCCCGGCGAGAACGGCGTGATGCAGGGCTACTTTGAACTGGTGCACGTGCCCTACTCCACCAGCGGCGTACTTGTCGAGGCGATGACATTCGACAAATATGTGCTCAACAACTACCTGCGCGGCTTCGGAGTGAACGTGGCCGACTCGCTGCTCATCCGCAAGGGCTACGAAGAACTGGTGAGCGACGAGGAGATAGAGAAGCGCATCGGGTTCCCATGCTTCGTGAAGCCTGCCGCCGACGGCAGCAGCTTCGGTGTGTCGAAGGTAAAGAATGCCGACCAGCTGGCTCCCGCCGTGCGCAAGGCCATCATGGAAAGCGACGAGGTGATGGTGGAATCCTACCTCCAGGGCACAGAGATTTCCATCGGCTGCTACAAGACCAAGGACAAGAGCGTGGTGTTCCCCGCAACGGAAGTGGTGACCAAAAACGAATTCTTCGACTACGATGCCAAATACAACGGACAGGTTCAGGAAATAACCCCTGCACGTCTCGCACCCGAAACAGCCAAGGCTGTGGCCGACGAGACCAGCCGCATCTACGACATTCTTCACTGCAACGGCATCATCCGCATTGACTACATCATCTCGAAGGATGCCGACGGCAAGGACAAGGTGAACATGCTCGAAATCAACACAACCCCAGGCATGACCGCCACCAGCTTTATTCCACAGCAGGTGCGCGCCGCCGGACTTGACATCAAGGACGTGCTGAGCGACATTGTGGAGAACCAATTCAAATAAAGAAGCGTATGGCTATTCCAGAGAAATACAACCATATCCGCCCGTTCGAGCCCGAGGAACTGCCTGAGGTCTGCGACAGATTGCTCACCGACCCGCAGTTTCAGAGTGTGGTGAAGCACGTGTTCCCGAACATACCGCTCGAGGCGGTGGAAGCCAAGATGCGCAGCTGCAAGACGCTACTCGACTTCCAGAAGGCTTTCTGCTACCCCTTTCTGAAGGACTTGCTGCAGAAGGCAAGCAAAGGAATCAGTTTCGGCCACGAGGCTATCGACACGCACAAGCGCTACACCTTCGTGAGCAACCACCGCGACATAGTGCTCGACTCGGCCTTGCTCGACGTGCTGCTCATCGAAGCCGGATGGGAAACCACCTGCGAGATTGCCATCGGCGACAACCTGCTGAAACTTCCGTGGGTGAAAGACCTGGTGCGGCTGAACAAAGCATTCATCGTGGAGCGCGACCTTCCCATCCGCGAACTGCTCATGGCAAGCAAGCGGTTGTCGGAATACATGCACTATGCCATCAACGAGAAGAACGAAAACCTGTGGATAGCCCAGCGCGAAGGCCGTGCCAAGGACTCCAACGACCACACGCAGCCCGCCATTCTCAAGATGATGACCATCGGCGGAGAGGGAAGTATCGTAGACCGGCTGAAAGACTTGCACATCGTTCCGCTCACCATATCCTACGAGTACGACCCTTGCGACTTTCTCAAGGCGCGCGAGATGCAGCTCAAGCGCGACGTGGAGGGATGGAAGAAAGGGCCCATGGACGACGTGGTGAGCATGCAGACCGGCATTATGGGCTACAAGGGACGCATACACTACGAAGCCGCTCCTTGCATGGACGAATGGTTGGAACAGCTCGGCACAGACATACTGAAAACGGAAATCTACGACGTCATAGCCGAGCACATTGACCGCGAAATATTCGCCCGCTACCAACTCTACCCCGGCAACTACGTGGCGCTCGACCTCATCAACGGCGACAGCGCCCTCAGCGAACACTATACGGAAGAGGAGAAACAGACTTTCCTGAAATACATAGAAAGCAGACTGCAAATGATTGACCTGCCCAACAGAGATGACGCATTCTGTCGCCACCAGTTGTTGGAAATGTATGCCAATCCTTGCAAAAACTTTCTGCAAGTGAAATAACCAAACCAAGACGCTTATGAAAAATCACCTCCTTGCCGTCCTTGCCGCCGCAATGATACTCGCCGGCTGCAAGCGCAATGCCTACGATGATGGCGACGGCGACCTCAGCTATATGCGTGCCGACTTCACTGAAGCGCACACGGTGGCACAGAAGCAAATGGACTATGCCGTGACCGACGAGGGCGACAAGGTGGTGTTTTCTCACCGATACACCTGTGAATGGGCGGAAAAAGCCGATTCAACCTACCGCACATTGGTCTATTACAACAAGGCAGACGAGGCACAGACGGTAGACGTGGTGACCGTAAGCAATGTCCCTGTGCTGAGATTTTCTACCAATCCCAGCGACAACCGGACGGAACTGAAGCGCATGGATCCCGTTGTGTTTGAGAGTGTCTGGATGAGCAGCAACAGGAAATGGCTCAATCTGGGCTTTGCCATCAAAACCGGACAGGCCGACACACAGGACTCCCGTCAACTACTCGGATGTTTCTGCGACAAAGTGAAAGACCTCGAATCTGGCGGTAAGGAATATCACCTCAGTCTCTATCATGCGCAGAACAACGTGCCGGAATACTACAGCAGCCGCATGTTTGCCAGTATTCCATTGTCCGGACTGAACACCGGCGACCGCATCGTCATCAGCATCATGAGCTATGATGGACTGGTAACCAAAGAGTTTGAACTGTAAAAGTACGAGAAAAGGATGGTTAAAACACAAGAACGCCCGTCGACAGATAACGTGCCGACGGGCGTTCTTGCGTTTTTTGAAGTTGATTAGCGGGCATTGTCATGCTCGTGAATAACTGCCTTTTGGGCATCGTTCAAGCCTCCCCACTGTGTAGAGCCATTGCCTCCGACAGCCCCGAAGATGGCGGGCAGACTGTTACGCAAGAGTTTGTAGCTTCCGTAAGCATTCAGATATTCCAATTCCTCCTTGGTGAAAATCTTTTCCATCAGGAAGTCACTGATGTTGTAGTCCATGCGCTGTGCAGCAAGCTGTCGTGACTTGAGTTGCTGCATCATGTTCTTTCCACCGGGATAGAGCTCGGGATGATCAAAGCAATAATATGTGCCAAGGGTGAAATTCCGGTCAAAGACAGGCAATCCACCAAGGTAGTTCTGCAACCGGGCGATGGCGTTTTTATAGTCTTTGTCACGAAATATGCACTTGAGGATTTGTTCTCTATCTGGCCCCATGGCATTGACACGTGCTTTTCTGTCACCCTTGACAATCTCGAAATCCACACTGCTGTCGTCAACAAACATGAGGCAATGATCAAAATAGGGCTTCATGATGGAAGAAATGTCAAGCAGTCCGTAGTCCACACCATCCAGATGAGTACTCACGTAAGAATCCTTATATGTCACACGGACAGTTGTAGCGCCATCCGTCTTGGGCTGTGTGAGCACATAATAGACGGAACCCAAATTGTATTTTCCATCAGAAGAAAGCACCTTTAAGCACAATCTGTGTTCGATGTCACCGTTTTCAACTTCCGTATGCGTAATGCTTTCAAGCGAATGGGGATAAGCCTTACGCAGGTTCGTCATCATTGCTTCACAAGGTTTGGAAGCTTCCAGATAGCTGGAATAAGCATGAAGAGCACTAATTTCACGAATATCTTTACCTTTCTCGTCATACCAAACGCTCACGAAAAAGTCCTTCTGCCCGGCTATCGAACCGATAAAAGTATACCTGTTGTCATACGAGTCTTTCATCACCTTCAGTCCCTTGCCAGCAAGCTTTCGGGCAAAAGGATCAGCACCAAGGGCCATAGACACACCTTGAAACGAGAGCCTGTGGAACTGGGAAATCACGGGAGAAGGTTTCTCTTCAACATTCTGCTCTCTCACAACAGTAGTCTGCTCGTCAGCCCGAGGGCGCAGCACCACGTTGTCATCGTCATTCTGTGCCCTCAAATCCATACTGGCGGAAAGCACGGAAAGCACCACTAAAAGCATTTTTCTCTTCTTCATAACAAACTTATTGGAAGTGCAAAGGTAGTGATTATTATCCAAACACAGGAAATAGAGGCACAAAACGAACATGATTATCCATAAAATAAAGCAATAAAAAAAGGAACCACTCGATAAAGAGAAGTTCCTTCATTTGTGTGGTACCACCAGGAATCGAACCGGGGACACAAGGATTTTCAGTCCTTTGCTCTACCAACTGAGCTATGGCACCA
>CAKPUA010000038.1:0-16429 GCA_934191235.1 uncultured Prevotella sp. | reverse complement strand
TTTTGACTGTTTTCGGTTTTCCCCAAAAATTAAAAATATCGCCATACTGTTTATCCGTTATACACAAAATACTAACCCTTCCAGCCTCGGGAATGAAAGACTTGACACGCCGCACATGAACATCAAGACTCTCTCGCGAAGCACAATGCCGAATGTACACAGAGAATTGCATCATAGAGAATCCATCTTTCTCCAGATTCTTTCTGAAAAGAGTGGCTACCCGCCTCTCTTTCTTCGTAGTAACCGGCAAATCGAAAAAAACAAACAGCCACATGATGCGGTATGCATTAAGTCGAAGCTCTGTCATGCTTTGAAAACAGGAAGTATAAGATTCTTGGTTTCACCTGAAAAATAGCGTGCTAAAGAAGCAGTGGTTATAGTCAATGCAATTTGAAGAGGGCGAACCACTTTGCCAATATGCACATCGCATGAAAGGACATGGAACAAATCGCGCTTAGAGTTCTTGTCAAGTTCCAGAACCCCTTTCTCATACAAGGCCCGAACTATGTCATCGACATAAGGTCGATAAGGTTCCATAACATCATCTGCAAGAGGAAATGCATTGTAACGGCTTTTATGGAATATCCCTATATTGGGAAATAAACCAGACCCCATAAGCGCACGTGTTGTGGCCGCCCTGAGGATGGTGTAGCCATAATTAAGAAGGGCATTAGGAGGTGCGCCGTCTCGTTCACGCCGAAACGCACAACCGAACAATTGAGTCCAATAAATTCGTGCTGCCAAGCCTTCTCTGTTATCAGTGTCACCACTCTTCACGTTCATGAAATGAGGCCTCAGCAAATCGCCATTTACATTCCATTCGGAAAGTACGGCAGACTGATTTCGTATCTTTGCCTCAATTATTTGTTTCCATGCCTGTTTTTTGGCCGGTTCGCTAACAGCCATCTGAAATTTCAAGGTTTCAGATTGGGTGGCATTGGCTTCCAATGGCTGCAGCAAAGCTGTCGGCATCTGCTTTGCATCGCAAAGGATGACGGAGACATTGTTCTTCACCAACTCACACAGCAATGGCATGGTAATATTAATCATCGGATTTTCCAAAACAACGCAACCTAAATCTTCAATAGGACGTGTTACCACATCATCACAATCTTTCCAAGAAATCACCAGTTGACAGTTCTTTAGTGAAAGACAAACAGGAGTGGAAAAGAACAATGTCTGCTTTATCATCGTTATCTAAGTTTTACGAGTTTACCAGTTTCGTCGATTTTGAAATCATATCCCTCAACCAAAGCAAAAAGCTGCGTATGATACATCAATATAGACGGCCGCAATGTTTCGCCTTGTTTATAGGCTCCATTCTTGGCTTTTAGTTCTTTTGCTTGCCGTGCTTCTTCGTGGTGTCGCAATTTAATCGTACCATAGGAAGAGCCTTTAACCGTCATCGAACTAAGACCGACGACCTTGTAGAAACGCCGATTCAGTTCATATGCCGATGCTTCCCAAACTTCAGTGGGAGATTGCTCATACAACAAAACCATTGTACCAATTTTCAGAGTAAAGGCGAGCGGATAATCATGTTGACTTTTCAATGGCACTATATTTCCCGCAACCGCCTCCTTATCATTACTCGTTCGGAAATATTGGGCTGACTGTAAATTGTTCAACAGTTCAAAATCACGTTTTTCCTTTCCTTTCTTGTCTTTGCCAATATAAACCGCCAACAAATAATTGCTGTCATTAGCTACATGGTACTGTCGTTTATACGCGTTTACTGACACATCACGCTGATGTCGAATGTGAAGTGGGTTGGTTACAGAAGGAGTAAAGCACCTAACCTTTTTTATAGGTATCCGCTTGTCTTCGTTCATCCAAATCGTACCAGCAATTGCATTTTTGAAACTTCCACAATCTTTTATCGCCTGCTCTATTTTTTCCTTTACCACTTCATCTACAATGTTTTTCACATCCGATTCATTAAGCGAAGACAACGTCACGCGCTTTACATAACGAATTTTCCCGTCTCTCTCTATGGCACCGTAATAGGTATCATTGTGGAGAGAGGCTCTAGCCGCATCACCTTGCTGATAAATCGTTTTGCCTTTGTAGGTCACTACCCTACCCCGAATTCTCATTTTACGTTTTCCTTGCTTCGGCATGTTGTCGGACGTATAATGCGAAACGAGAATTTCATCTTGTACACGTTTCACGTCTTCCACAAAAGTAGGCCAGGGTTTATCAAAAGAGGCCTTAGAGGCACCATACCATTCGTGATTTTCCTCATTATGATAATATGCGCCAAGTTTATTGTATTCATCAAGACCGATACAAGCAATCACGATAGCATCAATACAATGGTGAACATGATTCACACGTTCTTTCTTTGCATAAACCTCTTGTATGCCCCATATTTTCCGGAAATCGGAAGTGGCCAATCCATTAACTGTATATACATGACGGAAAAGAGACTTCAAATAGAGACGTGCATAGCGTGAGATTACACTGATGTCCGTGCCTTGACGACGACTGAAGCCTTCAGGGACTTCCGTCATTACAAAACGCTCATATTTTCCACGCCAATAATCACGCTGAAGTTCCAAGTAATGACGACGACTGATGCAAGCATCCTTGGCATCTTTAGTTGTGGCTCCCTTAGTCAATTTCTTTTGTCTGAGTATTTGTTGGCTCAAATTCTCATATTTATCTTTCCATCCAACGATTCGTGATAAAATTTCTTCATGATTGGCAAGTTCAGACGGTAGTTTTGTCTTTTTCTCTTCCCGATTAAATCTACTTTCGCACAAAGTGAGATTCATTCTGGTAGAATCTCCACCGACGCTGCGCGGTATGGTATGTTCAATATCAAACAGGGGATTAGAACCAATAAAGTCCGTGATACCGATTTGTTTCCCCGTGTAAAGGCACACATGGTTCTGCTCTTCCCAAAGAAGATATTTCAACACATCGGTATCAGTAGGCTCAATCGAACGTCCCGTGGCGTCTGCATAAAGTTCAATGATCCTTTTCCTTGCATTATCTTTCTGCTTCTGGTTATCCCTGTTGTATAGGGATATGGCATTTCGCTTGTTGGCATCGTTGAGTTCTCGGGCAAACTCTATATGGATTTCTGTTTCTGGATCAATCTTTCCAGCTTCGAGCAAACGATTTATCAGCTTTCTAAGACGAAACATCGAACGCATGGCCATGGGATTACGCACACTATCAGTACGTGGGGAACCCAAACGGTATTCACCTTTTTCATTCGGTGTAACACGCGGATACACTTCCATCATAGAAGGATGATAAAGAGAAGCAAGATGCCTGTCGTCCACATGATATTCAGACTTGAGGAAATCCTTAATTCGGACCTCCATCGGACGGGCATCATTTGCATCACGGGCAGCCATAATCTCAGCCAGTCTGTCAATAATCACAGCGCGCATTTCAGTATTGCTCCATTCATAAACTCCATGCATCACCTTATCAAGATTTCCCAAGAAGACCGCATGAGAGTAGATGAAGCCCTGACGCAAGAACGGCAAAATATTACATATAGCCTTAAGACTTAAAGCAGCGTAATCTTGAGGAATGACAATTTTGGAGAAGCGTTTGGCATCTTCTTCTCCCAATTGTAAACGGATGCGGGCAAAACCTGACAATCTCTCAGCATCCGAATAGAAAAACAGTGCATGCCACACATCATTCAAAATTTCCTGTTGACTTTTTCCTTTGCCCAAGGTATAAACCTCACAGACAGCCGTCAGCCAATCATCGCCAAAAATGTCACGAAGAGCAGCAGTGACCGGACAACCTGAAACGGGTGTATCCATTGGATAATTGAACAAATAAGGCATTTCCTTGTCCGCACTATGTCTGAAAAAGCCGTATTGCTTTTTCGGTGCAAGTTTCTTGGCAATATCTTCAAAGTCAAATGTATTCTTGGATTTCCTAAAGAACAGAGGACTAATTTTCTCGCGTTCTTTCTTTGTAAGGGGTCGCAAACAATCATCGTCGGGAGTCTGAATCTTTATGTTATTGACGAAACACAACATTCTAAACTCTTCATACGACGGATGAGAAGAAGGGCATTTGGACTTGTTTTTCTCAAATACACATTTACCAACTTGTCCCTTTTGCGATTTCAAAGGTCGTTGGTCGAATATAGCATGACCGATTCGATTAATCAAATCGGACGGTAGTTCTTGTTGTTGGCAAATGGCCATAAATTCAGCCAAATAGTGCTCGTTACGGGCTGTATAATGATTGCGGATCTTTTCTCCTTTACAATATAACGAATAGAAATAATCGCCCAAATAATCATAACCTGCTTCATGCATTTTTTCTGTCAGTGTAGATATACCTTCCTTAACCTTGCCTGAGTCATCTCCACCTTGCTCTTTACGATTGCTCAGAAAGCCTCGGCGTTGAGTGATATGGTAAAAGGCCCGACCTAATACATATCGATCTGTTTCTTTGTTAAGGTCAAGTTTTTCATGAAGGCAACGATGACGATAAGCATAAGGATTCTTTTCAGTGTCTTCGTCAATTGACTGCCAACTAAAAAAAGAGTCATTCTTGGGATAGACTTTCTTCAGTCTCCAAGCCGACAATTCTTCATTAGATAAGGGGGGACATAGTTTATTCTCTACTAGTATACGAAGCAAATGTATTTTACGAAGCTTAATTCTATAATACCTTTTCCTCATAGACTTATGTGCCGTACGTTCAGCGGCCTTTGACGACTCAATTCCCTTTTCTATTTTAACGCCTTCTTGAAAGATATTCACACCCTTGTCAAGAAGCTCGTATGGA
Organism: uncultured Prevotella sp.; assembly: GCA_934191235.1. Taxonomy (GTDB): domain Bacteria; phylum Bacteroidota; class Bacteroidia; order Bacteroidales; family Bacteroidaceae; genus Prevotella. The sequence continues at coordinate 11,656 of CAKPUA010000038.1, read as the reverse complement.
CCAGCAGTCTTTTCAACTATAGCCCAGCCCAAACTGTTGGTTCCTGTATCAATGCCCAGAATTTTTGTCATAATATGGTTAAGTTTTAGATAAATGTAATTTTACCCGGTAAATTTACGACAATATATTTGTGAATACAAACTTTTTGATGTAAATTTGCAAACAGATAATAAGATTCCTACATCTTATCACAATAAGGCAGAAATGCCGAAGGTGTTAAACCTATACTCCCGCTTCGGTGGGAGTTTTTTATTTCCCCCATTTTGTAATTCGGAGCCATTATTCCACATTTCCCAAATCAGATGACTTAAAAATCAAAGAGGCTCATTTCCTCTGCGGGAAATGAGCCTCTGGTGAGGTTATAGAATAATTGCGTTATTTCTGATCGTAGTCGAGCACGTTCTTCTTGTTGGCCTGCATACGGTCGTATTCTTCCTTGCTGCCAACCACAATCTTGCTCCACTGACGAAGACCTGTACCGGCAGGAATCAAGTGACCGCAAATCACGTTTTCCTTCATGCCTACCAGGTTGTCTACCTTGCCACGGATAGCAGCCTCGTTGAGCACCTTGGTGGTCTCCTGGAACGAAGCGGCACTCATATAGCTCTTGGTCTGAAGTGCGGCACGTGTGATACCCTGCAGAATCTGTGTAGATGTGGCGGGCACTGCATCGCGCACCTGAACGAGCTTACGGTCGCGGCGCTTGAGTGAAGAGTTCTCGTCACGGAGCTTGCGGGCTGTGACAATCTGACCCTTCTGGAAGTTCTCGCTGTCGCCAGCGTCAACTACCACCTTCTTGCCCCAGATACGGTCGTTCTCCTCAGCAAAGTCGAGCTTGTCAACAATTTCCTGCTCAAGGAATGTGGTGTCGCCTGGATCATTGATTTGCACCTTGCGCATCATCTGACGAACGATAATCTCGAAGTGCTTGTCGTTAATCTTCACACCCTGGAGACGGTATACGTCTTGTACTTCGTTGACGATGTACTCCTGTACAGCGGTGGGACCCTTGATGGCAAGGATGTCGCCAGGAGTGATAACACCGTCTGAAAGTGGTGTGCCGGCACGCACAGCGTCGTGTTCCTGAACAAGGATTTGCTTGCTCAAAGAAACGAGGTACTTGCGCTGGTCGCCAGTCTTGCTGGTGATAATGATTTCACGATTACCGCGCTTCACCTTACCCATAGACACCTCACCGTCGATTTCAGAAACGACTGCAGGGTTGGAAGGATTACGAGCCTCGAAGAGTTCGGTTACACGTGGAAGACCACCGGTGATGTCACCAGCCTTACCAACAGCACGAGGAATCTTCACAAGTGTGGTACCGGTAGACACTGTCTGACCGTCTTCCACTACTACGTGGCCACCCACAGGGAAGTTGTAGGTTCCGAGCACCTCACCATTGGCGTCAAGAATATCGCAAGTAGGTACCTTGCTCTTGTCACGAGATTCGGTGATAATCTTCTCGGTAAGACCTGTGGTTTCGTCGGTCTCGGCCTTATAGGTAACACCTGCAATAATGTCGTTGAAGCGAAGGGTACCCTTGTACTCGGTCACGATAACAGCATTGAACGGATCCCACTTGGCTATGAGGTCGCCCTTCTTCACTGTGTCGCCGTGCTGGAAGTAGAGTGAACTTCCGTATGGCACATTAAGCGTTGACAATACGATATCTGTATTGGCATCCACAAAGCGGATTTCCGCCAAGCGGCTCACCACCATCTGGCAGTCACGTGTGCCGTTATCGCCTTCTTCCTGGAACGGAACGGTGCGGAGTTCGTCGAACTCAATCTTGCAGTCATTCTTGGCTACGATTGAAGCATTGGCAGCTGCATTGGCAGCCACACCACCGGCGTGGAACGTACGGAGGGTAAGCTGTGTACCAGGCTCACCAATGGCCTGAGCGGCAATCACACCGACAGCTTCACCGATCTGTACCATGCGGGCTGTGGCAAGGTTACGTCCGTAACACTTCATGCACACACCATGCTTGCTCTCGCAGGTAAGCACGGAACGAATCTCGACACTCTCGATAGGCGACTCTTCAATAGCCTTGGCTTTGGGTTCTGTGATTTCCTCACCGGCTGCACAGATAAGTTCGCCTGTGCTTGGATGGATAATGTCATGAACAGACACACGGCCAAGTATACGCTCGTAGAGAGAAGAGATAACCTCATCACCATTCTTGAGGGCTGTGCAAACAAGTCCACGGAGTGTACCGCAGTCTTCCTCGTTGATAATCACATCGTGAGAAACGTCAACCAAACGACGGGTCAGATAACCGGCATCGGCCGTCTTCATAGCGGTATCGGCAAGACCCTTACGGGCACCGTGAGACGAAATGAAGTACTCCAGCACGCTCATACCTTCCTTGAAGTTGGAGAGGATAGGATTCTCAATAATCTGTGCACCTTCGGCGCCTGCCTTCTGCGGCTTGGCCATCAAACCGCGCATACCGGAGAGCTGCTTGATCTGATCTTTAGAACCACGGGCTCCAGAATCAAGCATCATGAATACGGCGTTGAATCCCTGGTCGGCTTCGGTCATCTCCTTCATCAGCACGTCACCAAGGTCATTGTTCACGTGTGTCCATGTATCAATAACCTGGTTGTAACGCTCGGTATCGGTGATGAAACCCATATTATAGTTGTCGGTAATCTGGCGAACTTCGTCGTGACCCTTCTGCACAATAGCTTCCTTCTCTGGCGGAATGATGATATCGTCAAGGTTGAAGGAAAGACCTGCAAGATAAGCCATACGATAACCGAGGTTCTTGATACCATCGAGGAATTCGCAGGCACGGGCAAAGCCAACAGCCTTGATCACATCTGCGATAATGTCACGCAGACTCTTCTTGGAGATGACCTTGTTGACAAAGCCTACCTCATCAGGAATAATGCCATTAACAATCACACGACCTACAGAGGTCTCGACAAGGCGCTTCTCAATCTTTCCGTCCACGAGGTCATTGACAATCACCTTCACTTGAGCGTGGAGGTCGCAACGGCCTTCATTGTGGGCAATGATAGCCTCTTCGGGACCATAGAAGGTCAGACCTTCTCCCAGGGCTCCCGGACGAATCTTTGTGATATAATAGAGACCGAGCACCATATCCTGTGAAGGAACGGTGATAGGTGCGCCATTGGCAGGGTTCAGAATGTTATGACTCTGAAGCATCAGAATCTGGGCTTCAAGAACAGCCTCGTTGCTCAACGGGAGGTGAACAGCCATCTGGTCACCATCGAAGTCGGCATTGAAAGCCGTACATGCCAATGGATGGAGCTGGATGGCCTTACCCTCAATAAGTTTAGGCTGGAAGGCCTGAATACCAAGACGGTGAAGTGTAGGGGCACGGTTGAGAAGCACAGGATGACCTTTCATCACGTTCTCAAGGATATCCCAAATAACGGGCTCACGGCGATCTACAATCTTCTTGGCACTCTTCACGGTCTTCACGATGCCACGCTCAATAAGCTTGCGAATGATAAACGGCTTGTAGAGTTCGGCAGCCATCAGCTTGGGAAGACCGCACTCGCCCATCTTCAACTCAGGACCTACAACGATAACTGAACGGGCTGAATAGTCAACACGCTTACCAAGGAGGTTCTGACGGAAACGACCTGACTTACCCTTCAAAGAGTCGGAAAGTGACTTCAGAGGACGATTGCTCTCACTCTTCACAGCACTGCTCTTGCGAGAGTTGTCGAAAAGAGAATCAACAGCTTCCTGAAGCATACGCTTCTCATTACGGAGAATAACTTCAGGAGCCTTGATCTCCATCAGTCGCTTCAGACGGTTGTTGCGAATGATGACACGACGATAGAGGTCATTGAGGTCGGATGTGGCAAAGCGACCGCCATCAAGAGGAACAAGCGGACGGAGCTCTGGTGGAATAACAGGAATAATCTTCATGATCATCCACTCAGGACGGTTCACGCCTTTGCTGGAGCGGAAAGCTTCAACTACTTGAAGACGCTTCAATGCCTCGGTCTTACGCTGCTGTGACGAGTCATTGTTGGCACGGTCACGCAGTTCATAAGAGAGCGAGTCAAGATCGATGGTACTCAACAGGTCGAAAATAGCCTCGGCACCCATCTTGGCAACGAACTTGTTGGGATCGTCATCAGCCAAACGCTCATTGCCTTCGGGAAGCTGATTGTCGAGGATGTCAATATACTCATCTTCCGACAAGAGGTCGAACTTGTGCGAGCCATTGATTTCGTTGTCTTCGGCATCAGTCTTACCTGCAAGTACACCTGGATTGATCACCACATATTTCTCATAATAGATGACTGCATCAAGTTTCTTGGTAGGCATGCCGAGCAAATAGCCAATCTTGTTTGGCAAAGAACGGAAATACCAAATGTGAGCTACAGGCACCACCAATTCGATGTGACCTGAACGCTCGCGGCGTACCTTCTTCTCTGTCACCTCAACACCGCATCGATCACAAACGATACCTTTATATCTGATTCGCTTATACTTGCCACAGGCACATTCATAGTCCTTGGTAGGACCGAAGATGCGCTCGCAGAACAAGCCGTCGCGCTCAGGCTTGTAAGTACGATAGTTGATGGTCTCAGGCTTGGTCACCTCACCATACGAATTTTCCAAGATCTCTTCAGGTGAAGCGAGACCGATGGTAATCTTCGTAAAATTAGTCTTTATCTTTGTATCTTTTTTGAAAGCCATTTTCTTGTATGTATTTAGTCAAGTTTGATACTTAAGCCAAGTCCTCTCAGCTCATGGAGCAACACGTTGAGTGATTCGGGGATGCCAGGTGTAGGCATCGGTTCACCCTTGACAATTGCCTCGTATGCCTTTGAGCGGCCAACAACATCATCACTCTTGATTGTGAGCACCTCCTGAAGTACATGGCTGGCGCCAAATGCCTCGAGGGCCCAAACTTCCATCTCTCCGAAACGCTGACCACCAAACTGGGCCTTACCGCCAAGAGGTTGCTGGGTGATGAGTGAGTAAGGACCAATGCTACGAGCGTGCATCTTGTCTTCAACCATATGGCCGAGTTTCAAGAAGTAGGTCACACCCACTGTTGCAGGTTGATCGAAACGTTCACCTGTTTCACCATCGTAGAGGTGAGTAGAGCAAAGATGGGGAAGACCAGCCTTGTCTGTCCATTCTGAGAGGTCAGCTAGCTTTGCACCATCAAAAATAGGTGTAGCGAACTTGACACCGAGCTTTCTACCGGCCGCACCGAGAATAGCCTCGAAGATCTGACCCAAGTTCATACGTGAAGGCACGCCCAATGGGTTGAGCACCAAGTCTACTGGACGTCCGTCCTCAAGGAACGGCATGTCTTCCATACGTACTACCTTGGAAACAATACCCTTGTTACCATGGCGACCGGCGAGTTTATCACCTACACCGATCTTACGCTTCTTGGCAATATAAACCTTGGCCATCTGAAGGACTCCTGATGGAAGTTCATCACCAATGGTAATGGCAAACTTGCGGCGCTTGAGTTCAGCATCAAGCAACTTATACTTGCGGATATAGTTCATGATGAGCTTCTGAATCAAGCCATTGGTATGGTCGTCTTCTGTCCAACCGTTGCTCTGGATTCCCTCATAGTCGAGGTTCTTGAGTGCGGGAACAGTAAACTTGCTGCCGTTCGTGATAATTTCAGCACCTGAATAGTCCTTGACTCCCTTAGAAACTTTACCATCAGTAAGAGTCATCAGTTTGTCAACAAGGATATCCTTCAGGTCTTCACCCTTAGCTTCATACTCCTCGTCAATCTTGGCAAGGATTACCTTATCCTGTTTCTTCGACTCGCGAGTCTTGACGGCACGAGAGAAGAGTTTCTTGTCGATAACCACACCACTGAGCGACGGATTGGCCTTCAAGGAAGAATCTTTCACATCACCTGCCTTATCACCAAAGATAGCACGGAGCAATTTCTCTTCAGGTGAAGGATCGCTTTCACCCTTTGGAGAAATCTTACCAATCATTATGTCTCCTGGTTCAACGCGTGCACCGATACGGATGATACCATTATCATCAAGATCCTTAGTAGCTTCCTCGCTGACATTAGGAATGTCACTGGTGAACTCTTCCATACCACGTTTCGTTTCACGTACGTCGAGTGAATATTCATCCACATGAACACTGGTGAGGACATCATCACGAACCATACGCTCAGAAAGCACAATGGCATCCTCGTAGTTGTAACCCTTCCATGGCATATAAGCAACCAAGAGGTTACGACCCAAAGCAAGTTCACCATTCTCTGTTGCATAACCCTCAGTGAGGATATCACCGGCCTTCACACGCTGACCCTTGTTGCAGATAGGCCGAAGGTCAATGGTCATGTTCTGGTTGGTACGACGGAACTTGGGAATACGATATTCCTTAAGCGCAGGTTCAAAGCTTACGAACTCCTCTTCCTCTGTTCTATCATAAAGGATGCGGATAGTTGTAGCATCTACATATTCAATAACGCCTTCACCTTCTGCGGTAATCATGGTTCGTGAATCTTCACAAACCTGCTTCTCCAGTCCTGTACCAACGATTGGCGCATCATTGTGAAGCAATGGAACCGCCTGGCGCATCATGTTACATCCCATCAATGCACGGTGACCATCGTCATGTTCCAAGAAAGGAATAAGACCGGCAGAAACTGAAGCGATCTGCTGAGGGGCCACATCGATGAGGTCTACATTTTCAGGAGTAACTACTGGATAGTCGGCATCCTGGCGACACTTGACAACCTCACGAATAAATGTACCATCTTCGTTCAGAGGTGCATTACCCTGACCGATAATCTTGTTCTCTTCTTCCTCAGCAGTGAGATACTTCACATCGTTATTATCCATATCCACCTTGGAATTCTTCACCTCACGATAAGGGGTCACAATGAAACCGAGGTCATTGATCTTTGCATAAAGACAAAGAGAAGAGATAAGACCGATGTTAGGTCCTTCAGGACTCTCGATAGGGCACAAACGACCATAGTGCGTATAGTGTACATCTCGAACCTCAAAGCCTGCACGCTCACGAGAGAGACCTCCAGGACCAAGAGCTGAAAGACGTCGTTTATGGGTTACCTCAGCCAACGGGTTGGTCTGATCCATGAACTGTGACAATGGGTTGGTACCGAAGAATGAATTGATAACGCTCGATATAGTCTTGGCGTTAATCAAGTCAGTAGGTGTGAACACTTCATTGTCACGAACATTCATACGCTCACGAATGGTGCGGCTCATACGGGCCAGACCAATAGAGAACTGGTTACTCAGTTGCTCACCGACAGTACGCACACGACGGTTGGAAAGGTGGTCGATATCATCGACAGTAGCATTGGAGTTAATCAGTTGAATGAGATACTTGATGATCTCAATTATATCTTCTTTAGTCAGAACGCGAACATCCATATCGGTATCGAGTCCCAACTTCTTGTTAATTCTATAACGGCCTACTTCACCCAAGTCGTAACGCTTGTCTGAGAAGAAAAGGTTCTGGATAACCTCACGAGCAGATGCATCATCAGCAGGGTCAGCATTGCGGAGCTGACGATAGATATAGAGCACTGCTTCCTTCTCTGAATTACTTGGATCCTTACCAAGCGTGTTGAAGATAATAGAGTACTTGTTGGCTACTTCTTCATCCTTATGAAGAAGAATTGAAGAACAACCACTTTCGAGAATTTCTTCCATATTGTCTTCCGTAATTTCGGTTTCACGTTCCATGATAACCTCATTACGTTCAATGGAAACTACTTCGCCAGTATCTTCATCTACGAAGTCCTCATTCCAACTCTTAAGAACACGCGCAGCAAGTTTACGACCAATGGCAGCCTTGATATTTTTCTTGTTAACCTTAACTTCTTCTGCCAAATCGAAAATCTGAAGAATGTCCTTGTCGTTTTCGAAACCTATAGCACGAAGGAGCGTTGTAACAGGCAACTTCTTCTTACGGTCTATGTAAGCATACATCACATTGTTGATGTCAGTCGCAAACTCAATCCACGAGCCTTTGAAAGGAATGATACGGGCAGAATAAAGCACCGTACCATTAGCATGAACTCCTTGTCCGAAGAACACACCTGGAGAACGATGCAACTGAGAAACTACGACACGTTCGGCACCATTAATAACAAAAGTGCCATTAGCAGTCATATAAGGAATAGTGCCAAGGAAGACATCCTGTATAAACGTACCGAAATCCTCATGGTCAGGGTCTGTACAATACAGTTTCATCTTAGCCTTCAAGGGTACACTATAAGTGAGTCCTCTCTCCAGACATTCGTCAATAGAATAGCGAGGTGGGTCAATATAGTAATCCAAGAACTCAAGAACAAAATTATTACGCGTATCGGTTATAGGGAAATTCTCTGAGAATACCTTATAGAGACCGTCGTTCTTGCGTTCCTCAGGCGGAGTATCCAATTGCAAGAAGTCTTTAAAAGACTTTAACTGCACATCGAGGAAATCCGGATATGGATACGGATTCTTTACGCTGGCAAAATTTACTCTATTATCAACAATCTTTGAAGCCATTAATCTTTAAATGTATTATAGTCTAATTGGCCTAATTAGACAAATTAATCAAATAAGACACAAAAAGGTTAAGACCCTCCTACTGGGAAGATCTTAACCATATTCAAGTGATAAGTAATCTTCTATTACTTGAGCTCAACCTTAGCACCAGCCTCTTCGATAGCCTTCTTAAGGTTCTCAGCCTCGTCCTTAGAAAGACCTTCCTTCAACTTAGAAGGAGCACCGTCTACGAGATCCTTAGCCTCTTTCAGACCAAGACCACAAGCTTCCTTAACGGCCTTAACAACCTGGAGCTTTGCAGAACCTACTTCAGCGAGAACTACATCGAAGGATGTTTTCTCTTCTGCAGCAGCTGCACCAGCAGCAGCAGGACCAGCAGCTACAGCAACAGCTGCAGCAGCAGGCTCGATACCATACTCGTCCTTCAGGACTGTTGCCAACTCATTTACTTCTTTAACTGTCAAATTTACCAATTCTTCAGCAATAGCTTTTACGTCTGCCATTTTATTCTAATTTTATTTGTTTTTTAATGTTGATTATTTGATGACTTTAATATGCAAGATATGCAATTTATTCAGGACGCTCGCCTAAAGTCTTAAGCACACCGTGAATGGTGTTTGCACCTGACTGGAGAGCTGAAACGACATTCTTTGCGGGAGACTGCAGCAAAGCAACAATTTCTGCAATAACCTCATTCTTGCTCTTGAGAGCTGCGAGTTCATCGAGCTTATCAGCACCTACGAAAATACCTTCTTCAGCATATGCACCCTTGAGCGCAGGTATACCGTCGTTTTTGTATTCCTTCAGCAACTTTGCAGGAACATTGGCAGTCTGTGTAAACATAACAGCAGTGTTTCCTTTCAGTGTGCTGTAGAGAGGTTCATAGTCAATCTCAGACTCTTCGAAAGCCTTGTGAAGAAGTTTGTTCTTCACCACGACCATCTTGATTTCACTCTTGAAGCACTTGCGACGAAGTGCGCTTGTAGCTTCAGCATTCATACCCGTAACGTCTACCAAGTAGAAGTGAGGATATTCCTGCAGCTTCTTGCCAAGCTCTACTACGATTGTATCTTTTACTTCTTTCTTCATTTTACAAAACTTTTAGAGTGATTCAACTGATTTAGGATCAATCTTGATACCCTTACTCATCGTGCTAGAAATAAAGATACTCTTGATGTATGTACCTTTAGCGGAAGCAGGCTTCAGTTTCACAACAGTAGCGATGAACTCCTTAGCGTTTTGGTAGATCTGTTCGGGAGTGAACGAAACCTTACCAATGGAGGTATGAATAATACCTGCCTTGTCAACCTTGAAGTCAATCTTACCTTGCTTAACTTCCTTAACTGCCTTAGCAACGTCCATAGTTACAGTACCACTCTTGGGGTTAGGCATCAAACCGCGAGGACCGAGTACACGACCCAAAGGACCGATCTTACCCATGCAAGAAGGCATTGTGATGATGACATCAACATCTGTCCATCCACCCTTGATCTTTTCGATATATTCGTCGAGACCAACATAATCAGCACCTGCTTCTTTAGCAGCAGCTTCAACATCAGGGGTACAGAGAGCGAGCACACGTGTAACCTTACCAGTTCCATTAGGAAGTGACACAACGCCACGAACCATCTGGTTAGCCTTACGTGGGTCAACGCCCAAGCGTACATCGATATCAAGAGAAGCGTCAAACTTGGTTGTTGTAATTTCCTTTACCAACTCTGCTGCTTCCTTCAAAGAGTATGCTTTCCCTGCTTCAACCTTATCAGCTACTGATTTTTGATTTTTTGTCAGTTTACTCATTTTCTTAATTGAAGTTATAAAATTTATTTACCAGGGAAGTCCCCTTTTACAGTGATACCCATACTTCTTGCTGTACCAGCTATCAGTCTCATAGCAGACTCTACAGTAAAGCAGTTAAGGTCAGCCATTTTGTCTTCGGCGATTGCTTTCACCTGCTCCCAAGTTACCGAAGCAACTTTCTTACGGTTTGGCTCAGCACTACCGCTCTTTACCTTGGCTGCCTCCAAAAGCTGAACAGCTGCAGGAGGGGTCTTGATTACGAAGCTGAATGACTTGTCTGTGTAGTATGTGATAACGACAGGGAGAACTTTACCTGCCTTATCCTGGGTACGGGCGTTGAATTCTTTGCAGAATCCCATGATATTGATACCCTTAGAACCAAGTGCAGGTCCTACTGGTGGTGAAGGATTTGCAGCGCCACCCTTAATCTGTAATTTGATTAATCCAGCAACTTCTTTAGCCATTTCTTTGTTTGTTATAAATTGAATTTAATATAAAAAGAACAACACAAACGTAACTTTGCCTATTCTTTTTCGACTTGCATAAAACTAAGTTCTAACGGAGTTTTACGTCCGAAAATCTTAACCATAACTTTCAGCTTGTGTTTTTCAGCGTTAACCTCTTCGATTACGCCACTGAATCCGCTGAATGGACCGTCTGTCACCTTTACAGTCTCATCAACTGCATAAGGTACGTCAATGTCTTCAACAAGTTCAGAATCATCCGAATTTCCAAGAAGGCGATTGACCTCAGATTGTCTGACAGGTGTAGGACTACTTAATCCGCCAAGAAAGCCTAAAACATTTGGCATAAAACGCAGGATACCAGCGATGTCATTATTCATATTAGCCTGAACGAGGACATAACCTGGAAGACTAATTTTTTCTTTGACAACTCTTTTACCATTGCGAAGCACTGCAAACTTCTCCATAGGTATAAGAACCTGAGAAACATGTGATGCAAGTTTGTCATTATGCTTCAATTCGGCTTCGATATATTCTTTAACCTTAGCCTCTTTTCCGCTGACAGCTTTCATCACATACCATTTGTTTACTGTCTCAGTCATTTCTAAACAAATTAATTAGGGTAAACCACTGTCATAAAATTCTTGAACACCCAATCCATTGCGAACACCACCAGTGCAATGACAAGGGAAGCAGATAATACAACCACTGCACTGTGGGTTAGTTCGGCACGAGATGGCCAAGTAGTCTTATGCGCAAGTTCGTCGTAACATGCCTTGCAATAATTTACTATCGATTTAAACATATTATCTTCTTTTTAGCACGGGAAGAGAGGCTCGAACTCCCGACACCTGGTTTTGGAGACCAGTGCTC
>CAKPUA010000037.1:0-18522 GCA_934191235.1 uncultured Prevotella sp. | reverse complement strand
TCGCAGACTTAGACTTCGTAAGTGGCAGAGTTACGGACTGTTAATAGCCGACTTACTCACCGCTAATAGCAGAGTAATGAGTTGCTCATCGCCGTGGGCATTCATTGCCCAACCAGTGATATCTTTTATGGGAGATTCGAACGGCAAGAAGTTTACCCAACCCACAAGAGTATAAAAGGATGGAAAAGACTTGATTCGGAGAAATCACAATTACTGCTAAACTTTATGATGTGCATACGACAAGTGATAGTTTAGTGATCGTTCCATATTGAAAAAGTGATAGATGTTATTAAGCTAGGAAATTACATCGACTTGATTATCAACATGTACATGTTTGGAAAGAATAAAAAATTGACAGGTTATAGGTGTTACGGGGAAAATCATTTAGCGTGTATGTGAAAGTTTGGGACGAAAAGTCTCAGAGGGTTGTGTTAAAAGCTGATAAGGCTACGGATTTTGAAGAGACAAGAGCAACATTCGTGCAGACTGAATACACAAGAAAACCCAAATATACATAAAAGTACGGCACAATATTTGCAGGTTAGAATGAGAAGTGATATATTTGCAAAACTATTATTCATATTTAAAACAAAAAGAGAAATGGAAAGAGACGAACTTTATAGTGCCGTGAGAGAGAAAGAGAACATGCTCTCCACCGCTTTTCCCGCCTTAATGAACAAGGTGTACACTTGGATGGCACTGGCTTTGGTCATTACCGGAATGACTGCTTATGGATTTGCGTCAACAGGGTTGACGCTGACCATCATCAGCAACCAAGTTGTATTCTGGGGATTAATCATTGCAGAATTTGCACTGGTATGGTCAATCAGCGGTGCTATTGACAAGATGTCACTTGCAACTGCCACCCTCTTGTTCATTCTGTATTCCGCCCTTAATGGCGCCATGCTATCATCTATATTCTATGCGTTCACTATGTCGTCCATAGCCAGCGTGTTCTTCATTACAGCAGGCACTTTCGGCGTGATGGCTGCCGTAGGGTATTTCACCAAGAGCGACTTGACATCGATGGGCAAAATACTGTTTATGGCTTTGATTGGTCTTGTGATCGCTACGATTGTGAACCTTTTCCTGCACAGCAATGGTCTCGACCTGATTATCAGCTATGCCGGAGTACTTGTTTTTGTGGGACTCACAGCCTATGATTCTCAGAAAATCAAGCAGATGCTCGCCCAATGTGACGAAGTGAACGAAAGCACCCAAAAGCTTGCCGTACTCGGCTCGCTAACCCTCTACCTCGACTTCATCAACCTGTTTATCTACTTGTTGAGAATATTTGGAGACAGGAAATAGATTGTCGAGCAATACCTTATTATTTATTAGACAAAGTCTTGCATTGCCGTCAAACAACGGACCTGCAAGGCTTTTTTCGTATTAAATCGTAAATTTATTGCATGAATATTTGCCTGTTCGCATATTTATTCATACTTTTGCAGTCGTAAACGAATAAATATACAAACAATGAGAAGCAAGGCAGACCGTATAGAGACATTGAAGATGATCATCTCGAGCCAGGAATTGGGCAATCAGGAAGAGGTGCTTAGAGCCCTTTCAGACGAAGGGTTCAACCTCACCCAAGCCACACTGAGCCGCGACATGAAGCAACTGAAGGTGGCCAAGGCAGCAAGTATGGACGGCAAATACGTCTATGTGCTTCCCAACGAGACGATGTACAGGAGAGTAGCCAAGCCAAGCACGGCAAGGGAGATGCTCAGTACGCCCGGATTCATATCCATCAGTTTCTCGGGCAACATGGCTGTGGTGAAAACTCGTCCGGGCTATGCCAGCAGTATCGCCTACAACATTGACAACGACGAGATTCCGGAGATACTCGGAACGATTGCGGGCGACGACACGATCTTCATCGTAATGAAAGAAGGCACATCGAAGTTGCAGTTGAAACGTGCCCTGACGGTGTATTTCACTTAGGAATGACAAGGAGAGAAGAGAAAGAAATTCAAGGGAGAGAGATTTTTTAACGACAAAACTATAAAAACGACATAAAGAAATGGAAGAAATCAAAGTAATGGTTGCCGACGCCTCGCATGAGAAATACGTTGACACGATTCTCGAAACAATGGCATCATCCGCTAAAGTAAGAGGCACAGGCATTGCCCGCCGTTCACACGAATATGTGGCAACCAAGATGAAGGAAGGTAAAGCCGTCATCGCCCTTTGCAACGGCGACTTTGTAGGTTTCAGCTATATTGAGACCTGGGGCAACAAGCATTATGTTACCACATCGGGACTCATCGTGAACCCCGATTACCGCCATCGTGGCGTAGCCAAACGCATCAAGAACCTCACCTTCACGTTGGCTCGCCTTCGCTGGCCACAGGCCAAGATATTCTCACTGACCAGCGGTTCGGCTGTGATGAAGATGAACACCCAACTGGGTTATCTGCCCGTAACCTTCTCCGACTTGACAGACGACGAAGCCTTTTGGAGAGGCTGTGAGGGATGCATCAACGTGGATGTGCTTAAACGCACAGAACGCCGTTTCTGCATTTGCACAGGCATGATGTATGACCCAGCAGAGCACCCTGACGACAAACTTCCCATTGAATTGTCGGAAGAAGAAATTGAGAAAATCAGGGAAAGAGAGGCCAATGCATAAGGACTGGCCGCCACTTTTATTTTTATAGAAAGAGAGAAAAACATTTTAAAAGCAAAGTATTATGGCTGACAAGAAGAAAGTAGTAGTAGCGTTTTCAGGAGGTCTTGACACCTCCTATACAGTAATGAAACTCTCCCACGACATGGGTTATGAAGTGTATGCAGCATGCGCCAATACAGGCGGATTCAGTGCTGAACAACTCAAGGCCAACGAGGAAAACGCCTACAAGTTGGGTGCCAAGGAATATGTGACGCTCGATGTGACCCAAGAGTACTATGAGAAAAGTCTCAAATATATGATTTACGGCAACGTGATGCGCAACAACTGCTACCCTATCTCGGTATCATCTGAACGCATTTTCCAGGCAATCGCCATCGCACGCTATGCCAAGCAGATTGGCGCCGATGCCATTGCCCACGGATCAACGGGTGCAGGCAACGACCAGATTCGGTTCGACATGACCTTTCTGGTGATGGCCCCAGGCGTTGAAATCATCACACTCACCCGCGACCATGCCCTCTCGCGCAAGGAGGAAGTGGACTACCTCAACGAGCACGGATACTTTGCCGACTTTACGAAGCTCAAATATTCATACAACGTGGGTATCTGGGGTACCAGCATCTGTGGCGGGGAAATTCTCGATTCGGCACAAGGATTGCCTGAAGAAGCCTACTTGAAGCACGTGACCAAGACCGAAGAGAGCACGCTGAAAATAGCCTTTGAAAAAGGCGAAATCACGGCTGTCAACGGAGAAGCCTTTACAGACAAGGTGAAAGCCATCCAGAAGATTGAAGAGATTGGCGCCGCCTACGGTATCGGGCGCGACTGCAACGTGGGAGACACCATCATAGGCATCAAGGGCCGTGTGGGTTTTGAGGCTGCCGCACCGAAACTCATCATCGAGGCTCACCGCCTCCTGGAGAAATACACTCTGAGCAAGTGGCAACAATACTGGAAAGACCAGGTGGCCAACTGGTATGGCATGTTCCTCCACGAAAGCCAGTATCTAGAACCGGTAATGCCCGACATCGAGGCTATGCTCACATCGTCACAACGCAATGTGAACGGTACTGCCATCCTGAAACTCCGTCCTTTGGGATTTGAAACTGTGGGCGTGGACTCTCAGGATGACTTGCTGAAGTCAAAACTCGGCGAATACGGAGAAATGCAGCACGGCTGGACTGCCGAAGAGGCCAAGGGATTCATCAAGGTGCTGAGCACGCCACTGCGCGTGTACTACGGCATCCATCCCGACGAACAGAGATAATAAAAGGACACTGGGCGGTAACAATTAAGAATCTGCCCGTAAACAATGAGGAATTATGAAAAGGTTGTATTTGTCAGACCATGACAAGAAGATTGGCGGAGTATGTGGAGGATTGGCTGAATATTTCGACATAGACCCTATCATCCTACGCATTGTGTGGTTCGTATTCACATTTGCCTGCGGCACAGGTCTTCTTCTATATTAGAGATTCTGGCTATGCCTTCCTCACGAAAACAACATGATAGAATGATAAAGATAGGAATATTGGGCGGAGCCGGATACACTGCCGGTGAACTGATTCGCCTGCTGCTCAACCATCCGGAGGCAGAACTGGTGTTTGTAAACAGTGAAAGCAATGCCGGCAACCTGTTGACCGACGTGCATGAAGGACTTTATGGAGAGACTGAAATGACTTTCACATCGGAAATGCCGTTCGACCAGGTCGACGTTGTATTCTTCTGCTTCGGCCACGGAAAGAGCGAAACTTTTCTCAAGGAACACAAGATTCCCGCGAATGTGAAAATCATTGACCTGGCACAAGACTTCAGACTCGCTGCTCCCGGCAATGATTACGTGTATGGTCTTCCGGAAATCAACAAGGCCCAAATAGCCACTGCACAACATGTGGCCAACCCTGGTTGCTTTGCCACCTGCATACAGTTGGGGCTTCTACCTGCCGCCAGCTTGGGCATCATCAAGAGCGACGTAGCCGTAAACGCCATCACAGGCAGCACCGGTGCGGGGCAAAAGCCCGGTGCAACAACCCACTTCTCTTGGCGCAACAACAATATGAGCATATACAAAGCTTTTCAGCACCAGCATGTTCCGGAAATCAAGCAGAGTCTGCAACAAGTGCAAGGACATTTGGAAGCCGAAATAGATTTCATCCCCTATCGTGGAGATTTTGCCCGAGGCATTTTCGCCACGGAAGTGGTCAAGACAGACATGCCTCTTGAAGACATTGTCAAGGGCTACAAGGACTTCTACAAAGATGCAAAATTCACCCACTATGTGGACAAGGCCATTGACATGAAGCAAGTGGTCAACACCAATAAAGCTCTTGTACACTGCGACAAATATGGAGACAAGTTGCTCATCACGTCTACCATAGACAATCTTCTGAAAGGTGCCGTTGGCCAAGCAGTGCAGAACATGAACATCATGTTTGGCATTGACGAGATGACAGGGCTTCACCTGAAGCCATCAGCTTTCTAAAAGAACTGGAGGGCACACGACTTCCACAAGACAAAAAACAATAAAATATGGAATTATTTAATGTATATCCCCTACTCAACGTAACCATTGAAAGGGGCAAAGGCTGCAAGGTGTGGGACGACAAGGGACAAGAATATCTTGACCTTTACGGAGGCCATGCCGTGATCAGCATAGGCCATTGCCATCCGCACTACGTGGAAATGATGACCAACCAACTGAACAAGCTGGGGTTCTACTCCAACTCGGTCATCAACCCATTACAGCAACAACTTGCCAAGCGCCTGGGTAAAGCATCGGGCTATGAAGACTATCAGCTCTTTCTCATCAACAGTGGAGCCGAAGCCAACGAGAATGCGCTCAAGCTAGCGTCTTTCCACACTGGCCGCACCCGAGTGTTGTCAGCGGAAAAAGCATTCCATGGCCGCACGTCACTGGCAGTGGAGGTGACCAACAACCCCAAAATCATTGCTCCTATCAACGCCAACAACCACGTGACCTATTTGCCACTGAACGATTTGGAAGCTTGGGAAAAAGAACTGGCAAAAGGAGACGTTTGTGCATGCATCATAGAGTGCATCCAAGGTGTAGGCGGAATACGTATGGCCAGCCGTGAATTTGCACAAGGACTTCAGGCAGCATGCAAGAAATACGGAACCATGCTTATCTGTGATGAAATACAATGTGGCTACGGCCGTTCTGGCAAATTCTTCGCTCACCAATGGCTGGACATCAAGCCTGACCTCATCACGGTGGCCAAAGGCATTGGTTGCGGATTTCCAATGGGCGGTGTGCTTATCTCGCCCGAATTCAAACCTGAATACGGACAACTGGGCACCACATTCGGAGGCAATCACCTGGCATGTACGGCAGCACTTGCCGTGCTCGATGTGATAGAGAGTGAGAAACTGGTGGAAAATGCCCATGAGACAGGAGAATATCTTATTGCAAGACTCAAGGAGCTGCAGAAGACAGAACCACACATTGTTGACGTAAGAGGACGCGGACTGATGGTAGGCATTGAATTGGACACACCTCACAAGCCTATCCGCGAGAAACTGGTCTATGAGGAGCACTGCTTCACCGGATGTGCCTCTACCAACATTCTGCGCTTACTTCCACCGCTTTGTTTTACCAAGCAGGAAGTAGACGACTTCATAGGAAGGTTGGAAAAAGCAATGGCTTAAAGAAAACAACGAAAAACACAAGCATATGAATATCTCAGTGATTGGAGCAGGAGCCATGGGCGGCGCTTTCGTCGACGGCATGCTCAAAGGAGAAATGTTTCAAGCGGCAGACATCACCGTGGCAAATCCTACAGAAACGAAATTGGAACGGTTCGCCATGAAAGGTGCCAGCGTGACCACAGACAACAAAGTGGCCGCAGCCAGTTCAGGCATTGTGAGCATCTTCGTGAAGCCATGGCTACTGGAACAGGTGATTGAGGAAATCAAAGAAGAACTGGACTACGGGAAACAGACTCTCATCATCTGTGCCGCAGGCATCAAGGCCAGCCAAATAAAAACATGGCTTGATAAGGGTGACAACGCTTTGCCCGCCTTCTTCCTGGTCATTCCCAACACTGCCATTGCCGTGAAAGCCTCCATGACGTTCATTGTACCCGTAGGAGCATCGACCGACGAGATTCGCACAGTCAGTAGAATCTTCGACGAGTTGGGCGAAAGCATCATCACCGAAGAACGTCTGCTCGGAGCCGGCACCACATTGGCCAGTTGCGGCATTGCCTATGCCATGCGATACATCCGTGCCGCTTCTGAGGGTGGCGTTGAACTGGGATTCCGGGCTGCCGATGCACAGCGCATCGTGCAACAAACCGTGAAAGGTGCCGTGGAACTGCTACAGGCCAATGGCACTCATCCCGAACAGGAAATAGACAAGGTTACTACTCCCGGAGGACTTACCATAAAAGGACTCAACGAGATGGAACATGCCGGATTCACCAGTGCCGTAGTCAGAGGACTCAAGGCTGGTCTTTAAGCAATACACATACCTAAAAGTTGTACAGCCATCTAAACCAAGAACTGTGCAACTTTTATGCGTTTAACGAAAAGAATAAAGATGGGAAAAAGAATAGTTGTAAAAGTTGGCAGCAATGTGCTCACACGCAAAGACGGAAAGCTCGATGTGACCCGTATGTCTGCCATTGTGGACCAGATAGCTTGGCTCAAAGAACATAAGTATGAGGTGATACTCGTTTCGTCGGGAGCCATGGCATGCGGACGGGGAGAACTCAAGGTAGACCACAAACTTGACAGTGTGGAACAACGCCAGTTGTTTTCTGCCCTCGGTCAGGCAAAACTCATTAACCTCTACTACGACCTGTTTCGCGAGTACGGGCTTCATGTGGGGCAAGTGCTGACCATGAAAGAGAGCTTCTCAACCCGCGGCGAGTATCTCAACCAACGGGCCTGTATGAGCGTCATGATTGACAACGGCGTGATTCCCATTGTCAACGAAAACGACACGGTTAGCGTTACCGAGCTCATGTTCACCGATAACGACGAGTTGTCTGGCCTGATCGCCTCCATGATGGACGCAGAAACACTCATCATCCTGAGCAATGTGGACGGAATATACAACGGCGCACCATCTGACCCGCGTTCACGTGTCATCCCCTCCGTTTACCACGACCGCGACTTGTCGGAGTACATTCTCGACCAGAAGAGCGGGTTTGGAAGAGGCGGCATGATCACCAAGTGCAACATAGCACGCAAGGTGGCTGACGAGGGCATCAAGGTCATCATTGCCAACGGCAAAACTCCCGATATTCTTATCAACTTGATAGAACATCCCATGGAGACCATGCACACAGAATTCGTGCCCAATCCGGAGGGAGTATCAGGGGTCAAGAAATGGATTGCCCACAGTGAAAGCTTTGCCAAGGGACAAGCCGTTATCAACCCACAAGCCGTAGAAACCCTGCGTGGCGAAAAAGCCGTCAGCCTGCTATTGGTAGGTGTCACCCGTATAGACGGTGACTTTGATGAGGGCGACATTATCAACATCGTTTCACCAGAAGGAAAGGTGATAGGCATCGGCAAGAGCAACTATTCCGCCGACGAAGCCCGTACAGCCATCGGGCAACACGACGTGAAACCCTTAATCCACTATGACTACCTTTATATAGAATAGGTTTATGATGACAGAAATATTCCAACGTGTGAAAGCTGCCAGCAAGCAACTGGCTCTTATCTCAGATGCACAACGCAACGAGATATTGACAGCCGTGGCAGATGCTATCAGCTTACATGAGAAAGACTTGCTCGAAGCCAATGCTAAAGATTTGGCACGCATGGAGCGATGCAATCCGTTGTATGACAGACTGCAACTTAACGAAGAACGGCTCCAAGGAATAGCTTCCGACATGAAGCATGTGGCCGCGTTACCTTCTCCCTTAGGACATGTACTGAAACATCGTGTGCTCGACAATGGCCTGGACTTGAAAAGAGTAAGTGTGCCATTCGGAGTGATAGGCATGATATACGAGGCTCGGCCCAATGTCAGCTTCGATGTTTTCTCACTCTGCTTCAAGAGCGGAAATGCCTGTGTGCTAAAAGGCGGGAAAGACGCAGACGACTCTAACCGCGCCATCGTGGACCTCATCCACAACGTGCTCAAACTACACGGCGTCACACCTGATGTGGTTGCATTGTTGCCTGCCACACACGAAGCGACAGGCGAAATGCTGAATGCCGTTGGCTATATAGACCTCTGCATACCAAGAGGCGGAAAGAAGCTGATCGAATTTGTACGCGACACTGCCAAGGTACCTGTTATAGAAACAGGAGCCGGCGTGGTGAACACATACTTCGACAAAGCCGGCAATACGGAAATGGGTGCACGCATCATCAACAATGCCAAGACACGGCGAGTCAGTGTCTGCAATGCTCTCGACTGCCTGATTATCCACCGCGACAGACTTGCCGACCTGCCACAACTTTGCCAACCGTTGGCAAACAGTCATGTACGCATTTATGCAGATGCCGATGCGTTCAAGGCATTGGACAAGCAATATCCATCCGACCTGCTCCACCAGGCCGACGAGAACACCTTCGGCACTGAGTTCATGGACTATGCCATGGCCATTAAAACCGTGGCTGACGAAACACAAGCCATTGCACACATCGCCCAGTATGGCAGTGGTCACAGTGAATGTATCATTACTGAAGACGGGCAAGCTGCCCGGCAATTCCAGGCAGAAGTAGACGCAGCATGTGTCTACTGGAATGCCCCGACGAGTTTCACAGATGGAGCTCAGTTCGGCTTGGGGGCTGAAATAGGAATCAGCACCCAAAAACTCGGACCACGCGGCCCCATGGCACTCGAAGAGATGACCACATACAAGTGGATTATAGAAGGTAACGGACAAATCAGGAAATAAAAGGAGACACAATATGAAAACATTCTTCAATGTAGAAGACCTTGGTGATTTGAACAAAGCACTTGCCGAGGCACGAGAGGTAAAGAAAGACAAGTTTGCTTTCCAACAATTGGGAAAGAACAAGACACTGTTGATGATTTTCTTCAACAACAGCCTGCGCACACGTCTGAGTACACAGAAAGCAGCCATGAATCTGGGCATGAATGTCATTGTGCTCGACGTGAACGCCGGAGCCTGGAAGCTGGAAACGGAACGTGGAGTCATTATGGATGGAGACAAAAGCGAGCACTTGCTGGAAGCGATCCCCGTAATGGCATGCTATTGCGACATCATTGCCGTACGTTCTTTTGCCGGACTTAAAGACCGTGAGTACGACTATGCCGAGACGATTGTCAACCAGTTTGTGAAATACAGCGGGCGACCGGTAGTAGCCATGGAGACAGCCACCGTTCACCCATTGCAGGCTTTTGCCGACTTGATCACCATCCATGAACACAAGCAAACCAAGCGCCCCAAAGTGGTGCTCACCTGGGCGCCCCACTGCCGTGCCCTGCCACAGGCTGTGCCCAATTCGTTTGCGCAGTGGATGAACGCCGCAGACGTTGACTTCGTAGTGACACAACCGGAAGGCTACGAACTCGACCCGAAATTCGTGGGAAACGCGCATGTGGAATACGACCAGAAGAAGGCACTGGAAGGTGCAGACTTTGTGTATGCAAAGAACTGGAGTTGTCCTGGCGTGAAAAATGTGGAAGACTATGGCAAGATTCTCAGCAAAGACATGAGTTGGACCATTGACACAGAACACATGAGTTGGACCAACAACGGATACTTTATGCACTGTCTGCCCGTGCGCCGTGGTCTCATCGTCACCGACGACGTGATTGAGAGCGACCACTCACTCGTCATACCCGAAGCTGCCAACCGAGAGATTTCCGCCGAAGTAGTATTGAAACGTGTTTTGGAAACGCTTTAACCATAAGTTCTGGAATTCCCTGTATTGTGAGTAATGACTGAAATGGAAGTATCCGATGGATGTAAATCAATTCCGAACCGGATATGCTCACAAAACAGGCACATTTCGACTTCTAATTAATGGCAGACTAACACATCGCTAACGGCAGACTAACGATATGTTAGATGCTTACTTTTGCTTAATTCCACTGCCTGTGCACTCATTGCTCAGGCTGTGGACATCAATTGTTCAAATAGCAGGACTGATTTTGAGCAATCCACTTGAACTTGACAAACGACGAATAAGTGATAGATGTGATAGATATTTAGCCATCTATCACGCATCTATCACTCCAGTTATCCCGCTTTCTGTCAACGGAAAAATGTCAGATATAAAGAAAAGTGATGGATTGTAGAGAATAAACGAAAACTTTCTCTTGTGCGCGCGTTCGCGTCAAGGAAAACAGACAACCAACATGGAAGAAAGAGGAAGACAAGTAATGACAATACTTTTAGCTTGCTTTTCTGTCAATCCAAACGACGAACCATGAATATCACTCCCAATCCCGGATGAACCAAAGTTCCTGTCATGGGCTTCCCATGACAGGAACTTTTCTTTAAACACACATCGCCGTTATCTGCCGGTGTTCCTACATTTTTAGGTTTTTAGTTGTTGTGTTTCAATTTATTTCCTTATCTTTGTCTCTAAACAAGAAACAAGCAACGCAGAATGAAATCTAAAATCACAACATGTCTATGGATATGCCTGTTGGCCGTCAGCGAGGCAGCAATGGCACAAGACAAAAACATTGAACACTATTTTGCCGACCTCCTGGCTGGCAGCACGAATAGTTATACGCAGGACAAAATCATCAAGCCTGCACAAATCAAGATGTGGCAAGACAAGGTATGGGCAGCCTGGAAGCAGGCCAACAGGCAAGCAAAAGAGGAAAAGTTAATAGCTGCCAAGCCTCTTGACAAGTGGTCAAAGGGTAGCTGGACATTGCCTGACTCCCTGGAACCTCATGCCGTGATGCCCTATTGCTATTGGAAGAAAGCCGACAGCACACAAACCGGCAGACTTCCACTCTTCCTTTACCTGCATGGTTCAGGCCCCAAAGAGCAAGAATGGTATGCCGGTGTACGCCTTTCCACGATGTTTAAAGATGCGCCATCCATCTATTTCATTCCGCAAATTCCCAATGAAGGCAACTACTACCGATGGTGGCAGAAAGCTAAACAATATGCATGGGAAAAACTTATCCGGCTGGCATTGGCTGGCGAAGACGTAGACGCCAACCGTCTCTATGTGTTTGGAATCTCGGAAGGAGGTTACGGCAGCCAACGTTTGGCATCGTTCTATGCAGACTATCTGGCAGCCGCAGGACCAATGGCGGGTGGTGAACCTCTGCGCAACGCACCTGTAGAGAACTGCGCCAACATTGGTTTTTCATTTCTCACAGGTGAACTCGACAATGGCTTCTACCGCAACTATTTCACAAAGGCTACCCGCCAATGGTTCGACAGCCTGCAAGTTCGGCATCCCGGACTCTATGACCACCGCATAGAACTCGTGCCCAATTGTGGCCATGCCATCGACTATCGCCCTACCACGCCATGGTTAAGGCAACATGTGCGCAATCCTTATCCCAAGCAAGTGTTTTGGGAAGATTTTGAAATGGACGGGCGTCACCGCAATGGATTCTACAATATCTATGTCAATGAGCGCCCCGACAAAGCAGACAACACACGAACCTATTACGAAATGTCTATCCAAGGCGACACCATCAACGTAAAGGTTAGCACCGTCACCTACGACATTTTGCAGCGCGACCCCAACTGGGGCATTGAAATGAAATTCAAGAAAAGCTATAAGCCTGCCACCTCAGGCAAATTCACCATCTATCTTAACGAGCAACTGGTAGACCTCAAGGTTCCAGTCACCGTCATTGTGAACGGCAAGCAAGTGTTCCAAGGAAAGGTGAAAGCCAACGTCAAGAACATGGTGAACAGTTGTGCCACATTCTTTGACCCTTACCGAATTTATCCAGCAGCAGTAGAAATCAAACTATAAAGCCCGATACCTATGCCCCCTGTCCTATCCGACCACGAGATTCTTGACAGGCTCAAGAAACGAGACGAAAGAATCACCCGAGAGTATTTCTATAACTATTGCAAGATAGCCTATTGCATCTATGACAAGCGATATGGTTTGAGGAATATGCCCGGCATGGACTTTTTCTCTTTGGCCCACGAGTATTACCTGTCACTCAGCTTGCGCGATTTCAAGCAACTGGAAGACAAGAAGCCAAACATGTCGCTCAAGACATGGATGGTCAATGGTTTCCGTTTTGTCCTGCTGGACAAGATGAAAGCTGTAAGCAAGGAGCACCGAACGGAAAGTTTCGAAGAACGCGTGAACAAGTCGTCCGTACACTTCGATGTAGTAGACAACAACTATAAAGAAGAATGTCACAAACTTATCCGTGACCTCTGCTCCGTTTTCGGCCGTGACGACACTAACTCCATTATTCTGGAAATGCTCTTCGTGGAAGGGTTCAAGAGTAAGGAAATTGCCGCACAACTCGGCATGACACCATCTGCCATCAGCCAGCGTTACCAAAAGTTGATGCGCAACTATGTGATACCCTACTTCACCCACTATTACGAATCAGGAGAAGGACAAATGGCAGAGCCAGGAGATATGGCGTTGGAAAAGTCCTGCTCCGTTTCACCCCACTCAGAATACTCAAATCCCAATACACCTATGCAACAAAACAGAATTACCCCTTCAAGGATAGATTCTCTGAAGGAAAACGAAGTGTTTGTCTTTGGCAGCAATCTGCAAGGCATGCACGGAGGCGGAGCTGCACGTACGGCACGTCTTTATTTCGGAGCTGTGATGGGCAAAGGAGTCGGACTGCAGGGACAGAGTTACGCCATACCGACCATGCAGGGAGGTGTGGAAACCATCCGCCCCTATGTCAATGACTTCATCGCTTTCGCCCAAGCACACCCGCAACTCCACTTCCTTGTCACTCGCATCGGTTGTGGCATAGCCGGATTTACCCCGGAAGACATTGCTCCGCTCTTTGCCGCCGCCCAAGAATTGCCCAATGTCAGTTTGCCGCTTGACTTTTGGGACATCATCCGTTAGTTCGTATGCACCACTTAACGACAAAGCGTCTCTTCTACCCCAAGCAATAAGAGACGCTTTGTTCCATACCTACAAATGTCCAACCATATCAGTATCGGCGAAGTTGCCGATAGGTAACAGGAAAGATCCTGTCGAAATAAGGAGTCCACTCCGTGTCGTGCGCACCCTCCGCCATGATACGCATACCATAAAAGCGAGTACCTGTCTGTCGGTAGGTTTTTATTTTTGAGAGATAACTGGTGTCGGGAAACGGAATGAGGAAATCCGACACCCACAGCACATCAGCATTCATGTATTTCCCGTTTCCGTCATCAAGCAGTGCAAACATCTGGTCCATCATGTGACGGGCACTCGTCCCTCCCCCGATAAACGGGAGTTCTCCCCGTTTGAATTCATATTCTTCTTTCTTCAGGCCGATAGACGTATAGAACTGTTCCTTACGTCTTTGCATCAAGTCAATGGGACGTACACTCACGGAAAAGTCTATGAGAAAGCAATCACGGTGTAGTCGTTCTGCAGTTTCTTCAAGTGCCGTGAGCATGGACTTGGCTATACGTTGGGGCACACCATACATGCTGGCAGAAGTATCCACGCAAACAATCATGGGCCCCTGCCGCCTTGAAGCAACAGAACTCAACCGCCTGGCAGGTTTTGAGAGATTGGATTTGTATCGAAACACCTGCAGCCTTCGTCTGACGAACTTATAAAGGAAGGCGTCTTCCAGTTCATTATCCATATAGAGAGCAGCCTCGGAAGGAAGCATGGCATTCAGGTCGTTGCCGATGGTAACGCCCTCTATGTCGGAGCCGGAGGCATGTTCCATTTTATGTGCGGTTCCCTCGACTGTGGCCATGCGTGAACTGCCGTCGGCATTAGGCACACGCCCCATTTGTCTGACCACCTTTTCTATTTGCGGATAACGGTCTTGAAGTTTCACTAATTGCAAGCGCCGTTCAAATTCGGTTTCCGCCCAACGTCCGTCCATCAGCCGCCAAGCCTGCAATGCCTGGTCGCTGCTGATTCGGTTCTTGGCTACACAAGTCTTGGCATTGTCCAACAATTTGGATAGTTGAGCGCTCATACTGTTTCCAGCTTTCTCCATATGTTGCACAGAAGCCCGGCGCAATTGTCCGTTGGCAGCCTCGGCCCAGTCGGCTACCATTTTCTCCCACACTTCGTAGTTTTCCGCTTCACCCTTTCCAAACCGGCGTTCAAAGAATTCAGCATCAAAGCCGTCGTCTTCATACTTGCGTTCCAATTCAGCCAGGAGCGATTGCCAAGCCTGATGTTCACTTCTTCGTTCATCACTCCAGTCCAACGTCTCCTCCATCCGTTTGCGTTCTGTCCATTGGCGTTGTGAGAGGAACTGGCAGTGGTGCACGCAATCCACAACGAACCGTCCCACCGTGGTATAGAATATCTTGCCACAAAGACGGTCACCGAGGACGCGCACTTTGATTTCATCATTACTCATCAACCTGACCAGATAAGCTACCATAGGATCTGAATAATCCTGCCAGGGCCTGTCAGCGGCCAAAGGCTCTCCATATCCGACCAAATCTCCGCTGTCCACGAAAATCTCAAGCATTTTCAGGTACAAAGGCAATTTCATGTTGCCTGCTCCCTTGAGATGAAAACGCCAAAAACTATCGGCGTGAGGATAATCAATCATAGAGCTTTTGTGTGTCTTGACGAGTAAAGGCCATTGTCTTGCGGAGAGCGACCAAGCAGGTGTCAATCTCTTGACAATCGTCTGCATGGACAAACATGTTTCCTTTCAGGCTTTTTTCAATAGAAGCCAGTTCATCCGATAGCGTTTCTATCTCCTCCACATAATCACGTTCCGCGGACTGCGTATCTTCTGCGAACGGCAGCACTTGCCTATCCTTGCCACTGAGAGTTTCCACTTCTATGCGCACGCCATCCACATAGACACAGTGGTCATCACGCTGGAGGGACACCGGCCTACTTCCCAATGGAGCCGCCATATTGCCATCATAACCCCGAATCACGACTACCTGCGGATTACGTTTGTCGTGATAAAGCACGCCGTCCTGTGCCCCGCTGCCAAACGAAGGCAACTGGCGATAGTCTTGCGCAAAGATGTAGGTGTGTTCGGCACTGCAACCGAGCAACCGGAAGTAGAAGTTGTTATAGAGTTTCTTGTCACTGTCTCTTTGTATGTCTTGAGCCGACAAGCGTTGCGATGCTGACCGGGCGCGGTTCTTTCTGATGTCAACCTTCAGAGCCTCCTTCAGTTCCTCCAGTTTATTTGTCGGTTCCGAGAAAATTATGTCTATGATAATGTGGCGCAAATCCTCACATTCGTCAGGTTCCTGCCATAAACAGTGATAGACGGCCAGCAAGTCGGTCACCGCTACCGCCTCTCGGTCTTGCATGAACGCGGATGTCCGGAGCAGCCTGATTATTTTCTTCCACCTTCTGTCACTCACGTAGACGTCATGGCGCTCCTCGGATCCTGCAACGGCTACAGCTCTCAAGGCACGGCGTATCTTGTGGATGGCAGAAAGCACTTCCTGCGGAACTGCTATTCTGTCAATCTCTTGAGACCATGCTGCATACTCTTCGGCCGTAATCTGAAGTGTCTCGTCTACCGGATGCTCTACCTGGCCAGAGGAAAGAAGCATCTTGTCGAAGTCGGACTCACTACTTATATTTCCACACTCCACACGTATCAGAAAGCGGTCCCACAGAGCCTCCAGTCCCTCACCTTGCGCCGGCAACTCATTGCTTGCAGCCACAAGGAGTTTCAGCGGCAAGTGCATTTCTTCATTGCCGTTTCTGAACACTTTCTCGTTGAGAGCCGTCAGCAGTGTGTTCTGTATAGCTGGACCTGCCTTCCATATCTCGTCGAGGAATGCCACGTCGGCTGTAGGCAGATAGCCGTCAACTGCACGGACATAGGCATCGGAACTTTTCAACCGGCTGATGCTCACCGGACCGAATATCTCATCGGGCGTGGAAAACCGTGACATGAGATATTCAAACGAACGAGCCCTTCGGAAAGCATCTTTCAGCCGTCGTGCCACCATCGACTTGGCCACACCCGGAGGACCGAGCAGAATAATGCTCTCACCAGCCAATGCAGCCAAGAGCGAGAGCGACAGTTCACGTTCTTTCTCGTATATACCCTGCTGCATCTGTGCCAACAGGCGTTCCATTCTTTCCTTCATTCAAGTCATGCATATTGTTTCTGCAAAGTTAGTGGAAAGGAGCGACATAACAACAAGTCTTCTTGTTTTTTATTTTCACCAGATAGCTACATCATAGACATTGCCCCATGCGCTATCGGCACACGGGGCAATGGAAAGAAACACATCCATCACTTTTCGTCCGCAAAATAACGGCCCTTCGGTATCTGGAGGTCCATGGAGAGATTCATGGCAAACCTTTCACGACACTTACGCTCACGGGCAAACATCTCCTGCGTGCCTTCATCATCCTGGCGGAACTGCAGGCTGTTGTCAATGCCCATGGCTTCTGCCATGCTCTCCACGTCGAGGTCTTCAGTGCCAATGAAGGTAAACGTCCAGTGTTGGGCCTTCAACTTGTCAATCAGATTCTTCACCATTCGCAGACTATACTCCGAGCTGCAGTTTTCTTCTCCGTCGGTAATGATTGTCACCAAAACCGAGTCTTCTGCCGAGGCCTGTGAGTTGATTCTTGAAATGCCTCTTCCAATGGCGTCGTAGAGGGGTGTTCCTCCTCCAGGCACATAGTCCCGCCATCCCATGCGGTGAATGTTTCGGGCAGCTACATTGTCATAACGCAGTTTTGTTTCGGTGCTGTCAAATGTTATCAGTGTGACCCGTTGTTCCAGGTTCTTGTGCTTTTCCTGCATCTTGCGGATGGTCTGCAGGGTTTCGTTAATTCCCGAAAGTGCCTGTTTGCGGATAATTTCCATACTGCCACTCTCGTCAACTACCAAAAGATTAAATACTCGTTTCATAATCGTTGTTTTAAATTTGTTATTATGTTCTGTTTGTTTTATATCTTTAAAGAAACAAACTAAAGAAAAATGAAGGGGCCCTCGAAAAAAATGTGAAAGGTAACATTTGTTACCAAACAAACAACGCCACACGACCTAACTTTGCAACGACAAACCAAGTATCACCTTTAAAAAGAAAGGAGCACTTATGACAAAGACAAGAGAAATATACCGATGTGCGGTATGTGGAAATGTGGTGGAAGTGTTGAACCCCGGTGCCACCCTGTCGTGCTGCGGACAGCCGATGACTCTGCTCGACGGCAAGACTACCGATGGAGCCGTGGAAAAGCATGTGCCCATAGTGGAGCGGATGGCGGGAGGTTATCGAGTAACCGTGGGTAGTGTGGAGCATCCAATGGTGGAGACCCACTACATTCAATGGATAGAATTGCTTACCCCGACCGAGGTACTGCTCAAGGAACTGAAACCGGGAGACAAGCCGGAAGCCATTTTCAAGACTGACGCCACCGAAGTGGCTGCCAGGGAATACTGCAATCTTCACGGGTTATGGAAACAGTAACCTATACTGGAGTTTGATACGCATCCACGACACCAAGTTTGCCCCGCACCAACTATGTGTGGGGTCTTTTCTGTTACGGCCATCTCTATAGCCCGTTAAAAAAGAATTCTACCGGGATTTGAAGTGATGATTGTATGCCTGAATCAATGCCAAACAAAGAGGTAGATTGAATGCCCATTCTGTTCTCCGTTCAGTATCTGAATGGATTCAAATTTCTTCCGAACCGGATATGGTCACAAAACAGCCCTGTTACAGTTTTGTTAGTGGCAGACTTACAAAGCGTTAATGGCAGACTTACGGAGTGCTAATGGCAGACTTACGGAGTGCTAATGGCAGACTTACGGAGTGCTAATGGCAGACTTACGG
>CAKPUA010000036.1:0-19054 GCA_934191235.1 uncultured Prevotella sp. | reverse complement strand
GATAGGACTCGAACCTACACGGCCTAAACCACTAGATCCTAAGTCTAGCGCGTCTACCAATTTCGCCACAAGCGCATACTTGGATGCAAAGTTAATGAAATAATTCGATATTGGCAAATTTATTGTTCCTTTTTGGGAAAGACGTTGGGCGGTTTGTTGTTTTTTTCATTATTTTTGTAATCAAAATAAGAAGAATGAATAGGTTTAGAATTTTATGTGTGTTGTTTATTGGGTGTTTGGCCAGTTCCGCTTGTTTGGCACAGACGCTTGGAACGATGCTGACAAGCGAATTGGCTGAAGGCGACTTGCTGTTTTGCGCTTCCTCGCAGGGCAACCGGATAACAGAGGTGACTGAGGGTTTTGGCGGTATGCAGATAGACCATGTGGCCATTGTTCACCGAAAGGCTGGGCATGTCTATGCTTTGGAAGCCATTTATAGGGGTGTTAGTCTCACTTCCATCGACAGTCTGTTGCTGAGAAGGGATGCAGTGATAGGAGCAAGGCTTCGCGATACCACTGGTGTGGCACAGTCAGTACAGCGTGCGCTGGCCTTCTTGGGGCGTCCTTACGACTTCAACTTTATGCCGGACGACAGTGCGTTTTATTGCAGCGAACTGGTGCAAAAATGCTATCGTTACCTCAATAGGCAACTTGTTTTCCAACCTATCCCGATGTCTTTTCATGACAAGACGGGCATGATAACCCCTTACTGGAAGGATTATTATGCCCGTCAAGGTTTGCGTGTGCCTGAAGGTGAGCCAGGAAGCAATCCCGGTGATTTGTCACGCAACAAGGCAGTGATGATTCTTGGCACGTTGCAACGCCCTAAAGATTGATGTTCACCGATGCTCCTGCCATGAGCCAAATGCCGGGTTGCGGGATGCTTCCGAAATCGTAATATCTTTTGTTAAACAGGTTGTTGGCTTCCACATAAGCTTTGTAATGGCTGTCGTTCCATGCCAGCCGGATGTCGGTGACGGCATATGGCTGGTAGCCTTTGGCTTGTGCGTTGCCTTCGCTGTCTTTTACGGTGAAACTGCCTGTGCGTTTCTGAAAACGGTATTTCACGCTTCCATCCAGTTTCTTCCAGATGTTTACCTCCAGATTAGCCACCAGTTTATGCCTCAGATATTCCAGTGTGGAGCGGCTTTGAATGTTGGCAGGCTCGTCCTTGTCTTGTGTCATATAGGTGTATGCCAGGTTTAAGGACTTGAGTATCCGTTGCGATGGAGCCAAATTGCTGAAGTTGATGGATATGTTCGCTTCTGCTCCCAAGGTGTTTATTCTGGTGAAGTTCACAGACTTCCACACTGCATTGTCGCCCTCATTGGTGTCGAAAATCCAGTCTATCATGTTCTTGCAGTGGTTGTAGAACACACTGGCTGAAGCGGTTATGCCTTCGCCCAAATATTTGACGCCCCCTTCGAGTGCCTGCAACTCTTCCGGCTTCAGATGCTTGTCGGCTTTGTGGCCCCCCACAGAATAGTAGAGTTCAGTGGCAGATGGCATGCGTAGTGACGAGTTGTAGGAGGCGTAGACCTTGAAGCGGTCGGTGAACCTGTAGCTGGCGTCAATGCCTGGATACACCCTCATGTTCATGTGATTCCACGAGTTTTTCACCGCCACGAGTCCTGTGGAGAGGGTGAAACGGTCGAGCAGGATGTTGTGTTCGAGGGTGAGGCTGATGTTGGTTCGGTTGAGTCCGTTGGTGTAGTCGCGGTCTGTTCCGTGTATATGCTTGGCTTGTTCAAGCGGATCGCCAAGAGTGGTGCTGACGAGGTCTTCGTTGCGCAGTTCGGCACACAATGCCGTGCGTCCAAGCGCCCAGTCGAAATAAGAGTTTAGGTTGACTCCATACACGTCCGTGCGGTGGTAGTTGAATGCCACGCCATACGTGCCGCCTTGTGGCACCACGTTGTCCAGCCCTCTGAAATACTCGAAGCGGTCCATGGTGCGGTTCCAGTAGACCGACGGCTTGAGGCGGAGACGTCCGTGCTTGTTTTCGGCTTGCAGTGCCGTGTAGGTTTTCAGCGTGTGTTCAAACTGGTCGTCCGACCCGGTGCCGTAGAACGTGTTCGAGCCGAAATTGCGGGTGCTCAGTCCCGCATGCCAGTTGACAGCCACATCGTTGTCGGCATAACTTCCACCATAGAAAGCTTTGCCACCCTGGTAGTCGGTGTTGAGTTTTCCTGCCTGGTTGCGGTTGTATCCGTCCGAGCGCGTGTAGTTGCCGGAGACGAAATGGGTGAACCGGTCTGATGAAAGATTCATGTTGGCCCCTGTGTTGACATAGCCGTAGCTGCCGCCTTCAACGTGTGCGGCGATGCTGTTTGCCATTTCGTGTTTGGTTACGATGTTGATGGCTCCAAGAAGGGAGGAAGTGCCAAACACACGGCCTGCGGGGCCTTCGAGAACTTCGATGCGTTCAATGTCGGAGGCATCAACGGGAAAGTCGAACGCATTGTGTCCGGTCTGCGGGTCACAGATGTTGATGCCGTTGAGAAGGATGGTGATTTGCTCATAGTTGCCGCCCCGTATGCTCACGTCTGTCTGCGCTCCTATGGGGCCGCGTTGGCGCACGTCCACACTCGCCACGTATTTCAGCAAATCGTTTACACTCTGTACCGGCGCTGTTTCAATGTCCTTGCGCTCCAGTACACTCACCATTCTCGCTGCCTGACTTCTCGTCATCGGCGCTCGTGAGCCAGTGATGCTCACCTCATCGAGCGTCACCTCGCGGCGCATGGCCGTGGTGTCTGTCTTCGCGGGCTCGGTACTGACGCCTTCTGCCTTGGCATAGGTCAGTGTGGAGGCACTGAGGGTGCCAATGACCACTTCCTTGCCCAGACAGGCGAAAAGCGCATAGCCCTTGCGCGTGAAGTGCTTGAACTTCAGTGGCAGGCTCGATGCTTTTTTGTTGTTGTACATAAGTTAAATTGAATGTTGTTGTTGAAAAAACGGTGCAAAGTTACGAAATAATGTGTAAAAAGAGGTAACTTTGCAGCCCAAAAGCAATAGTTGGATTTTTAAAGTTTATGCTTATGAGTATCATGGCTTTTGTGAAGAAATGGACGCTTCCCTGTGCCCTTGCATTGGGTGCCGTGGTCTATCTCGTGTTCAGCAATGTTCCCATTCTCGTGCCTGTCGGCAATGCTGTGGGCCCGTACATGCCGGGCGTGTTGCCTTATGTCATCTTTGCAATGCTCTATGTCACTTTCTGCAAGATTCGCATTGACAATCTACGGCCCTGCACCTGGCACTTCATTCTTCAGGGTATCCGCACGTTGTTGTCGGGCTTGCTGGTGGTGGCCATAGCGTTCACACATGATTACCAGGCAAAACTCCTGCTTGAGGGCGCATTCATCTGCGTGATTTGTCCCACTGCCGCCGCCGCTCCGGTCATCACAGAGAAGCTGGGCGGAAGCATAGAGTCGCTCACGGTCTACACGCTCATAGCCAATGTGGTCACCTCAATCATCATTCCCCTGTTCTTCCCTATGGTAGAACGTGGTGCCGACATCACCTTTGCTTTCGCCTTTCTGATGATTCTCAAGCGTGTGGTCACGGTGCTCTTGCTGCCTTTGTGCCTCGCCTTGCTCACCCGCAGATACCTGCCCAAGGTGGCGGCACGCATCAAGGAAATGAAAAACCTTGCTTTCTACATGTGGGCGTTCAACCTGTCTATCTTGATGGGACTCACACTCCACAACATTCTTGTAGCCTCTGTTTCCGGATGGACGCTGTTCTTACTGCTCGTCATTCCGCTGGTGGTCACCCTGGCGCAGTTCTCCATAGGCAAGTATGTGGGCAGTTTCTATGGGCAGAGTATCAGTGCCGGACAGGCGTTGGGACAGAAGAATACCATGGTGGGCATCTGGCTCACCATCACGTTCCTCAATCCTACGGCTGCCGTAGCTCCGTGTGCCTATGTCATTTGGCAGAACATGGTCAACTCTTGGCAGTTGTGGTATAAGGATAAATATGGCAGGCTGAAGTGGTGAAACGACCTTCTTGTCCGTTCTTATGCTGCTTGGCTTGGCTGGATAATGGTCATACATGTGGGGCGTGAGTGGCTTGCAGTCAAACGACATAGTCCTTTCCACCCTTCTATAGCCTCGACTTTTCACCTATACTCACTGCTTGTGGCATTTTTCTTCGGCTTGTTCGGAATTTTGTGTGACGCCTGATGTCGCTATGTCTCTGAACGGGTGAAAATCTCTTTCGAACCAGATATGCTCACGAAACAGCCCGGTTGCAGTTCGTTTTGTGGCAGAGTAGCGGTGTGTTAACGGCAGAGTAATGATGCGTTAATGGCTGACTTTCACTTGGTCCCACTGCTTGGGCACTCATTGCCACGGCCTTGGGCAGCGAGTGCCCAAACCGCAGGACGGATTTTGGGCATTCCACTTGAACTTGACAAGTGACGAATCTGTGATAGATGTGAGGGATGATAACCCATCTATCACGCATCTATCACTCCTTTCATGTAGCTTACAGTCAGATGAATAATGTAAAATATCAAGAAAGGTGATGGATAGTGGTGAAAAAATGAAAAACTTCTCCTGCGCGTGCGCGCGTGTAAGGGCCGTCATTAAACAAGGCAACATGAGGACGATGCCTGGCAAATGCTGAGCATTCAGCTTGTTCTTTTGTCAATCCGAACACAGCCCCCACAAGCATCATTCCACATACCGGATGAACTTTTCTTTCATCAGTGCGATGTGTGCAAAATCAAGAACATGTCTATTCGTTTGCATGCTTTTCGTGGTGATGTGGGCAATAAGAAGTTTCAGGAAGGAATTCTTGTTTGGCAAACTTGCCAAACGGACGGGCAATAAAAAAGGCGTTAGAGTTTCACAATCCCAGCGCCTGTAACTAATAAATACATTTAACTTTTACTAATTTGGTCTTTCCGACTCTCACGAGCCCTGCACAATGTTTTTACACATTGGCATTTTTATAATGAAGCAATTATATCTTTGGAAGTTGCACCTTTATCTGCAACTTGTGGACAAAGATAACGAAATATTATTGCAATAGCGAATTTCTTGTCGATTATTTGTGTATTTTAGCTAAAAAAAAAACACTATTTAACGTTTTAGGCCGTCTTACTTGCGTTTTGTAGCGCCATCATACGGTTCCATTTTCTCCATCCCAACACGGCAATGACCACATAGAGGCCGTAGAGTAGCGCCTTGAACGGAATGCCCTTGACCACGTAGAGGTAGCAGCAGAACGCGTCCACGATGATCCAGAACGCCCACTGCTCGATATACTTGCGTGAGAGAGCCCACAGGCCGACAATGCTCAGCGCATTGGTGAAAGCGTCGGTGACGGGCACGGTGCTGTTGGTGAAACGGGCAAGAATGAGATAGGTGGCCCCCCATACAGCCAAGAACACAATGAACGTGGGCAGGATGAGCTTCTTGCGGAAGTGGGTGATGGGCATCGTCTCGCTCTTCTTTTGGCCGTGCTTGCGACCGAATTTCCACACTGCCCAACCATAGATGGCAGCCAGCGTGTAGTAGGCAGCCATGCCGGCATCGCCGTAGAGTCCGTGACTCCAGTAGAGGTAAATGTCAAGGGCAGGCATGATGATGCCAACCACCCAAAGGGCTATATGCGCACGATACTCGAGCCCAATGTAGATGAGCCCGAGTATCGTGGTGAAGAAGTCCAGCGCATGGCTGGACAGAAATTCCAATATCATGCTGCTTAGAAGTTAAGCGTGAGATGTCCCATGGCGGTGAAACCGGCCATAGGCACATAGGAAATGGCCTGGTAGCGCTTGTTGTCGTTGAACCAACTGTACCACACCGAGCCGCTTGGGGCGTAGTGGCGGTCGAAGATGTTGTTGAAATTGGCGCCGATGGTGACAGACTTCATGCCGATGAACTTCTTGGCCACGTTGATGGTGTAGTTCAGATTGATGTCGGTCTGCGAGAAGCAAGGCAGTGAGCGCTCTACGCTTTCGGAGTTGTCCAGATACTGGCGGCTCACGAAGTTGGTGTGCCAAGTGGCGCGGAATCCGCCGAAGTGGATGTTGAGGAATCCGTTGAGAATGGCAGAAGGAGAGTAAGCGAGTGTGTTGTTCTCGTAGTGGATGGTGCGCTCGCCGGAATCTGCGCTCCAGTCTTCCACAATCTCGTCAAAGTTCTTCAGCTTGTTCTTGCTCAGTGCAGCGTTGCCTTCAAGAGAGAGCCAGGTTAGTGGGCTCCATCCTGCGCTCAGTTCCACACCCAGGCGGTAAGAGTCCTTGATGTTGGTGGTCAGTGCCTCGCCAATGTCGCTCTTGGCACCGGTCTGCACGAACTGGTTCACATAGTCCATGTAGTAGAAGTTGGCACCGGCATGCCAATTGTTGCCTTGATACTGGTAGCCCCATTCCAGGTCGAGCAGGCGCTCTGGGGTAGGAGCTGGGTAGCTGCCGTTGTCTGTGAAGTTGTTGCGCTCAGGCTCGCGGTTACTGTAGGCAATGGAGGCATAAGCCTTGTGGCCGTTGTTGCTGAAGGCGATGCCGGCTTTAGGATTCACGAAGAAGTAGTGCTCGTCAACGTCGAGTCGCTGGTTGGTGTAATACTTCTTGCCGTCTACCACCTTGTCCACTACAAAGCGGTCGTTGATGCCGTCGGTCTTGTAGCCCACGTAGCGCATTTGCATGTCAGCGAACACGTTCCAATGGCTGGCAAACTTGTGGTCGGCCTTGATGAACCAGCTGTAGTCGTCCTTGTCGGCGTCGGAGTTATAGTATTTGTATTCGCCGCCGTTGAGATATTTCTTCTCGATAGACTCGTTGGCAATATAGGAAAGGTAGCCCCAGTGGTTGGCACGGAAGAGCTGCACGTTCACGCCCCCCACAACGTCCCATGCGTCGTCCTTGTAGCTGGCGTTGTAAAGACCGCCATAAGTGTTCTGAGTGAGTCCCTTTCTGCGAATGGCTTCCGACTTGAGTCCCTTGCCGTCAGTGCCGAATTCGTTGATGCCGAACTTCTCGTTCAGTCGCTTGGCAATGCGGAACTCCTTGTAGTAGCCATAGCCGTAGGTATAGTGCAGGGCTGCATGGTGGCTCCAGTGCTCGGATGGCGTCCAGGTGGCAGAGAGGATGTTGTGGTTCTGATAGAAGTTGTCGGTTGTCCTGTCCCACTTGCTGCCGTCGCGCAGTGTGTGGGGCTGGGTAGTGAACTTGCCGTTCTTCCAGTCGTCCTCGTTCCAGTCAATTACCTCGGTGAGCACATTGTAGCGTCCCATGCCGTGGTTATACATGTCTTTATACGAGTGGATGCCATAGTCTTCCATGGTGAAGTTGGTGTCGTAGTCGCTCTCGAGCACGCCGCACCATGCCTGTCCGGTCTTCTCGAAGTTTCCCACATTCTTGTAGCTGAGCTTGAAGTTGTTGCCCAGCCAGGTCAAACCTCCATAATAGGATCCCGAGCGGCCGTCGGTGCCGTGGATGTATCCGTCGGTAGAAGTCTCGTGATAGGCTCCGTCAAAAATGAAATGCTTGCCGATGAGACCTGTAGAGAAGTTGAGACCTGCATTATAGGTGTTGAACGAGCCGTAAGAACCGGTCAGTTCCAGTGAAGGAGTGAGCGAAGGAGTGGCCATGGCGAGTGAGAGAGAGCCGCCGAAGGCACCGTCGCCATTGGTAGACGAACCCACACCGCGCTGTATCTGCACGCTTCCAAGCATGGAGGCATAGCTGTTCATGTTGGCCCAGAACACGGTCTGGTCTTCAGGCGAGTTGAGGGGCACCCCGTCGAGAGTCACGTTGATGCGGCTGCCGGCGGCACCACGCATGCGCATATATACCGTACCTGTGCCCATTCCGTTTTCGCTCCAAGCCAATACACCTGGTGTCTGCTGGAGCAGGAAAGGCAGTTCCTTGCCTGTTTTAGAGAAGTTCTGAAGTTCTGATTTCTTGATGTTTGCAACCGCAAACGGAGCACTCTTTGGCGCTCTCACACCTTTGACAACCACTTCGCCGAGCTTGTTCACCTTGGTGGTGTCAATCTTTGCCTGCGCTGAAGCCATCTGCCCGCCAAGGGTGCAGGCCACTGCCAGCGCAATGCCGTTCATCTTTTTCATTGTCTGAATACTGATAGTTATTAAATGAAAAACAC
This sequence comes from uncultured Prevotella sp., assembly GCA_934191235.1. Classification (GTDB taxonomy): domain Bacteria; phylum Bacteroidota; class Bacteroidia; order Bacteroidales; family Bacteroidaceae; genus Prevotella. The sequence continues at coordinate 10,934 of CAKPUA010000036.1, read as the reverse complement.
ATAAAGGGGCACTCTCATGCGCCTGTGAATCCCTACGTCGGTATGACCCGAATCAGGTTCGAGGGTATGCTCTCAGCCCTACAACAATAGGGCACCCCTTGATCTACGCTCTGTAAATCGGGTGCAAAGGTAGTGCAATTTGAAGACAAAACAAAAAGAAAAGTGTTCTTTTTTAGGTTGCTCGGCCTTGATAAGGGATGTTGCCGGCTTTCCTTACTCGTGTGCCAGAGTGCCGGTGTCGGCCACCTCTGTCACGCTGAGCACCCCATCGGCCACTTTGAACTTCACGTCGCGTCCGCCGAACGGCATGCCATAGATACGGTTCGGGTCGTGGTGATAGGACGGACGGGGATCGCTGGCCAGTATTTCACGGAGCGCTTCCAACTCGCTGGTGGCAAAAAGGCACTCGATGGAATGGGGAATGACCACATGCAGAGGTTCCCATAGCGTGGTGTCCGTAAAGCCGCCGCGGGCATCCGGATGAGCGTCTACGTAGGGCAAATAAGGCTTGATGTCGTAGATGGGTGTGCCGTCCATCAAGTCGGCACCCGACACATGGATGACAGGGCCGTCGGGAGTGTCTGTTTCAATACGCTCGATTTTTACCGACGACAGTCCCAGTCCGTTGGGTCTGTAGGGCGATCGCGTGGCAAAGACTCCCATGCGCTCGTTTCCGCCAAGACGGGGTGGGCGCACGGTTACTCCTGTGGCCTCGTGCTTGTTGGCGGAAAATCCCCACACCAACCATATATAGTCGAACCCATCCAGACCGCGAATGGCATCAGGCAGTCTGTATTCGGGCGTGAGCACGATGGAGCCCCGCAGGTGGGCTGCCACACCGCTCTGTCGCGGTATGCCAAACTTGGATGTGAGTGGAGAGCGGAAGTAGGCTACAGGATGTATAGTTTTCATTGTGCGGTCTTTTTTGTTGCGCAAAATTAAGAATATTCTCCGGAAATGATGTACTTTTGCATCAGAAACAATCAAAAAGCAAATCATTATGGTAGAAAAAGAAGAAAAAGAACTCGTAGGCTTGCCCGACAATGCGTTTCGGGAGCTGAACGAGGGTGAAGAGTATCAGCCTGTGCTCGACTCGCGGAAGACTTATCCCGAGGTCAATGCCTGGTCTGTGACATGGGGCATCCTGATGGCGATGCTCTTTTCGGCAGCTGCTGCCTATTTGGGACTGAAAGTGGGACAGGTGTTTGAGGCTGCCATTCCCATAGCCATCATTGCCGTGGGCGTGTCTACAGCCTCTCACCGCAACAAGGCCTTGGGAGAGAACGTCATCATACAGAGCATCGGTGCCTGTTCCGGGGCCGTGGTGGCAGGAGCCATTTTCACCCTTCCTGCCATCTACATTCTGCAGGCCAAGTATCCTGAGATGAGTGCCTCGTTCCTCAAAATTTTCATATCCTCCTTGTTGGGCGGCATCATCGGCATACTGTTTCTCATTCCCTTCCGCAAGTATTTCGTAAGCGACATGCATGGCAAATACCCTTTCCCGGAAGCCACTGCCACCACACAGGTGCTGGTGTCGGGAGCCAAGGGTGGCAGTCAGGCCAAGCCTTTGCTGCTGGCAGGACTGGTGGGTGGTCTCTATGACTTTGTGGTAGCCACCTTCGGACTTTGGAACGAGAATTTCACAACGCGCGTGTGTGCCTGGGGACAACAGGTGGCAGACCATGCCAAACTGGTGTTCAAGGTCAATACAGGTGCTGCAGTGTTCGGTCTGGGCTACATTGTGGGACTGAAATACGCCTTCATCATCTGCCTTGGATCGTTTGCCGTGTGGTGGCTCATCGTGCCCGGCATGGCGCTCATCTTTCCCCACGACGTGCTCGCCCAATGGGATCCTTCCATCACGACTGCTGTCGGCGATATGAGCCCGGAGGAGATATTCAAGAGCTATGGCAAAAGCATTGGCATTGGCGGTATTGCCATGGCTGGCATTATCGGCATCATCAAGTCGTGGGGCATCATCAAGAGTGCCGTTGGACTGGCCGCCAAGGAAATGCGTGGCAAGAGTGATGCTGAGAAAGAACGAATCCGTACGCAACGCGACATATCATTCAAGATCATTGCTATCGGTTCAATCGTGACCATTGCCGTGACGTTCCTTTTCTTCTGGTTCGGTGTGATGGACAATCTTCTCTTTGCCGTTGTGGGCATCCTTCTGGTGGCTGTCATTGCCTTTCTTTTCACCACCGTGGCTGCCAATGCCATTGCCATTGTGGGCAGTAATCCTGTTTCGGGCATGACCCTGATGACCCTTATCCTTGCCTCTGTTGTGATGGTGGCTGTGGGATTGAAGGGTACGGGTGGCATGCTCGCAGCCTTGATTATGGGCGGAGTGGTCTGCACGGCCCTCTCCATGGCAGGCTCGTTTATCACGGACCTGAAGATTGGCTATTGGCTCGGGTCCACACCGAAGAAGCAAGAGCAGTGGAAATTCCTCGGCACCCTTGTTTCTGCTGCCACGGTGGGTGGCGTTATGATGCTGCTCAACGAGACCTACGGCTTTACCAGCGGACAGTTGGCTGCTCCTCAAGCCAATGCCATGGCTGCCGTGATTGAGCCATTGATGAATGGTGTGGGTGCCCCTTGGGTGCTCTATGGCATTGGTGCGCTGATAGCCATTGTGCTCACATGGCTCAAGGTGCCTGCCCTCGCTTTTGCGCTTGGCATGTTCATCCCCATTGAACTCAACGTGCCGCTCCTTGTGGGTGGCGCCGTCAATTGGTTCGTGACAAGCCGTTCCAAGGATGCTGCCGTCAACAAGGCACGTGGCGAGAAGGGAACGTTGCTTGCCAGTGGCTTCATAGCCGGTGGTGCTCTGATGGGAGTGGTGAGCGCCTTGCTCCGCTTTGGCGGATTCAATCCCATCAACGATGCATGGCTTGCCAGCTCGTTGAGCGAACTGCTCTCGCTCGGAGCCTATGCTCTTCTCATAGCCTACTTCATCATGGCCACACGTACAAAGAAAGAATAATAGACTCTTGCAGGATTCGTGAGCTACATGCTCTCGAATCCTGCAAGCAGGCGGGACATCCGTAAGTCTACGACTTCTGCCCGTCAACTCGGCGAGTTGCAGTCCGTAAGTATGCCACTTGCGCCATGCCACTCACCGGATGAATAAAAACAAAGGCGCCCTGACTCACGTCAGAGCGCCTCTTTTTGTGTTTCTTTGATGTTTCAGCAGTTTTGTTTTTATGTAGTTATATATCTTATGAAAATCGGTTTGTTATCGTGTGCAAAGGTAGGCATTAAATTGATACAAATCAAATTTTCACTTACTTAAAGCCGAAATATTCACGTAAACGTTTGCACGTCTGAGGCGAAAGTGTGCGGAAATGAAGTTGCTTCTCTGCGGTAACAATGGAAACCGGCACAGTATGTCGTTGCTCTGCAAGTTGCTTGTACTGATAAAATAACGGAACTTGTTTATGGTTTATTTTGTATTATCTTCAATTTGCACTATCTTTGCAGTTACATTATATATAAGTATGAAGGAATTTGTAATATCAGAAGTGAAGGCGGAGACCGCTATACTGGTGGGACTTATCACCAAGGAGCAGGACGAGGCCAAGACTAAGGAATATCTTGACGAACTGGAATTCCTTGCCGATACGGCAGGAGCCAAGACCGTGAAACGTTTCACGCAACGTGTGGGCGGTCCCAACCAGACCTCGTATGTGGGCAAGGGAAAGCTGCAGGAAATACGCGATTATATCAAGGCTGAGGAGGATGCCGAGCGGGAAATCGGTATGGTCATCTTCGACGACGAACTTTCCGCCAAGCAGATTCGCAACATTGAAAGTGAACTGCAGGTGAAGATTCTCGACCGCACCTCGCTCATCCTCGACATCTTTGCCATGCGTGCACAGACCGCCAATGCCAAGACGCAGGTGGAACTGGCGCAGTACCGCTACATGTTGCCCAGACTGCAACGACTCTGGACTCACCTCGAGCGCCAGGGAGGCGGTTCGGGCTCAGGTGGCGGAAAGGGCAGTGTGGGACTTCGCGGACCGGGTGAGACCCAGCTCGAGATGGACCGCCGTATCATTCTCGGCCGCATGAGTTTGCTCAAGCAGCGCATGGCGGAAATAGACAAGCAAAAGACTACCCAACGCAAGAACCGCGGCCGCTTGATTCGTGTGGCATTGGTGGGCTACACCAATGTGGGCAAGTCCACGCTGATGAACTTGTTGGCCAAGAGTGAGGTGTTTGCCGAGAACAAGCTCTTTGCAACCCTTGACACCACGGTGCGCAAGGTGGTTGTGGAAAACCTTCCCTTCCTGCTTGCCGATACGGTGGGCTTCATTCGCAAGTTGCCCACCGACCTTGTTGACTCGTTCAAGTCAACCCTCGATGAGGTGCGTGAGGCCGACCTGCTTCTCCATGTGGTAGACATTTCGCATCCCGACTTCGAGGAACAAATCAATGTGGTGGAGAACACGCTCAAGGATTTGGACTGTGCAGACAAGCCGAGCATGATTATCTTCAACAAGATAGACAACTACCACTGGGTGGACAAGGAACCAGACGATCTCACGCCGCCAACCAAGGAAAACGTGACACTTGATGAACTGAAGAAGACATGGATGGCGCGGCTTAACGAAAACTGCCTCTTCATTTCTGCCCGTGAGCGGCTCAACATTGACGAACTGCGTGAGGTACTTTATAAGAAGGTGCGTGAACTTCACGTGCAGAAATATCCCTACAACGATTTCCTTTATCCTACAGAACAATAACCCTTTGCCACGATGAGCGAATACAGAGCACTGACAGATGAAGAGATTGGCATCCTTGAAGAGAAAGGGTGCTCAGCCGACGATTGGACTTCCGTCATGGTGGCGGAAGAATTTAGTCCTGCACACCTGAGCCGAGTGGAATTCCATGGTGATGTGCGCTTGGGATGCTTCGACCAAACCTTGGAAATCGGTACGGGGTTCCGCAAACATTCGGGCATGAGGAATGTGGCGCTCAACAACGTGACCATTGGCGACAACTGCCTTATTGAGAATGTGGGCAACTACATCAGCAACTATGACATCTATGACCACTGCCACATAGCAGATGTGGGCACCATCGAGACTACCGAGGGTGCTACCTTCGGGCAAGGACTCGCCGTCTCCGTGCTCAATGAAGCAGGAAAGGGCAACATTGTTATCTTTGAACAACTCAATGCTCAGATTGCCGACCTTATGGTGCGTGAACAGGCCAACAATGAAGTGGCAGACGTACTTTGTTCCATGGCGCACGATGTGGTGGAGCGCACCATGCCCGACCGAGGATTCATTGGCAGTAACGTGAGGATTGTCAGCACCCGCGAAGTGAGCAACACCATTGTGGACGATGACTGCGAGGTGGTGGGAGCCAGCCGGGTGAGCAATTGCACTATTTCCGGACAGGGTGATGCGGCTTCCTATATAGGCCACGACGTGATTTGTGAGAACACCGTGGTCACAGCTGGCTCGTCTGTAGTCGACGGTGCACGTGTGAATAACTGCTTTGTAGGTGAATCTTCCATAATCACCAGTGGCTTCTCTGCAGAAAGCAGTGTGTTCTTTGCCAACAGCTATATGGCCAATGGCGAGGCGTGTGCCGCTTTCTGTGGCCCGTTCACCGTGAGCCACCACAAGAGTTCTCTTCTCATAGGTTGTCAATATGCATTCTATAATGCCGGCTCAGCCACCAATTTCAGCAACCATGCCTACAAGCTTGGTCCGGTTCATTACGGCTATTTGCTGCGAGGGGCCAAGACGGGTAGTGGTTCCCATGTGCTTCTGCCTGCCACGGTGGGCGCTTTTTCGGTAGTATTGGGCAAGGTGACCAATCATCCGGACACACGAAATCTGCCGTTCTCCTATATCATTGGCAATGAAAGCAAACACCAGTTGGTGCCAGCCCGTAACCTCACTACCGTGGGGCTATACCGCGACGTGAACAAATGGCCCAAACGAGACGTGCGGCCGCAGGGGGCACGTCGCAGTGTGGTGGACTATGAATGGCTCAATCCGGTCACTGCCAATGCCATTCTGGAAGGTCGCAACCTGCTACAGGAATTGGTCGACACGCAGGGACAGCAGAAGGAATATACGTGGCGCGGATTCGTCATCAAGCAGTCTGCCTTGAAGCGCGGCTTGTTACTTTATACCATGGCGCTCAACATGTATATGGACGAACTGCTTACTCGGCATGAAGATACCCTTGCTTCTGCCGTTGCCTGTATGGATGTACATGATGGCGATTCCTGCATAGATTTGGCAGGAATGGTGGTCTCCGGGCATGACTACGAGCAATTGCTTTCGGCCTTGACGTCGGGAGAAATATCCACCATGGCAGATCTGAGACGGCGTATCCTGTTATGCAATTTGCCGGAAAGGAAAAAGAAAACGGAGGTGGGGTTCTTTCTCTACTTGCTGAACCAAATGGGCAAGTCGCTGAATCCTACCGAAATACGCGAAGCTGGCGTGCGAGCACGTCAGCAGTGGCTTGATGCTGTAGCCGCCGATGCCGACCATGAGTTTTCGCTCGGTGATGTGTCGGAAGACTTGGTGGAGCGTTTCAAGCAGTCACTCCAATAGCAGTTCCATATCTGTAACGTTGAGCCAACGGCCGAACTTCTGTCCCACCTCTTTGAAGTGGGACACTTTTTTGAATCCCATCTTGCCGTGGAAACTCAGGCTTGTCGTATTTTCTTCCGTGATGCAAGCTATGAGTGCGCGGCAGTCTGTCTTCCTGCAAGCCTCGATGAGATGTTCCATCATGGCCGTTCCGGCATGGTGATGGAGAGCGCCGGGCTTCAGATAGATGGTCACTTCCCACGTGTGTGCATAAGCGGCACGCTCTTTCCAGGGGTGTACATAGCAGTAGCCCGTGATTTCACCTTCTTCTTCATACACGAAATAGGGCCAATGGGCAGAGATGGTTTCTATCCTCTTTGCCATGTCTTCCACGCTCAGTGCTGCCGTTTCGAAGGTGACGGTAGTGTTGAGGATGTAGTGGTTGTAGATTTCCGTGATGCACTTGGCATCATCCAGTCTGACGGGTCTAATCATAGTTGTGTTTGTGTGTTGTTGTAAAGCAAATGACGGGTAGACAGAGAAACCAATCCTGTGGTTGTTTCTCTTGTCTACCCGTCACGGTTCTGTTATCTGTCCAAAGGATTGCGGATGGAATCATCCTTGTCCTTCTTCGGCTTCTTGAAATAGTTCTCTATGCTCTCCACGATGATGGCACGCGGAGCGATGACAGTGGTGCCGATGGCGTTGGTGAGCGAGTTGAACACGTTCTCTTCCGAGGCGCTTGCCACAATGTGCATGTAGTCTGACTTGCGTGGAGTGGGAATGTTGGAGGCCAGTACCATTTCTTCAGCGCCGGTCTTCACGTCCACTCGGTAGAGACATGGCGACATGCCGGCTGGCTGGCGGACGATGTAGGCCGTTTGTAGTCCCTGCGCCTTGGCCTCCTTTCTCAGCAGGTCCTTCATCTTGGCGAGTGGTTTGCTACCGTCGATGGTCATGTGGACGATGCCGGGCATGGTGAGGCTGGCTGCCTGCTGGGTGATGTCGGCCATAAAGCGGTCGTTGCCGGTGGTCTGGGTTGCGTTGAGGGCAGGGTAGCGGCCGCAGAGCAGTGTCTTCAGCACACCGCCTTGGATGATGGGAAGCTGCTTGGCCACGGCGATGCCGTTGGCATCATATTCATAGTTGCCCAGCAGTTGGGTGCCTTTATACGAGGGTGTGCCCGCAAGCTGTGTGACGTTGATCTTCTTGTCCACGATGCGCTTGCCCTGGAGCATGCTGCTGATGCTGCTGTTTTCCTTGACCGAGCGGCGTGCCATGAAGTAGTTGAACAGGTTGCTCTGTATGGATGCCGCCACGGCATTGTCCTCATACATTACGGGGCCTACATAGTAGTCGTTCACGGGCTTGGCATGGCTTTGTTCCATCATCCTTTCGGCAAACTGTGTCACCTCGCGGTCGAGCTGGCCTTCGTCGAGTTCGCTTGCCGAGCAGACAATGCGCGTGAAGCGGTCGTTGAGCACGGTGCCCTCGTCGCTGCGTATGCTGGCGGTTATGTAGATGTCGGCAAACCCGTTGTTGGTGCGGCGCTTCACGTTCTCTGATGTGAGACGGTAGATGGTGTTGTTCTTGCAGAACACCTGGACGTTTGAATTGTATATCTTCGGGTAGCGGTTGAAGATGGCAGAGATGCGGCGTGCCATGGCTGCGAGCTTGTCTGCGGGGATGGAGTCTTGGCTGAGCTTGTCTATGTGTTCAGAAGCAGGGAAGAAGAGCATGTCTTTCAGGTTCTGTTCCTCTTCAGGCACCGGATTGTTCATCAGGTAGTTCTGCTTGTAGGCACTGGCGTTGAGGCTGTACTTGTACATGTCGTCGGATGCCTTCCAGAGTTCTCGCCGGATGTTGTTGTAGTCCACGTCGTTGGCGCATACGATGCCTGTGGCCTGGCCTGCCTGCATGTCGCTGATGTGGATGGAGTCGCCCACCGACACATTGACGCTACCCACCGTGGTGGTGGGGAAGGCACGTTCCGACACGATGCCGCCCAAGGTGGCCGACACATAGAGCTGACTGGAACGGCCGATGGTGTAGTTGGCGAAGATGGGGTGTGGGTAACCCTTGTAGGCAAGCTGCTGCTTAGTGCGTTTCATCTCGTCTTCCATGGCACTGAAGATGACGGTTTGCTCGTCGGCTCCCTTCATGTCTTTTACTTCGGGTGCCGGAAGGATATGGGTCTGTTGCTCTTCCTTGGCACGGCGCTGGGTTTCAATCTTCGACACGAAGATAGTCGGTGAACTGGCCGACACGGGCACCCAACCGGACTCTGCTCCGCACACACCTGTAAAGGTGCTTGGCGTGTCGCCGGCTGCTGTGATGTTGGAGAACATGGAGAGCGGGGTGCCGATGAGGTCAACGCCACGCACCAGTTCGTCGGGCCGTCCGTCCACATAGATGCGGTACACCTCGATAGGAGTGACGTTGAACGAGTTGAGGCTGCCGCCTTCGCCTGTGTAGGTGAACCCGCTGGTCACGGTCTTGAAGTAGTAGCCGAAGGGCTTGTCCTGCTTTTTTGCTTCGGCAATGAGCATTTGGCGCAACTGCTTGTCGGTGTAGGGCTTTTCGGTCTCCACGATAAGGTTCGACTGGCGTGACACGGGGTCGTTGCCTCCCACGGCGCGGCCGTGTCCGTTGCTTTCGGGGAATCCGTCGAGCGGCACGCGGCTCATCAGGAAATGGGTGAGTATGCCATGCTCGATGTTGTTCACGCGGCGTCCCTTCACGCCTTCCTCGTCATAGACGTAGTATCCGTTGAGGGCATTGTTGTGATAGAATTTCAGTGTGGGGTCGCAGTACACGTTGAATGTCTCGGGCAGCAGTTTCTTGCCTACCATCTTCTTGAAAGTCTGTCCGCCCGATTTAAGGCGATGTCCCTCCAGTCTGTGCCCGAATATTTCATGGAAGAACACGCCGCTTGCCGGACCGGAAAGAATGGCCGGACCGGTATAGGGGTCGGCTATTGGGGCCTGGCGCAACGCCTTGAGACGCTTCACCATGTCCTGTGCCGTGGCTATCATCACACTCACGTCGGGCAGTTCTTCGGGTGAGAAAGCAAGGAAATCCTCGTTCAATGGGCACGACATGCCGTCGGGAGCCAGCACGGAGGCTGAAATCATCACACGGCACATCTTGCGGTTCTGCACCACTCGTGTGCCGTCGGAGTTGACCACGTAGGTGCGGATCACGTCGAAAGAGAGGTCGGCCTTGCCTGTTTCGATGTCGGCATATTGCTTGAACACGCTGCTCACCTTGTTGAGCATTTCCTTCCATCCGGTCACGTCGAGGCGCATTTGGTCCTCGTTAAGCGGTGCTTCATAGTAGCTTTCCACAGGTGCTTTCGAGAAACAGGGTGCCTTGTCTTCGTTGTCTTGTCCGGTGAGGACTTTCGACCGCGCCTGTTGCAGATTGTCCTGAGCCACCTTATAGCGTCGCATCACCTCGCGCCAGATGGCTTGTCGCATGGCAGGCAGCACGTTGCCTTCGAGCGGAATGGTCACGCCCTGTCCGTTGCGGGCGTTTTGTCCGGTTGCACCGCTGCCCTGGTTGTTGAACTTGAAGTTGTCGAACGCCATGTCGCCCAGTCTTATCTGTGGTGTGACCATGCGCTGGTGGTCTGTGATGACTGTGGCTGCGCCCAGGTCGCTCTGTACCACGGTGTTGCGTGTGTCGGTGAGGCGAAGTGCCATGAAGTAGGGCTTGTTGGTTTGCTTGGCGAGTTCGGCCATGTTGTAGTCGAGTTCGCTGCGGAGTGTGTTGAGCAGTGAATCTGTCTCTATGGTCTGGGCTTGCAATGGTATGGCAAGCCCTGCCATTATCGACGTCATTGTTATGACTTTCATAAGTTGTAAGGTGATTTAGTTTATCTGTTCTTTATTATTTGTGGCAAAAGTACGCTATCCTTGTGTATTAACCAAACAAACTAACATATTTTATAGATTATGGCTGACACTTTAACAGGCAAGGCCCTTTCCCTGTATGCCATATTGAAAGTCCTTCTTCGTGCGCGCATGCGCACGAAGAAAATTTCAAAAACATCTATCATCTATCACTTTTTTCGAATTTCTTACGATTTTCCATTGAGTGAGTGCTGTTTAGCTGCAGTGATAGATGCGTGATAGATGGTGCTGAATCAATCACCGTCTATCACGCATCAGTGTGTTTACGCGGGTTGAACGTATGGCCTAAATTTCACTTCTCTGTTTGGGTATTTGATGCCCACGCCTTGGGCAATGAGTGCCCAAGGCGTGGAGCGATTCGTAAGTCTGCCATTAGCGATTCGTAAGTCTGCCATTAGCGATTCGTAAGTCTGCCATTAGCGATTCGTAAGTCTGCCATTAGCGATTCGTA
>CAKPUA010000035.1:0-19476 GCA_934191235.1 uncultured Prevotella sp. | reverse complement strand
ACTATTTCTTTTCAAATGGTATAGCATGTTGAGGAAGAAGAATCTAATAATGCCTCCCTATGAATTATCTAGGCTAATAATGCCTCCCTATGAATTATCTAGGCTAAAAAAGTTCTACTTTCAGCCCGCAAGTCATGTGCCTTCAATTCTACGATTATGTTGTGTATCTCCAAATCCTGGCAGCCTTTTTTTGACGTGGCTTCCTGAAGCGGTTCTCTCAAACCTATTGTAGTAATAACAGGCTAATGGTGAAAAAGTTGGGCTTACCAGTAGTCGGGGCTGAACCATCAGCATTTACCGGTTTCTATCCGTTTGCCAACTGTGTCTTGCGCGCGCGCACGCGCAGGTAAAGTTTTTCGTTTTCTCACCACTATCTATCACTTTTCTTGATATATTACAGAATTCTGCTGATTGTTAGCAAGATATATAGAGTGATAGATAGGTGATAGATGGCAAAATATCTATCACTTCTATCACCGATCTGTCACTTATCAAGTTCATGTCGTGTACCTAAAATCTGTCCTGTAGTTTGGTTACTCTTAGCCCACTGCTTTGGCAATGGGCGCCCAGGCAGTGGAACCGATAACATGTCAGCCACTAACGCCCCGTTAGTCTGCCATTAATGCTTCGTTAGTCAGCCACTAATTTATATGCTGCAACAAGTCAGATGATTTACTGTAATGGGGTAGTTGGAAAATTACACTCATTCTGATTCTACGCCATATGGTGTCACTCCTAATTCCGCATGAGCTTTGAACTACGCAAAACGGGAAGATGATATATGGAAAGATAAGCCCAAATGCGAAATATGACGCTTTTTAAGAACTTTTATATTGGCAATTTGTAATAAAAGAGCAATTTGTGATAAATTTGCAAAGAAACTTGAATTTTACATGCTTACACTTTACGGCATTATTAAAAGATAATAACATAAAACTTAGTATTCCGACAATATGGCAAGAATATATGATAATATAGACGTCAAATTCAAAGACGGCTTGCAGGGCATAATGTCATCGGGGGGGGTAGAACGTGCTGACTTCTGCGTAGGTTATTTCAATTTACGCGGATGGAACATTATCGTCAATCAAGTAGACGCTCTTCCTGGTGGGTATGTCTATGAGAATGATGAACAGAAATTCCGCATTTGCCGACTGCTGGTAGGCATGCATCGACCGCCAGAAGATTTAATCCGCAGCATATATGGACAATCGCATGATTTAGTAGATGCTGATTATGCCAACAGATGCAAGTTGCAGATAGCCGCTGATTTCAAGAAGCAATTGCTTATTGGGCTACCCACGAAACAAGACGAGTGGACACTTCGCCGCCTGTCTGCACAACTGAAAGACGGCAAGGTAGTCGTTAAGCTATATTTGAAAGAACCCCTCCACGCCAAACTTTACCTTGCCTATCGTCCTACCGACTTCTCAAGTAAGATTGTCGGCATTATGGGAAGCAGCAATCTAACCTATTCAGGGTTTACCGGACAGGGTGAACTGAATGCCGATTTCACAGACAGCGATCATGTAGAGAAACTTGCCCATTGGTTTGACGACCGATGGAACGACCGCTTTTGCCTTGACATCACCCAAGAACTTATAAAGGTTATAGACGAGAGTTGGGCGAGCGAACAAATCATTCCTCCATACTACATTTATCTCAAGACTGCCTATCACCTCAGTCAAGAGGCACGTTCCGGGATAAAAGAGTTCACCCTCACTCCCGAATTCCGTCATGACCTGTTTGATTTTCAGCAGACAGCCGTTAAGATAGCAGCACGCCATCTAAGGAACGAGAAGCGTGGCGGTGCCATGATTGGCGATGTGGTGGGCTTGGGCAAGACCATTACGGCTTGTGCCATAGCCAAGATTTATGAGACGACCTATGCCAGCAGCACGCTTGTGATCTGTCCTGCCAATCTTCAGGACATGTGGCGCAAGTATGCTGTCAAGTACGACCTAAAGGTGGACATTATGTCCATGTCGAAACCCATTGATGTAGACAATGCACGCTATTATCGTTTGGTAATAGTTGACGAGAGCCATAACCTACGCAATGGAGGCAAGCGTTATGCCAACATCAAGTCGCTCATCGAACACCAAGACTGCAATGTGTTGTTGTTGACAGCCACGCCATACAACAAAGACTTCTCGGATTTGGCCAACCAACTCAAACTGTTCATCGGTGAAGACCAAGACCTCGGCATTCGCCCAGAAGAGTATATCCGCCAGTTGGGTGGCGAGCGTGCATATTGGCACCGGCATAGTGATATTTTCATCCGAAGTATCCGAGCTTTCGAACAAAGTCCATACGCTGAAGACTGGAACGAACTGATGAAACTTTTTCTCGTGCGCAGAACACGCACATTCATCAAGGACAACTATGCCAAGGTGGATGAAAACGACGGCAGGAAATACCTGTTGTTCAACGATGGCAGCAGGTCCTATTTCCCCGAACGGGTACCCAAGGCTCTGAAGTTCGAGACCGTAGAGGGAGACCAATATTCACGCTTGTATTCGCCAGGCATGATCGGCATGATGGAAGAGCTGCAGTTGCCGCGTTATGGGTTGGTGAAATACATCAATGAAAAGAAGGTTGAGGACTGCACGGAAATGGAAAAGCAGTTGCTCGAAAACCTGTCGCGCGCCGGCAACAGAATGATGGGCTTCTGCAAGAGCACATTCTTCAAGCGCATTGACAGTAGTGGCTTTTCTTATTTGCTTACGCTCTACCGTCACATTCTGCGCAACATGGTTTTCGTTTATGCCATAGAAAACAAGTTGCCACTGCCTATTGGTGACGAAAACACGCTGCCCGACGACTACATAGCCGACGAGGATACCAACAAACAGCTCTTCTCTTCTGACGAAGACAATGCCATAGCAGAGGGTGATACGATAACGTTTCCGACTGACCTGGAAGTATATCGCCGAAAAGCCAAGGAATACTACCGCATTATATCCGACAAGAACAACCTTGCCTGGCTCGACAGCAAGTATTTCAAACGCACGCTCAAGCAGCACCTTTTGGCCGACTGTGAGAAGATAACAGACATGATAAGACTGTGTGGCGACTGGAAACCGGCTGACGACCAGAAACTCGCTGAACTGGAAAGGCTACTCACGGAAATACATCCAACCGAGAAGGTAATCGTATTCACCCAATACTCCGACACGGCCCTTTATGTCTACAAACAACTTAAACGACGCGGACACGGCCACATAGGATATGTAACCGGCGGACACAAGAACCCGACAGAGATAGTAGAGAGGTTCTCGCCAACAAGCAATGACATCACCAATCTGTCGCCTGACGACGAGATACGGGTGCTGATAGCGACGGACGTGCTGTCGGAGGGGCAGAATCTTCAGGATGCCCATGTCATAGTGAACTTTGACCTGCCCTGGGCCATAATCCGTCTCATCCAGCGTGCCGGACGTGTAGACCGTATCGGACAGAAAGAGAACAGGATTTTCTGTTATTCTTTCTTCCCGGCAGACGGCGTGGAAAGCATTATCCGCCTGCGCTCCCGGCTGAACGACCGTATCAACGCCAATGCCAACATCGTTGGCAGCGATGAGGTGTTCTTTGAGGGCAACGAACAGAACCTTCGTGATATGTTCAACGAGAAGAGTGGCGTGCTCGACGAGGAAGACGATGGCGACGTAGACCTTTCGTCGCAAGCATATCAGATATGGAAGAATGCTACGGATGCCAATCCGAAGCTCAAGCAGATTATTCCGAAAATCCCCAACATAGCCTATTCTACAAAAGCCGTGACGGATGCTGGCGAGCAGGGCGTGATAACCTACGCCCGTACGGCCAACGATTTCGACGTGCTTTCGTGGCTTGCGCCCGACGGCACACTTGTGAGCCAGTCGCAGCGGCGGATATTACAGGCATTGGCTTGCCAGGCCGACACGCCTGCCGTAACGCCTATCGACAAACACCATGAACTCGTGGCAAAAGCCATCGGAGAGATAGCAGAGCAGTCTACGTCTTCCAATATAGGCGGAATTCTCGGCAGCCACTTCTCCACACGTTACCGCATCATACACCTTTTGGAGCATGCCTATGAGCGCCCCGTAGACCTATTCTACACCGAGGAGGTGAAGAACGCGCTGAAACTTGCTATTGACGAGATCTACAACAACCCTTTACTCGAAAGCACCAAGACGATACTTGGCCAGATGCTCCGCCGCTCCTCGCAAGACGAGATAGTGGACTATGTGCTTGAGCTCCGCCGCAACGGCATGTTGTGCCGTGTCAGCGAGGACGCCGGACAGCATCGTGAACCACAGATAATTTGCTCCATGGGGCTTCGCATCAACTAACACCTGAGACTAATATGAACAGAAAAACATTCAACCAACTGATAAAACAAAGTGCTTGGCAAGAGATGTTCATCACCGAAATGGGCTGGAACTCTCCTCAAGGACAACATGCTCTGCCGGCCATAACCGTAGACGAAACCGACTACGAGTTCACTGTAGTGGCCCAGCGCAATGGCTTCCAGATTCTCACCTGCGAGACCTCTGCCATGCCCAATATGTCTACTTGCCGCAAGATAGACCTCAAGCTTCGCCGCCAGGCAAACGATTATATCGCCATATACACACTGCCCAAGAGCGAGCACCACCTGTGGGCGTGTCCGCTGAAACAGAACGAAAAACGCGACATGGTCATCGTGGAGTATGCCACTGCCGACCAGGCCGACTTCCTGTTCTCCAAGCTGGCTGCCATCACTTTCGACATCGGTGAGCAGACCACCATCATCGACGTGCGCCAGCACGTGGTCCAGGCCTTCGCCGTCAATTCGGAGCGCATAACCAAGGATTTCTATAACGGATTCCGCAAGCAGCATAAGGAGTTTGCCGCTTTCATCACAGGCATTGACGACAACATACCCTTGTATGACAGCAAGAAGAAGGAACTGAACCGCAACAAGCTATGGTATGCTTCGGTGATGCTCAACCGCCTGATGTTCTGCTATTTCATCCAGAAGAAGGGCTTCCTTAACGGCGACGTTGACTATCTCACCCACAAACTCAAGCAGGTGCAGGCCGAACAGGGCGACAACCAGTTCTACCGTTCCTTCTATCGCGACTTCCTCGTGTCTTTGTTTCATGACGGCCTCAACGCACCTCACCACACACCGGAGTGGGAGCACCGTTTCGGACGCATACCTTATCTAAACGGCGGAATGTTTGATGTCCACGTCATCGAACAGCAATATGCCGACATCGACATTGCCGACGAGGCATTCATGTCCTTGTTCGCCTTCTTCGACACATGGCAGTGGCACCTTGACACGCGCATCACGGCTACGGGAAAGGACATTAACCCCGACGTGCTGGGCTACATCTTCGAGCAGTATATCAACGACCGTGCGGCAATGGGGGCCTACTACACCAAGGAAGACATCACCGAGTATATATCAAAGAACTGCATCCTGCCTTGGGTGTTCGACCGCGTGGCAGAGTCGTCGTCGCGCGATGCGTTCAAGCCCAATGGATGTGTATGGACCATGCTCCGTGAGAGTGGCGACCGCTACATCTATGATGCCGTGAAGCGTGGCCACTCTGCCGACTGGCAGCAGCTTCTGCCTGCCGAAATAGCCGAAGGAATAGACACGCAGAAGCCCGACCTTCTGGAACGCCGCAAACTCTGGAACCAGCCTACCCCCGAGCCGTTTGCCCTGCCTACCGAGATATGGCGCGAGACCATAGAGCGGTTGCAGCGTTGCGACACGCTCATAGAGAAAATTTCAGGAGGAGAGATAACCCATATCAACGACTTCATTACGCTCAATCTCGACATTCGCTCCTTCACTTACGACTTGCTGCTGCATACCGACGACCACCGGCTGGTGGCCAACTTCTACCATGCCTTGCAGCGTGTCACCATTCTCGACCCCACCTGCGGCTCGGGAGCGTTCCTCTTTGCCGCCCTGGGCATCCTCGAACCTCTCTACGAGGTGTGCATCATGCGGATGCAGGAGTGGAACAAGGTGAACCCGAACTTGTTTCAGAAGGAGCTGGGAGAGATAGCCAGCAAGTATCGCAGCAACATCCAGTATTTCATCTACAAGAGCATCATCCTGCGCAATCTCTATGGCGTAGACATCATGGTCGAGGCCACGGAGATAGCCAAACTGCGCCTGTTCCTGAAGATGGTGGCTGTGGTGGAGGTGGACAAGCGTGCCGACAACATGGGGCTTGACCCGTTGCCCGACATCGACTTCAACATCCGTTGTGGCAATACGCTGGTGGGATATGCCACGGACAAGCAACTCGCAGACGATTTGGTGCAGGGTGACATGTTTGCCCAGCAAGAGTTCAAGCAGAAGATACAAGACCGACTCGTTGTCGTTTCGGCTGCCTACGAACTGTTCCGCCAGGTGCAGCTCACGGGTGCGGACGACCGCGTGGAGTATGCCAAGGCGAAGAAAGACTTGCGCCGGAATCTTGCCGACCTCAACGAACTGCTCAACCGCCACATGTTTGTTTCCATAGGCTCTGGCAAAGAGGAAGACTATGCCGAGTTCCTGTCCTCTCATCAGCCCTTCCATTGGCTTGCCGAATACTACAACATCATTCATGGAAATGGAGGCTTCGATGTGGTAATTGGCAATCCGCCGTATGTGGAGTATAACAAGAAAGACAAAGATACAGGTATATCCGTAAGAGACCTTTACTGTGTAAAAGATTATAAGACTTTAAACTGTGCAAATTTATATGCTTTTGTAATAGAACGTAGTTGTATTGTATCAAATAATCGAGATAATATTGGGTTTATCGTACCACTTACTATAGCTTCTAATAATAATATGGCCGACTTGAGAAACTTAATTTGTTGTCAAGGAACAATTTGGTTCTCTCATTACGAGATACGACCAGCAAAATTATTTGAAGGAGTGGAGCAACGGTTGACAATATTCTTTATCAGAAATACAAGTTCAAAAGCCCTATATAGTACCTCAATTATACGTTGGCATAATGAGCATCGTCCTTTACTATTCCATATGTTGAACTATGCAGAGTCTTTCAATAACGGAAATATATGGAGAATTTCCAATAGAATAGAACAAAGAATCTATTCCCGATTTATGGAACAAAAACCGACTTCACTTCTTTTAACCGAATCAGGTGCTTCCATTCATTACAGAACAGCGGGGATAAGATATTGGATTATTTTTCTGAAGAAAGGATTCAATACAAAATCGTTAAGTAATAAAGTTGCCTATGTGAAGGATAATGATACAGCTTTATCTTTAATGGCTATTTTTAATTCCAATTTATTTTGGTGGTATTATGCACTTAACTTTGACATGTTTAATCTTAAAGATTATATGATATTCAATTTTAGGTATACATATTCACCTAATACCGAATTAACTAGCATTGCGATACAATTAGAGGACGATTTAGAAAGAAATAAAGTTGAGCAATTAATCAACAGCAAAACACGAGGAAGAGTAACGACCTCTTATTATCAAAAAAAACTCTCCAAGCCAATCATTGACGAGATAGACAAGGTGCTTGCAAAGCATTATGGCTTTACCGACGAGGAGTTGGACTTCATCATCAACTACGACATCAAGTATCGTATGGGAGACGAACTGAACGCAAACGATTAAAAAACAAAGAAAGTTATGGCAGAATCAAATCTTGAAACACTATACCAATTTATTGAGTCGTCAAGGAAGTTGGGCATTGAGTTGCCGGAGGACATATTGCAGCAGACATCGGAGATGGAAGAGAAACTCATCCGTGAAGACGTGCTGCCCGTGTTGCGCGACAGCATCGACCCTGTGCTGCGGCAGATCAAGCGCGAGCTGATACTCGTGGTGGAGTATCATCCCGAGGAGCCCATCTCGGTGCGCATATCCCGCAAACGCAATCTGAGCGACCTGAGTGAGGCTACCATTCTCACTCCCGACCCTGTGCCGGAAATCAAGAGGCGTGCGGCGCAAACACGCGTAGGCAAACGTAAGCCAAACACTTATCTGCGTGTGACGATGGCAGACGGCAAGGTGTATTGCAACGAGAAGGATGCCACCGACACCTTCTGCGATGTGTTGCAAACGGTGGGACTGATGCGTGTACGCCAGTTGGAAATAATGCCCAGCGGCATCAATCTCGTGTCGACAAGCAAGGACAAGAACAGACAACAAAGAAAAGTCGGCGGATTCTACATCTTCACCAACCGCTGCACCCGGCAGAAAGCCGACCAACTGGAAGAAATATCCAAACGGTTGGGGTTGAAAATGAAAATAGAAGTCATCGGCTAATGCACGTTTTGTCTTTCCCACATATCGGCAACGTCAAGCTGCTGCAAAAGCGCAAAGTGGCGTTTCTCGCCGCAAGCCATATCTCCACGCTGTCAGTGCTGCCCACGCTCGAATGGGCGGCACAGATGGCACACAGGGAAGATGTGGCAGTGGTGAGTGGCTTCTCCTCGCGTATGGAAGCAGAGGTGCTTCATGTGTTGCTTCGCGGCAAGTGTGGCATCATCCTTGTCCTTGGCCGTCAACTTTACAAAGTGCTTCCCGAAGTGTGGCAAAAGCCATTGGCAGACAACCGCCTCCTCATTATGGCCACAAGCAGGCAGACGAGGCAAAACCGCCAGGCCGCTTTCACCAGAAATGAGCAAGTGTGCGAAATGGCAGATGAAGTGGTGATGCCGTGCGTGCCTCCCGATGAAAGTAGCCTTTATGCTATATATAAAGAAAATGACAACAGAAGCCTACTTACAATCCTGCAATGAATGAAAGGTCTGTTTTCTTGAGTCTTCCGGAATTTGGAGTGAAGATGGTTTTTCAGTGTGTTCAGAACAAAACAAAAGTTGGACCTTCAGTCCACAAGTATGTTGTTCCCCCAATTCCACGACTATATAGTGTTACTCCAAATCGCGGAAGAAGCTGAATTCAAGAGGACTGTCTCAAAACCATCCTCGTGCCTGTTTCAGTCCGCTCGTCAGCCTTTACCTGGCCTCTACCGACTCACCATCAGCGTAAAAGGCCGACTTCCATTCCGTAACTCGGCGACTTCACCCCTGTAACTCGGCGACTTTAGCCTACCAAGTCGGCCACTTGCTCCTTGTCGCATTTAATGGGTCTTCCGGAATATGGAGTTCCGAAAGTATTTCAGCGTTTAGAACCGAACAAAAAGCGGGCTGAAAGCCCGACCTCTACCCAGCCAAGGGCAAACGACACCCCGGGTAACGAAGTGCTCAAACGTTCGCCCTGCATGGGCAAAAGTAATGTGAAACACAGATAGTTGACTTTGCTTTTGCCATTGCTTGGTGTTGGTAGGTATCGAGGAAAGCTTCCGTTTATTTCATTGCCTCATGCCGTAGGCATCAATTACATAGACGACTAAACGGATTTCGGATGTTTCACCATAACTTGACAAACGACGAATCGGTGATGGATAGTGATGGATAAAATCCATCTATCACGCATCTATCACTCGGCTTATCTAACTTACAATCAACTGGAAAATGTAAGATATCAAGAAAAGTGATGGATAGTGGCGAAAAAAAATAATCGTACGTGCGCGCGTGCGCGCGTAGAGTCAGCAGACTTACGGAACGATAGGGAAGCTGTCGTCCCGTCACGTTCGAGTGTAAGTCGCGGTCATACAACAATACGGAAAATGGAGGCAGGTAATAGCAGGGCTTCCAGCTCGCGTTTCTATCAATACAAACTTGCAGCTACAAGCTCCCAATCCCTGATGGACCTTAAATTTGGTGGAATGAAAAAATAATTGTAACTTTGCGCCCTATAAAAATAATACGTATTAAAACATTATACTCTATGGCTAAGAAATTTGCCGAACACAAAGGTCTTGATTTGACCGCAACAAACAACGATGTATTAGCAAAATGGGAGGCCAACGACGTCTTCCACAAGTCTATTGACGAGCGTGAAGGATGTCCCCAGTTCATCTTCTTCGAGGGTCCTCCATCTGCCAATGGACACCCTGGCATTCACCACGTGCTGGCCAGAAGCATCAAGGACACCTTCAACCGTTACAAGACGATGCGAGGTTACCAGGTGCACCGCAAGGCCGGATGGGACACCCACGGACTGCCCGTGGAACTCGGTGTGGAGAAAGAGCTGGGCATCACCAAGAAAGACATTGACAACAAGGCTTCGGAGAAATATATCTCGACAGAAGACTACAACCATAAATGCCGTGAGAATGTGATGAAGTTTACTGCCGAGTGGCGTGAACTGACGGAGAAGATGGGCTACTTTGTAGACCTTGACCATCCCTACATCACCTACGACAACAAGTATATCGAATCGCTCTGGTGGCTCCTCAAGCAGCTCTACAACAAGGGACTGCTCTACAAGGGCTATACCATCCAGCCCTATTCGCCCGGTGCCGGCACGGGTCTCAGCTCTCACGAGCTCAACCAACCCGGATGTTACCGCGACGTGAAAGACCTCACCGCCACCGTGCAGTTCCTCATCAAGGACCCCAAGGCCGAATGGACACACTGGGGCAAGCCTTACTTCGTGGCATGGACCACCACACCGTGGACCCTGCCGTCCAACGTGGCACTCTGCGTAGGTCCGAAGATTGACTATGTGGCTGTGGAGACCTATAATCTCTACACGGGCGAACCGATGACCCTCGTCATGGCAGAAGCCCTGGTGACATCTTATCTCAAGGCCGACCAGGAATGTAAGGAGGGCGACCTACTGCCGTTCGACAAGGAGAAGAAACAGTGTCCATGGCGCATTGTTGACCACATGAAAGGCACCGACCTCGAAGGCTATCACTATGAGCAGCTCATGCCTTGGGTGAAGCCCTGCGAGAAGACAGGTGAGTTTGCGCCCAAGTTTGTCAACGATTATGCCGCGGCATATCCCGACAAGGTGTTCGCCAGCGAAGACGGACGCGACAAGTTCGTGGAAATGGAGAGCGAGGCATTCCGGGTGATTCTCGGCGACTACGTGACCGTCGACGACGGTACTGGCATTGTGCACATCGCACCCACCTTTGGTGCCGACGATGCCAAGGTGGCCAAGGACGCCAACATTCCTGCTCTCTATCTCATCAGCAAGAAGGGCGAGACACGCCCGATGGTAGACCTTCAAGGCAAGTTCTACGTGATGGAAGACCTCGACAGCAACTTCATCTCCCGCTGCGTGAACAAGGACGCTTATGCCCATCATGCAGGCGACTACGTGAAGAATGCCTACGACCCTAAATACAACAAGGACGGCGTGTGGGACAAGAAGGCATCCGAGAAGGACGAAGACCTGAATGTGGTGCTCTGCATGGAACTCAAGCAGCAAGGCCTGGCTTTCAAGACAGAAAAGCACGTGCACAACTATCCCCACTGCTGGCGCACCGACAAGCCAATCCTCTACTATCCGCTCGACAGCTGGTTTATCAAGGACACTGCCCGCAAGGAACGTATGGTGGAACTCAACAAGACCATCAACTGGCAGCCCGAGTCTACCGGTAGCGGACGCTTCGGAAACTGGCTCGAGAACCTCAACGACTGGAACCTTTCACGTTCTCGTTTCTGGGGAACGCCGTTGCCCATCTGGCGCGACGAGAACCGAGGCGAGAAGTGCATCGGCAGTCTGGAGGAGCTTTATGCCGAGATAGAGAAGAGCGTGGCTGCCGGCATCATGAAGAGCAATCCGCTGAAAGACAAAGGTTTCGTGCCCTGCGACTATAGCCAGGCTAACTACGACAAGATTGACCTGCACCGTCCTTATGTGGACAACATCGTGCTCGTCAACGACGAGGGCAAGCCCATGTATCGCGAGAGCGACCTCATCGACGTGTGGTTCGACTCTGGTTCCATGCCTTATGCCCAGCTTCACTATCCGTTTGAGGGCGAGATGGCTCGCGGCACCGAAGCCGACCGACAGGCACTCATCCATAGCCAGTATGAAGGCTATGCCATTCCACCCAAGTTCTATCCGGCCGATTTCATCAATGAAGGCGTTGACCAGACGCGCGGATGGTTCTTCACACTCCATGCCATCTCCACCATGGTGTTCGACTCCGTGGCCTACAAGAACGTCATTTCTTCCGGTCTTGTGCTCGACGCCAAGGGCAACAAGATGTCGAAGCACGTGGGCAACGTGACCAATCCGTTCGAGATGATAGACAAGTATGGAGCCGACCCTGTGCGCTTCTACATGATGACCAATTCCGAACCTTGGGACAACCTCAAGTTCGACCCCAACGGAGTGGACGAGGTGCGCCGCAAGTTCTTCGGCACATTATACAACACCTACTCATTCTTCAGCCTCTATGCCAACGTAGACGGATTCACCTACAGTGAGCCAGACGTGCCCTTGGCTGAGCGTCCAGAGATTGACCGCTGGATTCTTTCCGTGCTCCACACTTTGGTGAAGGGCGTGGAGAAGGAACTCGACAACTTCGACCCGACACGGGCCGGACGTCTGATCGATACCTTTGTCAACGACGACCTTTCCAACTGGTACGTGCGTCTCAACCGCAAACGCTTCTGGGGCAAGGAGATGAGCACTGACAAGCTCTCTGCTTACCAGACTCTCTATACCTGTCTGGAGACTGTGGCCAAACTGCTTGCTCCGTTTGCTCCCTTCTATGCCGACCAGCTCTATATGGACCTTGTCAGTGCCACTGGCCGCGACACGGTATGCTCGGTGCATCTGGCCAAATATCCAGAAGCCGACGATTCGTTCATCGACGCTGACTTGGAGGCACGCATGGGCATGGCACAGAAGATCACTTCCATGGTTCTTGCCCTTCGCCGCAAGGTGAACATCAAGGTGCGCCAGCCACTGCAGTGCATCATGATACCAGCGGTAGACGACACGCAGAAGCGCCACATAGAGGCAGTGAAGAACCTCATTATGAACGAGGTGAACGTCAAGGAACTCAAGTTCGTGGAGGGAACCGGCATCCTGGTGAAGAAGGTGAAGTGTAACTTCCGTACCATGGGCAAGAAGTTCGGCAAACTTATGAAGGGCATTGCAGCCGCCATGGGCGCCTTGAGTCAGGAAGAGATTGCAGACCTCGAAAAGCAGGGGAGTATGACACTCGCCGTTGACGGTAACGAAGTGACCGTAGAGGCTGCCGATGTAGATATCATCAGCGAGGACATTCCCGGATGGCTCGTGGCTAACGAAGGCAACCTCACCGTGGCTCTCGAAGTGGAACTCACCGATGAGCTCCGCAACGAAGGCATGGCGCGCGAACTCATCAACCGCATCCAGAACCTTCGTAAGGAGACAGGCCTTGAGATTACAGACCGCATCATTGCCACCGTGGCTCCCAACGAGTTAACCGACAAGGCCATCAGCGCTTACGGCGACTACATCAAGAGTCAAGTGCTTGCCGACGACATTGTTGTGGCTGCCAACGACGGAACCGAAACCGAGTTTGACGACTTTAAGCTCAACATCAAGGTTGAGAAACATTAATACAATTCCTATCAGTGTCCCGACACGCCACTATCGAAGTGGGTGCCGGGACACATATTACTCACTTTTCAAACCAGACAAATCTTACTTCTTATGAGCGAGAAAACACGTTACAGCGATGAGGAACTCGAGGAGTTCCGCGCTATTATCAATGAAAAGCTCCGCTTAGCTCGTAGAGACTACGACGCCATGATGCGCCAACTGATGAATGCCGACGGCAACGACACCGATGACACGTCGCCCACTTACAAAGTGCTCGAAGAGGGTAGTGCTACGCAGAGCAAGGAAGAACTCATCCAGTTGGCCGGTCGCCAGCAGAAATTCATACAGGGGTTGGAAGCAGCCTTGGTAAGAATAGCCAACAAGACCTACGGCATAGACCGCATGACGGGCGAACTCATACCCAAAGAGCGGCTCCGCATCGTGCCCCACGCCACGCTGAGTGTGGCATCCAAGCAGTCAAGAAAGAAATGACATTCATGAACGAAAACAAGCAAATATGGTCGAGAAGTACTATGGCAATACTCATTGTAGTTGCCATTCTGCTTATCGACCAAATCATCAAGATATGGGTCAAGACACACATGATGCTCGGTGAAGACATTCGCATAACCGATTGGTTCTACATCAATTTCGTGGAGAACAATGGTATGGCTTACGGCATGACCTTCATCAACAAGTTCGTACTCAGCCTGCTGCGCATTGTTGCAGTGGTCTTCATCGGCATCTATATCCGTCGCATGTCGCGTGCCAAGGCCCCATGGGGCTATGTGGCTTGTCTCTCTGCGGTGATGGCTGGTGCTGCCGGCAACATCTTCGACAGTCTCTTCTATGGCCTGTGTTTCTCAGAGAGTACATTCTGGACAGTGTCCGAATATGTGGGCTTCGGTCATGGCTACGCCTCTATGCTCATGGGCAAGGTGGTAGACATGTTCTATTTCCCCATCATCCGCACCACCTATCCTGCATGGATGCCCTTCAAGGGTGGAGCACCGTTTGTGTTCTTCAGCCCCGTGTTCAATTTTGCAGACGCTTGCATTAGTTGTGGCGTCGTGGCACTGTTGCTCTTTTACCGCAACGAACTTTCACAACTATCTCTGTCTCTTGATTTTAAGAAACGGAAGACAACGGAAGACGAAAACGAACAAAAGGATAACAAATGAGAAAACTATTGGCTTTATCCCTTGCATTGCTTCTGATGGTGGCCTGCAAGCCGCAGGTGCCCAGCGACTATCTGCAACCTGGCGAGATGGAAGACATTCTCTATGACTACCACCTGGCGCAGGTCATGGCTCAGCGCAATGAGGGAGGTTCGGAGGCAGAACGTTCGGTGGCTTACAGGGAAATGGTGTTTCGCAAACATGGCGTGACCGAGGCCGAGTTCGATTCTTCCATGGTCTACTATCAGCGCCATACCGAGCGTCTCAAGGGCATTTACGACAACCTGGCCAAACGACTCACAGCCGAAGCTCAGTCGCTCGGTGCCTCTGTAGACGACGTGAACACATTGGGTGACATCTCGCTCTCGGGCGATACCGCCAACATTTGGAAGGGAGAGCAGTCTATAGTGCTTTCGCCCAATGCACCTTTCAATCACTATTCTTTTGAGGTGGAGGCCGACACATCCTTCCATAAGGGTGACCGATTCATTCTCAACTTCAAGACACAGTTCATCTATCAAGACGGCATGCGCGATGGTGTGGCGTATATAGCTGTGACGTTCGACAACGACAGCGTGGGCACAAATGTGACGCACATCTCGTCTGACGGCAAACAAACGCTACAGATATTCAATGATAAACGATTGGGCATCAAATCGATAAAGGGCTTTATCGCACTTTCAAAGAATGTGGACAGTCCTTCACTGACTACACTTCGACTGATGTTTGTCAGCCAGTTGAGCCTTATCCGTGTGCACCAACCCGAGTTGCCAGAACCGGCTTCCGAGCCTACTGACTCCGCACAGGTCTCTTCGCCCGACAGCCTCCGCAAGGCGAGGGCAGAAGAGCTACGCCAGGAAGCATTGCCTCCGCGACGCAGTGAACAGTTGGCACCACTCAACAGACATAACTGACGCTGGTCATGGAAGAACTGAGAAGGGTAGGAGCACACTATGTGGTGACCGAGAACGGCACGCTCCGGCAGTGTGTAGTGGAGATTATGGACGACCGTGTGGTCAACTATTTTACCTTCACCGACGAACTTCCGCTCACGGAATGGCTGGGCGGCACCATTGAGTTGCGACGCTCCGAAGAGGGCACGCTCCAAGCCTGGCAAGATGGAAAAATAATCAAACAAATATAATCAAGAAAAGAATATGTTAAGTGTAAACGAACTCGAAGATCGACTCATCGACCTGTCGTTCGCCGAAGACATTGGCGACGGCGACCATACCACCCTTTGTTGCATCCCCGAAGACGCCATGGGCAAGTCGCACCTCCTTATCAAGGAAGACGGTGTTCTCGCCGGTGTTGAAGTGGCCAAGCGGGTGTTCAACCGCTTTGACCCCACCATGCAGGTGGAAGTGTTCATCCAGGACGGTGCCCGTGTGAAGAAGGGCGACATAGCTATGGTGGTGACTGGCAAAGTGCGCTCCCTGCTCCAGACGGAGCGGCTGATGCTCAACATCATGCAGCGCATGAGTGGTATTGCTACCATGACCGCCGTTTATGTGGACCGACTCAAGGGCACCCACACCCACGTGCTCGACACCCGCAAGACCACACCGGGCATGCGTATGCTCGAGAAGCAGGCCGTGAAGATTGGCGGAGGCATGAACCACCGTATCGGACTCTTCGACATGATTCTCCTCAAGGACAACCATGTCGATTTTGCCGGTGGCATTGAGAATGCCATCAACCGCTGCCACGAGTACCTCAAGGAGAAGGGCCTTGACCTGAAGATTGAGATTGAGGTGCGCAACTTCGACGAGCTCCAGCGTGTGCTCAACTGCGGTGGCGTGAACCGCATCATGCTCGACAACTTCACTGTGGCCGACACCAAGAAAGCCGTGGCAATGATTGGCGGCAAGTATGAGACCGAATCGAGTGGCGGCATCACCCTCGACACCATACGCGACTATGCCGAAGCCGGCGTTGACTTTGTTTCCGTGGGGGCGCTCACGCACTCCGTGAAAGGACTGGACATGAGTTTTAAAGCCTGCGACTGATGAAGAAGTTGACTCTACTGGCAGCGCTTGTGCTGGGCTTTGCGTCCTACGCACAGGCGTGCACCAACTTTATCGTAGGCAAGAAAGCCTCTGCCGACGGTTCCGTGATATGCAGCTACAATGCCGACGACTACGGCATGTTCATTGGCCTGTGCCATTTTCCCGCCGGCACGCACGCCAAGGGCGAGATGCGAAAGATCGTTGACTGGGATACGAAGGAGTATCATGGAGAAATCCCTGAGGCTCCCGTGACCTACAATGTCATTGGCAACATCAATGAATACCAGGTGTCTATCGGCGAAACCACCTATGGCGGCCGAGAGGAAATGGTTGACACGACGGGTATCATCGACTATGGCTCACTCATTTATATTGCCCTGCAACGCTCCAAGACTGCCCGCGAAGCCATCAAGGTGATGACCTCGCTCGTGGAGAAATATGGCTATTGCAGTGAGGGCGAGACCTTCACCATCTGCGATCCCAACGAGGCTTGGATTATGGAGATGATGGGCAAGGGACCCGGCAGCAAGGGCGCCGTGTGGGTGGCAGTACGCATTCCCGACAACGCCATCTGTGCCCATGCCAACCAAAGTCGCATCCGCCAGTTCATGAAGATGGACAAGGGCAGTGTGCTCTACTCCAAGGACGTGGTTAAGTTTGCCCGCAGCAAGGGGTGGTACAAGGGTGCCGACAAGGACTTCGACTGGCAGGCCACCTATGCCAAGGCCGACTTCTCGGGCCGCCGCTTCTGCGAAGCCCGTGTGTGGAGCTTCTTCCGTCATTTCGACAAAGGCTTCGACCGTTATCTGCCCTGGGCTGAAGGCAAGGACCCCAATGCCGAGCAGATGCCACTCTGGATAGTGCCCGACCGCAAGGTGAGCGTGCAGGACGTGGAAGCATGCATGCGCGACCACTATGAGGGCACGGCTCTCTCGCTCGACAAGGACATGGGGCAGGGTGTATGGCAGATGCCTTACCGGCCCACACCGCTTATGTATAAGGTGGACGGCAAGCAGTATTTCAACGAGCGCCCAACGAGCACTCAGCAGACAGGCTTCTCCTATGTGGCACAGCTCCGCTCTTGGCTTCCACGTGAAATAGGCGGTGTGCTCTGGTTTGGCAACGACGACGGCAACATGGTGGCATACACGCCCGTTTATTGCGGCAACACCGTGCAACCCGAGTGCTACAACACGCCAGGTGCCGACGCCGTGACTTTCTCCGACAAGAACGCCTACTGGGTGTGCAACTGGGTGAGCAACATGGTCTATCCCCGCTACTCACTCATGTTCCCTTCTCTCAAGACAGTGCGCGACTCTCTGGAGCAACACTACTTTGCCCGACAGCCTGAAGTGGAGAAAGAGGCCCAGCGTCTTTATGAGGAAAGTCCAGCCAAGGCTGTGAAATATCTCAATGACTACAGCAACGCCGAGGCACAGCAGATGCTTGCCCGCTGGAAGCAGCTTGCCTACTATCTCATTGTGAAATACAACGACATGGCCGTGAAACCCGAGAAGAATGGAAAGTTCGAGCGCACCGCTACCGGTATTGGTGCCACGGTGAAGCGTCCAGGCTTCCCCGAAGCAGTGGCCCGTGAGCTTGTCAAGCAGACCGGCGACCGCTATGCCGTGCCACAGGAATAACCCCCAATAATGTTTAAGAAAATGGAAAGAGACTCACTCACTACCTATCTCGACGAAATAGGACAGCAGTCGCTGCTTTCGCCCGAAGAGGAACGGCGGCTTGCCGAGAAAATAGCCGCAGGCGACAAGCGTGCACAGGAAAAGCTCGTCACCGCCAACCTCAAGTATGTGGTCAGCGTGGCACGCCAGTATCAAGGTCAAGGACTCAACATTGACGACCTGGTGGCGGAGGGTAATGTGGGCATGATCAAGGCTGCCGCCAAGTTCACCCCGCAGTCGTCCAAGCGCTTTGTGGCGTTTGCCAATCCCTATATCCGCAAGGCCATGGAGCGCGCCATCGACCAGCAGACCTCGCTCTACAAGATTCCCAAGGATGCCGACACGCTGCTGGAGCGCAAGATAGGCCGTCCGCTCTCTACCGACGAGCAGTTGGGCTCTAAATCGGGCGTGACGCTGATGAGTGTGCTTGCCGACCCTGACGCGCATCATCCCGACGACACGCTGATAGAGAAGAATGACCTGGAGGCGATAAGCCGTCGGCTCAACGTGCTCGACGAACGCCAGCGCCAAGTCATGGCCTACTACTACGGCATTGACGCTGACCACCTCACCATGGCAGAGATTGCCGACCGCATGGGGCTTAAGCGTGAGCGTGTGCGCCAAATACGCGACAAAGCCCTGCGCAAGTTACGCAAGAAGTAGGAGAGGGCGATACCCACTTTCTATTTATACAACCCACTACAAGGTTCACTACACTGATGAGAAAGTTCATCATCGTGGTGAACCTTTTTTCGTTTGTCCTCCTGTCACTACGTTTGCCAATGTCCTTTCGCGCGTGCACTCAACATCTTTAATAATGGGGCGTAATGCTTCTCTTTTCCTAATATCCGACACTATTCTGCTGACATAAACCGGGCTGAATGGAGTGATAGATACGTGAAGGAGGATTTAATATCCATCACATCTATCACAGACTTGTCCTCTGACAAGTTCAAGTGGAGTGCACTAAATCAACCCACCGGTATGGAAACTCAATGCCCGCAGCATTGGCAACGTATGTCCAGGCAGAGATAACAACTATTAACCTGAGTTCGGGATAAGAAAGTTGGTATAAAAGTTGGTAATCTCGATAATTTATAGTACCTTTATAGTTGAGAATCAATGTATTATAAAATTAAAGAATACTAAGATTATGGAGATTACCAAAGACAAAG
>CAKPUA010000034.1:0-19826 GCA_934191235.1 uncultured Prevotella sp. | reverse complement strand
TTCAACAACACGGTGATGAGCCATGATTGCGTTTCTGAGTCTTGTCAGATAATCTGCTATTGGATCTGTCATAAAAATAAATGTTTAATTAATCGGGACTCCCCCGACAATATTAAATAATATAAGCTGATTTCATTAGTTGATTACCAACTTGCCTTCTTAACGCCTGGAATAAGACCAGAAGAAGCCATCTCACGGAACTGAATACGTGAAAGACCGAACTGACGCATATAACCTCTTGGACGACCGGTGATTTTGCAACGGTTGTGCAGACGTATAGGATTAGCATTCTTAGGAATGCTCTGCAACTTACGAGCAGCCTCGTAAGCTTCAGCAGGGTCATTAGATGTTGCGATAATCTTCTTCAGAGCCGCACGTTTCTCTGCGTAACGAGCTACGAGCTTTGCACGCTTTACCTCGCGGGCTTTCATTGATTCTTTTGCCATATCTCTTAATCGTTTTTAGCGTTCTTGAAAGGAAGACCGAATGACTTAAGGAGAGCATAGCCCTCTTCGTCAGTGTTGGCAGTAGTCACGAAAGTGATGTTCATACCCTGGATACGGTCGATAGAATCGATATTAATTTCAGGGAAGATGATCTGCTCCTGAATACCCAAAGTATAGTTACCACGACCGTCAAACTTGCTCTCGATACCCTTAAAGTCACGGATACGAGGAAGAGCGATGCGGATGAGTTTCTCGAGGAACTCATACATACGCTGGCGGCGAAGGGTTACCATCACACCGATAGGCATCTTCTTACGAAGCTTGAAGTTGGCGATATCCTTCTTGGAATATGTAGCCACAGCCTTCTGGCCTGTGATAGCTGAAATCTCGTTGATAGCAACATCAATGATCTTTTTGTCCTGAGTTGCGTCTCCGAGGCCCATGTTAATAACAATCTTCTTCAGGACAGGAACCTGCATGGCTGAAGAATAGTTGAACTGTTTCTGCAGCGCTGGAGCGATGCTCTCAGCATATACATTCTTTAACTGTGCTGTTTCCATTACTTGATTTCCTCCCCTGACTTTTTAGCGATACGTACCTTTTTGCCATCGTCAGTCTTCTTGATAGCGATGCGAGTAGCCTTGCCACTCTTAGGATCGATAAGGCTCAAATTAGAGATGTGAATAGGAGCCTCCTGCTTGATGATGCCACCCTGAGGATTCTTGGCAGAAGGTTTCGTGCTGCGAGAAACCAGGTTGAGTCCCTCAACGATAGCACGATTCTTCTCAACAAGAACCTTGAGCACCTTACCTGTCTTACCCTTGTCCTCACCGGCAAGAACAATAACAGTATCGTCTTTCTTTATGTGTAATTTAGCCATTACTAATCTTGTTTTTAATAATTAAAGAACCTCAGGTGCCAAAGAAACGACTTTCATATTCACAGCACGCAGCTCACGGGCTACAGGACCGAAAATACGGCTGCCACGGAGCTCACCAGCGTTATTGAGGAGCACGCAAGCGTTGTCATCAAATCGGATGTAAGAACCGTCAGCACGACGGATTTCCTTCTTTGTGCGTACAACCAAAGCCTTAGATACTGCACCTTTTTTCAAATCACTTGACGGAATTACGTTCTTTACAGCAACTACAATCACGTCACCAACACTTGCGTAACGACGGCGAGTACCTCCGAGGACGCGGATGCAAAGAGCCTCGCGAGCGCCGCTGTTATCACATACTGTAAGTCTTGATTCTGCTTGTATCATATTTACTTAGCTTTTTCAATTATTTGAACTAATCTCCATCTCTTTGTTTTGCTCAAAGGACGGGTCTCCATAATGAGAACGGTATCACCGATGTTAGCCTCGTTGTTCTCATCGTGAGCATGGTATTTCTTTGTCTTCTGGACAAACTTACCATAAATAGGGTGCATTTCCTTGAACTTAGCTGCAATAACAATGGTTTTATCCATTTTGTTGCTGATGACTACACCCGTTCTTGTCTTTCTTAAATTTCTTGTTTCCATCTGGACCATTGTTATTTATTAAGTTCTCTCTGACGAAGTTCTGTCTTCATGCGCGCGATATCACGACGAACAGCCTTAATCTGTGATGGATTCTCAAGAGGAGTGATAGCGTGGTTCACCTTCATCTGATGGAGTCTTGCCTCCTCATTCTCGATCTTCTCTGCCAATGCTTTGGTCTCGAGTTCTCTTACTTCTTTAATCTTCATAGCTTAAGCGTTTTTATCGAAATCACGTCTTACAACGAACTTAGTCTTAACGGGAAGTTTCTGGGCAGCGAGGCGGAGAGCCTCCTTAGCGATATCAAAACTTACACCTTCAACTTCAAACAGGATGCGTCCTGGAGTAACAGGAGCAACCCATCCAGCTGGATCACCTTTACCTTTACCCATACGTACATCGGCAGGTTTGCGAGTGATTGGTTTGTCAGGGAAGATGCGGATCCAGACCTGACCTTCACGCTGCATGTAGCGGTTTACTGCCACACGAGCAGCCTCTATCTGGCGGCTGTCAAGCCATTTTGCCTCAAGGGTTTTGATACCGAATGAGCCAAATGCCAGCTGTGTGCCTCTGTGAGCGTTGCCTTTATTGCCACGTCCATCTTGAGGTCTTCTATATTTTACTCTTTTTGGCTGTAACATAGTAGCTTCTACTTTTAACGGTTATTGTTTCTCTTACGATTACCTCTTGAGCGGCCACCATTGTTAGAACGGCCATTATTCTTCTCCTGAGTGAAATTGAGAGAGAGATCACGTTTTCCGTAAACCTCTCCACGGCAAATCCAAACTTTAATACCCAGAAGACCAACTTTGGTGAGGGCCTCTGCCTGACAGTAATCGATGTCTGCGCGGAAAGTGTGAAGAGGAGTACGTCCTTCTTTCAGCATTTCCTTACGTGCCATTTCGGCACCGTTGAGACGACCTGTAATCTGAATCTTAATGCCCTCTGCACCGGCACGCATTGTATTTGCAATAGCCATCTTGATGGCACGACGGTAAGCGATCTTACCCTCTACCTGGCGAGCGATGTTATTTGCGACAATGTTTGCGTCGAGTTCAGGCTTCTTTACTTCGAAGATGTTGATCTGAATTTCCTTGTCATAGAGTTTCTTCAACTCCTCTTTCAGTTTGTCAACATCCTGACCACCTTTACCAATGACGATACCTGGACGGGCTGTGCAAATAGTTATGGTAACGAGTTTCAAAGTGCGCTCGATGACAATGCGAGAAACACTAGCCTTAGCCAAACGTTCGTTGAGGTACTTACGGATTTTGCGATCCTCGACGAGGTTATCACCGAAGTTTTTACCTCCAAACCAATTTGACTCCCAACCTCTTACGATTCCAAGACGGTTGCTTATTGGATTAACTTTCTGTCCCATGCTCTATTTATTTATCATCATTTGTTTTGGCATCAACGAACAGAGTCACGTGGTTGCTACGCTTACGAATACGATAGCCACGACCCTGAGGTGCCGGTCTCATACGTTTCAATGTAACACCTTCATCAACGAAGACTTTAGAAATATAAAGTTCACCGTCTTCAGCCTTGCGGTCATTTTTTGTTTCCCAATTGGCTATAGCTGAACGAAGAAGTTTCTCAACGTCTGCAGCAGCTTGCTTCTTGGAGAACTTCAGCACACCGAGAGCGCGGTTCACTTCCATGCCACGGATCATGTCTACAACGTAGCGCATTTTACGTGGTGAAGAAGGCACGCCATTCAGCTTAGCGAAGTACATGTTTTTAAGGGCTTCTTTTCTTTTTTCAGCCGCTATATGTTTTCTTGCTCCCATTTTATTGTTTACGTTTTGAATGGTTTATTGCCCTGTTACTTCTTGTTGCCAGCATGACCGCCGAAGCGACGTGTTGGAGCGAACTCGCCGAGTTTATGACCTACCATATTCTCGGTAATGTAAACAGGGATAAATTTATTTCCGTTATGAACTGCAACAGTGTGTCCCACAAAATCAGGGGAAATCATTGATGCTCTGGCCCATGTCTTAACGACACTCTTCTTGCCGCTCTCATTCATAGCGAGAACCTTCTTCTCGAGAGATACGTTTATGTATGGACCTTTTTTTAATGAACGACTCATAATTTACTTCAGTTTACTTGTTATTTGTTGGCTCTTTCAATAATATACTTGTTAGAAAGCTTCTTAGGTGCACGAGTCTTGAGACCCTTAGCGTAAAGACCCTTACGTGAGCGTGGATGACCACCGCTCTGACGACCTTCACCACCACCCATTGGGTGATCAACAGGGTTCATAACAACACCACGGTTGTGAGGACGCATGCCCAACCAGCGTGAGCGACCTGCCTTACCAGACTGCTCAAGAGCGTGGTCTGAGTTACCTACACTACCTACAGTAGCCTTACAAGCGGAGAGAATCTGACGAGTCTCACCAGAAGGGAGCTTGATCACACAATAACTGCCTTCACGAGAAGTCAACTGAGCAAAGTTACCAGCCGAACGAACGAGGAGGGCACCTTGACCTGGGCGCAATTCAATGTTGTGAATCACTGTACCCACAGGGATGTTGGCCAAAGGAAGCGCATTACCAATCTCAGGCGCTGCGTCCTTACCAGACATCAGGGTGGCACCTACTTGCAGTCCGTTAGGAGCAATAATGTAACGTTTTTCACCATCAGCATAATAGAGAAGAGCGATACGAGCAGAACGGTTAGGATCGTACTCGATTGTCTTCACTACAGCTGGAACACCATCTTTCTCTCGCTTAAAATCGATCAGACGATATTTTCTCTTGTGACCACCGCCCATGTAGCGAACAGTCATCTTACCGGTGTTGTTTCGACCACCAGTAGAGCGTTTACCGTAAACGAGAGACTTCTCTGGCACGGATGCAGTAATATCCTCGAACGTGCCAATAACCTTGTGTCTTTGTCCCGGAGTTACCGGTTTGAATTTACGTACTGCCATTTTATTATTTAAATATTGCTATAGAAATCAATTGTATCGCCCTCTTTCAGAGTAACGATTGCTTTTTTGTAAGCGTTTTTCTGTCCCTTCACGAGACCTGCCTTAGTATAGCGGGCAGAACGCTTTCCTGCGTAACGCATTGTGTTAACGTCTTCTACTGTCACGTTATACAGACTCTCAACTTCGTTCTTAATCTCGAGCTTGTTAGCTTCTGGACGAACGATGAAACCATACTTGGCCTGAGCCTTGATTTCTCTCTTCTCGCCCTTAACCTTCACGCTACGGTCAACAGAAGACTTGTCTGTAATCTTGGTCATCTTTTCAGTAACCAATGGTTTGATGATAAATGCCATATTTTCTGTCTCCTTTATTTAGTTAAGATTCCGTCGATAGTCTTCAGCGAATTTTCAGTAATCACTACAACATCTGCATTCAAAACTTTATACGAATTGAGCGAGGATGCGAGCATAACTTCGGCACGCTGCAAATTACGAGCTGACAAATATACGTTTTTATTTACTTCTGGCAAAAGAAGAAGCACTTTCTTGCCGTCAACTTTAAGATTTTTAGAGATATTTACAAAATCTTTAGTCTTTGGAGCCTCAAAATTGAAGTCTTCAACTACAATGATAGAATTCTCCTGTGCCTTATATGAAAGGGCTGACTTACGAGCAAGAACTTTTACTTTTTTGTTCAGCTTGAAACGGTAATCGCGAGGCTTAGGACCGAAAACACGACCACCACCAACGAGTACAGGTGAGTTGATGTCACCGCGACGAGCACCGCCGCCACCCTTCTGGCGTCCGAGTTTGCGAGTAGAACCAGACATCTCGCTTCTTTCCTTAGACTTGGCTGTACCTTGGCGCTGGTTAGCGAGATACTGCTTAACGTCGAGATAGAGAACGTGATCGTTTGGTTCAATTCCGAAGATAGATTCGTTTAACGTTACCTTTCTTCCAGTCTCCTGACCTTTGATATCTAATACGTTAATTTCCATTATTTCTCAATTAAAACGGTTGAACCATTGCATCCAGCTACAGAACCTTTCACGAGGATAAGGTTGTGCTCTGGAATTACCTTTAACACTTTGAGGTTCTGAGTTGTTACCCGGTCACCTCCCATTTGGCCACCCATGCGCATGCCCTTGAACACCTTTGCAGGGTAAGAACAAGCACCGATAGATCCCGGCTTGCGAGCGCGGTCGTCCTGACCGTGAGTACTCTGACCTACACCGCCGAATCCGTGACGCTTAACAACGCCCTGGAAGCCCTTACCTTTGGATGTGCCTACAACGTCTACGAACTCTGCATCGTTGAAAAGTTCTACCGTAATAGTATCTCCGAGGTTGTACTCCTCATCAAACTTGAACTCGGCCAAGTGCTTCTTTGGTGTTGTGCCGGCTTTCTTGAACACGCCCATCATAGGCTTGGTTGTGTTCTTCTCTTTAGCTTCGCCATAAGCGAGCTGTACAGCCTTGTAACCGTCTTTTTCTACAGTTTTAACCTGGGTTACAACACAAGGACCAGCTTCGATAACAGTGCACGGTACATTCTTGCCGTCGGCACTGAAAACGGATGTCATTCCGATTTTTCTTCCAATTAATCCTGGCATTTCAAATAAATATTAAAAATTAAACTATACTTTGATTTCTACTTCTACACCGCTTGGCAATTCGAGCTTCATAAGAGCGTCTACAGTCTTGGCTGTTGAGCTATAGATGTCGATGAGACGCTTGAAGTCGAGGAGCTGGAATTGCTCACGAGCTTTCTTGTTAACGAATGTACTGCGGTTTACAGTGTAGATGCGCTTGTGTGTAGGCAATGGAATAGGACCGCTAACGATAGCACCTGTAGCCTTTACAGCCTTCACAATCTTTTCTGCTGACTTATCAACCAAAGTGTGGTCGTAAGATTTCAGCTTAATTCTAATTTTCTGACTCATTATTTTAAATTAAGTTGTATTTTATCAGGAAAGGAAATGGAGTATATCGCTTAAGAGTCATTCGCTAAGCGATACTCCATTTCACTATGTCTTTTGGTGTCTAATCTTTCGATTATACGAGGTCTGTACGACCCTTTACTTCTTCAAGCACTGCCTTGGCGATAGAGCTTGAAACTGGTGAGTGGTGATCATACTCCATAGAGCTTGTAGCACGACCGGAAGTAATGGTACGGAGAGCTGTCACATAACCGAACATCTCTGCCAGAGGAACCATTGCCTTGACGATGCGAGCTCCGCTGCGGCTTTCTTCCATGCCTTCCACCTGACCACGGCGCTTGTTCAAGTCACCGATAACGTCACCCATGTTCTCTTCAGGTGTAACCACTTCAAGGCGCATGATAGGTTCCATCAAAACTGGACCTGCCTTAGCACATGCATTCTTGTAAGCGTTGAGGGCAGCAACCTCGAATGACAACTGGTCAGAGTCAACGGGGTGGAAAGAACCATCGAGGAGTGTAACCTTCAAGCTGTCCATAGGATAGCCACCAAGAATACCATTCTTCATGGCGTTTTCGAAGCCCTTCTGAACTGAAGGGATGAATTCCTTAGGAATGTTACCACCCTTCACTTCGTTCACGAACTGCAGACCGCCTTCCTTAAAGTCAGGATCAACTGGACCTACGTTTACGATGATGTCAGCGAACTTACCACGACCACCTGACTGCTTCTTGTAAACCTCACGGAGATTAACAGTCTTGGTGATGGCCTCTTTGTAGTTAACCTGAGGCTTACCCTGGTTACATTCAACCTTGAACTCACGCTTCAGACGGTCAAGGATAATATCGAGGTGAAGCTCACCCATACCGGAGATAATGGTCTGACCGCTCTGTTCATCGGTGCGAACAGTAAAGGTAGGATCCTCTTCAGCCAACTTGGCAAGACCGTTGTCGAGCTTGGCAACGTCGGCCTGGCTCTTAGGCTCTACGGCGATACCGATCACAGGATCAGGGAAGGTCATAGACTCGAGTACGATTGGGTGCTCTTCGTCGCAGAGAGTATCACCAGTGCGGATATCCTTGAAACCAACACCTGCACCGATATCACCGGCATCGATGCTTTCCATAGGAATTTCCTTGTTTGAGTTCATCTGGAACAGACGGCTCACACGCTCTTTCTTGCCGGAACGTGGGTTGTACACGTAGCTTCCTGCAGTCACCTTACCAGAGTAAACGCGGAAGAACACCAGACGGCCCATGAATGGGTCAGTAGCAATCTTGAACGCGAGAGCTGCTGTAGGCTCGTCCTCTGAAGGTTTGCGGTCTTCCTCTTCGTCAGTGTCAGGATTGGTACCAATGATATTCACTGTATCGAGAGGAGAAGGAAGGAATGCGCAAGTATAGTCGAGCAGAGGCTGCACACCCTTGTTCTTGTAAGAGGAACCACAGAGCATTGGGCAGATTTCCATAGCGATAGTACCCTTGCGGATAGCAGCGATAATTTCTGCCTCAGAGATTTCCTGACCTTCGAGATACTTCTCCATGAGTTCGTCGTCGAAGTTGGCAGCGTTCTCAACGAGTTTCTCGCGCCACTCGTTGCACTCGTCAACGAGGTCAGCAGGAATATCCTCCACTTCGTATTCAGCGCCCATAGTCTCATCGTGCCAAAGGATAGCCTTCATCTTGATGAGGTCTACAACGCCCTTGAAATTTTCTTCTGCACCGATAGGCACCTGGATAGGACATGGGTTTGCACCGAGAATGTCCTTCATCTGCTGTACGGTCTCGAAGAAGTCAGCGCCTGAACGGTCCATCTTGTTAACGTAACCGATACGAGGCACATTATATTTGTCAGCCTGGCGCCAAACGGTCTCTGACTGTGGTTGAACACCGTCAGCTGCAGAATAAGTAGCGATTGCGCCATCGAGCACACGGAGTGAGCGCTCAACCTCTGCAGTAAAGTCAACGTGTCCCGGAGTATCGATCAAGTTGATCTTATAGGTTTTGTTTTCCCAGTTCCAGTTACATGTTGTAGCAGCAGAAGTAATAGTGATACCACGCTCCTGCTCCTGAGCCATCCAGTCCATCGTAGCTGCACCATCATGAACCTCACCGATCTTGTGAGTCTTACCTGTATAGAACAGGATACGCTCAGATGTTGTAGTCTTACCGGCATCGATGTGAGCCATGATACCGATGTTACGAGTCAAATGTAAATCGCGATTTGCCATTTTCTTTTTACCTTTATATAATGATTAGAATCTGAAGTGAGCAAATGCGCGGTTAGCCTCAGCCATGCGGTGCATATCTTCCTTACGCTTGAAAGCGCCACCCTGGTTGTTGTAGGCATCCATAATCTCTGCAGCGAGCTTTTCAGCCATGCTCTTTCCGCCACGCTTGCGGGCGAAAGCAATCATGTTCTTCATTGAAATACTCTCCTTGCGGTCAGGACGGATTTCAGTTGGAACCTGGAAAGTAGCGCCGCCGATACGACGACTCTTCACCTCCACCTGCGGAGTGATATTGTCGAGAGCGGTCTTCCAGATTTCGAGTGAAGACTTTTCCTCCTTAGCCATCTTCTCCTTAACGGTATCGAGTGCCTTGTAGAAGATTTCGTATGAGGTATTCTTCTTACCGTCATACATCAGATGGTTCACGAACTTTGAGACCTTCTGGTCATTGTAAACGGGATCCGGAAGGATCACACGCTTCTTTGGTTTTGCTTTTCTCATTTTGTTTTTGAAAATTTCTTTGCTTGGGGCTGTTTCATTGTTCTTCAACGCCCTCACCAGGGCATTTACTCAACCTGTGTTAACAATTCTCCAGCAAAACGATTAATTTTAATTACGTTTACCTTCTCCGGTAAATTACTTCTTAGCCTTTGGACGCTTAGCACCGTACTTAGAACGACGCTGCAGACGGTTAGCCACACCGGCAGTATCGAGAGTACCGCGAACGATGTGATAGCGAACACCAGGAAGGTCCTTCACACGGCCACCGCGAACGAGTACGATTGAGTGCTCCTGCAAGTTGTGTCCTTCTCCAGGAATATAGGAGTTAACCTCCTTCTGGTTTGTCAAACGAACACGGGCAACTTTTCTCATTGCCGAATTAGGCTTCTTAGGTGTGGTTGTGTAAACACGAACACAAACGCCACGACGCTGAGGGCATGAGTCCAAAGCTGGCGACTTGCTCTTGTCTACGAGCACCTTTCTGCCTTTTCTTACCAATTGCTGAATTGTAGGCATAATTTTACTTTTTAATTTATTTATTTTTGTTTTGTTATTATCGAACGAGTTTCAAAGCAGTTACAATCCACCGCTTTTGGGCTGCAAAGGTACGAATTATTCTTGTAACTGCACAAAATTAATAGAAGGTAGTTGGTAGAGATACGTCAAATTTAGAAATAAATAATCTAAGTTAACATACGTAAACATAAAACAAGGGCAACAAACGAGTCAAACGCTTGCCGCCCTTTATGTTTTTGCCTCAGCGAAAGTTACGCTTCGCCCTTGCCTGGTGTGAAAGGTGCGATGGTGCGGGGACCTTGGTTGGGGATCTGTATTTTGCCGAATTCCTGCTCATATCTCACGATGTTCTCCTGCAAGGCCTGGAGCAAACGCTTGGCATGCTCAGGAGCGAGAATGACACGGCTGCGTACCTGTGCTTTGGGAACTCCGGGAAGAATGCGTGCAAAGTCGAGCACAAAATCGCTGCTTGAATGTGTTATGATGGCAAAATTGGCATATTCGCCCTGTGCTACTTCCTGGGGAAGGTCAATCTGGAACTGACCCTGGTTCTGATTTTCGTTTTCGTTCATAATTGTTGTGTTATTAATGGTTATTACTATTGTTTTGTTTAAAACTTAGGTAAAAAGCTCATGCAAAGGTAACGAAATATTGGGAGAAGCCCAAAGACTGAACCACAAAAATCTGTGTTTTGACAATAATTCGGTTCACGCAATCAAATTAAATCGTTAACTTTGCAGCGGTTTCGTGCTCTACGCAACAAAAGAAACAAGTTTCGCCAGCAGGAGCATCCGTCATGACCGCAAGCTATTCATCTGTATAGACGCGAAAATGCAAGGCATTGGAGGAAGCCGTCAAGAAAAGGAACTGATAAACATTATAATATAACAAAACATCAAAACAACATGAAAAGAATCATTTCTTGTGCAGCAGTAGCACTGCTCGCAACCCTTACACAGGCACAGACCGTGGCCTACAGCGTGAAGGGCTTGGTGAACGACACCGTCAAGACGGTCAACGTCATGATCAATCAGAACCGGCAGACTGCAACGACAGTCAAGGTAGCCAATGGCCAGTTCACAGCCAACGGTACAGCCGACAAGGACGCCTTCATCACTATCGGCTATCGCGCAGGAAGAAGTTACGTGTCGGCCTCGTTTGTAAACGACGGTACCCCTGTCAGTCTCGACATCAAGGACCAAGCCGTAAAAGGATCGGCTCTCAACAACGCCTTTGGCGAAAGACAACATGCAGAGGCTGAAACAGGCAAGAAGATGAGCGTTCTCATCAGCGAATACATGAAACTCCGCGGTGCCAACGATGAGAGAAGCAAGGCACGTATGGCAGAGATAGAGAAGGAATATGGCAACATGGAAGCGGAAATGACCCAAGGCATTATCAATTTCTGCAAGGCTCACAAGGGAGACGTGCTCCCGGCCTTCTACATGAGAAGCATTGCCGGTGACTTGGAGTATGCACAGTTGAAAGAACTGCTCGACAGTAACGCGGCCTACTACAACCATCCCATGACCGAGTATGCCAAGAAGACGCTTGCCTCATTGGAACTGCGCCGTCCCGGCAAAATGTTCACCGACTTCGAGATGAACGACGTTGACGGAAAAGCTCACAAACTGAGCGAATGGGCTGGCAAGGGCAACTATGTGCTGGTGGACTTTTGGGCAAGCTGGTGCGGACCATGCCGTGCTGAAATGCCGAACGTGGTGGAAACCTACAACAAGTACCATGCCAAGGGCTACGAAGTGGTTGGCGTGAGCTTCGACAGCAAACTCGAGGCTTGGAAGGGTGCCATCAAAAGCTTGGGTCTGACATGGCCCCACATCTCGGACCTGAAGGGATGGAAGAGTTTGGCTTCCGACCTCTATGGCATCAAGGCCATTCCTTCAAACTTGCTGCTCGACGGCAATGGCAAAATTGTTGCCTCCGACTTGAGAGGAGATGCACTGAAAAATAAATTGAAGGAGATTTACGGATTCTAAACATCCTCTATACATTAATTATATAGGGTTGCGCCACTCTGCGTGGCACAACCCTATATGAAAATTTGCAAAAAATCTATCACCTATCACTATTCTCAACGTCATTAAAAAGTATATAGATAACTCAAGTTTTGGATTTGGAATAAACGGGTAAAAGACACAAACTGTACAGTCAAATAAAATGCAAAATTATGTTACACGTACTATTTACGACCCGTAATCTACACCGAAAAAACAACTCCCATGCC
Source organism: uncultured Prevotella sp. (assembly GCA_934191235.1). GTDB lineage: Bacteria > Bacteroidota > Bacteroidia > Bacteroidales > Bacteroidaceae > Prevotella. Next base: position 7,486 of record CAKPUA010000034.1, on the reverse strand, counting down.
GCCTGCCGGCCATCCGCCATTACCTTCCGAAACGCCCGTATTTACGGGGAATGCGCGCCTTTCAGCTGCAAAAACGTGACAGTTTTCGCGATTTTGCACGGTTTTGAGGCCCTTTCCCAATGTGCAATGGGTTACTGCAAAAACCATGCCAAAAACTTCAGTTAAGACGAAAAACGTATGAGGATTCACGGTTTTGTAAACAAACAGGAAACCTTACTCCATACCCCGAACACACTACCTCATTACTGCCCGTACACCGACGGACGCCAACAGTATCCTGGCAGGCGGTTAACGACACATTAGGGGCACACTAACTGTTTGTTAACGGCACACTAACGGACGAATCACGATAAAGAAGGCTGATTCCTTCGAAAAATGGGCAATCCATCACCACGATACAGGGAGACGGACAGGGAGAACGAAGAATGGAAAGTAAACAAAAATTACCGCAACGCAAACTTCCAGTACCGCCGTTTTTCTCAGCACACAAAATGTGACGTCACGCTTTATATATGCATACCTATAGTCACGAATCGTAAGTAAGAAAAAGTAATATAATATATAAATATATTATATTAAAATAATTAACAAATATACCCTCCACGCATATATTTTGAACTGTCACGTCACAAACCGCCATTTTTAACACTTTGAATAATTACAAAAACAGGGTTGAAACGATTGTATCACAGATGGATAACCTGTTTTTATAGCTACCCATAAGACTGCCCCTAAAAAGTGTGACACCCTTGAAAACATGTGGGTACCCCCTCAAAACTGTTGCCGAAAAAGGGGGAAAAGTGGAGTAGAACAGGAAAAATCGCGTTAATTTCGTGTTAAATAGTCACGATTGCACACAAAAAGTCTGGTAAAAAACCATGAAAAAAGAATCGCCTTCCGGCATAACGGTCACCATTCCGGCAAGGAACTTCATCTTTTTCCGGTTCCTGTTGCAACCTGCCGAAAACAGTTACTAACAAATGTTAAAGTATGAAATCCGCACTGTAAAACCACTCTTTAGCCCTCCCGTTTTCTTCCTGTTCCCGAATATTTTTCTTACCTTTGCAGAAGTGGTACAGGACCTGTTGCCTTATGCCTCTTCCGTCTCAAAAACCGTCACGATTCCGCAAAATGAAGAACCAACTCACACTCCTTGTCAGCCTGCTGCTCGCCCTGGCAGTGCAGGCACAGACCGGCGGGAAACCGCATCGGTGGCCCTCGTTTCTCAACCTCAGTCAGGTACCCAATGGCGTGGAATATCTTCCGGCTCCGCCCGACACGTCGAGCGTGCAGTTTCTCAACGACAAGGCCCGCTTCCTCTGGGGCAAGCAGCAGCGCCTCACGGAGCGTGGCCGTGAGGCAGTGGCCGACGCCGACCAGTCGGTAGAGGCGCTGCTCCGCCAGTTCTCGCCCGCCATGGGGTTCGAGATGAGTCGCAACTCTACGCCCCGGCTCTACGCCCTCGTGGAGCGGCTCGACACCGACGGCGGCAACTCCATCCGCAAGGCGAAGGACCACTATCGCCGTCCCCGTCCCTTCGTGCTCTTTCACGACTCCACCGCCATCCCCGAGGTGGAGCCACGCTACCGCCGCACCTATTCCTATCCTTCGGGCCATTCCGCCACGGGCTGGTGCATAGCCCTCGTGCTCGCCGAGCTGAACCCTCACCGTCAGGAGCTCATCCTCAAGCGTGGCTACGAGATTGGGGAGAGTCGCGTCATTGCCGGTTTCCACTATCAAAGCGACGTCGACGCCGCACGGTTGGCAGGCAGTGCCGTGGTAGCACGGTTGCATGCAGACAAGAAGTTTCAGCGGCAACTTCGGCGGGCGCGCAAGGAAATGAAGAAGTTCAGCAAAAAGTAATAGGCATTAGCACAAGCAGGCTGAACCTTAGGCGTTTGACTTTACTTTTGCCCCTGCAGGGCGTGACTCCGCCTGTTTCTTGACCCAGGGTGCCGCTCCGCTTTACCCTGGGCTATGGAAAAGTTGGGCTTTCAGCCCACAAGTCATGAAATACTAATACTACGAATATTATAGTATCCCTCCAAATCACGGAAGAACCAAAATAAAGTCAATTCCAAATAATTTGGATGGAAAGGTAGGCCGTTTCGGCTAAAATGCTTAACTTTACGCCATCATACCGTCTACATACGGCAGCAACGGGGTGAACACTCTATCAACACCATATAATTTGCACGATTATGATAAACCTTGAAACCAAGTTCATTTCACACCGAACATCTATCGTCATCCGCATACTCTTATGTCTCATTCTCTTCTCCTCATGCCAGAAAATAGAGTATGAGGACGAGGAGGACACGCACAAGAAAACAGAGCAAAAAGATGAAGACTACGGAGACTCAACCGAAGACAACGAGAATCAGACCGACAACAGCGGCTCCACCACGCCAACAAGACGGAATCTCTACACCGTGACACAGTTTCTGGAGGAGGCGCCTGCAGCCCAAGTGTGGGTGGAAGGTTACATCGTGGGGGCATGCAAGCAGAAGATAGGCAATGCCCGGTTCGCCCCACCCTTCACCTACAACACCGCCATCCTGTTGGCTGACGGAACAGACAAGACGAAGAAAGGCGAATACATACCCGTGTGCCTGAAAAGCGGATCCAGGGCAAGAAAGGAGTTGAACTTAAAGGATAATCCCGGCATGTATCACAAGAAAGTCAAGATATACGCCATGAGGGAAAAATACTTCGGTGTGACAGGCATCAAGGAAATTGATGACTATAAGGTGGTGGAGTAGGCTATCAAGGAACGACTATTATTCTTCTGGGATTTGTAATGGCACCCAGATACAGTAGTATTGGGCTTTAAGTCTGCTATTTGTCATGACATAGAAGCTCACCTGCAACCGACAAACATATTCAGAAAACAAACAAATGTTAAAAGGTGCAACTGTTTGAATATAAATGATTAAATTTGTCAACTAAAAATTGTACAGAACAGGATAATGTTCAAAACGGACAACTGCCAACAATTCAATGAATAAAAAGAATAATGGCTATGTCCATACTACTTACGGAACACTTCGCCACCTGGTAGAGCAATAACAGACATCACTAAGCCGCATAGTCACGGATTCTTCCGTTGGTGTCTTTCGCGGCATTAGTAGAAGGAGCTGTGACTATGTGGTTGACAACATCTTAGGATTGGTGTTGGGGGGATTTATCACTTGTCGGGTTGATTTACAAATCAACACAGAAGACACGCTCTATATACTTAAAACAAATTTTCAACATAAATAATTAGCAATGAAAAGTATCAAATTCTTTGAAATGAAGTTTCACGGGCTTGCAGGCAAGCTTGTGATGCTGACGATGCTCCTGTTAGTTGGGGGGGGCAAGTGTCGGGGCTTACGCCGAGCAAAAGGCTTGGGCGAAGTTGGACGGCGGAACACTGACGTTCTATTACGGTGATAAAGGCGAGTTGGCTAAAGATGAGTATGAGCTTAAAGGAGGGACTCAGGAATGGCCAGATTGGTATTACGAGAAAGAAAAAATCACCAAGGTCGTATTCGACAAGTCGTTCAAAAATGCACAACCTGTGTTAGGCTTCGCATGGTTTAGTGGTTGTGAGAATCTGACAACCATAGAAAACATCTCGAATCTGAACACTTCATCAATGAGAAATATGGGTAGGATGTTTGACGGTTGCAAAGGATTGAAGTCGCTCGACCTTTCAAACTTCGATACGGGAAAAGCGACAAATATGGAGTATATGTTCAAAGATTGCACAGGTTTGCAATCGCTCGATCTTTCAAAATTCAACACGAAAGGTGTTACATATATGTCTAGTATGTTTTACGGTTGCACAGGATTGCAGTCGCTCGACCTTTCAAACTTCAATACGAAAGGTGTTACATATATGTCTAGTATGTTTAACGGTTGCTCCAACTTGAAGACTATTTATGTGAGCGACGATTTTAAAACTGACGTCGTGACCAATTCTGATTACATGTTCTATGGTTGCACAAGTCTCGTTGGCCAAGCAACATGCGATGGCAGCAATAATATAGACAAAAACGGTGCCAACTACACGACCGGCTATTTCACCAAGAAAGTGGGTACGCTGGGTAGTAAAATTCTGGGCGCAACAGGAGAAGACCTGACGCTGACAGAAGCGTTGACGCTGAGTGACGACGCTGACTTGGTGCTTAACGAGCCGGTGAAATCAAAGGAGGTGACTTACTCTCGCACAGTGACCTCAACATGGGGCACACTCTGCGTGCCATTCGCATTGACACAAAGCAAGGATAACAACTGGACGTACTATCATCTCACGGGTATTAACAACGACAAGAACAGTATCACGCTGGAGAGTTGGGAAGACGGCAAAGAAATCCCTGCGGGCACTCCCGTGCTGTTCAAGATGAAGAATGGTGAGACTGCGCTAAGCATTTCTGCAAGCAATGCCGAAATAACAAATGAGCCTGTATCCACAAACAATCAAGACATCAACCTCGTCGGTACATTCGCCAAGATTGGCGGCGAAGGCAATACAGGTCTTGCAGGAACCGACTACATCATTGGCAAGAACAAGTTCTGGCGCGTCTCTGAATTGACCGCCGATGGAGGAAAGGGCGTAGGTCTGAAGCCTATGCGTGCATACATCACTACGAATACTTCTGCAGGCGCAGCCATGCTGAGCATCGGAATTGGCGACGACACGACCGCCATTGACCACCTCAACGCCATCAGCAGCAATGCCGATGCAGAGTATTACGACATGCAAGGTCGTCGCACCAACGGACTGCAGAAGGGACTGAACATTGTGAAGAGTGGCAACAAGACCTATAAAGTCATTATAAAGTAAAACACAGAAGACATGAAAAAAGAATATATTAGACCGGAAATGCAGGTGCTGCACATCACACCTTGCACCATACTCGCCGCATCGGAACTGGAAGAAGGAACACGCGAAGACAAGAATCAGCTTCAGAAGGATGCAGAGGGGTGGTATTATGGTGAATAACCACAGACAATAAGAAAAACATTCCTAAATATGTGAGGGCTACAAACAGTGACAATGCTGTTTGCAGCCCTCACTTCGATATAGAGAAATCTATTCTGAACCTACTATAACTCTCGCAAGATTTGACTGTGTGGTACATGTTGCTTATTTGATAAATTCCACATCAAACCACAACCTTGTACAAGTCCACCCGCTACGTCAGCGGTTGTATATCTTATGAATCCTACATCAAACCACAACGGGAAGGCAGCACGACACATGGCAAGGATAGTTGTATATCTTATGAATCCTACATCAAACCACAACAATGTATTGTCGTTTGTCACGACAAGGTTTGTTGTATATCTTATGAATCCTACATCAAACCACAACAAACGGGTGCGGACAGTCATCTGCGATGCGTTGTATATCTTATGAATCCTACATCAAACCACAACCTTGTTGTCATCGCTGCCATAGTCATAGCGTTGTATATCTTATGAATCCTACATCAAACCACAACCATGTTCTTTAAAGTTGACGTCACTCGTAAGTTGTATATCTTATGAATCCTACATCAAACCACAACTTGGAATTCGTCCTCATGAACTCAACCCCGGTTGTATATCTTATGAATCCTACATCAAACCACAACGATAGTATCGTTCACCGAGACGCTTTGAGGTTGTATATCTTATGAATCCTACATCAAACCACAACTTCGATGACTTTTTCTGTTATCAATAGAAGGTTGTATATCTTATGAATCCTACATCAAACCACAACCGGAAAGACTTACCAAGTTGGGGGAAATATGTTGTATATCTTATGAATCCTACATCAAACCACAACTAGAGGTGGCTGCTCCATTTGTTGCAGCTGTTGTATATCTTATGAATCCTACATCAAACCACAACTATAGACAAGATGCAAGTATAAAATATTGTGTTGTATATCTTATGAATCCTACATCAAACCACAACAACGACGAACCGCCACCACAAGCAAAGCAGTTGTATATCTTATGAATCCTACATCAAACCACAACTGCATGCCCTCAAAAATGCTCCTAAAACGAGTTGTATATCTTATGAATCCTACATCAAACCACAACTACTTTCACGCCCTGGACGCTTTCAGCCGGTTGTATATCTTATGAATCCTACATCAAACCACAACGTATGCAAACATCTCGTTTTTGCGAAATCTGTTGTATATCTTATGAATCCTACATCAAACCACAACTTATTCTCCATTCTTTATTGATGAGTTCGGGTTGTATATCTTATGAATCCTACATCAAACCACAACTTTGTCGGGGTCTATGACTTCTGGATTAAGGTTGTATATCTTATGAATCCTACATCAAACCACAACCTTAATGACGGTCTTCGTTCTATGCTAAAGTTGTATATCTTATGAATCCTACATCAAACCACAACTTAAAAATGATGTGAATCCCTTAAATTCGGTTGTATATCTTATGAATCCTACATCAAACCACAACGCCCTGTCGTGCCTACACGCCATCTATCAGTTGTATATCTTATGAATCCTACATCAAACCACAACTTAATTCTGATGATAATGTTAGCAAATAATGTTGTATATCTTATGAATCCTACATCAAACCACAACTGTGCCAACTGGTTAGCAGCAGACCGATAAGTTGTATATCTTATGAATCCTACATCAAACCACAACAATACGGTGACATGACCTTGGCCCCGTCCGTTGTATATCTTATGAATCCTACATCAAACCACAACACAAACCTATGCGGAGCATAAACACCGCTGTTGTATATCTTATGAATCCTACATCAAACCACAACCATCTTCATCTTTGGATTTATCAAAAACGTGTTGTATATCTTATGAATCCTACATCAAACCACAACTGGCAAACGAAATTATAATGCTTATTTCGGTTGTATATCTTATGAATCCTACATCAAACCACAACTATTCTGTGCCTCTTATTGATTTGAGCTTTGTTGTATATCTTATGAATCCTACATCAAACCACAACTGCAAGGAGGTTTTCTTCTATCTGCTTCTTGTTGTATATCTTATGAATCCTACATCAAACCACAACCGCCCGTGCTTTCGTCTACAAAATCTTCGGTTGTATATCTTATGAATCCTACATCAAACCACAACCTTTCGGTGATGTTGATTATCCTGATTTCGTTGTATATCTTATGAATCCTACATCAAACCACAACTCGCGTTTGTGTAATATCGACTACATCTTAGTTGTATATCTTATGAATCCTACATCAAACCACAACCTAGTGCCGTAAACTGCCTGATTATCAATAGATAGCGTTCACATTTGCCACTAAGAAGTGGATAAAGTAGGACCTTTACTGCACAAAAGTACTAAAAAAATTCCAGTTGTACAGGCTCACTTACTTTTATTTTCTTGATGTTTTTACTTTTGACTGTTTTCGGTTTTCCCCAAAAATTAAAAATATCGCCATACTGTTTATCCGTTATACACAAAATACTAACC
>CAKPUA010000033.1:0-22701 GCA_934191235.1 uncultured Prevotella sp. | reverse complement strand
AAGGTACTAATTTTTGTCGAGATGACAAAATGAAACGCTTCTTTTTTTATATTCCTATGAATTATATAGGTTAGGACAAATCCAAAACAGAGCCATCGTAATGTTAACGTTTATGCCGTATTGGTAGATGACCTTGTCATATTCTTTCTCAAAATCTTCACCTCCAACAACTTTCTCATATAAAGCCCATAGATTCTCAACGTCATTTTTTGAACGGTTCGTCTTAAATCCGACGAATTGTGATTTCAGATTATTCAATACTGGAATCCCTTCAAAGTCGCTTGGCACATCAGCATGGATATTCAGGAACTCTTTGAACAGTTCTGTAGAATGAATTCTGCTGTCATGTTTTATTTGTCTGTTGAACAAGCCAAAAACAGTAAATGGATCTACGTCTGAGAGCAGATCGTCTTCACCGCCCTCATCATGCAAATATGAAGCTCGTAGTTCATCTCTGTTTGCGTATATCATATCCAGCAATGGTTTTCTGTCATTGCGGAACGTCAAAAGTTTCTTGGAAAACTCTTGATAGAATGGTATCCATGTAAATTGCTTGTTCATAACCAATTCTGCCTTTATCTTATCTTTTAAGCACCAGAACAATGTTTGCACGGCCAAGTTCAATGGTTTACACTCATATTTATCAATGTCTTTGATAAACAGCTGTTGTATCTCCTCACCGTACTCGTTTGCCAACGAGTTGATGATAGAGGTAAAGTGACTGTATTTTGCCCCGGGCTTTTGAACATCATAACCTAAGTATTGGCAAATCAGCCGATACACTTCATCTTTGTAAATAGTGTATTTGTTTGGAAATTTGCAAGTCAAAAGTGCGGCTGCAGTTCTTTCGTCATTGGCAAGACGTTTCTTGTCTCCTTGATACAAGTCCTTGATCGTTTTCTTGAATGTGTGAATTCTGGCATCCAATTCTTGGCTTTCGTCAAAGAGGTCATTCACGCACTTCGACAAGTCATTGGGTACTTTCTCACACAACATCTTGAAAATGTCATCATAGCCATAATTGTCCACAACATTCTGTTTGAACAGACCTTTGACAATTTCAATTTCCTCTTTTCCTGAGGCGTTGTTTATCAGTTCCCATTTGTACTCTTCGTCATATGTATTGAATGATGGCAACAGACGCATTTCCTCAATGAGATGTGTCATAAGCAGTTTACGTAGGGCTACAACCAACCCTTCTCGAAGTTGCCACTGGAAGCCGTTTTTTGTTTCCCAACCTTTTTCCATGGTAATACACCAAAAGGTTTCTGTTCCATCCGTGCCGATGACATTGAAGCGTCCCAGCTTCTTTTTTACCCATTGAGCGAACTTGGTATTCTTGATGTTGTAGTATTGAACTGTTTTGCCATATTTCTCAGCCAATTGTGAACAATAGCATTTATGTCCAGGCTCGCGCAAGAAACAGAGCAAAGTCTCAATGTATGGCTTTGCCTTGATGTCTTGCAATAACCTGTACCATTTCATCAGAGGTAATTCCAATGTCTCCACAGGAATATTCACCGTTTGAGTTCTTTGTCTTATATAATTCTTGCATACTTTAGTAATACATTTCTATATACTGCTCAAGTTGCGGATTTCTGACGGAATATTTGTAATTTTGCTCATGGCTTTGAGTTTTGAGTAATGTTTTTTGTCACATCTAATTTACTCATTTCCCGTGATATACGGAAATACTCAAAGCCTTTTTTATGTGCTTTTTTACACGCTCATTCTAAATCTGAAACTTGAGTTACTTATATTTAATTAGCCGCCCCTAAGTGGAGACTCTTTTCAGTGTTATTCCCAACTGATGCCGCTAAAGTCGCAGTCTTTCACGTTCGACTGCTGCAGGGGCTCGCCGGCTTTCACCCGGCAGTTGATGAACCTCAGTCCGGTGACGGGGCATGCCTCGGTGCCTTTCACCCTTCCTGCTTTCAGGCAGGTGCCTTGTATGTTCTCGAGAGTGATGTTGCTCAGCTTGGTTTGATCTTTTACTGCGGGGGCTATCGGTGGCACCATGCGCCATGCCATGTTGATGTCGAGCAGTGTGCCCACGCCGTCTACTTTGATGTCCTTAAAATGAACGTCCTTCACATAGCCGCCCCGACTGGGTTGCGACTTGATGCGCACCACGCCACTGTTGCCTTTGCCCATATAGCACTGGCGTACAGTCACGCCGCTGATGCCGCCTGTCACTTCGCTGCCGATGTCCACACCACTGTGGCCGTAGCCGAAGCGACACCGTTCCACGAGCACGTTCTCGGTGGGCTTGTTTACTCTCCGGCCGTCGTTGTCCTTGCCAGCCTTGAGCGATATGCAGTCGTCGTTGTCTTCTATGTAGCAGTCGTGTATGTGTATTCGGGTAGAAGAATCCACATCGATACCATCGCTACTCGGTATGGTGTGTTCCGCCACGATGTTCAGATGGTCGGCTTCCACACTGTCGCTATATAGAATGTGGAGACACCATGAGGCTTGGTTGCGCAGATTGAGTCCCGTCACCCGCGCTCCGTCACATCGGGTGAGGCAGAGTAGGCGAGGGCGGCCCGACGGGTAGAACTTGTGCGCTTTCCATTTCACGCCGTTCCCTTCCACCGTGCCGCTGCCCGAAATCCTTACTCCCGGACAGTCAGTGAAGTTGAGCAACGCACAGCGCCAGTTTCGTTCTATACCCTCAAAGCGGGTCGGAATGACGGGGAAGTCTGCCTCGTTGTCGGTGGATATGAGGGTGGCACCCTTGTCTAGGTGCAGGTTCACGCCCCGTTTGAAGAAGAGGGCTCCTGTGAGGTAGTCGCCCTTGGTGAGGCGCAGTGTGCCTCCTCCTTGGGCCGCTATAGTGTCGATGGCTGCCTGAATGGCTTTTGTGTTGAGCGTCTTGCCGTCGGAGCGGATGTTTGCAAACTGTGCCGTGGTGAAGGTCTTGGTGCCATGTTCGAGCACAAGCATCACGCTTTCCCATGGTTCCATCTCCAGGTGCACCCAGGTGCGGCCGTTCTTGACGGTGGTGGTCAGCAGTTGGGTCTTGCCCGTGTATCCGTCATAGCTTTTCACTGTGCCCACGTTGTCGAGAGCAGCATAGAACCGCTGTTGCCGACGGCCCTCGTTGAAGAGGAAATAGATGTCGCCTTCGGGCAGTGTGCGATGATGATAGCTGATGTCTTGCGTTTGGTCGTAAGGCATGTGCTTGGGTTCGTCGCCTCGTCGGGGACGGGTGTTGAGTTCCGGCTTCTGGTCGTTGACGAACTCTATCTCCTGTCTGGGCATGGCTGAAGCTATGGTTGCTGTGAAGTCGTCCTGCGATTCCCATGCTGCGCCCACCTCGTCGAGCGGGAACGCCTTGCTATCCTTGTAGGAACGTTGTGCCAGCAGATAGGGCAGTGCCCCCCAGAACACCACTTTGCCTCCGCGTGCTCTGAACTTCTTGATGGTGTTCCAGGTGGCTTCGGGCATCACGTCGCATGAGGGGATGACGAGCGTTTGCCACTGCTGTCCGCTTCGGTTTTCCATCCATCCATTGCCTATAGTGATGCCTTCTTGCAACGCATCGTCGTCTACATAGTCGAAGTCGTAGTGGTGGGTGAGCAGCAGGTGTGAGATGCGGCGGTTTCGCACGGCTATCTGGCTGTCGCGCATCCAGAGCGAGGCTTGCGGATAGTAAACTGCCACGCGTGCTCCTGGCACACCTTGCGAGAGCAGGTAGCTGGCGCGGTTGGCATAGGCGTTGAGGTCTTTGATGCCGGGTTGGGTGAGCCATCCGCGGCCATTGGCGTCAGCAGACCAGAACATGAACTCGAAGAAGTTGATGCCACGTGCCATCTGATAGTCGAGGGCATACTTTGCCTCTGGCACGGTGGGGGTGTTGAAGTAGGCGGCAAACGATTCGCTGAATACCCTTGGCTTGCCCCAGGTATGTGCCACCGACGAGGCGAACTTGGGGAAGTCGTTGATGGTGTCGGGCCATATCTGGTTCCATATGGCGTCTACACCGGGAATGGTGACGTTGCGCAGGCAGCGGAACAATGAGCCGCTGCATCTTACACAACGTTCCATGCGGTGGTCGTTGTTGAGGTGTGTGACGTGTGCCATGCCGTTCTCTTCACACCACTGGGCTTCCTGGCGGAAGTAGTTCTTGGCGAATAGTTGCGACCACACGTCCCAGTAGTCGGCACGGAAGAGTCTTTGCTCCATGTTTCCTCCGTCGCTGAAGAGCGATTTGAGGTATGGCTGAGGGTCGTAGCCTTTCTTCTCGCGGAACACGTCGAAGATGCCCGGCGTGTAGGGCGTGTGGTTGTAGTCGGGTTCATCACCGCGGAAACCGAGCACCGTGGTGCCCATGTCCTTGCCGATGACGCGCTTGTAGACCTCGTGGGTCCACTCAATAAACTGGCGTGTGGCCTTGGGGTTCATGTAGTCCATGAGCGAGTTGGCAGTGGTCTTGGCGCCTGTAGGGTCGTTGACGCAGCGGGTCTGTCCGGTGCGGTAGTCGGCCTTTACCGAGTCGCCCTCCATGACGAGTGCCTGCATTCTCAGGTCCGGTCGGCGCTGGCTGAACAGTCCGCCTGCAAAGCCCGACGGATATTTGCCCTCGTCGATAATCCACATCTTCATGCCGCGGCGCTTCACTTCCTTCACTATCTCCTTTACCATCTGGAAGTAACCGTCGGACAGATAGGGGTGGGGCATGCGGTAGCCCGGTTCGATGATGATGTTCTTGAAGCCGTGAGCCTGTATGGAGTCGAGGTTACGGCAGATGATGTCGTGGTTGATGTTGCCCTGCATGCCCCAGATTACGTGGTTGGCATAGTCGAGTGAGGGCGAAACGAAGTTCTTTTCCAATTGTTGTGTGGTGGGCTTGTGTATGCCCTGCCAAGCCTTTTGCTGGGCGTGCACGGCAAGGGCACCCACGCACAGCAAGGCTGCAACGAATAGTTTGCGGTTCATATTGGTTTTACCTTATTAATTGTTTATGACCGCAAAGATAAGGATAAAAGGTGGATTAATAAAGGAAAAACTCTTCTTTTTCCTTTCCACGTCTGTCATCTGTCAGTTCACCCAATTCAGGAAGAGAGTGATGATGCCGGTGTTGATGAGGTCAACGAACATGGCTCCGATGATGGGCACAATGAGGAAAGGTTTCACACTGTAGTGGTATTTGTAGCACACGGCACTCATATTGGCCATGGCGTTGGGCGTGGCGCCGAGCCCGAAACCGCAGATGCCTGCCACCAATACGGCTGCATCGTAGTCGCTGCCAAGCAGGCGGAAGGCAACGAAATAGGTGAGCACCATCATTAGCAGCACTTGTGCCACGAGAATAAGGATGAGTGGCAGGGCAAGGGACTCCAGTTCCCACAGCTTGAGCGATATCATAGCCATACCCAGAAACACCGACAGGCAGATGTTGCCCACACTCACCACCTTCTCCATGTGCAGGTGCTCCATGAACGGGGTGTGCTCCATGACGTTGCGCACAATGGCTGCCGTGATGAGCGCACCGAAGTAGGTGGGGAAGGTGATGCCCGTCTGTTGCAGCCAGTGGCTTGCCACGGTGCCCAATGCCATGACGATGAGCAGGGCATAGGTGGCGTTGGCATATTGCTGAAACTCCTGTTCGTGCCAGCTGATGTGCTCCTCGTGACCGGCTGGCAGCGACTCTTCGCTCTCTATGCCTGCCAGTGCGGGGTCTATCTGGTAGTCCTTGGGTTCCATGTGCTCGTGGGTAAGTTTCTTGCGGATGAGTCTTTCGGCTATGGGGCCGCCTATCATGGAGCCGGCTATGAGGCCGAATGTGGCGGCTGCCAGCGACACGGTGGCAGCGCCTTGCAGTCCGAGATGCTCGAGCACGGCACTGAATCCGCCTGCCGTGCCGTGGCCGCCAGCCATTGAGATGGAGCCTGCCGCCATGCCGATGAGCGGGTCTACGCCGAGCACCCGGGTGATGCCCAACGGCAACAGGTTCTGCAGGGCGATGATGAGCACGAGCAGACAGAGCATCACCACCAGGGTCTTGCCGCCTTGGCGCAGCACCTTGAGGTTGGACTGGAACCCCACCGAAGTGAAGAAGGCGAGCATGAACACGTCTTTGAGTGTGCCGTCGAAGGTGATCTCCACGCCGCTCGCGAGGTAGACAATGAGGGTGGCGAGGGAGAACACAATGCCTCCCGATACGGGTGAGGGTATGCAGAACTTCTGGAGCCACGCAATCTTGCGTGTCATGGCCATGCCGGTGAGCAAGGCAAGGGCGCCTACACCGGCTGATTGGAGCATGTCGAGTGTTATCGTTTGCATGATGTTTTGTGTCGTTTTGTCGTTCGGAGTGCAAAATTAGTAATAATTATTCAATAAAAGGAGGGTTTGTCGTACTATTTTCTTATGTCTTGTGTTTGCTGCTGTTTCTGCCGTTACCGACCACCCGTCATTCCGCCTCAAGTTGTCTGTCGGGCTTTCACTCTGTTTGGGGGGGCGCGCCCGATGTTTGTTTCAAGATTGCCCATGTTGTCAAGCCGCCTCGCGTGCGTGTGCGCATATTATAAATAGGTGTAGGCTAACAAGTTGTTCAAATGTAAAGGGCGTGGACATCTAAAATGCTTGTATTTAACATAATTTATAAGAATTACCCCCCCCAATTATAGATTCTTTTATACTTTTGCAACCGAAATAGGTCACTGATGTTGACTGATAGAACATTTAACGGAATTGTATCTTACAGGCCTAACTAAGAAAACAATTACTTAACAAACAAACTGTATAACAACTTAAAACTAAAAACAAATGAAAAAAATGTTTACCCTCATGGCGTTAGTCATGTTTAGTGTGCTGTATGCCAGTGCACAGAAGACGTATGTGCTGAATAGTACTACTATGACATCCGCTACGGATACCTTAACTAAATTTTTAGTGGATGGTGTCGAGTTTACTATTATAGGGGATTATAAAGTAGCAACAGGCTCTTATGATTATCTGTCAACAGCTGTTCAGTACAGGAATGGTAGGAAGTATACTTTGACTTTTCCAGAGGGAATGAAAATCTCAACCGTAACATTCAAGGGATATTTGGATGACAATGATGATAGTAATATTGCCTTTCAAGATGTAACAATTTCTTTTCAAGGTAAAAAAACTCTGGCGAAAAATGGTGGAGTATTAACTGCTTATGCTCTAACTCCGGCTTCTAGTAGTACTGGAGTATCCTTTAAACCGGCTAAGAAGGCCAACCTTGAGATTACCATAGAAGCCAAAGAATCTTCATCCATGCCCACCGCCACACTTGCCGCCAGTGGCTTGGGAACTTTCTGTTCCACACAGACCTGCAAATGCCCCGATGGACTTTCTGCCTACACTGCGCAGTATGAGTCGGGAAAAGTGAACCTGACCAAGATTTTTGATGGCGTGATTCCTGCCAACACAGGTGTTGTGCTCAGTGGCGAAGCCGGCAAGACATATACCATGGAAAAGGCTCAAGGCAGCATAAGCGACATTCCTAACGACCTCAAGGGCCTTACTGAAGAGAAGACATTCGAGACAGGCAACTACTACGTGCTCGTGTGCAACAATGGCAAAAGCTATTTCGCCAAGTTGGCTGACAACCAGACCGTGGCTGCCGGAAAGGCTTATCTCGACCTCACAGCGCAGAACGTAAGCGCCAACACCCTTTCGTTCTCAATGGGCGACGTGACCGCCATCAAGAGTGTCAAGGCTGACAAGGACAACGACAACAAGTATTATTCGCTCGACGGACGTGAGATTGAGAAGCCTGCCCACGGCGTCTACATCCACAACGGCAAGAAGTATGTGAAGTAAACCAAGCAAACAACAAAACCAAAACAACAAAGAATACGATTATGAAAAAGCAATATCTTGAACCCGCCATCAGCGTGATGATGGTAGAGAGCCAGCCCATGATGGCTGCCAGCGACCCCGAAAACTATGACCCAAACGCCAGCACTACACCGGTTAGAGGAAGTGATGCCACGTCGAACCGCCTCAACTTCGAGTTGGACGAGGACGCTGAATGGTAGACAGAGAGAAAGAATCAGCATAACAGAGAAGAGGGGGACTTGCCGCTTGTGCAAGTCTCCCTCTTCTCTATCATTTCGTGTCGCCTGTGGGTGTGACGGGCTTGATGGTGCCGTCGGCGTTGAACTCCAACTGGTCTATGCACACTTCGCGGTGCACACCGGGCTGGTCGTTGAGGTGGGCAGGGTTGATACGGTGGTACACGATGTACCATTTGTCCTTGCCGGGCACCTGTATCACCGAATTGTGTGCCGTGCCGTAGATGCCCCGTTCGGGAGCCTGCCGCAGCACAATGGGCTGTTCTGCCACCTTGATGGGACCGAGCGGCGAGTGCGATGTGCCGTAGGCCACGTGGTAGTTGGGCGACCGCGTGTCGTCTACCGACCAGAGAAAATAATAAAGTCCCTTGCGGTAGAACACGTAGGGAGCCTCGCGGTAGGCATAGTCCTGCAGGGTGCCGCCCTTGGGCGTCATCACGGTCACCGTGCTGTCCTTGATGGCGGTCATGCTGGGCTCCATTTCTGCACCGGCCATGAAGCTATTGCCCCAATAGAGGTAGGGCTTACCCGACACGGGGTCCACGAACACGTCCACGTCGATGAGCTGTCCGCGGCAGCCCGGGTGGTTCTTGGCTATGAGCGCATGGCCCAGGTCGCGGAACGGACCCGTGGGCGAATCAGCCACCGCCACGCCGATTTGCTTGCGTCCGTTGTCGTTTGGCCGGGCACTGAAATAGAGGTAGTATTTCCAACGGCCCTTGCCCACTTTCACTTCCTGTGCTGCCGGCGCCCACAGATAGCCGTTGGCCCAACTTATCTGGTCGCTCTTGGCGTCGAGCACCACGCCCTCGTTGCGCCACGTTTTCAGGTCTTTCGACGAGAAGGCATAATACTGCCATCCGCCCCAACCTGGCGTGCCGTCGGTAGTGGAGTAGATGTAGTAGCGTTTGGTCTTGTGGGAGTAGATGATTTCGGGGTCGGCATGAAAGCCGGGCAGGATGGGGTTTTGTGCCACGGGCTTGGCTACTGACTTGACTTGGGCTGCCACCTTGTAAGGCACAGCCACAAGCGAAGCAAGCAGCAGGGCGTGGAGCATGGTTCTTTTGATGTTCATGATGTTTAGTCTTGTTTGTTGTTGATTTTCTTTCTCTTTGTATTTGCGGAAATGAGATGAACAGACTGCTTTTGTGCTAACGGCAGAGTTACGCCTCGTTAGTGGCAGAGTTAGCTATCGTAAGTCGCACACTTAGCACCCGTAACTCTGCCACTAACGCCTTGTTAGTGGCAGAGTTGCTACCTGTTTACAGCAGTGAAAAAAATGACGGTGTGGCTTTGGCTGATACACCAGTCAAAGCTACACCGTCTTCCATTCAACGATGCTTCAGGTTCTGCAAGCGTTCCAGTCCTTGCGCAATCCTTTCCAAACCTTCCGTCAGTCGCTGGCGTGGACAGGCAATGTTGATGCGTATGAAGTGCTTGCCTTCCTCACCATACATTTCTCCTGCGTTTATCCACACCTTTTCGTGGTCCACCAGTTGCTGTTCTATCTGTTCGGAGTCGAACGGCAGGCAGGAGCAGTCTACCCACACCAAATAGGTTCCCTCGAGCCGGGTGACGGGAAACATGGGCAGCCGAGCGGCAAAGAAACTGCACAAAGCCTCGTAGTTCTCGCAGAGATAGGCCTTGAGCTGGGCAAGCCATTCGGCACCCTCGTCGGTGTAGGCAGCTATAAGGGCGACGACTCCGAAGGGATTCACGTCGCACACCTCATTGATGTTGATGGCCCGGTCTATTTTCTGGCGTATGCCGGCATCGTCGCAGATGATGTTGGCAATCTGCAGTCCGGCCGTGTTGAAAGCCTTGCTCGGCGAGTTGCACACAATGGCGTTGTGCATCAGTTCGGGAGAAAGCGATCCGAAGGGCACATACTCGTGGCCGGCGAAGGCAAACTCACAGTGAATCTCGTCTGCCACCACGTGTACGCCGTGGCGCAGACAGATGTTGCCGATGCGCTCCAGTTCGCTGCGTGTCCACACTCTTCCGGCAGGGTTGTGCGGGTTGCAGAGCAGCAGAATCTTGGCCTTCGGGTCGGCAGCCTTCTGTTCCAGGTCGTCGAAGTCGATGTGATAAGTACGGTCGGCATAGACCAGACTGTTCGACACCATCTCGCAGCCGTTGTTGCGGATAGACGAATAGAAGCAGTTGTAGACCGGACCTTGCACGATCACCCGGTCGCCCGGTACGGTGAGCGCCTTGATGACGGCACTGATGGCGGGCACCACGCCCGACGTGTACTGTATCCATTCCTTTTCTATCTGCCATCCATGCCGACTTTGGAACCATTCTGCCACTGCCTTGTAGTATTCTTCGGGCACGCGTGTGTAGCCGAATATGCCGTGTGCCACGCGCCGTTGCAGGGCACTGACTATGGCGGGAGCCGTCTCGAAGTCCATGTCGGCCACCCACAGGGGAAGAACCCCTTCGGGCGCAGCATCCCATTTATAGGAATTGGTGTCGCGGCGTTCGGTGAGTTTGTCGAAATTGTAGGTCATAGGACAATGGGGATTAGGCACGGGTCACTATTTCACAGTCGGCAGGCTGCAGCTGGTTCTTGTCGAGAATAATCTCGCCGTAGCCGTCGGCCACGATTCTGCCCGATGTGGGATTCTTCACGCTCTTGATGGTGCCGCGGATGTCGGCCTGCACGGTGGAATACTCGAACGCACGGTCGCACTCGGGGTCGAAGGTGCAGTTCTCGAGCACCAGGTTGTCGGCATAGCACAGAGGCTGTTCGCCCGAGATGTGGCAATTCACCAGGCGCAGGTTGCGCGAGTGCCATCCCAGATACTCTCCGTTGAGTTCCGAGTCGTAGACGTTCACGTTGTCCACCTCCCAGAAGGAGTCCTTCGTGTCAATCTTGGCATGGTGTATCTCCACGTCGCGGCAGTATTGGAACACATACTTGCTGTCGCTCTCCAGTCCGTCCACCCGGATGTTGCGGCAGTGCATGAAGGGGTAGGTGCCCTCGTGGAGCACCACGTTGCTGAGCTTCAGTCCGTCTATCCCCCAGAATGTCTCGTCGGCATCGTTGATGGTCACGTTGTTGAGTTCCAGGTTCTTCATCTCGCGGAAGAACTTCGGTCCGTTGATAACGCAGTCTGTCATCTTCATGTTGTCCGAATACCAGATGGCCGACCGGGAGCCTGGCGCGAAGTAGCAGTTCTCAATGACCGAACCGTCCACGTGCCAGAGCGGATATTTGCCCTCGAAGTAGCAGTTGCGGCAAACGATGTTGCTACATTCCTTGACGCCTGACTCGCCGAAGGTGATGCGCACATGGTCGAGTTCAGTGTCGTGGATTTCAAACAGGGGGCGTTCGCCTCCGAATACTTTGTTCTTGATAATTTCCATATAGTCTTGTCCTTTCTTTTGTCTATGGTTGTCTTGTTTATTGTTTAACCTTCATCCAGTTGCCCCAACGCAGGCGGCAGAGGAAGATGAAGCCGCGGAAGCACAGTTCGGCGCACATGGCTATCCACACGCCCTTCAGCCCCATTGACGGAGCCAACAGGGCGGCGAGCACAATGCGCACACCCCACATGCTCACCAGGTTCATGCCGCTCGGAATCACGGTGTTGGCGGTGCCCACGAAGACGCCGTAGCTCACGATGGCGGCTGCAAACATGGGTTCGGCAAATGCCTCGATACGCAGCACTTCCACGCCCAGCCGCCGCACCTCCTCCACGGGTGTCATCATCTCCATGGCAAACGGCGCACCTGCATACATCACGCAGCCCATCAGGGCCATCACCCCCATGCCCAGTGCCACGGCAATGTAGGCAAAGCGCTTCATCAGTTCGTGGCGGCCGGCACCCATGCTCTGTCCCACCAGGGTGGTGGCGGCATCGGCAATGCCGTAGCCGGGCATGTAGCAGAGGCTCTCGATGATGACTCCAAACGAGTTGGCGGCTATGGCAAAGGTGCCCAAGGGCGCAATGATGATGGTCATGGCTATGTAGGCGCTGCACATGATGACCTGCTGGAGGCCCATGGGAGCACTGATGCGGAAGGCGTTGCGCAGGCAGTCGAGTTGCGGGCGGAACCTTCCGCGTTCGCTCTTGAGGCGCAGTTCGGACGAGCGGAAGCACAGAAAATACATCATCAGCGCTGCCGACACGGTTTCGGCCAATGCCGTGCCGATGGCAGCGCCCACCACCGACAGGCCGGCACCCGGCACAAACACGTCGATGCCCAGGACGGTGAGTGTGCGCGAAGGGAAGATGAGGAAGAAGTTGAACACCACGTCGAGCAGCATCATCACCACGTTGAGCACACTCGGCACCACGATGTTGCCGCTGCTGCGGAGCATGCCCGCACCCAGCATGTTCATCATGAACACCGGGATGATGAGGGCAAAGATGGAGAAGTAGTGTGATGCGGTGGTGTTTATGCGCTCGTTGCCGCCCAGCCATTCCGGAAGAAACGGACTGATGGCAAGAGCTACCATGGCGACAACCATACTGGCGGCAAGTGCCGTGGTGATGCCTTGGCGCACCACGGAGCGTGCCTGGCGGCTGTCGTTGCTGCCCAGCAGGTGGGCCACCTGCACATAGAAACCTGCGGCAACGGCGGAGCAGATGCTGCCGATAAGCCACGTGGTAGACTCGGTGAGCCCGATGGCTGCTGAGGCTTCGGCTCCCATGCTGCCCACCATCGATGCGTCAATGTATTGCATGATGGTGGTGGTGAGTTGCGCCAGGATGGCTGGAGTGCTGAGTAGCAGCATCAGCCGCAACTGGTCGGCCGTGGTCATGGGCCTGTGCTGGCGGATGCGCTGTAAGAGTTCGTCCTTGTCGGCTTTCATTGGATTGTCTGTAGGGGAAAATGAGCGTATGGATTTCTTCTTGCATGCCTCACTGCAAAATTACGGCAAAAGT
The DNA here is from genome assembly GCA_934191235.1 of uncultured Prevotella sp. Taxonomy (GTDB): domain Bacteria; phylum Bacteroidota; class Bacteroidia; order Bacteroidales; family Bacteroidaceae; genus Prevotella. The sequence continues at coordinate 9,749 of CAKPUA010000033.1, read as the reverse complement.
TCCTGGGTTATATGTTTGCGTGAGGGTAATCCGTAATAGGGTTACAAGAAAATGTGAAATATATACGGACGTGCGGCATGAAAGAAACTGCACGTCCGTCTGAGGGTCAAAGTGCCTTGCCGTAGAAGAAAAGGTCTTGCTTGGGCAGACGGGCGCTGTATTTCTTGCGAAGTTTCTCGAATAGCGCCATGGTGTCCTTGGAGAAACCGTGTCCTTTCCACGTGCTGGTGTTGGTAATCAGTATCCAGCACTCGTCGTCGGGATATTTCAGCACGATGGCACTCGTGCCTGAGAGTGAACCTGTGCGCACCCATGGCTTTCCCTTCATGGTGTAGTTCCATCCGAGCGAGAAGTCGTGGTCGGGCATTTCGCGGGTCATCAGTTCCACGCTTTCCTTGCTTAGTATGTCTGGGATGCGGTCGTTCAGATCGACGCAGGCCACCAGGCGACTCAATTCGGCTGCCGAGGCGCACCATGCTCCGGCACCTGCCAGGCGCGGAATGTCGTTCTCGCCATAGCATTTCTCCACCTTGCGTCCGCTGTTGTTGTATTCATAAACGGGTTCGGACCCCTTGTGCATGTAGTATTTCACTTCGTTCTTGCGGCGATCTTTCAGGTAGTTGCCGGCAATGTGGAAGTCGTAGCAGCCGGCAGGTTGGAAGACATATTTGTCCATGAACTGTTCGTAGCTCAGTCCGGTACGCTTCTCTATAATCATGGAGAGCAGGGTGTAGCCCAGATTGGAATATCGTTTGCCTTCGCCCGGCGTATAGCCCAGGTGACGCTTGAGGAGAATGCGGAGCAGTGTACGGTGGTCGGGTGGGGTGGTGAGGTGGTTCTGCATGATGATGTAGCGCGTGGAGAACATCGGGTCACCGGCATAGTTGGTGAAACCGGCCTTGTGGCGGAGCAACTGTTCAACGGTGATGTCGAAGTAGCGCTTGTCCTTGATGACGTTGGTATAGGCTGTGTCGTTGAGAATACCCTCGGGCCCGAACACATGGTCGGAGAGGCGCACCTTGCCCATCTCACGCAGCTTCATCACGCCGATGGCGGTGACCAACTTTGACACCGAGGCTATGCGCATGATGTGGTGTGGCTCCATGGGCAGGTTTTGCTCCATATCTGCCCAACCGTAGCCCCTCGCATAGAGCAGCGAGTCGTTGCGCGAGATGGCGAGCTGGGCGCCGTTGAGTTCCCATCGCTTGGTGTAGCGTTCCATGATGGAGTCGAGTCCGCCCATGGCCGACATGCGGTTGCTGAGTGTGTCGTTGAGGTGTTTCCACTGTTTTTCCTTCTTGGCTTCCTGTCGGTTGTGGGTGCAGCTGCCTATGCAGCGAACCAGTGAAAAAACAATGCAGGCAAGGATGATAATGCCGCAGATGGTGAAAGATATTCTGTATTTCCTTTTTAGTCTTCGTCCCATAAGGCGTTAAATGTTTGAAAAAGCCTCCTTTTGGAGAATGGAAGACAAAGATACAAAAAAGTCACGACATGTGCCGTGACTTTTTAAGATAATTGATAAACGTTGCCGAATGTTTAGTATTTTATCAGCTTCACCCAAGAGTTGAGTCCGCTTGGAACGGGTGCCCAATTCTCGTAGGTGGTCTTCTTGTAGTTGATGTCTACCACATTGATTTCATTAAACTTGCGCCATTTCACACCGCGACGGTCGAGGTCGGCAATGCGGTTGGCAGGCAGGTTGGTCACTTCTATGCGGATGGTGTTCATGCCGGGCTTGAATGCCTTGCCGAGGTCGAGCTGGTAGGGCACGCTCCAGGCGCAGCCGAGCAGTTTGCCGTTCACGTAAACACGGGCACTCTCGCGCACATCGCCAAGATCCATCATCCATCCTTTGGCATCCTTGAGCTGCTTGGCGGTGAACTTCACGCTGGTGGTGTAGACACCGGTGCCCATGGTCACCTTCACGCTGTCGTCGTCAAGCGACTCCCAGGTCTGCAGTTTGTCGAGCTTGAACGTCTTGCCCACCTTGGGCGCCTCCTCGGTGAAACTGAGTGTCCAGGGCTTGTTGGTTAGGTCTATGACTTCTGCGTTGGCTGCCGGTTCAGGCTTTACGGTTACGTCAGCCAGGTCGGCGGCGGCAAGGGCATTGTCGAAGGTCTGGAGAATCATGGACTGTCCGCTCTTCAGGTTGATGTGTATCTTGCCGTCTTGTGTCTCCACGCTGTATCGGCGTCCGTCGGTCGGGTCGAACCACAGGGCGGACTTGAAATCGACTGCCAACTTGGCATAGCTGTCTATGTCGTTAGGTGTGAGGTTGGCAATGAAGTAGTGGTTGCCGTCGGCATTGCGGCGACGGATGGCTTTCAGCGACAGACTTCTCATCTCTTCTGCCTTGGCTGCCTGTGCCATCTCCTCTGGGTGCAGTCCGTAAATGACGTGTGCGCCTTGCGCCTTGAGTTGGTCTATATGTGCCTTGAGCTCCTGTGTGAGGTGGGCGCCGGCTGGGATGATGATGCCACGGTAGGGTATGCCTGCAGCAGTCAGCAGTTTACCACCCTTCATATTGGTGGTGAGCAGGTATTTGTCGCTGATGTAGTCGCAGTCGTAACCCAGGGAGTCGATGTCGAGAATCATCTTCCGGAATTCGGGCGCCTTCTGTCCCATGGTGTGTATGGCAAACATCATGAGCATGCTCTTGTCTGGTTTCATCCACATGTCGCGGATGGGCAGATAGACGAGGAAGTCGTTGTCGGCCTGTCCCTTCTGGAGGAAACTCTGGCAGCGTTCTATGTACTTCAGGAAGTAAGGTGCGTCGCGCCAGATGCTGTTGGTGGGCGACATGTCAATGGAGGCATAGAATTTCCATCCTGGCCATGGGGCGTCCTTGGGCGAATAGCAGGTGCCGTGGAAGAACATGTGGTTGACACCGGCCACGAACATAAGGTCCATGTCCGGCTTCATCTGCGAGAGTGAAGTGCGGAAGTGCTCGGTGAGCCATGTGAAGGTCTCGCTGCTGGTGTATGGCTTGCCGTTGATGTGGGCGGCAGAGGGTGCATACTTCAGCATGGAGAAGTCGGAGTCGTTGCGGCGAGTCTTGCCCGGGTCTTTCCGCAAGCCTTTGATGCCGAAGTCGGTGAGCCCGAAGCCTTCGATTTCCGGAATGTCTACGGCAGAATAAAGGTCGATGAGGTTGGCCGGAGAGCCGTGTGCCTGGTTGCGGATGATGGCCCCGTGGCTATGAGCCCAGTTGGCCCACTGCACGGTGAAGTTGTTCAAGAGCATGTCGGAGAGAGTCTCGCGATAGTCTGACAGCACCTTCAGGTCGGCCTCTGTGTAGGTATAACCTTTCTTATATATATCTATAAGGGAAGGCAAATGGTCTTCCAACTTGTAGCCGCGACGCTTGGCAAACTCATCGAGAAGGGTAGGCGTCCAGTTGGCACCGAACACTTCGTAGGAGTCGTTGAAGAAGGTGTGGGGATAAGCCACGTTGTATTTGCTGAACGCATCGTCGAAGTTCTTGAGGTAACGGCCCACGGCGCCAGTGTCAAAGTGGTCGATGACCAGTCCTTCGCCACCGGGCGCAGCACGCTTCACCATCTGGCGCGTGCGTCCCGCATAGAGAGCTATGATGCGCCAAGAGCCCTTCATGCCGGGCTTCCAGGTGAGCACACCGTCTTTTACTTGTCGAGTGAGGTCGGTCACGGCGTTGCTGTTCTGATCGTAAGCCATGACGCGCTGCAAGGTGGCATAGGGAGCGTCTTTCTTGTTGTCAACCTTGACATCGAGTGTGACCGTTTGTTTCTTTTTCACTACCTGCACGGTGTCCTCCACGAAGATGGCTTTGCAGGCTCCGTCGGTCATCTGAACCTTGGGTCCGCCGAAAGGCCAACCTGTGCCGCAGTTCATGTCAATCTCAATGCCGGTGCGTTTGCCTTCGTTCTCAATGAACTGGAGCATTTGCATCCAGCGCTGAGACAGGAAGGGAATGTTGTTCTTGTCGTTGCCCTGTACTCCGTAGAGCGGTGTGATTTCGAGTGCGCCGAGTCCGTGGCTGGCATATTGTTCCATGTTCCATTTCACGTCGCTTTCGGTGAGGGCAGAGCCCAACCACCACCAACGGGCGGCAGGCTTGGACTCAACAGTTGGGGTTGGCCAACTCTGAGCTTGAAGGCCCAAGGTGCCCAACCCCAACATGAATAGTGCAATAAATCTCTTGTTTTTCATTGTCAAAGAATTGTGTTCTTGGATTATTTGCCGCTTGTGAGCAGCTTGTAGTATTCCACGCCACCGAGGAGGAAGCAACCGAGACCGAAGTCTTCAAAGTCTGGCACTTTGGTATAGGTGACGGGCTGCCCGTCTTTAGGCTCTTTGCCTGTGCCCTGAACGTAGCCGAGGAATCCGTTGGGATGCACAGCATCGGTTTCCATACCGTTCCAAGCCTTGTCCACGATGGGGCGGTATGTCTTGGCTGCAAGGATGCCGTGGCGTATGCCCCAGCTCATGCCGGCAAGGAAGAGCGATGTGCCTGTTGTCTCCTTACCGCCGAAGGTGGTGGGCGAAACGAGGCTTACGTTCCAAAAACCATCCTCGCGCTGTATCTTGGCGAGGGCCACGCTCATAGCGATGAAGTCCTTTTTGAGCTGCTTGTAGTACTTGTCTTTGGGCGAGAGCTGGTCCATTACGCGGCAGAGAGCCACATACACCCAACCATTGCCACGACTCCAGTAACAATTGTTGCCGTCTTGTTCCTTATAGGGAGGCACAAAGTCCTTGTCCCTCCACCATAGGCCTTCCTTGGCATTGTAGCATCCGCCACCGCACTCGTTGCGCGACCAGTTGTACATTTTCATGGCCACGTCAATGTATTTGCGCTCGCCTGTGATTTTGTAAAGGTGTGCATAGGCAGGCATGGCCATCTGGATGGCATCAATCCATGTCCAGTAGTCAATGCGGCCGGTGGCAATCTGGTTGTCAAAGTCTTCAATGACAAATTTCTTCATCACGTCGTCTTTGGTGGCTTCATAGCGCATCAGATAGGTCTGAGTGCAGCACTGGTCGTCAGCGTGTGTTGTCTTCACGCCGTTGCGGGGAGTCCACTTGTGGAACGAAGCCCAACGGTCTGTGTAGGCTATGTAGGACTGTTGTGGGTCAATCTCGTTGAGTGCCATCAGTCCTTCGTAATACACGCCTCGGGTCCAGAGGCTGCTGGGGCGCTCGCGCTTGACGAATGTGGGAAGTGTAGGGTCTGCATACTTCTTCATGAAGTAAGAGTTTGTTGATCTCAAAGTGTTCAACACTTGTGTGGCTTTCTGATTCTGGGCAATCAAAGGAGTTGCACAGATTGTCAACGCAAATGCGATGATTGTCGCTTTTAACTTGTTCATGATAAATGGGTAAATGTTGATTTGTTTGTTTTATTCTTCCCTGCAAAGTTAGTATAATTATAAATATGTGTGTAGGAAAGAAACAATTTTTATAGTTCATAAATCAAAAAATCAGAAACAATTTCCTTGTCTCGCATAAAGTTAGTACCTTTGCGGGCGATTTCTTTGAATATATTGGGTCTCTTTATACGACAGGAACAAATACTAACTATTATACGTTATCATGCAGGATATACAGGATAGAGAATCCGAAAAACTGTTGAGACGCAAGCTCGACTTGCTTCTCCGCACTGGGCAGTTGTTGGTGGAGAGTTCTGCCGACACAAGTCGCATTTACCGCAACATGTGGCGCACGGCAGCCTACCTTGGCCTTCCTGAGGACAAGTTGCATATTCATGTCACCTACAACATGCTCATGGTAAACCTGAGCGACGAGATTCACTCGTTTTCCAAGTTCCAGCGCTGTGACAAGCACGGCATCAACATGACCGCCATTTCGGCACTGAGCAAACTGACTTGGACAGCCATCAAGGACGATTATTCGCTCGACAAATATGAAGAGGAGTTTGAGAAGATACGCACTGCCAAGCGCAACTATACTCCTTGGCAGGTAGCTGTGGGCGCCGGCTTTGCCTGCGGCGGATTCTGTGTGCAGTTCGGCTGTGACTGGACAGCATTCTTCTATGCCTCGATAGCCGCCATTCTTGGTTTCCGTCTCCGTGCGTGGCTCAACGAGTTGGGAAGCAACGGTTATGCCAATATAGCCATTGCTGCATTTTTCTCGACTCTCTTGGCTTGGCTTTCTGCTTTCCTTTCCATGCCTGTGGTGCAGGGTGCCTTGCCTGGTTGGCTTGCGTCAGTGCTATATAGTACGACGCCTTGGCATCCGCTTATGGCATGCGCCTTGTTTATAGTGCCTGGTGTTCCGCTTATCAATTTCGTGAGCGACATGCTTGACAGTCACTTTGACATGGGACTTAACCGGGCGCTCAACACGCTGCTCATGGTTGTTGCCATGTCGTTCGGCATAGCCGTTGCCATCAAGTTCTGCGTTATCGACAACTTTGTGAAAGACCTGAGCATGGTGCCCCACAATACCTATTTATCTTATGCTGTGGCGGCTGCTATCTCGGCCATGGGCTTCTCCATGATTTTCAACATTCCTCGTAGGTTGCTTCCTGTGGTGGCCGTGGGCGGCATCATTGCCGTTTGCACACGCAACTTTGTCAATTTGGGACCGAGCAATAATAATATAGGTCTGGACCAGGGATTGATTATCGGCTCGTTGGCAGGCTCTGCGCTTATTAGCATCATTTGCATCAAGGCTGTGCACAAGTTTCATACGCCTCACCAAATTCTTACCATTCCAAGTGTTATTCCGATGGTGCCAGGTGTATTGATGTATCGTGCTCTTTTCGGTTTGATTGAGATGCAGGGTGTGGTAGGAGAGTTGACAGAAGCCTTTTCGAACGGCGTCAAGGCTTCTCTCGTCATCCTTTTCATTGCTGTCGGCGTGGCCATCCCCAATGTGTTCTTCCGCCGTTGGATTGCCCCCGGTCGCCAGCGCAAGTTGCAACGCTTGATACAGGAACGCAAGGAAAGAGGCAAGTTTGTGGATCTCGAGCATATGTAACTGACAAAAGTGTCAGTCGGGAGTGTGCCAAATCTGTCAGTATGCAGGTTTGGCACACTTTTCGTAGAAGGACATGACAGAAACAAATAAGAACAACTAAAAATAAAAAAGTTATGAATATTAAACCATTAGCAGACAGAGTGCTGGTATTGCCCGCACCAGCTGAAGAAAAAGTAGGTGGAATTATTATCCCTGATACAGCCAAGGAAAAACCACAGCATGGCAAGATTGTAGCCACAGGCAATGGTACCAAGGATGAGGAGATGATTCTCAAGGAAGGTGATGAGGTGCTTTATGGCAAGTATTCAGGCACAGAACTTGAATTTGAGGGAACCAAATACTTGATTATGCGCCAAAGCGACATTCTCGCTGTAGTTAATAAATAATTCATGTACAATTCTTAAAAAGACAAGACAATGGCTAAAGAAATAAAGTTTGATGTAGATGCACGCGACCTTTTGAAGAAGGGCGTTGATCAGTTGGCTAACGCAGTGAAGGTGACTCTTGGTCCTAAGGGACGCAATGTGGTCATCGAAAAGAAATTTGGCGCTCCTCAGATAACCAAGGATGGTGTGACCGTTGCCAAGGAAGTGGAACTCGAAGATAAGTTCGAGAACACTGGCGCCCAACTCGTCAAGAGCGTGGCCAGCAAGACTGGTGATGACGCTGGTGACGGTACAACAACCGCAACCATCCTTACACAGGCTATCGTGACCGAAGGCTTGAAGAATGTTACTGCAGGTGCAAACCCAATGGACTTGAAGCGCGGTATCGATAAGGCTGTAGGCGCTGTGGTGGAATACATCAAGAAGAATGCAGAACAGGTAGGCGACAACTATGATAAGATAGAGCAGGTGGCAACCATCAGTGCCAACAATGATCCTGAAATAGGAAAGTTGCTCGCTGATGCCATGCGCAAGGTCTCCAAGGATGGCGTGATTACCATCGAGGAGAGCAAGAGCCGTGACACAAGTATCGGTGTGGTTGAAGGTATGCAGTTTGACCGCGGTTATCTGAGCGGTTACTTTGTAACAGACGCTGACAAGATGGAATGTGTGATGGACAACCCTTACATTCTCATCTATGACAAGAAGATAAGCAATCTCAAGGATTTCCTGCCTATTCTCCAGCCCGCAGCCGAAAGTGGTCGTCCATTGCTCGTCATTGCAGAGGATGTTGACTCTGAAGCTCTTACCACATTGGTCGTAAACCGTCTGCGTGGTGGCTTGAAGATTTGTGCTGTCAAGGCTCCTGGCTTTGGCGACCGTCGTAAGGCTATGCTTGAAGACATTGCCATACTGACAGGTGGCGTGGTTATCAGCGAGGAAAAGGGTCTGACTCTTGACAAGGCTACACTCGAAATGTGTGGTACTTGCGACAAGGTGACTGTCAGCAAAGAGAATACAACCATCGTAAACGGTGCCGGCGACAAGCAGGCTATCGCAGATCGTGTGGCCCAGATTAAGAACGAAATTAGTAACACAACAAGTTCTTACGACAAGGAGAAGTTGCAGGAACGTCTGGCCAAGTTGGCAGGCGGTGTGGCAGTGCTCTATGTCGGAGCCAACAGCGAGGTGGAAATGAAGGAAAAGAAAGACCGCGTAGACGACGCACTCTGTGCTACTCGTGCAGCTATAGAGGAAGGTGTTGTCGTAGGTGGCGGTACTACTTATATTCGTGCACTTGACACGTTGAAGGACGTGAAGGGCGACAATGCTGATGAGCAGACAGGTATCAATATCGTTGAACGCGCCATTGAGGAACCTCTTCGCCAGATTGTTCGCAACGCAGGTGGTGAAGGTGCTGTGGTTGTGCAGAAGGTGCGCGAGGGTGAAGGCGACTTTGGCTACAATGCCCGTAAGGACTGCTACGAAGACCTCCGTGCAGCGGGTGTCATTGACCCTGCCAAGGTTGAGCGTGTCGCTCTTGAAAACGCTGCTTCCATTGCCGGCATGTTCCTTACAACAGAGTGCTTGATTTGCGACAAACCCGAAGAAAAGCCACAGGCTCCTATGGGTCAGCCTGGTATGGGTGGTATGATGTAATTTTGTAAACCCAACATAACAAAACGGGAGCTTCTTTTGGAAGGCTCCCGTTTTTTGTCCCTTTTCGTCCTGTATTACTGCATTTTTATGAGGAAATATTTGGCGTGATTTTTATTTTTCGCTAATTTTGCAAGTGTACAAAACACATTTAAGACAAGAAATCAATAAGGATAAAGATATTTTTTTGATTTGTTTTAGTAGATTAGTTTTTAAGTAGTTTGTTTATGAAAGTCGGTTGTCGTGATGACATCCGATTTTTTTTGTGTATCTGGGATTTTTTGTGATACTTGTGTGCTCAATGTTAGAATTGATTAGAAAAATGGCTGCAAGCCTCGCAATCACTTGGCATCGTCTTTAGACTCCCTGTTTGACGCACGCTACTCGTACGCGTGCGCGCGCAGGAAAAGTTTTTTTGCTTTTTCGGCACTATCTATCACTTTTTCTTGACGTTTTACATTTTACGTATGATTATGAGCGAGATAAGTGGAGTGATAGATGCGTGATAGATGGCTAAGTGTCTATCACATCTATCACCGATTAGTCGGTTGTCAAGTTCAAGTGGACTGCCCAAAATAAGTCCATCGATTGGGGCAGTCGTAGCCCACGGCCGTGGCAAAAAATGCCCTGACTGTTGGACTATGCCTAAGTCTGCCATTAGCGCATCATAAGTCTGCCATTAGCGCATCATAAGTCTGCCATTAGCGCATCATAAGTCTGCCA
>CAKPUA010000032.1:0-23496 GCA_934191235.1 uncultured Prevotella sp. | reverse complement strand
GAAAGAACATATACTACTCACGTTCAATAGAAATATGTATAGAAATAATCAAAGAGTGATAGGTGATAGATATTTGGAAAAATTAGATGTTGTGGTATCTGTTTTTTATGGGAAAGGAGAGGTAGACATAAGAACGACCCCGACAATCTGATTAATGAGATTGTCGGGATTGTAAAGGATATAAAAATAAATACCACTTAGAATTCCGCGGTCTTTGGTGTACGCGGGAAAGGTATTACGTCACGTATATTCTGCATGCCAGTCACGAAAAGAATAAGACGCTCGAAACCGAGACCAAAGCCTCCATGAGGACATGATCCGTACTTGCGAGTATCAAGATACCACCACATATCCTTCATCGGAATGTTGCGTTCCTCAATTTCGCTCATCAGCTTGTCATAGTTCTCCTCACGGACACTACCACCAATGATTTCACCAATTTGCGGGAAGAGCACATCAGTGCCCTGCACGGTCTTGCCGTCCTCATTAATCTTCATGTAGAACGCCTTGATTTCCTTAGGATAATCAGTCATGATGACAGGCTTCTTGAAGTGTTCCTCCACGAGATAGCGCTCATGCTCACTCGCCAAGTCTACGCCCCACGAAACAGGGAACTCAAACTTGTGTCCATTCTTCACAGCCTCTTCAAGAATCTTGATGCCCTCAGTATAAGGCAGACGAACAAAGTCGTCAGCCACAACAGACTTCAAGCGTTCAATCAGGCCCTTGTCTATCATCTTGTTGAGGAACTCGAGGTCGTCTTGGCAGTTGTCAAGAGCCCACTGCACACAATACTTGATGAATTCCTCTTCCAAGTCCATCAAATCATTCATATCGATGAAGGCCACTTCCGGTTCAATCATCCAGAACTCAGCCAAGTGGCGAGGAGTATTGCTGTTTTCGGCACGGAATGTAGGACCGAAGGTATAGATCTGGCCCAATGCTGTTGCGCCAAGTTCACCCTCAAGCTGACCACTCACGGTGAGACTTGTCATTTTGCCAAAGAAGTCGTCGTCATAGGTAATCTTGCCGTCCTTGTCTTTCTTCAAGTCATAGAGGTTCTTTGTTGTCACCTGGAACATCTGGCCTGCTCCTTCACAATCGCTCGCAGTAATAAGCGGTGTGTGGAAATAGAAAAAGCCACGGTCATGGAAGAACTTGTGAATGGCAATCGCCATGTTGTGTCGGATGCGGAACACGGCACCAAAGGTATTGGTGCGCAAACGCAAATGCGCATACTGACGCATATACTCAAAACTCTGTCCCTTCTTCTGCATGGGATAGTCGCTTCCACACGGTCCATAGATTTCGATGCTTTGGCACTGCACCTCCACGGTCTGTCCCTGCCCCTGGCTTTCTACCAGTTCACCTACGACATGAATGCAGGAACCTGTGGTCACCTGCTTAAGCAAGTTGTCGTCGACCTTAGAGGGATCAACCACGACTTGTATATTCTTGATTGTAGAGCCATCGTTGACAGCAATGAAGTCTACAGCCTTGCTGCTGCGGTGCGTGCGCACCCATCCCTTCACGTCAACGATAGAACCATACGCCGTACTTTTCAGCAAATCTACAATCTTTGTTCTACGTTTCTTTTCCATTATTCTACTATGTGTTTATGTTTTACTCGAATGCGCCCATACGCAGCATATCCACTTCCTTTTCGGTCAGGAAGCGCCAATCGCCACGACGGAGGTTTTTCTTGGTAAGGCCGGCAAACTGCACACGGTCAAGTTTCACCACGCGATAGCCAAGACTCTCGAAGATGCGGCGCACAATGCGGTTCTTGCCACTGTGGATTTCAATGCCCACCTGGCTCTTGTCTGTATCGCTGGCATACTCTATGGCGTCTGCATGCACTTCGCCATCGTCAAGCGTAATGCCGTCGGCGATCTGCTGCAAATCATGAGCGGTCACATTCTTGTCGAGATACACGTGATACACCTTTTTCTTGAGGAATTTGGGATGGGTAAGTTTACTTGCCAAGTCACCATCATTGGTGAGCAGAAGCACGCCTGTAGTGTTACGGTCCAAACGGCCAACAGGATAGATTCGCTCAGGGCAAGCGCCCTTCACCAAATCCATCACCGTTTTACGCTGCTGAGGATCGTCACTTGTCGTCACTGTATCTTTAGGTTTGTTGAGGAGCACATACACTTTCTTCTCGAGAGACACAGGCTGATCGTGGAACTTCACCTCATCGCCACGGAGCACCTTGGTTCCGAGTTCTGTCACCACATTGCCGTTTACAGTCACCACACCTGCCTGGATAAACTCATCAGCCTCGCGACGGCTGCATACACCGGCATTGGCAAGATACTTGTTCAGACGGATAGGTTCATTGGGGTCAATGTGCTCTTCCTTATATTCAATGCGCTTCTTCAAGCTATACTTGGCATTTGGATCATAGCCAGGAGTGCGTTGTTGATAACCACGATTGTTGTAGCCACCGCGATTGTTGTAGCTGCCCTGCTGACGGGGCTGGTAGCCGCCACGATTGTTGTAGCCGCCCTGACGAGGCTGATAGCCGCCATCCTGACCGCCATTGTTGTAACGGGGACGATAGCCGCCCTGCTGGGGACGCTGCTGGTAGCCACCTTGGCGAGGCTGGTAGCCGCCATCCTGACTGCCGTTGTTGTAACGGGGGCGATAGCCGCCCTGCTGGGGACGCTGCTGGTAGCCACCTTGGCGAGGCTGGTAGCCGCCATGGTTGTTGTAGCCACCCTGCTGACGGGGCTGGTAGCCGCCATCCTGACCACCATTGTTATAACGGGGACGATAGCCGCCACGAGACTGCATGCCATTATTGTTGTTCTGCTGCAGTCCGGCTCCGAAACCTTCGGGGCGGAATTCATTGTCATCGCCATTAGACTGTGCGGGTCTGTTAGGCGTATAAGACGCACGTTGTCCATGAATACGCGGACGCATGGTGCGGCCGTTGCGGTAATCACGCTGGTAGCCTCCGGATTGAGAGGCAGGCTTGTAGCCATCTCGGCTGTTGTCGCTCTGTGAAGGATTCAGACCTTCATTCTTGTTCTCGTTTTCTATATCCATAATTCTTTAATTTAGTAGCCTCACGGCTGGGTTAGTGCTATTTATGAAATGTTTAATTTAAATTCCTGTATAATTGTGGGGAGTGATGGCCATCAGTTCGGCCTTGACAGCATCGTTCACATCCAATCCTTGAATAAACTCATGAATGGTTTCTTCAGTCATCGTTTTGTTGGTGCGAGTGAGAGCCTTGAGGGCCTCGTAAGGATGTGGATAAGCCTCGCGGCGCAATATGGTCTGTATAGCCTCAGCCACTACAGCCCATGTATTGTCAAGATCGGCAGCAATCTTCTCTTCATGAAGAATGAGCTTATGCAATCCCTTGAGTGTGCTTTGGATGGCAATGATGCTGTGTCCCAAAGGTACACCAATATTGCGAAGCACCGTTGAGTCGGTCAAGTCACGCTGCAAGCGACTGACGGGAAGTTTCTGAGCCAGGAACTGCAGAATGGCGTTGGCTATACCAAGGTTGCCCTCGCTGTTTTCATAGTCAATGGGGTTCACCTTGTGCGGCATGGCACTTGAGCCGACCTCGCCGGCCTTGATTTTCTGCTTGAAGTAATCCATAGAGATGTACATCCAGAAATCGCGGTCAAGGTCAATGATAATGGTATTGATACGACGGATAGCATCAAACAATGCACCAAGGTTGTCGTAGTTGCTTATCTGTGTGGTATACTGTTCACGCTCCAAGCCCAACTTCTCACTGACAAAACGATTGGCAAACGTGCGCCAGTCGTAGGCCGGGTAAGCCACATGATGGGCATTAAAATTGCCTGTAGCGCCACCGAACTTGGCAGAAATTTTACAAGCTTTCAAGGAATTAAGCTGTTCTGTAAGTCGATACACATAGACCATGATTTCCTTGCCGAGGCGAGTCGGAGAAGCCGGCTGACCATGTGTCTTGGCAAGCATAGGCACATCCTTCCACTCGTCAGCATATTGCTGAAGCAAAGCTATGAGTTCCTCCACCTGTGGATAATAAACATCCGTGAGAGCTTCCTTAATGGAAAGAGGCACACTGGTATTGTTGATATCCTGTGAGGTCAAGCCGAAATGTATGAATTCCTTGTATTCGTCAAGTCCTCCAATCTTGTCAAATTCCTCCTTGATGAAATATTCCACAGCCTTCACGTCATGGTTGGTCACCTTCTCAATGTCCTTCACACGCTGGGCGCAAGTCTCATCAAAGTTCTGATAGATATCACGCAGTTTTCCGAAAAGAGCATGATCGAATGAGGCCAACTGTGGAAGCGGAAGTTCGCAAAGAGTGATGAAATATTCAATTTCCACACGTACGCGATAACGAATCAGTGCGTACTCTGAAAAATAGTCTGCCAACGCCGCAGTCTTGTTTCTGTAACGGCCATCTATTGGCGAGATTGCTGTCAATAAATCGAGATTCATATTTGTATGAGATAATACGTATTATATAGGTTGCAAAAGTACAAATTAATATCGAAAGGGCAACAAGAATAAATATAAAAGTTTCGTAAGAAAAACAAAAAAGCCCCACAACAGAGTTGTGAAGCTTTTGACCTTTGTGGGCGTTGACGGATTCGAACCGCCGACCCTCTGCTTGTAAGGCAGATGCTCTAAACCAGCTGAGCTAAACGCCCATGCATTCATATTTCTTGAAAGCGATTGCAAAGGTAACACATTTACCCATTTCCTCCAAACTTTTCGCCATACAATTTTATTCCTTTAACCAAAACTGTCAAATCTCGAGCATTTCTAAATAGATTTTAAGATATCAATACTTGAAAAGAGGCCGATTGACCACATATGTGTATCATCTGTAGCAATCGGCCTCAACAAATTAACTTCCACTTTAATAAGCCAACACATTCCACAAATCACGAATATGCCGTTCGGGATCCCATTTCCCGTCAAAAGTCCAAAGGGCGGTGACGATATGGAACTCTGGACTACCCGGTGCGGTCTTCAGGTTGTCGTTCAACCAGCCGCTATGTCCGCCTTCGCGTTCACATCCATAATAATAAGTGCGTTGGCCCCACGGACACGGATCAAGCACCTTATCAGAATAAGCATAGCCGATATTGGCGTCCAGAATTTGTTTGGTCATCTTGCAGTTGACAAGATAGAATTGTGCGTCATGATGGTATCGTCCAAGAGCCGTGGGGCGTTTGGCATCAAAGCTCGAATTGGTGATGACGAGTTTCTTGCTTTCGTCTCCCCTACCGTCATGCCAAATGATTGCACGGCCATCGCCGAAGAAATGACAGCGGGTGGCATAGCACCATCCGCGGGGACAAAGGAAATCAACGCCTGGACAACGGAGGCTGAGATCGGCATGATAATACATGCCATTGCCCTCGGGAGCCCATAGCGACAATGCGTCGTTTCCGTCGGCCCACACATTACTGTTGATGACAATAGTGCGGGTAGCCCTTCCGAAGATTGCCATCTGGTGTGTTGTGGTATTTTCCACTGTGGTTCCATAATTATTATACACCGTCAGTCCACTTATCACACAGTCGTCAGCTCCCTCTTGCAGCACGATGACGCCATTGCCAACCGGTTTGCCATGATATTCCCTCACCTTTTGCGTCTTGGCCGTTTCGGCAAGCACAAGGACAGTACTGTCACGCTGTTCTCCCACCAGCACGATGTTGGGACGGTCAACAATCACTTTTTGGTTATAGGTACCCTTGCGTATCAGTATCTTAAACGGTTCGGCTGGTGACTGAGGTGCCTTTTCGATGGCATCCTGTATGCTCTCGCCGGGATTGACCACCGCGTTAAAGTCAGCCACGTCCTTTCCGGGAGAACGAAACATGTCAATCAGTCCATTCTCATTAGCGCCTTTAGTGTTGAGACTTACATTCACCTTGTGGTCAGGATCGAACCTATTGGCCCATGCTTCATACTCCTCATAGAGTGCGGCAGGCCTGTCGCCAAACCAGGCATATCCGTTGCGACGCTCATAGCCTATGTCTTCCAGGTGCCGACGTGGCAGTCCGTCACGGTCGCACACATAAGGTTCACAGTATTTCAAGTCGTAATAGCGCGCCCAAATAGGTCCGGCATTTGCGTCTTTAACCAGCATTGTATTGCGGTCGGGTGAACCTGGACGGCCTGTACGCATCACACGGATTCCCGTAAGTTTGTATTTGTCAAACCATGCCATGGCCCCATGGACGGCTCGTTTCACCCGTTCGTCGGGCTTGGGCAATTGCATCAGCAAATGCACGATGCCAGCACTTTCCTGCGAACAGAACGATGGCAATTCATAGGCACGTGCCGGTGCGGGAACATAAGTTTCGCGATCATGTTGCTGACACCACACGGTTGGTTTACCGTCCACTCTGATTTGTGTGACGAGAATACATTCGATTCCTTTGTCGAAAGCGATTTGTGCCCGTCTGCGCTGTTCCTTGGAAGTGAGTTTCTGATAAGGTGACTTCTGCAGCACGATGTCACGCAGCAGGGTCATGGTGTTGACCATAGCGTCGTCATTGAACGTGATGTGTATCTGGTAGCCATGCATCTCGGGCCAGAACTGCGGCCAACCGCCATTGGCATATTGTCCACTCAGCAGATAATCCACGGCCTTGTCGAAAGCCTCGCGATACCGTTTGTCCTTGGTGGCCTGGTAAAGACACGCCAGATAGTTCATTTGCATGGTGGTAGCACTGTTGTCTGTAGTGGAGTCGTCACGTCGATTCTTCTCCGAGAGCACCTTGTTGCGCTCTTCGTCTGTCAACCGACTTGCCATGTCCACATTTTTCTGCCAGCCGCCTGTCACGCGCTGGTAGAGTAATACCTGGTCACCTATGCGGCGTGCTTCAGCCGTCTTGAAGAAATCGGAATTCGTTTCCCTAAGCGGATTATAACGCCGCTGGGCAGAAGCAAAACCCAGGGCACAGAAGGCGATAATGGTGAAGATTACACGTTTCATCTTGGTATTATTTGATTTGATTGTTCTGTGAAGCATAGCGGAGCATATTGAGCAAGAGCTGACGTCCCACGACATCTGCCTTGTTCATGCCCTGCGTGTTGAAGGTGTTCATCGATTCATTCATGCCGTCGATATCCACCTTCTTGGTGTAAGCTGCCGTGCCCTTGAGACAAGCAGGAATGTCGAGCGTGGTAATAAGAATTCCGCCTCTGCCGGCGGCAAATTCGGAAAAAGCGGAATAGACCTCCTTGCGGTGGTCAGACACACACCCCACGAGAATTTCACCATTCATGTCACGCAGCCCTACCCTACGACGGTTATAGGCGGCAAAGCACTGGTACTCCCAATTGAACACACAATCTGCAGGCAGACCCTCAAACACGGGATGCCGGCGACAGAAGAAGTTGCCGCCGTACCACGAACGGCCCAAAGTCTTGGCACCACGATAGTCCATCACTTCCTTGTCACAAAGCAAGTCGGCCCAGCGTTCCGTATTGTCCACCACCACAAGTGTATGGCCTGTATAGACCCACTCCAGAATGTCGCTGAATCCACTGCCAAACTGGGTAGGTTCAAAAGCGCCCACCAACATAAAGTCGGCTTTAGGTCTTCCGTTGCGATAGTCAACAACGTTCAGTCCTTGAGAACGCAAATAGGCAGCCAGCATGCCCGTTGTGTCAGCCACGGCACAAGTGCCGCCTATACCTTCGGCATTCACCTTCACTGCATAGACCATGTCGTCACCAGCAGTCACGGTCTTGCCCTTCTGAACTAGCTTGGCTTCTATCTTTGTATAACCAGCCGCAGATATTCTCACATTCCAGCCCAAAGCCAGGTCTTCACCATAAGCCACACCGCCTTTCACCTTAACACTGCGCTTGGTCTGCGCCAGCACCTTGCCGCTGGCATCACGTGCTGTGAGCACCAGTTGAGCGGCACCATGCACGTTTTCCCGATTCACAATATAAACATCCACACGAGTGGTGTCGCCGACAGCAAGCACCTTATGGTTAAGTTTCACGGCAAGATAAAGCGGACGATTATAACGGGCTATCAGCCGGGCGTCGCCCTTGAGGTTGCGATAGTTGTCCACGATACCAGAGTGGTTTTCAAGTTTCATGGACTCCCATCCGTTCACGGCATAGGCATCGACGGTGTTGCTAATGTGCACGTTTTCCATCACGCGTCCCTGATAATAGTAAGCCACATTACCCATCTGGCGGGTCAGACTGTCTACGCAGGGGAACGCCTTGCTGAAACCACGTTCCCGCAAGAACTTGTCGTAGGCATCATACCATGCCAGGTAGTCCTGGGCTTCCCACCCTGTGGTATGGCCACTTTTGAGAATCTCGTCACGAATGAGTTGCAGTCGGGGCGGTGTGCCAATAGCGCCCTCTTCGCCCCAATACACAATTTCGCCCTTGTTGCCCGACCAGCGCAAGTAATCGTCCTTACCTTTATATATATAGTCGTGGTAGACACCCGGACCTCCAGCATGATGATTGTCCCACCAACCCACATTATGGAAGGTGGTGTCATTGGGCATCAGATGAAGTTTGAAGTGGTCGTCGGGTTTACCCTCCGGGTTCTGCCCGTTGCAGGAATTATAGGTCAATATGCGCGAAGGGTCCAGTTTGTGCGCCATGAGCATCTCCCTCCTGTCTTCGGTTTGCGGCAATGCGCCGCGCTCGTTGTGGAGATTGTAGATGACCAGTGACGGATGGGAACGGTCACGACGAATCATGCGTGCCAGTTTCTCGTTGCGGAAGTTGAAATAAAACTTAGTGTAGAGAGTTCCATCATCAAACTTGCCTGCCGGATACTGATTGCCGCCCGGCTCCTCGAAATAGAGAAGACCCAGTTCATCTGCAGCGTCGAGCACATCGGTGCAACCGATGGTGCGGTGGAAGTTGAGCATATTCATGCCCAGTTGTTTGGCGTCGCTCACTTGTTTGCGCGCCAATTCCTTGCTGGGCGTAATGCCATTGTCGGGCCAGAAGCTCCAGGAGATGGCGGTAATGAGTGTCATGCGCTTGCCGTTGAGATAGAACTGCCTGTCGCCGTCCACATCGCGCACCTCAAACCACCGGAAGCCGAAATGCTTCTTCACCTCGTCATCGCCGAGCCTCACCGTCAGGTCGTAAAGGTTGGGCGTGTCCGTGCTCCACCATTTGGCATTGGGAAGCGACAGATCTATTTCCTTCTCCGCGCCCGTCATTTGGTCCTGCTTGCTCCACACCACCTTACCCGTGGCACGGTCGCACACTTCAAGAGTAAGCGGCATGGCAGTTGTCACGCCTACTGCATCTACGTGCACCTTGACCTTCGACACGGAAGGCGTGTTCTCCACAAACACATCATCAATATAGGTGTGGGCCGTGGCACGAAGACTCACCCTTCCGGTGATGCCGCCAAATCCATGTGTAGGGTTCACCAGATAGGCTCCCCAAGAATAACATTGCGAGTCTTTCCAATTGAAATTGCCATTGGGATCCGTGATGCGCACGGCAATTTCGTTACGTTCACCGGGTTTGACGTATGGGGTGATGTCCACGTCAAACGGTGTGCTGTTCACAAGGTCGTAGCCAGCCAACTGATGGTTGACAAACACCTCTGCACGAAAACGTACTGCATCGAAATGCAGGGCTATGCGGCGTCCCTTCCAGTCGACCGGCACGTTCACCATTGTATTGAACCACGACACACCGACATAGTTGCCTGTCACGCCATAGGTCTGTCCGTTCCACCCCCAGAGTTCCCCTTCAACGGTAGTTGGCAGATGCACACGGCGTTTGGTCGGAGCGTCAAGCAGTTGCCATCCGCCCGTAGGCAAGTTCACTGGCAGCATCTTCACGTCGACAGGTGGAGTGAGCAGCACGTCGTTTACCCATTGGGCCTTGGGGTCCAGCGTCAGGTTCCAATCACAGTCAGAGATATTCATTTCCACACGTTGCTGGGCAACCGCCGGCAAGGCGGATGCTGCCAAGGCTAACAACAGAAAATTTCTTAGTTTCATCTTTTTATGGTTATTGGTTTTTCATTGTGGTTGTAAAGGTAGCATAAATATCGGTGTCCTCCGGGGGAAAATCGTAAAATTCGTGTGTACAATCGTCCACTTTCGTCTTTCTGTAGTACAAGACTGCAAATTCACGCCCTTTCACTAAGCAAAAATCCCCTACAGATGCGGCATTTGCTCCACACCTATAAGGGAATCTTTTGTCTGATGTCGTTGCTTGGCTACAGGTCACTTCACATATTTGCGGCCGTTCTTGATATAAACTCCATGCACCGGTTCTGCAATGCGCTGACCGGCAAGGTTGTAGACCGTACCGTCTTTTGCCTGCGATACGTTCACCGAAGTGATGCCCGTTTCTTGCTTGATGCGCCACTTGCTGGCACCCACATTGTTTTTCACGATGTCGTTGTCGAAGTTCTTGAAATATAGGTTCGCCGAAACTGCACCTGTACCGTCAATGGATTCTGTCAGATGACGATCGGCAGTATACGTGCCTTCGGCATCCACCTTGTGAGGCGGATTGGGCTGATACATCAGCTCAGTGGCACTGATGTTTGCCACATGCACCTTCAGTTCGTCTGCCCCATGGGGATATTCCGCCACGTCGGAGTTGTTAAGCCACTTGCCGAAAGAATATCTCGTGGCACAGAATTCGCCAGTAGTAAAGATCTGCCCATTTGAAAGGTTATCACCGGTAGACCAGTTGTTATCGAAATCAAAGATGGCCTTGTCCGTGCATGCACCCTGGAGATAACGAATGTCTGCCCCATAGAATGCCAAATTGCGGTAGTCGTCAACTGCCTTGGTCAAGACAAATAGATTGTTTCTTACGGTGAACCTGGAACCGGAAGGAGTATACCTGAAATTGAGCAATGGAGATTTGACACTTACAGCATTGAAATTGACGAACGTGTTGTTTTCTATCGTAATGTCGTATTTGTAGTCTGGATCTGTCCAAGTGAGATTTCGGTTGTTATTTGTCACCAAAGAACCGAAAGAAGAATCAAAGAAAGTGTTGTCCCGCAGTACCAGATGCCGAAAAAGATTGCTATCTGTCTCGTTGGGGGATGAAAAGACAAAGCTATATCCACCGCCATTTGCATCAAAATATCCACAGTTATAGAAATCACAGCCTTCAATCGTCAAGTTTTCAATAAACGTAGGATAAGACCCTTGCGTACGGAAAAAGCCACGCACAAAACGTTGAAAAGAACAGTCTCGCAGGGTAAAGTTCTTCACTGCTAGACGCACGTGGTTAGAATACTCATTTATGAAATAATTACCTGTAGCATGCCCTGTTTCTTGTTTTTGGTCTCCGTAGTTCTGAGCCAAAGGGCAGTCGAAATCCACATTCTCAAACACCACATCATCAAGTTTAAGTAGAGTAGCTAAACCGCTGCCCTCAGTATCTAACGGTTGACGGCCTAACATAAAAATGCAAGCGAGCACGCTATTGCCTTGTTGGGTCAGTCCACCCATGCACACCTTTGCCCTGCCCTTTCCGGCAGCAAGGTCTTCGGGGTTTGTCTTGAGAGTAAAGCCCTTCTTTATGTCTTGATTTTCACGCAAGAAATAGGTTTTGCCTCCTTCCAGATAGAAGACCTTTCCTTGCGGCTCGGCTCCATCCATATACCCGCCAAGCACAGGCGTCAGGTTGGTGGCACTGGTTTGTAACTGTAACGTTTCAGAAGTCGCTCCGTTAGATACGATAATGGTGTCTTGAGGATTAGACGCTATTAAAACGGGGGGGGGTAACATCGGCTGCATGCACTCGCTGCAAAGGAAACATGGAGAGCAACAAGAATGCAGATTGCCAATAATGGTAGTTGTGTAACATAAGTAAAGAATTTAGTTTGTATAAATATGTTGTCGGCTAATAAGAGATGCCAAAGTTACGATTTTCCACGCTTAGTTCCAAACAAATAAGACAGAAAATTAAGAAAACCAGCATTTACCAAGCCTTCGGAATCAGCAAACCACTCAAAAAGAAACAGCACAACCACAAAAAAAAACAAAAAACCCTGCAGTCCCGAAGGACCACAGGGACACCCCATCGTGGGCGTTGACGGATTCGAACCGCCGACCCTCTGCTTGTAAGGCAGATGCTCTAAACCAGCTGAGCTAAACGCCCGTGCTTTGTTGTTTCTCAAAAGCGAGTGCAAAGGTAGTGCTTTATTTTCAAACCTCCAAACAATTCGAACACTTTTTTAATCAAAATTTAAAATTAGAGCAAAAAGGCTGTCTTTTCCCATGTCATTTGCCGTCCTTGACAACTGCCGGTGTCCAGTTCTTGAAAAAGCGGAGCACTTTCTGCCGGTCATAGCCTTGGCCTTCTTCCAGAAAACAGGAGTCTTGGATGTGGAGCACGGAGCCTTTTTCGTCGAGAACCACAAAGACGGGAAAGCCGAAACGTGCAGGGTTGCCAAGCCGAAGCATCAGTCGGGCTGCCTTTTTGAGCTGCTCCTCCCCACCGCTGCGACGCGGATTGTAGTTCACATGAAGATAGACAAAGTTGGCGTTCACCACGCTATTCACGGCAGAGTCTTTCTCCACGAAATCGGCAAAGCGCAGACACCACGGGCACCAATTTCCACCCACCTGACAGACCACATACTTGCCTTCGGCCTTGGCGCGCACCAAAGCCTGGTCAATCTGGATCATGGGGTCAAAATTCTCGTCATATACTTTCTTCAATGCTCCCTGAGCATGTGCCATCATCACGGTCATAGTCAGCATGACGGCTAAGGATATCAGTCGTTTCATCATTGTCATGGAATTAACGGGCAAGGCGTGCCATATAGGGGGCTATCATTTCCGCCACCTGCTGGAGGCTGACTTGGTCTTCCTCTGAGAACGTGCCAAGGTCGGTGCTGTCGATGTCTATCTCACCTACCACCTTGCCGTCCAGCTTGATTGGCACCACTATTTCGGAGCGCGACAGTGAAGAGCAGGCTATATGGCCGGGGAAAGCCTCAACATCAGGCACCACCAGCGCACGGCCTTCGCTCCATGCCGTGCCACACACACCACGGCCATACTTGATTCGCATGCAAGCCGGAGTGCCTTGGAACGGGCCGAGAACCAGTTCATCGCCGTCGACAATATAAAAGCCCACCCAAAAATATTCCCTGGGAAAGGTTTCTTTCATCACAGCGGCACCGTTGGCGAGCACGCTGATGGCATGATCGTCGGCATAGGCGGTAAAGGCCTTGATTTGCGACAGCATGTCGCCATATTTCTCTTTCTTGTCCATTGTTGTTTCTTCTTCAAGCAGCCCACAGAAATTGCCGTGCCGCTCTTTTGGGGTGTAAAAGTAATGAAACATTTCCGATTACGCAAACATTACCTCCCTCATTTTACCTAACTCCACCATTTTCCCACAGTGACATTGATTTTTTCCAGGCGGTTACAAATTCATTAGTGTGCCGTTAGCTATGCGTTAACCTGCCGTTAGCACTCCGTTAACGGCACACTAATGAGAAGCAGGCCACAGGGTGAAAGATTTTTTCTCTCCTACAGGCTGACAAACCGGAATAATTTATCTAAATTTGCATCCATAAGAACAAAGGATTATATGGGTACATTCCGCTCGATAGATGAACTGGTGAGAACACTCGACAGGGAAAAGACACTACTGAAGGAGATGTTTGCAAAGCGACATTCCCTTCTGTTCAGGTATGATTATGCCATGGAATTGACCGAGTATAAGGAGACACGCATCCGGTTTCTGATAGAGAATGGAGTGATACGCGATACGGGCGACTGCCTGGAAATGGAGGATGTGTATCAGAAATTCTTCGAGGACGTGCTGGAGGTAAACGAGGAGATCAATGTGTCGTCGGTGCGTGACTACATCAGTGCGCTCAACGAGAACATTGATTACTATCTGAAAGAGAACAACGAGACCCGCAAGTACAAGTATCTGAAGGAGGTGCGTCGATGTCTGAAGACGATAGCCTTGGCTACCGTGCGCAACGTGCTCGACCTGAAACGGAACATGGACAACACTTACAAGAACGAGCCGAATTATGCCATCAAGAAGGCCAAACTCCAACGGCTCTGTGAGAAACTGAAAAACATCTCGCAACTCATCACCGAGAGCGAACGGGTTATTGACTCCGGTCAACCCGTTTTTTTCGCCGTGGCCATGGATGTACAGATGAGGAGCGTGGTCAATGACGTCAGGCTACAACTGAACGAGTCTTACCACAATCTATTGGAAATAGAACGGCAAATCATACAATATCTCAATCTGATAGACTATCAAAACCGCATCTTCGAGAAAGTGAAGAAGCTGAAGTATCTGAAAGACCAGTTCAGATGGGAAGAGGCGACAGACGTCAGACAGGTGATGAGCGGCAGGAATCCTGTGTGGATGGAGCCACAAGCAAAATATTACATCAAGCTTTCGATAGACAATCTCCGTACGTCGGATGATGCCTTGCAATGCATACGCCTTCTGTCGGGAAAACTGAAGAGGCGCAACGGGCGAAGGCCGGGCAATGCGGCAGAAGCCATACCCGACGATTATCTGAAGGGAAACAAACAGAAACTGGAGGCCGTCAACCTGCAAGAGGTCTACAATTCCTTTACCGCATCGGGCACAAACCTCTTTGCCTTCGTCATGAACTACCAGTATGACAAGAAACAGAGCAGAGAAGACAAGATGGTTTATTTCTGCCAGATAGCTTCGCAATATGTGGACAAGCTGAAATTTACAGGCAGCTATGCCGAATCGGACGGAGTGGAGTACCCGGTGATTCTACCGAGGTAGCCTTACGACAGACTGAAACTTGCACATACGTTGCAACGGGCTAATGCCTTAACTTCTTAAACACCTTCATGGGCAATGAACAAACTAATTTACACTGAAGAAATCTTCAACATCCTGAGCCGAGGAGGATTTATCTCCAACAACAGTGTCCTGCCAAGCATCAAGCGCTATTATGACGCCATCGAGGATCGTCAGGCAGAATATGACGAATACTATGGGGGCATAGGCTTTCATCTGGAAGCGGGCGACGGCTATTTCTTTTTCACAAGAAAGGAAGCCAAGGCAGACTTGCAGCGCAAGCTGGATGCCATGAGCAAGTGGATAGATTATCTCACTTTCCTGAAGACATACAATTCCGCTTTTGGTTCGGGATTGGTGTTCTCTGCCGCCGACATCGTGGTGAGAATCAATTGCGACATGGAACTCAAAGAACTGGCAGGCAAGCTGTTCAGCGAGAAGAAATCCTATGACGAGACGGTGGAGAAACTCGTCAACGAACTGGAGAGAATGGGATTCATAGAACAACAGAATGAATTGGAGAGGACATGGAAAGTTCTTGCATCCTTTCATTACATCGAGGAACTGATAGACTGCATTTCAATCACAGACGACCCGGAGGAAGAGGAGGAAAGGCCATGAGATATCTAAACAAAATCATATTTCTGAACAGCGCACACATCCCGTATGCCGAGATAAGACTCGACGGCAATGTGCATTTCATCGGCACCCAGGGTGTGGGCAAGAGCACGTTGCTTCGAGCCATTCTGTTCTTCTATAATGCCGACAAGTTGCACCTGGGCATTCCGAAAGAAAAGCAATCCTTTGATGCCTTCTACTTTCCCTATTCCAATTCTTACATTGTATATGAAGTGATGAGGGAGAATGGAGCCTACTGCGTACTTGCCATGAAGAGCCAAGGACGTGTTATGTTCCGCTTCATCGATGCACCTTACAGCAACAAATGGTTTGTTGACGAACGACATGAAGTGTATAGCGACTGGAGCAAGGTGCGGGAGCAGATAGGCAAGAAGCATACAGTTTCTTCGCTGGTGAGCAGTTATGAAATGTATCGCGACATTATTTTTGGCAACAACCGCCGCCAAGAACTTCTGCCCTATCGCAAGTTTGCCATCGTGGAGAGTTCCCAATACCAGAACATTCCACGTACCATACAGAATGTATTTCTCAACACCAAACTGGATGCCGACTTCATCAAGAACACCATCATCCATTCAATGAGCGATGAGGATGAGTTCATCGACCTCAACTTCTATCGTGAACAAATCAAGGAGTTTGAACAGGAATATACAGACGTAAGCCTTTGGTCAAAGAAAAACAAGAATGGAGAAGTGGTTGTTCGGCGTATGGCAGACAAGACGATTGACCTGTATCGCACATTGCTCAACAACCGCCGGCTTATACGGGAGGGGCGCAAGGAACTCAATTATGCCGAACGTACCGCCCAAGAACTTCTACCCCAATATCAACTCGACATTCAGAAAAGCAAGACAGAATGCGACCGTATTTTGCGACTCAGAAGCGAAGACAAGAGCAAGCATGTCAAGGAGCGCGACAAACTGGTCAAGGAGATTGGCGCACTGGATGCCCGGATCAAGAAAACAGCAGACATGCGCAAGCACTATGAAGAAATTCACATAGAAGACATGCTGAGAAGGGTCGAACAGGAATCAACCATCGAGGAAGAAAGAAGACTACAAGAAGTCATGAGAACGGAAATGGAGAAGTCATACCGGAATGTAGTGGATAAATACAGGTCGCAACTTGACCTTGTGGAGATGGACTTGCGCACTTTTGAGAACAATCTGACAGCCCAAGTCAATGACCGACGGATCATCTTGACGAACAAGAAAGAGACGTTGATGAATGAGCTCAGAAAAGCAGAAACGGAATGCAGAACTCTCGTTGCTGAAAAGATGAATATGCTGGAAGAAGAGATTGCCGGACTGGCAAGCGACGAAACCTACCTAAAAGTTCAAAAGGCCAATGTGCCCCATGAGAACCCATTCGCCAAGGAAATGGAGGGTAATGAGAAGGAGCATGCAGATTTGTCAGCTCGCAAGACACAGATAGAGGCAGAAATAAGAGAACAGGAAATGCGACTGGAAACGCTGCGGCAGGAAGCAAAAAGGGAGCTGGAAATAGCAGAATTGAAATTCCAAGCTGCGCTTGACAAGCCGAAAAAGGAGAAAGCTAAAGCAGATGAAGAAACTGAAAGAATTCAGAATCTGTTGGCAAAAAGCAAAGGATCGTTCTCCGAATGGCTTGACCACAACAAGAAAGACTGGCAAGAGACTATCGGAAAGGTGGTGGATGAGGAAACCGTATTATACAGCAACGCTTTGAGTCCTCAGCTGGCAGACAACGGAAGTGCAGCCCAGGAAAATCCTCACCACAACCCACAATCAGCGTCTCTTTATGGTGTGACCATCAATCTTTCGGCTATAGAACGAAAATTCAGGACACCTGCAGAGTTAAAGGTTCTCTTGGAGGAACAGGAGGAACTGTGTGCCCGTCTTGTGAAACGGATGAATGATTTGCAGAATCAACATGAGGAGGCAAGCAAAACACTAAGAAGCAAATATCAGGCCCAATTAAGAAAGTTAAACGAATCACTCCACACGTTGAAGGCTGAACTGACGCTGATGCCGCAAATGGAGAAGCGAATCAAGAGTAAGGCGCTCGAACTGCAAAACAAACTGGACAGTTGGCGCAAGCAGAAATTCGCAATATTGGAAGACAAGCACAATGCAATTGTGGCTGACAAAGTAAAGCGGGAAGATACAAAACGATTGTTGGAAGACGAACTGCAGCGAAAGTTGAAGAACCTGCAAGCCGAATACACTCGTCAGAACAAAACAGAGACGGCGGCCTTCGAAGATTTTGCATCTGATGCGAAAGAAAAAATGGCCGGCAAGAAAGCACAAGCGGAAAACCGCAAGAAGGACCTCTTGGCAGCACAGCGCAACGAGTTGCAAGGCAAGGGTATGGACACAACAGCCCTGGACGCCTACAACAAACGCATAGACGAGTTGGACGCAGAACTACACTTTATCCGCGAGCATCGTGACGAAGTGGCTGTCTACAGACGTGACCAGAAAGACCTGTTTGATTCAGAGCCCATGACCAAGCAAGAACGAAAGAACAAGGCAGATGCCCTGTCGACAATAGACGACAAGTTCAAGCAACGTAGCGAACGATTCAACCTGCAGCTTCAGATGGAGCAAGACAAACTCACCAAGCTGCAAGACGGACTTCGGAAAACAGAGAAGGGCTTAGATTCAGTCAAGTCATTCCGAAGCAATGACACTTTCTGTCCAGTCAACAGCAACGAGGTGGAAGAGAAAGCCACGACCAAGGACTGCCTGTTCATCGTGGAAGAACTGAAAACTCAAATATTTGAAGACAGGAATGCACTCGACAACTTCAAGAAACAATCACAACAATTCTTGAGTATGTTTTCGCCCCACAACACATTCCACTTCAACGTGAGTCCTGTGACGGAAGACGAGTTTTTTGACTTCGCCTCCAACCTATGCGAGTTCGTGGAAAACGACAAAATTTCCGAGTATCAGAAACGCATCAGCAGCCGTTATACAGACATCATTCTCCGCATATCCAAGGAAGTGGGCGACTTGACTCGGCGTGAGGGCGACATCAGCAAGACCATCAACGATATCAACCACGACTTCGAAGAACGGAACTTTGCCGGTGTAATCCGTGAAATAGCCTTGCGCCCACTGAAGACCAACGACCAACTCATGCTTTTACTTTTGCGTATCAGAGACTTTTCGGAAGAAAACCTGTTCGATATGGGAGAGATGGACCTATTCTCCTCTGAGTCAAGACAGGAAACGAATGTCAAGGCTGTGAAGTATCTCTTGGCGTTTATGAAAGGACTATTGGATGACCCCAGCAGAAAACAACTGCAAGTATCCGACACCTTCAAACTTGAATTTCGCATCAAAGAGAATGACAATGATACCGGGTGGGTGGAAAAGATAGCCAATGTGGGATCTGACGGCACAGACATATTGGTGAAGGCTATGGTGAACATCATGCTCATCAATGTGTTCAAGGAGAAGGCTTCGAAGAAGTCGGGTGACTTCAAGATTCATTGTATGATGGACGAGATTGGCAAACTTCACCCAAACAACGTGAAGGGAATCCTCGACTTCGCCAACCGACGCAATATTCTCCTGGTGAACAGTTCACCTACGACTTATAATGTGGAGGACTACAAATACACCTATCTACTCAACAAGGATGGTAGGGCAAATACAAAGGTAATACAGTTAATCAAGAGATTGTAATGAGAAGATTAGGTATAGGTGACGCCAGGCTGTTATGTGCAATGCTCAATGGACAAGAGGTTGCGTCTTCAAAACTCTCTACCTACATGACAAGATTGCTGAAACAAGAAGGAATCTTGTTGATGAAAAGCAATGGGAGCCATTGTAAATACCGTATAGCAGAGGTGATGCGAGAGCCCTGCCGTGTTCTCTTGGCACAGCAGTTTGGATTGTTATGTTCATTGGAGGAATGGATTGACGCATCGGATAAGAGCGAGACCCGTTCGGAATTGGTGGCGAGAGTAGGAAACTCTAAATACAAGAAGGTGCGAACCTTTCGTGGTTTCCTAGTGAATTGCTATACCCCGATAGAAACCACATTGAACCATCGTCCATTTCTGCTTAATCCACAGGAAGGAACCTCTGTATTCGTCAACACTCCCGAAGCCTTCGAAATTCCAAAAGATGTTGTGGTCGTAGGTGTAGAGAATGCAGAAAACTTCATGCAAATCCGTAAACAGAAAACTCTTTTTGAAACCTTGACTGATGAAGGTGAGGTCTGCAATGACCGATACACGAAAACAGAGATGGAAGAAATATCTCCTTTAAAGAACCGTTTTTTATTTGTAAGCCGTTACCCTCAGGAAAACCTTTCGGACTTGAGAGCCTGGCTGATGCGCATTCCCAACCGTTACGTGCATTTCGGAGACTTCGACCTGGCAGGGGTTCACATCTATCTCTCCGAGTTTTATACCCACTTAAGCCTTCGTGCGTCTTTCCTGGTTCCGCCAGACATAGAAGAACGATTGGCAAATGGAAACGCGGACCTTTACGACCAACAATATGCAAGGTTCAAGAATATGGAAGTGAAAGATTGCCGGATTCGCTCTCTTGTCGACATGATTCACCATTATAGAAAAGGATATGAACAAGAAGGGTATATTCAATAAAAACAATTGACGACCCGAAAACACATACAAGCCATTCAGTTGCACCACTCTTTCATTAGACAGGTTTGGGCAATAAAGGCTTGACAAGATAAAACTTAAGACAATGGACTATAACATGATAGGAACAGCCTGGGCTCTCCTGCCACCGGTGGTGGCAATCGCCTTGGCACTAAAGACAAAAGAAGTCTACTCATCGCTTTTTATCGGCATCGTGCTCGGTGCCATACTCTACAGCCTGTCTATGGGAACAGGCTTCGAAGGGTTCATCACCCACTTGATAAACGACTCCGTGAGTATGGACGGCAATGCCAAGGGCTGCGGACTGATTCACTGCCTGTCGGATCCATGGAACGCTGGCATATTGGTGTTTCTCGTGATGCTCGGCTCCATCGTTTCGCTGATGAACAAGGCTGGAGGCTCGGCGGCTTTCGGACGCTGGGCAGTGAAACACGTGAAGAGCAAACGGGGAGCACAGATAGCCACCATACTGCTGGGCATACTGATTTTCATTGACGACTACTTCAACTGCCTTACCGTGGGCTCCGTGATGCGCCCCATCACTGTGCGTCACGGCATCACCAAGGAAAAGCTTGCCTATCTGATTGACTCCACAGCCGCTCCGGTATGTATCGTATCCCCCATCTCGAGTTGGGCTGCAGCAGTGTCTGGATTTGTCACAGGCAACGAGAACGGACTGGCCCTTTTCTGCAAAGCCATCCCGTTCAATTTCTATGCTCTTTTCACCATCATCTTCATGTTCGGCATTGTGGCAATAGGTTTCGACTTCAATGCCATGAGCAAGTATGACGCCCGGCTCAAGGAGTGGTACGAGCGCACCAACGGCGGAAAACTTGACGAGGTGAGCGACACAAAGTTGCACATTGTTGAACATGGCGTGAATGCACGGCAGAGCGATTCGCCCAAAGGCACAGTGGCAGACTTGGTGGTGCCCATCGTGCTGCTCATTATGCTGTGCATGGCAGGAATGGTGTATTCCGGAGGATTCTTCGACGAAGCAAGCACTAATCACCAAAACTTCATCGAAGCCTTTGCCGCAAGCAATGCCTCTGTAGGATTGGTCATCGGTTCACTTGGAGCACTGATACTCACCCTCATCATGTTCACCGTCAGGAAAACACTTCCGTTTGACGAGGCCATGAGTAGCCTCATCAAAGGTTTCGAAGCCATGGTGCCGGCCATTCTCATCCTCACGTTGGCATGGACTCTGAAAAGCATGACCGACTCGTTAGGAGCTGCAGAATACGTGTCAGGTGTCGTGGCGACCAGTGCCGACGAGCTGCAGATGCTATTGCCTGCCATCATTTTCGTTGTGGCGGCTTTCCTGGCGTTTGCCACCGGAACCTCGTGGGGCACCTTCGGAATTCTTATCCCCATCTGCATAGCCGTTTTCCCTGAGACGGCACCGCTGCGCATCATTTCCATCTCGGCCTGTATGGCAGGTGCCGTATGCGGCGACCATATCTCACCAATCTCTGATACCACCATCATGGCCA
The DNA here is from genome assembly GCA_934191235.1 of uncultured Prevotella sp. GTDB lineage: Bacteria > Bacteroidota > Bacteroidia > Bacteroidales > Bacteroidaceae > Prevotella. The sequence goes on along the minus strand of CAKPUA010000032.1, from coordinate 1,959 downwards.
GTGCAGGAGCCGAATGTAAACATGTGCACCATGTATCGTCACAATTGCCCTATGCCCTGACAGTGGCAGGCGTGTCGTTCCTCACATTCGTAGTGGCAGGGTTCACCCAAAAACTGGGTACCAGCATGAGTGCAGCCATATCATGGATAGCAGGACTCGGCATGCTGGCATCTGTATTGATGGTGATGAAACGCAGGACTGCCAAAAACGAAAACAACTAATCGGCTGCATGCCAAGAACCCTAAAGGAATTGAGGCATCGCAATCACCAAGAGTAGACAATGCCCCGATTTCAGCCAATCCATTCAGCACTGTTTTACCAGGAATGTGAACCGCAACATCCGTTGCCTGCCTGCCCTTGATGAGGACACGCGGATGTGCCGAACTTGTTGCAGTTAGAGCAACTGCGATTGTGCATGTCGAATGATTTTCCCGGTCCTGTCTGCTCAAGAGCGAAAGTGAAGAAATAGAGAATGATGAATAAGAAAACCAAGAGCATGAACATTGCACAAAGGGTCACAATAGTGAAAATGGTGAAAACAGAAAATGCCAATGTCCAAAGTGCTGCAGTCTTACCATATCTCTCCTTATAGTCCTTGAATATCTTGAAAAGGAAGAAACATGGCACAACAATGATGACAGCCGTTCCCACTACACCCGTATTGACAAAATTGCTTGCGAAAGCCACAACAGAGATTATAATGGAGGGAAGCAAGAGTCGTTTGAAAAGCTTGTTGATTCGGCCTGCCGGTATACAGTCTGTACCGCATCGCTTGTTGAACCAGTCGCGCAAGGAATTATACCAGATTCCGTAAAATACGGCAAAAGCGATTGCTAATACATGCAATATGAGTAAAGGAATTCCAAGAAGAAACATTCCTCCCATCAAAGCCACATCTCGAGTCGACAAATTATCTGCACGGACCGTATCCTTTACTATCTTTGATGGTGGAACAACTGCACTGACTTCCACTAACTCACCATCTGAAGAATGGGATGAGACAGCAACTTTAGATGTAGCCTCCGTCACTGTTGCATCAGAATCTTGGGGGGCAACCTTTTGACAACAGTGCATCGGCACATAGCCCTTCTGACCGTTATAATCAAAGCATATTTTGTTGCCGTCAATAGATTTCTCTTCAAATTCGTAGCCTTTGTGCAACACGCCCAACTTGTGATTGTAATCGGGAGTTCCCCAAACGGTGAGATTATCGTCGGTCACCACCCATTTAACACCTGCCGCCAGTTGGACGATAAAGCCCCAAAGCATAATGATCAACACAAAGAAAGATTTGGTCATAGTCTTCATAATTCCATTCGTTTTTGTCGTTTGAATAAATAAAGGACCTTCCCTGAAGGAAGAAACAATGCGCAAAGATAATCAAAAGCACCTTAATGCGCAACCTTTCTTTTGAATTTTTGTTCTATAACCAAGAAAAGCAAGTATCAAACATAAATCTTTTCCAGCACCAACAGGGTCATAAACCCTAAGAGCAAAGCATAGGTGGCTTGCTTTTGATAGCCATGGGCATGGGTCTCGGGAATCATCTCGTCACTAGTCACATACAGCATGGCACCGCCTGCAAAACCGAGCATCACCGGAAGGAACCCTACCGAGGCACTGCCCAAAGCATAGCCCACCCACACACCGATTACCTCAAGCAATCCGATGGCCACTGAGATGACCAAGGTGCGCAGACGGGAAACTCCGGCCAAAAGCAACGGGGCAATGATAACCATACCTTCTGGCACATTTTGAAGAGCTATGCCGAACGATACCGACCAGTCTGGTGAGCCATTGGTCGGCATGCTCATGCTCACACCCGTAGCCATGCCTTCTGGCAACTTGTGTATGGCAATGGCCATGACAAAAAGAAGTATATACCTGAATTCGGGATAAGAAACCTCAACAACTATTTGTTGTCCCCTCTTGAATGTATGGACACGACACATTTGTCAT
>CAKPUA010000031.1:0-24103 GCA_934191235.1 uncultured Prevotella sp. | reverse complement strand
AGTCTGCCATTAGCGATTCGTAAGTCTGCCATTAGCGATTCGTAAGTCTGCCATTAGCGATTCGTAAGTCTGCCATTGGCGATTCGTAAGTCTGCCATTAGCCGTCCGCAAGTCAGTGGTTGGGGTAGGGGCATTGAGCATTTTGTAATTGTAGACGTGCTCTGTCAAAAAGAAGAGGGAGAGCCGCATAGTGGCGGTTCTCCCTCTTTCTGAATCTTGTGGTAAAAGGCTTAATAGCCGAAGATGTCTTGCTTTGACACATGCTTCACGGGACCGAGTTTCTCGAGTCCTTTCATGTCGATGTTTTTCTCGTCGCCGAGGATGATGTAGCACCAGGGCTTGCGAGCCACGGTCTGTTGCTCGAAGCGCACAATGTCCTGCAGGGTGAATGAGGGCAGTTGCTCGTAGACGGTCTGGCGCAGGTCGCCCATATAGCCCCGGTCAAGGGCTGCGTCGTAGGCAGAGATAAGGCTCTTTTTGCTGATGCGGCTGGCGGCAATACTCTTCTGCAGCGACTGCTTGGCGAGTTCAAAGGCCTGCTCGCCTTGTGGAATGGTGTCGAGAATGCTGTGGAACACGCGTATGCAGTCCATCATCTTGTCGTTTTGCGAGATAATCATGGTCTGTGCATACTCCGGATGCCCCTTGAGCGATGGCGCTATGTAGTTGGCGCTGGCACTGTAGGCAAGTCCGCGACTCTCGCGCAACTCCTGGAACACCACGGTGTTCATGCCGCCACCGAAGTAATTGTTGAACAGATTGATGATGGGCGCACGCTCTGCACTCCACTGCTGGTTCTCGTTGTGATACTGCATCATGTAGATGTTCTTCGCCTCATAGGGTGCCATGACCACTTCGTTTCGGGTGGTAGGCTGAGCCACGGGTTCCTCGCCCTTGAGTGGGGCTTGCAGTTTCTTGGCGGTTTTGTGGATGCGGTCCACCTGTGAAAGGAGTGTCTTCAGCTCTTCCGGGCCGTAGTATTCCACCGTGTGGCGGAAGTTCGTAAGGCCGTGGATAAGGTCCACGAGAGCCTGTGGACTGCAGGCATCGAGTTCAGCATTGGTCATCATGCCCTTGTGCACAGACTCTGGGCCGTAGACAGCATAGGCAGTAAGGGCACGGAAGTTCGACTTTTGGTCGTCCATTTTGTCTTCGCGGCTCTTCTTCACCAGTGCCACGTAGTCGCGGTAGGCCTGCATGTCGGCCTTGGCGCCCCGCATCACGTTTTCAAGCAGGGCAAGTGCCTGAGGCATGTTCTCGCTCAGACCGCTCAGACTGACGTACACATTCCGTCCGTCCACGTTCACGCCATAGTTGCAGGCCAGCTTGTAGAACTGCTTTTTTATTTGCTCGGCGGTGAGCTTGCCGGTGCCCAGATAGTCGAGATAGTCGGCAGCGTATGACAGACGAGGGTCGGCATAGGAACCGAAGTCGTATTTGAACGAGAGGTTGAAGATGCCGTTTTCGGTGTTCTTCACATAGAGCACGGGCAGCCCCTTCTTGGTCTGCGCCTTGGTGATGGCCTTGCTGAAGTCCACGAACACTGGCTGGATGGGCTCCGTCTTGGAGTTGGCAATGGCTGTCACGAAATCGCTTTGCTTGTCGCGGTTGGTAGGTATGGCGGTGATGTGTGGCTTTTCAATCTTCTTTTCCGAAGTGTCTGTGCCTTGCTTCTTGTAGACGATGGCATAGTTGTCGCCCATGTGGCGGTGTGCAAAATCCACAATCTGCTGTTTGGTCATGCCCGATATGCGGTCCATGCGTTGCACCACGTCTTCCCACTTCTGCCCGTTGATAAAGGCGTTGAGAAACAGGTCAGTGCGCTTGGCATTGTCCTCCAACTGTCTGTAGTAGGCCAGCTTCATGTTGTTGACCACCGACGGAAGCAAGTCGTCGTCGAAGTCGCCGCGCTTGAGGCGCTCCATTTCGCCGAGCATGAGTTGCTTCACCTCGTCGAGCGACTGTCCTTGTTTGGGCATGCCCTGCAGGACAAAGAGAGAATACTCGGCCAGGCTCTCGGTGCCCGAACCGCCTCCGAGCCATTTCATCTTTTGGTCAAGGTCGAGATCCATGAGTCCTGCCTTGCCATTGGAGAGCATCTGCGAGATGACCTCGAGTGTGTCGGTCTGTAACGAGGCGGCCCGGTCAAACTTCCATGCCAGCATTACGTTGGCCGCCTGTTGTCCCACCACGGTGGTGTCGGCCGGTGCGGTGAGGTTGCGCACGGGCGCATACTGCGGGAACGAGAGCTGACGTGAAGGTTTCCAGGTGTGGAAATACTTGTCGATGATGGCCACGGCCTTGTCCGGATCCAGGTCGCCCGCCATGCAGATGGCCACGTTGTTGGGCACATAGTACCGGCTGAAGTAGTTCTTGATGTTGGTGATTGAAGGGTTCTTCAGGTGCTCCTGTGTGCCGATAGTGGTCTGTGTGCCATAAGGATGTCCGGGGAAGAGCTTGGCCATGAGGGCTTCAAACTCCTTGTTTCCGTCGTTGGCAAGACCGATGTTGTATTCCTCATACACAGCCTCAAGTTCGGTGTGGAAACCGCGTATCACCATGTTCTGGAAGCGGTCAGCCTGGATTTTCGCCCAGTTGTCGAGCTCGTTGGAAGGAATATTCTCTATGTAGCAGGTCACGTCGTTGCTGGTATAGGCGTTTGAACCTTCCGATCCGATGGCAGCCATGAGCTTGTCATACTCGTTGGGGATGTTGTATCGTGCGGCAAGCTGCGAGATGCTGTCAATCTCGGCATACATCCGCTTGCGCTTGGCAGGGTCGGTAATGTGGCGGTACTGCTCGAAGCGGTTCTCGATGGAGTCGAGCAGAGGAGCCTCTGCAGCCATGTTGCTGGTGCCGAACTGCCGTGTGCCCTTGAACATGAGATGCTCCAGGTAGTGGGCCAGTCCGGTGGTCTCGGCAGGGTCGTTGCGGCTACCCGTGCGCACGCCGATATAGGTTTGGATGCGCGGCTTCTCCTTGTTGACGGAAAGATACACCTTCAGTCCGTTGTCGAGGGTATAGATGCGTGTGTGCATCGGGTCGCCCTCCACCGTCTGATACTTGTAGCCCTGAGCGAGTGCGGCGAGAGTGCCGCCGAGCATCAAGGCAGAAATCATAAAGCTTTTCAATCTTTTCATTTCGCAGATATAGTGTTGTTTGGCTGCAAAGGTAGTGCAAAAGGATGGTTTATGAAACAAACGCATCTTGTTTTTGTGCTTTTCCTCTGATATGCGGTGAATAGAAAAGGTGGAGAAGCATCCTTGAAAAGGAATAACTTCTCCACCATGAATTTGTCTTGACGAGCAGGGTAGTCCCCCGAAAGCATCTACAGATTCTCGTCTATGAGCTTTTTCAGACCAGGCGTCGACGGGACTGGAGCATCAAGTGAAATGACCTTGCCGTCACCCGAGAACACCATAAACCGCGGTATGCCGTTGATGTCGTAGTTCTTGCACAGGTCAGATTTGAAATTGTCCGGACATATAAACTGTTTCCACTTGGGCTTGTCTTGAGCCAATTTGCGTAGCCATTTTTGTTTGTCGCTGTCGAGAGAGATACTGATGAACTCCACTTCATTGTTGCCTTTGTATTGTGCAGCCAGTTTCTCATAGAAAGGAATTTGGTAGCAGCATGGTCCGCACCATGTGGCCCACACGTCGACAACCAGCATCTTGCCGCGGAAGTCTTTCAGCGAGAAAGTCTTGCCTTTGGTGTCTTGCATGGTGAAGTCCTTGGCCTCACCGCCTTTCTTCAAGTTCTTGTATTGTTCATACACCTCCCTTGCCTTCTTCTTTCCTTCCTCATTGGTCGTTACGGCAAGATAGTCGGCGAGCAGCTGTTCCATGTCATCGGGCGCTTGCTGAAGCGTCTGTATAATCATGTTGTCGGCCAACTTGTTGATAACCTCTTGATTACTGAACATTTCTTTCAGTTCTGCATAATAGTTCTTTCCGAGTTTCTCCTTGTGCAGTCGTCGGTACCAACGTTCATATGTCGTGGCATTGTCCATATTCTGTGGGTCGTTGTGGTCGAATGAAAGAATCCAATTGCGGAAGTTCGGATCGTCATACAGATGGTCTTTCCATGCCCATCTGGCCAGCGATGCATTGGTCAATTGGTCTATTCTTTTCAATGCACTTCTCTTAAAGGCAATATTGGAGAGCTTGATGACTTCACATTTCTGCTTGTCAATGTCTTCGGACAACTTCTCCCGGTAGGTGGCGAAGTCCAGAGAGTCGATACGCTCGAATGGCCATTTGTCCATCACTTCAAAATCATCGTGGCCGGCAAGATAGTCAACCACATCCTGATTGTCTCCCTTATAGGCGACGGCAAGGCTGTATTCTGCTTTCCCGTCTTTCTTGCTTTTTGCCACTTCGCCTTCCATCTTGCCGTTCTTTCCTTCTTCCAGGAAAAGAGGCTTTGATAGTTTCAGGTCGGAAATAATAAGGTATGCATTAGACGAACCTTTCACGGGAATGTCCTGCGAGAAAGTTCCGTCTTTGGCAATACGGAGCGTGTCGTAGTTGTGATCGTCCGTATTGAATATCAAGACGTCTCCACTTGGTATGCCCTTGATACTGCCACTCAAGTGAAAGATACCGTCTGCCATGACTATTGCTGACGCAAGTGACAACAAGGATAATGATATGATTCTTTTACTTTTCATTGTTCTTAGTATTTGTCCAACTGTTCTTTGAGCCACGGCTCGAATTCCTTCCATGAAGGACGTGTCGTATCGGCAGAAATAATGTTCCCGTTTTTGTCAATTAACATGAAGCGTGGAATACCATAGACATGATAAACATTGTCGAGTATCTTGTCTCCCTCGGTCGTAACGCGGTATTGCGACCATGTCATGTCCGTCTTTCTTTTTTCAAGAAAAGCTTTCCACTTCGGGTCTGTCTTGTCACAAGCTATGCTCATGATTTGTATCCGCTTGTCAGTGCCGTATTTTTCCTGCAAGGCCTTGAGGTATGGAATCTCTTCGATACAAGGAGCGCACCAAGTGCCCCAGATGTCAATAAAGAGCATTTTCCCTTTCAATTCCGACAGCTTGTGAATCTTTCCTTTTGTGTCATAGAATGTGAAATCAGGTGCTGGCTTGCCAGGAAATACGGGACTGAATTCTTTGTAGAACTTTGCGTATGCCGCATTGATTTTTTTGCAGAGCGAGTCTTCCTTGCAGTAAGACATGAATTTGTCCACATAGTCCTTGCAGTCGGAGAACATTCCGAACCGTGAGTCGAAACACTGTTGCATGAGGAAATCCGCCATAAACCGGTTGGCAAAGTGCTTGTTCTTGATGGCTTGCTCTGCAGTTTCAAGATACTTGATGCACCAGTTGCCCTTGTAAGTGGAGTCTTCCTTGAAGGATGCATAGACCACCTTGTCGAGTGAGTCTTTGTCATACTTCTCTTGGGCTTGGGAAGCCAATGCCAGCACAGCCAGCATTGTCATTAGAAATAGTTTCTTCATTCCGTATTATATTTATTGTTTTTATTTATAAACGAAGTCTACAACCTTGCCGCAGATGTTCTTGAAACTCTTCTGCAAGGATAGGGTTCCGTCAGATTGCATCTGAAGGTAATAGACAGAGCCTGAATTGGCCGACTTCGAGCCGTCACTTGTGCCTACGTAGAGAATATCGGGCGAATCAGTATCGTCGAATTCCATGTGGTCTATTGTCCCCTCGGGCATGGTATAGGTAGAAATGATGTTTCCGGTTTTCATGCTGATGCAAATAATTTTGTTGCCCACGGCACAATACATGAAGTTGAGATCCTGACTTGACAGGGCGTAGCAAGTGGCATTGCCTGTACCTTCTTTGTCAAATTGCACCTTACCGGTGGGGATAAGCTTGACGTATTGTTCATAGTTGTCGCCCCAGGTCAAGTCTTTCTGTCCGCTGATGCCATAGACGTTGCCATCGTTGTCTTTCATCACGGCCCTCACTTCGCTCATGTCGGATTTCTCATAGCAAGTTCCATAGAGCATGTCCATCTTCATGTCTGCTGCATTGAAATAAGGATTGTCGGGCGTACCTACCAGTTCACCCCAATCATAATAGTCGTCGAAGAGAAAGCGCTTGCCCTTGGTGTCATAGATGAACACATTGTTGTCGTTTGCCAGAATATAGGGTGAAGCCACATAGTCACCACCCATCTTGGTATTGAATTTCAGTAGCGGAACCTCATCCCAAAAACTGCGTTTGTATACGCCGCCGTCTACGACTATGTACTCGGAAAAGTGACTGCTGCTGGCAGCGAATCCTTGGGTGAGACCTTTGGCACTGGGAAAATAGAACATCATCTTGTTGTGGTTGAGCATGTATTCCATAGAGATGGGCTCCAAGGCAAAGCAACTGTCCTGTGTGGAAATGACGAGCAGTTTCTGCGACGTGTGGCCACCTGTGTAGTAGATTCCCATGGGGCCCTTGCCGGCTTTGCGTCCGTTGATGGTTTCGTATGCGTTTTCCGTTACCCGTCCAATGGAGTTGATGAAAGCCAAATCGGCATATCCGTCAACATCACTCAGTACGGCCACGCCGTTGGAATAGGAGTTGACAACGTTGACATTGACCTTCTTCTGGGCAAACAGACCGTTGTTGCGGTCTATCACTCTGAACACCAAATCATATTCGCTTGGCGACAAGGAGATGGTCGCGTGGAGTTCTTTTTCTCTTCCGATGGTGTCTGGCAGAGCCACGCTGTTGGCTTTGTAGATAAACCATTTGTAGTCATAATCCTCTGTGTTGAATCCCTGTGTGCCCGTGATGGATGGAGAGATGGTGAGTTCGGAATTTTGTTCAATGGTGTAATCTGTTTCAATGTCGCCTATGCTCAGTTCGTTGAGCTTAGTGTAGTCGTAATTGCCGTCGTCACTGGCGCACGAGGTGACCAGTGAAAACAGGGCGAGTGAGACGGCTACTGTCAGTATGTTTTTTCTTTTCATTGTGAATGTCTTTTTGTTTGTTACCAGGGTTCAATGGCATTGCCGTTTTCGTCGTAAATGGGATAGTTTTCCTCGAAGTATTGGCTCATGTATTTGCCTGCCTGTTGCCAATATTCGTATGTGGCGGCAAACCCGTCATAGTTCGCAGGGAAATCAACGCCAAGTATGCGGATGCAATACTCATGTTTTACTTTTGAATAAGTGCCCATATAGTAGTCCATGTAGGCTTCTTCCCAATAAGAAGGCTTGCTGAGAATGTTTGAGATGGTGATGACGGCACGTGTTCTTCCCTTGATGCCGAGTGATAGGTCATTGCTTTCTGCCAGGTCTACCACAAGTTTGACGGGCGTAGTCTCCAGACTCTCGTCAGTGTTGTATACCGTGATAGGGATGACGACTTGGTTTTCTCCTGCCTTGAGCGTATAGGCATTCTCCAAAGCCTTGTAATGCAGCCCTTCTTTGGCTGTGGTCTGATCGGAGACAACAGCCAGCTTGACGGTTCTGTCGTGATCCGTCGCATTTCCCATCAGATTAACTTGAAGGTTGACAATTCCCTCGTTTGATTCCTTGCCCGCAAAAGAGTAGGTGATACTGTCTTTCGTATCGCTCCAGTTGGAACTGTATTGGAAGTAAACGGCATCTTTACCTGTATAGTCGCTCATGTCGTTCTCTTGGCAGGAAAACAGGGCGAGAATAGTGGCAAATGCCAATAATAAATTTAAATGTTTCATGATTAACTAATTGCTTGTTTAATTGTTTGAATAGCCGAATTCAATCTCGTCGTCCGGCTCGGGCAGTATCAGCATGCTGGGCGTCATTTCCACCTGTGCATTGGGAATGGGGAGAATGTTCTTGCGTTTGTAGAAATAGAACAGTTGTCCTTCGCCGATAAATTCACGTTGGTACTCTTTTTGTATTTCTGTATCGAGGTCATCTCCTTCAGGGAGAGGGTTGGAAGTGTAACCGCGCAGCTTGCGGAACGTCTTCAGGTATTCGATGTCGCCTGATGCTTCGGCTGCAATAAGGTACATCTCGCCCAACTTGAGCAAAGGTATCTGTGTGCCGGTCATATATTTGTTGATGTAAGTCTTGGAGTTGCCTGACGGAACTTGGAACATGTTCTTGGCTCTGATGTCGAAGTCAAGTCCAGCTGCACCGAATATCTGCTGACGCCGTTCGTCTTCGATGGTGAGTGCGGCACGGCCGTCTGTGTAATAGAGGTCGTTGTGCTTTTCTTTCAGGTCATACACATAGATGCTGCTGATGTATTCATGCTTGGCTGTGCTTTCAATAAAAGAATAGACGTGCTTGTTGTATCCGGCATTGTCTTGCTTGAGCAGAGCGTCGGAAATGAGACTGAACTTATGGCTGTCTATCACTTCCTTGGCATATTTCAGCGCATTGGTCTTGTCTTCTTTATACATGCAGATGCGGGCCAGCAGAGCCGTCATTCCATAGTAGTTGAGACGCGATGTGCGGTAGAGCCAGAATCCGTTGTCTTTCAAGTAGTCACCGGCTGTATAGTCATCGTCGTATTTCTCGCTATACGAATCGTGGGCAGGACCGATTGGGTCAATGTCTTTCACCAGGTCGCGTGCCTTTATCAAGTCGGCCACGAGCGAGTCTGTCATGGCTTTGACCGAGATGGCCGCCACGGGAGAGTTTGTCACCTTGTTGACCAAAGGCACTCCCGGTTCATCTTTTCCCGCGGCGTAAGAAGGTGCATAACTACGGAGCATGTCAAAATGAAGGTAAGCCCTCAGGGCGATGGCCTCACCTTCGACAAGCCGGCGAGTGCTGTCGTTGAGCGCACTTCCGTTCTCTGCAATATTCTTCAGAATGTAGTTGCAGTTCATGATGGCTTGATACGACGTCTTCCACATGTTTTCTATGCGGGGCTTGTTCTCGTTGTCGGTATAGTTGTAGGCAACGGTCTTGTAGTAGCCGCCACCTACTGAAGAATATTGCTGGGCGATGACATCCATGAAGCCCATGGTCGAGTTGCCGCCATAAACGTCTTCCTTGCCCATGAGGGAGTAAACGCCGAACAGTGCATCCTCGAATCCTGTCTGTGTCTTGAACAGGGCTTCTTCCTTGATTTGCGACTTGGGTCTTACGTCAAGCCAGTCATTGCAACTGGAGAGTGAGAGGAAGGCAAGCGCCAATACTGTATATTTGTAAATGGTTGTATGTTTCATGATGATATGTCTTTTAGAATCTTACTTGAAGTCCGAGACTGAAGTTGCGTGCATAGGGATAGTCCGTACCGCGTTCGGTCTTGACCGTTGATGTGAAGAACACGTCGTTCATGTAGGCTGTCAGCTTGAGTCTCTGGATGCCGTACTTCACGAGTCTCTTGTTGTTGAACTCGTAAGATAGGTTGAGCGTGCTCAGTGTGAGATAGTTGTAGTCTTCCACAAAACGGGATGTTGGCCGGGTGCTTTGGGAAATGTTGACTCCCTCTGTGTCGACGACAAAACCTGTGAAACGAACCTTGTCACCTGGCTTCTGCCATCGTTCTGTCAGTGCGCGGGCGTCGGCGTTGTAGCGTGGGTCAATGTCCTGCACCTTGTCCACCAGGGTCTGGTTGTACATCTGTCCACCCATGCGGTAGCGGAAGGTGGCATTGAGCTGGAAGCCTTTATAAGAAAGGCTCGTGCCGAAGGTTCCTTCCACAGAAGGATCTGTGCAACCGCCGATTACGTAGTTCTTGGCCGACCACTCGCTTGTCGTGTTGCCGTTCTTGTCAAGAAACATCTCACGTCCTGTCTGGGGATCTACTCCGAGCGACTTGTTCACCCAGATAGAGTTGATGGAGGCACCCTCGACAAATCTCACACGAGGTGACGATGAGTCGTTCTCCTTATTGCCTTTTGCAGTGCTTTCATCCTGCTTGTCGTTATAGGCTTGCAGGGCGTTCGATATTTTCTTGAGTTTGTTCTTGTTGTGCAGCATGGTTCCGAAAAGACTCCAGTAGAACTGGTGCTTGCTGTCCTTGATGACGGCGGCACGTGCGTTGAGTTCCCATCCTCGGTTGTCCACCTCTCCGAGGTTTGCCATGTAGGTGGTGAAGCCGAGCGACGGTGGCAGGGTAACGGCTGTAAGAACATCCTTGGAGGTCTTGATGTAATAGTCTGCCGTTATTTGGAGCCTGTCGTTCCAAAGGCCGAGGTCGAAACCTATGTTCGTTTCTGTTGTGCTTTGCCAGGAGAGATTCTCGTTGCCCATGGCCTTGAGCACGGCACCCACCGCATAGTGATAACGGTTGGATGTGAGATACTGGTAGGTGGTCATGGCCTGGTAAGGGTCATAGTCCTGGCTGCCGGTCAGACCATAGGTGGCACGCAACTTGAAGAGGTTGACCACCTTCAAGTCTTTCATCCACTTCTCGTTGTGCATGTTCCATCCCAGTCCGGCAGACCAGAATGGTGCCCAGCGGTCTTTGGCACCGAAACGGGACGATGCATCTTCACGGAACGACAGGTCGAGCAGGTATTTCTCGTCGTAGCTGTAGTTCACGTTGCCCAGGAAGCCGACCAGTCGGGATGTGTATTCATCTCCTGAAGGGGAACCGTTTTTCTCGTACTGGCTGGCAAAGCTGATGTAGTCCAGGTTGTCGTTGGGGAAACCTTCGGCATTCACTGTGAATGTCTTCGACTTGTCTTGTTGTATGTTCCAACCCAGGTTGCTGTTGAGCACATGCTTGTCTTTTTGCAGGAAATAGCTCAGCACAAGACTTCCGTCGAAGTTGAACACGTCTCCGCGTGAAGCCTTGTAGGAGCCTCTGCGCACGAAGTCGTCGCCAGTAAGCGTGGCAAACGAAGTGTCCTTGCCAGACTTGAACACGTCGGATGAGGTGTTCTGCACGGTGAACGAAAAGTTTCCTTTCAGTCGCAGTCCCTGAATGATGATCCAGTCAATGCCGAAGTTGTTGGTCAGGTCGTTGTATGCCGTCTGGTTCTTTTGGTTGAGCGTGGTGTTGTAGAGCGGGTTGTAAATGGGGTCACGGTAGAGGGTCGGTGACGGGAAGCGGTCGTCTTGTTCCAATTGGTAGATGTAGTTGCCGTTTTCGTCTGCCATCTTGAGGTATGGGTTGAGCTTGGCATAGTCGGAGAATGAACCGTAAGGAGAATTCTTGGCAGTCACGTTTGAGAAGGACAACTGGTCACGGAAGGTGATGTTCTTGTAGATGTACTGCAGTTCCATGCCGATGCCCATGCGCTCACGTCCTGACTCTTTCATCACGCCGGGCGTGTTGCTGTAGTTCAGGTCCATGGCATAGCGGAAAGCATCAGAGCCTCCGTCGATGCGCACGGAATGTTTCTGTCCCACGGTGAGTTCGTGTAGCGGTTGTGCAAGCCAGTCTGTATTCACACCTTCCCTCACGTTGCGCAGTCGCCAGTTGTAGGCATTGTCCATGCCGATCTGGTCTGAATACTTGTCCATGTTCCAATAAGCCTTCTTGGAGGAGTCGTAGAGTCCTGAAAGCTGCTCGAGTTGCAGCTTCTGTTCGGGTGTGCAAAGGTTGTAGGCGCTGAGGTCGGGCACATAGAATGTGAAGTCTGCGTTGTAGCTGATGGCCAGTTTGCCGTGTTTGGGGGTAGTGGTGGTGATGACCACAACACCGTTTGCGGCACGTGATCCATAGATGGCTGTGGCAGAGGCATCCTTGAGTAGCGTGATGTTCTGAACACGGTAAGGGTCCATGTCGAACACTTTCTCGGCTGTGGTCTCGAATCCGTCGACAATGAAAATAGGCATGTTTGGACTACCCGAGTAGGTGTCGCTCATGCCGGTCAGACTGCTGGTTCCTCGCATCTGGAACTGTGGCACGTTGTTAGGGTTAGATCCTGCCAGGTTGTTTTCCACCCTGACAAACGACGGGTCTATGTTCTGCAGGGCTGTAAGCACGTTCTGGTTACTTCCCGTGAGCAGTTCTTCGCCGGTGATGGAGCGTGCGGCACCGGTGAAGCTCTTCTTTGTCTGTTCATAGTATCCGGTGACTACCACCTCTTTAAGCGCATTGCTGCTGACCATTCTTACATTCCGGTGTTGGTTGCCCTCTCCGGCATTGAGCTTGAAACTTGCCATGTCCATGCCTACATACGACAGGTCAACGACCTGTTCGGTTGTGGGCACCATGATGGCGTATTTACCTTCGGGGTCAGTGATTGCAGTGATTTTTGTGCCTCTCACCTTCACTTGCACGCCGATGAGTGGCTCGTTGTGCTCATCTGTGACCACACCTGTTATGGCTCGTGTAGACGTTATGGGTGCCTGCTTCTTGATGATGGTCACCAAGTTGCCGTTGATGCGGTAAGAGCATCCCAGCTTTTCTTCAATCATATAGTCAAGGATGCTTTTGACCGATGCGTTCTTTTCATTGAGCGTTATATGCGGGACCTTCTTCATGCTGTCGGAGTTGTAGATGAAGTTGAGGCCGGTCTGTTTGTTCACTTCGTCGAAGATTTCCTTCACGGAAGCTTGCTGCACGCTGATGGAAATGCGCTTTCCCAATGCCGATTGAGCCCACGTGACTTGTGGCACTGAGGCTGAAAGGGCAAGAGCAAGGCACAGTCGAAACATGGAATGTTTCAAGTCTTTTCTCTTTCTCATAAAATCTCTCTTTTAAGTTGATGTTATACGTTTATTATTCTATTTCTATATTGTCTCCGTGAAGGGTGATCTTCACGTTTGTAACGCTTTCGATTGCATGAAGTATGTCGGTTATATTGCCATACTTGTCGAGCGCACCGGTGAAGTGTATGTCCTTGTAATTGTCGCTTTTGAAATGTATCTTGATGTCGTACCATTGCGCAAGAACATCCAAGAGTCTTGCCATAGGGCAGTCTTCAAAGACGAAACGTCCCTCGTTCCACGACGTATAGGGCTTCACGTCGGTGCGCGAGATGGTCACGACATCGTTCTTTTGGTGGATTTCAGCTTGCTGGTGGGGCTTGACCAAATGCTCGTCGCCATTGCGGGTAATCACGCTGATGGAACCTTCCACGAGCACTACTTGGGTGGTATGTGGCTTTTCTGTGGTGTTTACATTGAACGATGTGCCATATTCTTTCACCGTACCGTTGTCTGTCTTGACCATGAAAGGTCGTCGCTTGTCTTTGGACACGTAAAAGTAGGCGTCACCTTTCAGGTATACCGTGCGTTCATTGCTGGTGAACTCACGTGTGCAGGTCAGTTGCGTATTGCTGTTCATGTGTATCCGTGTTCCGTCGGAAAGTGTAACCCAGAATTCCTTGTCGGCTTGTGTTTCAATCCGGCAAGGTGTCTGTTCGTCAAGAGATTGTGCCAAGGCGGTAGCCTCGGCGTCAGAGCAGACGACTCTTCTCTTGCCATCGGGAAAGACGAAAACGGCCTGGTTCTTGCCCGCAAGTTCAGATTTCTTGATGGCCACGGTTACCTCTTGTGATATGACGGGCGGAATGAGCCTGTGTGTCCACTGATAGTAGCCTACACCGCCCAGCAGAAACAAGGCGAATGAGGCTGCACACGCAACGGCGCGCCAATGCGTAAGAAAACGGTTCCCGATACGATTCTTTTGCTTGAATGTCTGCCAACTGCGTTTCGTGTCTATCTGGTGATAGCGTTGGTATTGTTCATAGAGGTCGGCGTCCTCCAGCAGTTGGGCATAGAGTTTCTGGTGCCTCGGATCTCGGGCAACCCATTCTCTCAGTGTCCTTTCGTCTTCTTCCGAAATGCTGCCAATGAGCTTGTCGTGGATGATATCGTTGATGTCTTTTGCCATGTCTTTTCTGTAATGGTGTATTGTATAAACGACAGAAAAGGGTAAAAGGGTGACAGAAAGATCCGAAAATATTGCTTTCTTATTTCGGATTGTTCATTAATTCATTATGAAAAGTAATAAAAAGACAAAGTCCTTGTCGCTGATTCTGCTTTTGAGAGAACTTATGGCACGGCGCTTTTGTGTTTTTACGGTTTCAATGGATATGTTCAAGGCATCCGCTATGTCCTTGTTCTTCTTTCCTTTCATGGCTAACAGGAATATTTCACGTTGCCGTGCCGGCAGTTGGTCAATGGTGTGGAAAAGCTTGGTGTAGACAGCTTCCTTGGAAAATGTTTCGTTGCTGTCGTCCAGCAAGTCGGGGTGTGTCAGCATGGCTTGCCGGGCATAGGATTCTTCCACGTTGTTGTGTTTCAGAAAGTCAAAAGCCTTGTTGCGGGTGCTATGATATAAATAGGTGCGTATGGCTTGTTCTTCATGGTGACAGACGGCTTTCATCCAAAGGGAAGAAAACACATCTTGCACAATGTCTTCGGCGCGTGTCTGGTCTTTGGTGAAGTTCATGGCATAGAGGGTCAAAACTCTATAATACTTGTTGTAGAGTTTGCAGAAATATGCTTCGTTCCAGAGGGGCTTGCTTGTCATACCCTGCAAAATTAGGTAAAAATCCCGAATTACGGGTCGGTTGAATTGAAAAACAAGAGATTTTATTTGGTTCATTCGGGATTTTGCGTGATACTTGTGGGGGCAATGTCTGGAGTGATATAAACGGTCTGAAGGCCTTGCAAATACTTGGCATTGCCCTCTTGTCGTCCTGTTTGATGGGCCATCTTCGCGCGCACGCGCGCAGGAAAAGTTTTTCGTTTTTTCACCACTATCTATCACTTTTCTTGATATCTTACATTTTTCATGCTGACTGCAAGTGAGTTAGATGGAGTGATAGATGCGTGATAGATGGCTAAATATCCATCACTTCTATCACTAATGCATTGTGTGAGAAGTTCAAGTGGACTGCCCCAAAACTGTCCGTTGGTTTGGGCACCCATTGCCCACTGTCGTGGCAATGGGTGCCCAGGCCGTGGAGCCAAGCCTAAGTCTGCCACTAACGCCTCACAAGTCTGCCACTAACGCCTCACAAGTCTGCCACTAACAAGCTGTAGCAGGATTGTTTAGTGACTGTGTCCGGTTCGTAAGAAAGTTACGCCATTCGGATAGTGAGTGACATCAAGTGTCACTTCAAATTGCCAATGACACTTTTACTGGTCATGGATGCATCACTTTCAATCTGTATAACCGATAACGTGACCACCTAGTCCTCCTCTTTGTTCCTGCATATCGGGTGGTTTCGTCCACAATATTTTGCAGGTATAGAGGCGGCTGCACCGATTTTAAAGACAGGGAAGACTGCAATAAAACCAGGTTTGAACAAACTGTTTACATGTTTCAAAGTCGTTGTCTTCCAAACATCCCGGGACGCGGACAATGCCGTAACCTGCCGTTAGCGTTCGCCTGTCGGGCGACTCGTAGGTACGGCATTAGGCTCCGGCGATAGGCCCAATGCCGACTTGATGGAAAATAAACATGGGTTAAAATAGACTTTTCCCTTTGTGTTGTCTTTTATTCTGATTACCTTTGCAGTTGCAACCGGCAAACAACAGACAATAAGGTTATATATCATATAAAAACAAGCAAAACATTATGGCAACAACACCAGACTTCAAGTATGCTCCTATGTTCCAGATGGGCAAGGACACTACTGAGTATTATCTCCTCTCGAAAGAGGGAGTTTCGGTGGGCGAGTTTGAGGGTAAGCAGATTCTCAAGGTTTCGCCCGAAGCCCTCACCTTGCTCTCGCAGCAGGCTTTCCATGACGTGGAGTTCATGCTCCGCCGCGAACACAACCTCCAGGTAGCCAAGATTCTCCAGGACCCAGAGGCGTCGGAGAACGACAAGTACGTGGCGCTCCAGTTCCTGCGCAATGCCGAGACTGCCGTCAAGGGCATTCTTCCTTTCTGCCAGGACACCGGCACAGCCATCATCCACGGCGAGAAGGGACAGCGCGTGTGGACCGATTTCGAGGACGAGGAGGCGCTGAGCCGTGGTGTGTACAACACTTATACGCATGACAACCTGCGCTATTCGCAGAATGCTCCGCTTAACATGTATGACGAGGTGAACACCCGTTGCAATCTGCCCGCACAGATTGACATCGAGGCAACCGAGGGCGACGAATATCGCTTCGTGATGGTGGCCAAGGGCGGTGGCTCTGCCAACAAGACTTACTTCTATCCCATGACCAAGGCTACCATTCAGAACGAGGGCACCCTGTTGCCTTTCCTCGTGGAGAAAATGAAGAGCCTCGGCACTGCAGCATGCCCTCCTTACCACATCGCCTTTGTCATTGGCGGCACGAGCGCCGAGAAGAACCTGCTCACCGTGAAGCTCGCCAGTATTAAATACTACGACTCGCTGCCCACCACAGGCGACGAGACGGGCCGTGCTTTCCGCGACATCGACCTTGAGGAAAAACTGCTCAAGGAAGCACATAAAATAGGTCTCGGTGCACAGTTCGGCGGCAAGTATCTTGCCCACGACATCCGTGTGGTGCGCTTGCCGCGCCATGGAGCCAGCTGCCCCATCGGCATGGGCGTGAGCTGCTCTGCCGACCGCAACATCAAGGCGAAAATCAACAAGGACGGTATCTGGCTCGAAAAGCTCGACACCAACCCCGCAGAACTCATCCCCGAGGAATACCGCAATCCCGGCGAAGGCGGCAAGGGCATAGAGATTGACCTCGACAAGGGCATCGATGCCGTGCGCGCCGAACTCACCAAATATCCCGTAAGCACCCGCGTGAGCCTCAAGGGCACCATCATTGTGGCACGCGACATTGCTCACGCCAAGCTCAAGGCACGTCTGGATGCAGGCGAGGACTTGCCGGCCTACTTCAAGAATCACCCCATTCTCTACGCCGGACCGGCCAAGACTCCCGAGGGTTATCCCTGCGGATCGATGGGACCGACCACAGCTAACCGCATGGATCCCTATGTCGACGAGTTCCAGGAGCATGGAGGATCGCTCGTGATGATTGCCAAGGGTAACCGCGGACAAGTGGTGACAGATGCCTGCAAGAAGCATGGCGGCTTCTATTTGGGCACCATCGGAGGCGTGGCAGCTGTGCTTTCACAGAGCAGCATCAAGAGCATCGAGTGCGTGGAGTATCCAGAACTCGGCATGGAGGCCGTGTGGAAAATCCGCGTGGAAGACTTCCCGGCGTTTATTCTCGTGGACGACAAGGGCAACGACTTCTTCAAGCAGCTTAAGCCCTGGTGTCCAGCCTGCAGCATGAAATAGTTTTCATAAGTGTAAAAATATGGTTTCGCCCCTGCCGCTTTTCCGTGAGGGAAGTGTCGGGGGCGATTTCGTTCCGGGTAATGCCCGAGAAGCCACCAACTTAACCAATCAGCAATAAAAGGAAATGAACCTCAACACGATAGGCAACAAAATCAAGGGAACGCCCCATGTCAAGGAAGGCACAGCCTTTTCCATTCTCATCATTATCAGCATCTCGCATTTTCTCAACGACATGATTCAGTCGGTGGTGCCGTCCATCTATCCCATCATCAAGTCGGAGTTCGGTTTCACCTTTGCCCAGATAGGCATCATCACGCTGGTGTTCCAGATGACTTCCTCCATTCTTCAGCCTTTCACGGGGCTGTATGCCGACAAGCATCCACGGCCGTATTCCCTGTCGCTGGGCATGTGCTTCACGCTTGTCGGGCTTTTGCTGCTGGCCTTTGCCGGTGGCTTCTGGATGATATTGCTGGCTGTGAGCGTCATCGGCTTCGGCTCGTCGGTGTTTCATCCTGAGGCATCGCGGGTGGCGCAGTTGGCTTCGGGCGGACGGAAAAGTCTGGCACAGTCTATCTTTCAGGTCGGGGGCAATGGCGGTTCAGCCCTAGGCCCCTTGTTGGCAGCCCTCGTTGTGCTTCCTTTCGGTCAGCACTCCATCTCCTGGTTTGCCTTGGCTGCCGTGCTGGCTTCTGTCATCATGCTGAGGGTAGGGGCGTGGTATAGCGCCAAGCTTGCCTATGCTGCCCGTCATCAGCCGACCCGCCCTATGCCTGCCAACCATTTGTCCCGTCGCCAGGTCTACACCACCTTATTTATATTAGTGGTGCTCGTCTTTTCCAAATACTTCTACACGGCGTGCATCACCAGCTACTTCACTTTCTTTCTCATCGACAAGTTCGGTGTTTCCGTGCAGGCCTCACAACTCTGTCTCTTTGCCTTTCTCGCCGCGTTTGCCATAGGCACGGTGGCAGGCGGCATGTTTGGCGACCGTTTCGGACGCAAGTATGTCATCTGGTTTTCCATCCTGGGCGCCGCTCCCTTTGCCTTGGTAATGCCGTTTGCGGGACTCGTGTGGACGGTGGTATGCGCTTTCCTGGCCGGACTCATCATTGCTTCCGCCTTCTCGTCAATAGTGGTCTATGCCACAGATCTGATGCCCGACAAGGTGGGGCTCATAGCCGGTGTGTTCTTCGGACTTATGTTTGGCTTGGGCGGTCTCGGCTCTGCCTTCTTCGGATGGCTGGCAGATCGTACGAGCATAGAATACATTTTCAAGGTGAGTGCCTTTCTCCCGCTTCTCGGAATCATAGCGGGTTTCTTGCCCAATCTGCAGAAAAAACAATGAGTCACCTCGCGTTGTGCTGGACACGGCAACGTGAATAACCTCTGTAAACAGGAACTGTAAGTTCGTGGCACCTGCCGGGCTACTGGTCGGCAAAGTGTGGATTGTTCCACTGCATGGCCACGCCGTCGGGCATAACCTGAAAGCCGTGGAGTTCATAGAAAGCGGCATTGCGACTTTCTTCGGGCATCACGTTGAGATAGAAAAAGTCCTTATAGTGCTCCTTGGCTCTCTTCAGCAGTTGGGAGGCGATGCCTCTGTGCTGGTGGGAAGGACTGACGAGCAGGTAGTGAAGGAAGGCTGTCATGCTGCCATCGTCAATGCCACGCACCAGTCCCACCAGGTTGTTTCCGTCCCAAGCCGTGAGTACATAGGATGACTGCTGGAGTGATTCCCACAATTGGCGTGGGTATTTGCCCGACACCCACCCGATGGAAAGAAACAGGTTTTCCACTTGCTGTCGGGTGAAGTTACGCTCTGTGGTGTAGCGGATATTGTTGTCGTCTTGCATAGTTGTATATTGTTATGTCGTGTAAAAATACTCATTGTTTACGAATCTGCTGCAAGAATGTTTTCATTTTACCATTTTTTAGTACGAATATGCAAGGATTTGAAGTCGGGGAACACTTCTCTCAACAGTCATTGGGGCTATAGTCTTGTATGAGAGGGAAAGTAAAATTATCGTGAAAAGTGCGATATTCACGAAAAGTGTACATGGAATCACGATAATTGAACGTGTGTTTGAGAGTAAGAGAGTAATTTTGCCAACGTAAAATTAAGTAAGTAAGAAGTAAAGTTTCACAGGTTTGGTATTATGTAGCTAAAAACATCAACTTATTCAAAGGTTCCCTATATTAGTACATTAAAAAGTTTTGGTTTATTAAGGTAAAGGTTTTCAGGATTCGAAAGCGGGAGTATCAAAATAGTGATTTTGACACTCCCGCGTTTTTAATGCCCGGTTTGAGCTGCAGGCAGATAACCTTTCAGACACAAGTCCTTATCAATGATTCTGTGTGGAAGATGGGGTGGCCTATTCCTGTTCCTCCTCTTCCAAGGACGGATGTTCTTCCTTTAAGTGTCCACCCTGTTGCTTCACATAATCTTTGACAAGCATTCCGAACTCCTTTTTGAAGCACTGAGAGAAATAACGAGGTGTGGAGAATCCAACCCTGTAAGCCAATTCGTTGATTCTAATGTCGGGTTCAGTGCGCAGAATGCTGCAGGCTTCTTTCAGTCTTATGCTGGTGATGAAACTGCTGATGTTCTGTCCCGTGATGGCGCGCAGCTTGTTGTAGAGAGAGCTGCTGCTGATGCACAGGTCGGAAGCCAGTTGTTCGCGACCATACTCGCTTTCGGTAAGGTGTGCCTTGATTTGCACTATCACGCTCTCGATAAACAGTTTGTCGGGATTGCTGTAGTGCTGGTCGTTCAAGTTAAAGTCTGTTTGCGACTCGAAGCGCTTGCGTACTCTCTCGCGGTTGGCGATGATGTTATTGATGCGGATGAGCAGGTCGTCGAGGTTGAAGGGCTTGGTGATATATTCGTCGGCTCCCACCTTGTATGCCTCGTTGCGGTCTTCGTCCTGCGTCTTGGCAGTGAGCATGATGACGGGCAGTTGGGAGTAGTCCTTGTTTTCCTTGATCCACCGTGTCAGTTCTATGCCGTCCATGACTGGCATCATCACGTCTGTCACCACCACATCGAGTGCCTGTTTTTCGATGATGCGCTGTGCGCGTTCGCCGTTGGCGGCCGTCTTCACGTTGAAGTGGGCAGACAGCAGGTTGGCCATCAGCATGAGCAGTTCCGTGTTGTCTTCCACCACCAGGATGGTATAGTCTTTTGTCTGGTCGTTTGAGGTGCTGTTCAGGGCCTGCATATCCACGGCTTGCGGCAGTTGCTCTGTGGCTATAGGCTGTTTGCCGGAGTCGTTTGCTGCTTCTTCCTCCGTGTAGCTTTCCCTGTTTATGGGCAGGCTAATGATGAAGGTAGTGCCTTCGCCTTCCTTGCTGTCGCAGGCTATCTTGCCGTGGTGAAGTCTGACCAGGTCGTTGACCAGTGAGAGTCCGATGCCGGTGCCCATGGTGTTCATCTTTCGGTAGTCGCCGTCGAGGAAGCGGTTGTACAGGTGCTTCATCTTGTCGCGTGAGATGCCGATGCCTGTGTCGGCGACTGTGATTTCCGCCCACTGGTCCTTGAGGCATACCGTCACGTCGACATGACCGCCTGGCAGGGAGTATTTGGCGGCATTGCTCAGCAGGTTGTATATGATTTTCTCCACCTTGTCTTCGTCAAACCAGACTTCTTTGTCCGTGCCGTCGGTGTGGATGTTGAATGCGATGTGCTTCTGGTCGAATATGGGCTGAAGGCTTAGGCACGTTTCGCGGCAGAAGTAGCAAAGGTCGGCTTGCTGCACCTTCAGTTTCAGCTTGCCTGCCTGAGCTTTCCTCACCTCAAGTATCTGGCGCAGCATGCGTGTCAGGCGGTTGATGTTGTTGTGGATAAGCGAGGTGTGGCTGACCGTGTCGGGATGTTCTCGCTCGATGCTGTCGGCAGAGGCAGATATGACTGTCAATGGCGTGAGCAGCTCGTGGGTGATGTTTGTAAACACCACCTGCATCTGCAAACGGTTCTTGGTGCGCAGTCGGCCGCGATACCAGAGAATGGAGCCATACACGCCGCCGATGACGAGAAGCACGTAGACGATAAGCGCCCAAGCCGAGGCATACCATGGCGGCAGCACGTGGACGGCGATGGCGTAGGGCATTTCCGCCCATCTTCCGTAGCTGTCGGCAGCCTTGATATGCAGTTTGTAGGTGCCCGACGGTATGTTTTCGAACGAAGCCTGGCGCAGGTCGGCATCCACATAGTGCCATTCTCGGTCGTATCCTTCCAGATAATAGGCGTATTTACACTCCGATGCGTTGACATAGCTGAGCAGGGCAAACTGCAGGGCGAACTTGTTTACCGAAGCGGGAATGGTTATCTCGCGCAGATATTGCGGAGTGTATTCGCCCAGTTGTGCCCGTTTGTCGGCATCGAGTTCCATGTAGCGTTTCCCGTCAACGACCAGGTCGGTGACGATGATGTTGCGTCCTGTGGCGGGCTGCAGCCGGTCTATATTGGCTGCCTGCAGCGAAATCAGGTCTCTGCCCGAGCCGAAGAACAGTTCGTTGCCCCATTGGAAACAGGAGTTGGGCATGAACGAGACGTTGCCCAATCCGTTCTCTCTGGTGTAGAATGAATAGTGTGTCTGTTCGAGTCCCCGGTAAGTGAGGCATACAAGGGCGTTGTCGGTGGTGAGCCAAAGCCGTCGACGGCTGTCTTCCAGGATGGAGAAGATGCGGTCAATGCCCCAGTGAAGTTCGTCGTTGAAGCAGTTGAACTTACCGTTTTCAAGCAGGAAGAGTCCTCCGCTGTTGGATATGCTCCACAATCTGTGGCGCGAATCTTCCTTGCAGTAGATGGCGTCGTAGACAGGGTAGTTGCCGTTCTGCGGATTGAAATGAGTGTAGTGGATGTTCCGGGGATGGCTGAAGTCGCCTTCCATCCTGATGATGCCTGCGTTTTCTGTCGCCACCCAGATGTTGCCGTTGTGGTCTTCGCTGATGCCGCACACGTCGAGGTCCTTGCCTATGGTATGGCATTGGCCGGAAGGAAGTCTGTAGTTCAAGTGGTGGCGTTCGCCGACGAACATGATGCCTCTCCGTGAGTAGAGCAGTGCCTTGACAAAGTTGTCTTTCACGTAGGGGCAGTTGCTCTTGTTCTTCACTTCGGCCTTGCCGTTCTTCACGATGATGATGCCGTGTCCGTTGTTGGCAAACCACAGCTCGCCTTTGGCAGGACTTGCCATGGACGAGTTGTGCGTGTTGAGCACGTCGTAGGGCAGTGAGGCAAAGGGGCCTATCTGGGCGTTGATGTCCACTCTTCCGGTGGTTCTGTTGAACAGCGCCACACCAGACGGAGCCAACGTGAGCCAAAACTGTTTGCCGTCGTCGCTGAAGATCGACTTGATGCGGTTGCAGACTTCTCCGTCGGGTATGATTTGGGTTCTGCCAAACCTGTTCTTTCGCGTGTTGATGTGGCATAGTCCTTTGTTGACCGTCTGTATCCAGATGTTTCCCCGTCCGTCCGTGCAGAGGTCGGTCACGTTTTCCAGCTTATATTTCTCCGTGTCGCCTATCTCCTGATAGTAGGAGAAGCCTTTCCGGATGTCCTTGCAGTCGATGATGCCGATGCCGTGCCGTGAACATGTCCATACGGTGTTTGTCACGGGGTCGTAGACAAGGCGGTAGTTGATGGCGTGTTCTTTCTTCCCGTCGTAGAGGTTGATGACTCCTGGATGCTTGGCGTCGCGTGGACGGGTGATGCAGCGTATGCCGCCGCCCCACGTGCTCATCCACAGGCGGCCCATGGGGTCGAGCATGAGCATGTAGGTGCCCGATGCTCCGGCAAAGTCGTCCACCTTGTATTTGTATAGCAGGTGGCGTTTGCGGTCAAGGCGGTAGTAGCAGTCAGACCATGTGCCGATGAATATGTCACCGTTCTTGTCTTCCACGAAAGACTTGGTGATGATTCCCTCTAACGGGTGACGCCTTCCGTCGGGCTCTACCACCAGCGTGTTTTTCCCCGACAGGCGACGGAAACGCCCCGTGGAGTTGTCGTAGCACGTGATGCCTGCATCGGTGCCTATCCATACGGTTCCGTCTCGGGAAGTGAATAGGGCGTAGATTTCACGCTGGTTTTCGCCTTTGAGGTGATAAGTCTTGAACGAGCCGTACTTCTTGTCCATGCAAACCAGTCCGTTGCGGGTACCTATCCACAACCGGTTGTTGGTGTCCTCGGTCATGGACAATACGGCATTGTTGGGCAAGATGTTAGGTGACTGTGCATCGCTTCGGAAAGAGTTGAAACCATAGCCGTCGTACGACTTGATGCCTGAGTTAGTGCCCATCCACAACAGTCCTTGGCGGTCAATGAGCATGCACTTCTGCTCCACGGAAGCAGAGGGGTAAGCCACGTTGATCACTCTTATGTCTTGCTGAGGCAAGGCGTATGCGCAGTCGTAAGCATTGACTTTAAATAAAAAAAGGAATAGCACAGCACTGGCTATCCATCGTTTTGGTTTATGTCGGTTCATCGGTTCCTTTTGGTTATGTGCGCAAAATTACGAATAAAATATGTAATTCATAATGTTTTACTATGTTTTTCTGTTTCATCAGTGATGAGGAGTAGTGTTTGTGGGGCTTTTGTTGAGGATGGTATGAAACGGACCGATAGCCTTGCATTTGCTTGGTATTGTCCTTTTGCAGCCTTGTTTGATGACCGCTTCTCGCGCGTACTTGCGCACATGAAATGTTTTTCGTTTTTTCGCCGCCATCCATCACTTTTCTTGATTCCTTTCATTATCTGTTTGAAAACGAGCGAGATGAATGGAATGACAGATGCGTGATAGATGGGTTAGCATCCTTCACTTCTATCACTTATTTGCCACTTGTTAAGTTCAAGTGGAATGCCTAAAATCTGTCCTCAAGTTTGGGCACTCATTGCCCACAGCCGTGGCAACGAGTGCCCAGGCTGTGGACCCAAGTGTAAGTCTGCCACTAACGCCCCGTAAGTCTGCCACTAACGCCCCGTAAGTCTGCCACTAACGCCCCGTAAGTCTGCCACTAACGCCCCGTAAGTCTGCC
>CAKPUA010000030.1:0-25160 GCA_934191235.1 uncultured Prevotella sp. | reverse complement strand
CTCAACTATAAAGGTACTAAAAATTATCGAGATTACCAACTTTTATACCAACTTTCTTATCCCGAACTCAGGTTATATGGTTGAGAGTCTTGTTATTGCGATGTTCTTCAGCATCAAGTCCCGTAATGGAATGAAGATGTGGTGTCAACAGATCGAGCACATTGAGAAAAAAGGCACCAGCCATCACTCCCGATACCACCATCCACCAATGGGGTGTCATGTCGAAGGCAGGCACAATCAGTCCTAATACAGATGCAGCAAGCATCACTCCAGCGCAATAGCCTAACACCGTATCGTTCCATTTATGCGACAAGTTCTTGACCCCAAAGCCCAACAACGAGCCGACCAATGTGGCTCCACACAATCCCAAAGCACTTATCCATACTTGTATCATTTCTTCCTGTATTGTTTCTTATTTGGTCAACATAAAATCCGGCTCTTCATCAAGTGACTGAACCAAGGGACAAAGTTACGAAAAATCACGACTACAAGGCAATACCCAATGGTGGGTATTTACAACAAAGGGCACCCTCTGAATGAGGATGCCCTTATCTATTTGTTTAATTCAATGAATGCGTATTATTCAGCAACCTGAACAGTAGCACGACGGTTGAAAGATACTGGAGAGAGTGAGTCTACACCACCATTACCAACAGTCTTGATGTTCTCCTTAGCCACGCCCAGCTTAACGAGCTCGTCAGCAACGACCTCTGCACGAGTTTCAGAGAGCTTCTGGTTGTAAGCAGGAGTACCTGTTGAGCTATCGCAGTAACCAGTAACGAGCAACTTGGCGTTGTTGTCCTGAGCATACTTGGCGAGAGCCTGAACATTAACCATATCCTTCTTTGAGGCAATCTCAGATTTGCCGATGTTGAAGAATACTGATACAGGAGTAGTAACGAATTCCTTCACAGTCTGAGCAGGCTTCTGGTTGGCAAGCATGTTGCGGAGACGATCGTTCTCAGAGTTTGCGTCAGCAAGCTTAGCGTTGAGAGCGTCGAGAGCAGCCTGATGCTGAGCGTTGATAGCGTCTACATCTGGAGTCTTCTCCCATGTAGCCTTGCCGAGGTTGAAAGTGAGACCGAGTTCAGCATAGAGCTGGTTGTCGTGGTTCTCCCAGATGCCGCGGCCAGCCTGGTTTGTAGCTGAGACGCCATCGTGGTCGTTCTCGTAGCGGTTGTAGCCCAACTCGAAGTTGATAGCTACCTTCTTGGCAACCTTGAACTCATTCAAGATACCGAAGCTCCAGCCCATTGCGTATGTGTTGTATGTGCAAGAGCGAGAAAGGCCAGCACCTGCGAAAGGAATGAAGTTCCAAACACGATTAGGATTGTAACCGCAAATCATATTGCTGAGATTGAAGAGCACCTGCTCGTTCAAAGTCCAATACTTGTTGCCGTTACCATAGTTGTCACCGTCTGTGACAGTCTTGCCCCAGATGCCCTGCAACTTTGTGCGAAGACCAAGACCTGGAGTGAACCACTTACCGATGGCTACAGAAGCGCCTGGATTAGAACGGAATTTCTTGATAGGGCTCTTGGAAAGACCAAGTCCATGCTCCTCACCTGAGTACCATGCGTTCCAATCTACGCCAACCTGAATAAACCAATTACTCCAAAAAGAGTTTGTTGCCACGCTGTACTGCTTAGCAGGAACAGCTTCTGTATCCTGTGCCATTGCTGCACAAGAGATACCGGCAAATGCTAAAGCGATAAATAACTTTTTCATAAGTCTACTATTGTTAATAATTATGTGCTTATATATTCTTTTCTCCATTCTTCCACCTCACGATGAAAGATTCCTTTGCATTTTGGGGACAAAGTTACGATATTTTTTTATATATATCCAAATTAAATAGAAAAAATATTTATTCCTGAGAAAAAATAGTCCCTTTGGAATTTACAGTGATACTTGTGACCCAACGCTTGGGTTTATAGAAAAGTGGTCAGAAAGTCCTTCCATTCTTTGGCTCCCTTTCTCTGCCTTGTTGAATGACCGCACATTACGCGCGCAGGAAAAGTTTTCGTTTTTCGGCACCATCCATCACTTTTCTTAATATCTGACTTAATCCAACTGACTGTAAGCGAGATAGATAGAATGATAGATGCGTGATAGATGGCAAAACATCTATCACATCTATCACCAATTTGCCATTCGTCAAGTTCAAGCGGAATGCCCAAAATCCGTCCGGCAGTTTTGACCCCATTACCCACGACCGTGGCAATGAATGCTCTGACAGTGAGACCAAGTGTAAGTCTGTCGTTTGCACACCGTAAGTCTGCCATTTACACTTCATAAGTCTGCCACTAACGCCCCGTAAGTCTGCCACTAATCAAGAAGTAGCGACAGGGATGTTTTGTGATTATATCCGGTTCGGAAGTGATTTACAGTCATTCAGACGCCGCGACATCAGACGTAACCCCAACTTCCCAAAGAGCCGGGAAAAGCCCCTGTTTGCGGAGCTCTTGCTTCATCAGCCCAACAAATGCTCTATTTCCTGTTGACGAAGTATGCAGAGGATTGATTTGCCATCAGGTGTGTAGTTAACATTGGAACATGTAAAAAGTTTGTCCACAATGTCTTCCATCTCCTGATTCGACAATGCCTGCCCCTGAGGTATGGCCGCATTACGCGCCAAAGTCAAGGCAAGCGACTTGTTGATTTCCTCAACCACACTGGTGCCACCCTCCATAGCTGTCGACACCATTTCCTCTACAAGTCTTACCACATTGAGACCGTCAAGTCCAACAGGCACAGCAGTGACGGAATAGCTCCCTGCTCCAAGATCATTAAGTTCAAAACCCATCTGCTCCATTTCCGGCAAGACGACCTGAAGTTTGACATTGTCGGACATTGGAAGCTGCACAACTTCGGGAAAAGCCACACTCTGCGAAAGCCTGTTTTGCTTTGAGAACTGCTCAAGGTAGCGCTCATATAATATACGCACGTGCGCACGATGCTGATCGATAATCATTAAGCCGGATTTCACGGCAGTCATGATATAGGTACCTTTATATTGGTAGTGAGTAGGCGACTTTTCTGCTATCACCGTCTCTTCTGGTGCTTGAACGGATGGGGCGTCAAACATTCCTTGTTCTTGCGGAACGTCTTGCGACTCCAGGCCTTCATAGATTTGCTCCCAACCCTCCACTGATGGTTGCTTGGGCATGTGCGGCGTGGACGGAATGGACGATGACGGTGTCTCCTTGAAAGGATTGTACTGCGGATTAAAGTTGAGTTTGGGGGCTTCCGTACCAGTTTGGGGATTGAAGACGGGGATGTCGGGACAACCCTGAGTATCGAAATCTATTGATGGAACGTCATTGAACCTGCCCACGGCATCCTTAACTGCAGCTGACAAGATCTGCCATATTTCCTGTTCGTTCTCAAACTTGATTTCGGTCTTGGTGGGATGAATGTTGACATCTATGTCTTCAGGATTCACGTCAAAATATATGAAATAGGGGACTTGTTCGCCCGCCATAATCAAACGGTCGAAAGCCGTCATGACAGCCTTGTTGAAATAAGGATGCTTCATATACCGCCCATTGACAAAGAAGTACTGATGGGGAGTTTTCTTGCGTGCAGAC
Organism: uncultured Prevotella sp.; assembly: GCA_934191235.1. Classification (GTDB taxonomy): domain Bacteria; phylum Bacteroidota; class Bacteroidia; order Bacteroidales; family Bacteroidaceae; genus Prevotella. The sequence goes on along the minus strand of CAKPUA010000030.1, from coordinate 21,570 downwards.
TCCGGCTTGCCCACAAAGCCACTTATCTTGCAAAGCGTGGTCTCTACACCTACCGGCAAGAGGTTTTGGTTGAGCCGCTTGCCAAACACATCAATGATGCGCTGCCGCAGATTGCCGGCACGCAGGTTCATGAGTTCCACCTGGTTGCTATGTAGTGTGAAAGATATTTGAGGATACACAAGCACAATACGCTCAAAGGCTGTAATGATATTGTTGAGCTCTGTCTGGTTGGACTTGAGGAACTTGCGGCGTGCGGGCACGTTGAAAAAAAGATTTTCTATCAGGAAATTGCTTCCGACTGGACAAGACACAGGTTCCTGCCCCATGAACTTGCTGCCGGAAATGTTCAAGGAGGTGCCAACTTCCTCGCCTTCCTTGCGTGTCTTCAATTCCACTTGCGCTACAGCTGCTATCGATGCCAATGCTTCTCCGCGAAAGCCCATCGTGTGTAGCGAAAACAAATCGGCAGCATCTTTTATCTTGGATGTGGCGTGCCTCTCAAAGGAAAGGCGCGCATCGGTATCCGACATGCCACAACCATCGTCAATAACCTGAATAGACGTGCGGCCGGCATCCACGACCAACACGTTGATGGTCTTGGCACCGGCATCCACGGCATTCTCGACAAGTTCTTTGATAACACTTGCCGGGCGCTGTATAACCTCACCGGCAGCTATCTGATTGGCCACCGAATCAGGCAAAAGTTGAATTATATCACTCATTCTGTGTTGCTCTGTCAATAAATTATCTTGCCAAGAAGAACCATAAGGCCAACAAGGCAATGATTAGAAACAATATTTTTCCAAAACTAAGATAGGTACGCCCCGACAGCTCATTTTCTTTTCGTCGACGCAAATGATTGGTTGCCCGAACAAAAGCACCGTGGAGAAGTTGAGGATTGAACTTATCCTCTGATTTCAGCCCCAATTCACGTCGGGCCTTGTCTTCCATTTCTCTCAGCCTTGCCTTGCTTTCGTCATAATAAATATATTCATGATGAAAGCCACGTGGCTTGCGCATTGTAAAAAGGCTCAAGGTTCAACTCCTTCCTTCCGCTTTTGCCCCACAGAGGTTAGAGGAGCATTGACGCCCAGCTTCTGCAGTGGTGCTTCATGACGTTTCACCACCTTGAGTTCTGTACCGCTCTTCTTACCGCGCCATTCATAGATGTCGTTCTTGTCTACCGGCCTGATGTAATCAAACCAGGCAAAACTGTTGAGTTTATCCCTGCCTGGCGGTATCTGAGTCATGGGATACATGACAAGAGTAGCCTTTGGCATCCATATCTTTTCCAGGCGCTGATTATTGTCAAGATACATGCGCATAGTGTCACTCTCGGCATAGTTAAGACCTATCAGGGTACTGTCTTTGTCGTCGACAGGATAGTATATGGTCATCACATTGGATATGGCCTCATTCTTCTTCATCTTTCCATCAATGAAGAACGACTTCATTTCCTTGGAGGCTATTTGATTAAAATGTTTCTTGTCGGGCAACTGCTCCACGGAAAGAGCCTGGCCCACCACGTGTGCCCAATCTATTGTGGAATCTCGCATATAGACTCTGATTTCCTCACCCAAAAGTTGCCTGTTCTCGCCACTCCACACTATAGGATCCTTGTACATTGTAAGACATGAGTCTTTGCTATTCATCACCATAGAATCGCACACCGCCTGAACATCATTGCGAAACACCCGGACATGCTTATAACCAAAAACCTTTCGATAGACCGAATCTGTATTGATATGATAAGTCTTGAGACGAATGGTGTCGGCATGCATCCACAAAGTGTCTTTCTGAGAGAAATCTATTGCCGTAGGATTGCGTGTTGCTAAGGCCACACCTGTTTTGTCATTATAATAGCAATAGTTGCCAGTAAGCATATTCTTGTTTTTCGCATCTGTATACACCACATTGCGGTATCCTTCATTCACACCGGTCTTGCTGTTAAAGTATAGACTATCGGCAGTAATCGTTTTGGTCTTGTCTTTACTGGTCACCGTAGACTTGCCATACAGTTGTGCCTTGTCGCGTTCGGTATCGTAATATCCATTATCTGTTTTTATCAAGTTTCCTTCATTGTAGATAGTGGAAGGTCCAGTAACATGCGCCATCTTTATCCGTGTGTCATAATGCAGGGTGTCGGTATGGATATCATACTGGGGACTTTTCAAACGCACGCTATAATAAAAGGTCGCTTTACGGGTATTGGTATTGTATTCGCCCCAATCCGAAACCAGTGTGTTTTTCCCATCAACCAAACGGCCGCCCTCAAAGAAATAGCCGAAATTGAACTTACGGTCATAATCAAGGCTGTCACAATAAAGCGTGGATTTCTGATGATGGAGCACCACATGATGGCGGGCGCGTACCATTTCCTCCAATCCATCATAGTAGGCATAGTCACTGTTGAGGGTGTACTTTCCTTTTTCAACCATAAACACATGGCCAAATGCTTCAAATGAATTATCGTCCTGACGGAAATAGGCACTGTCGCAAGTAAGACGCACTCCCTGATGACGAAAAGCCACCTTACCCTTAACAATCTGGACACCAGGCTTGGCATATTCGTCAAACTTCAGAACATCGGCATGTTCCAAAAACACGCGGTCGTCGGGCGCAACCTTTTTCGTTCTCTTCGGTGTCATGGCAGACTGTGCCACGCATAACCCAAACAGGCACAGAACCATTAGAAGAATGATTCTGTGCCCGCCAAACGCATGGTTTATCTTATATTTTGTCATTTAATCCAACCTTGATATTCAAACTTGCAATCTTTGTAACGGTCGTTCATCTTGACGTATGTACTCTTGATTTTGTCGTTCACCCATTTGCGAAGAACCTCCATACGCCGATGTGAAAGCACGACGTCTTTCATGGCTTGATAATCTTCAGTAATTGTGGCACGATGGCCTTCAACTCTTGACTTCAACTTCACAATAGCACAAACAGTCTTGCCTTTGCTATTGATCATTGAGAATGGAGCGGATATTTGATTCACTTTCATCGTATCCACCACTCTGGCCACCTCTGAAGGCAAATCGCGCATGCGGAACTTGGATGTACGAACTTGTGTCTCATGGTCGGTAAAGACCATTAAGCCATGATTAAGACGCGTATCCTTATCATCCGACAAAACGCCGGCAGCTTCCTCAAAAGAGAATTTCTTGTCACGGATGTCGGAACCAATGGAATCAAGACGAGCTATCGTCTTGTCTATACTTTCCTGATCAACATGCGGCTTCAACAAGATATGACGTACATTGATTTTTTCACCACGCTTGTCTATCAGCTGTATAATATGAAAGCCGAACTCCGATTCAACTATTTTAGAAATCTTTTTGGGGTCCGTCAAGTTGAAAGCGACATTGGCAAAGGCAGGATCCAGGGAACTCCTAACAGTATAGCCTATCTCACCACCCTGACGAGCCGAACCTGGATCTTCTGAATAAAGTCGGGCCAAAGCGGCAAAAGAAATCTCGCCCTTGTTAACACGATCTGTAAAATTGCGAAGCTCGTCCTTCACCCTATTGATTTCTTCCTGTGGCAGACGCGGCGCATTGGTAAGGATTTCCACTTCTACTTCTGTCGGTATAAACGGCAAACTATCTTGTGGTACATCCTTGAAATAGTTACGTACATCGGAAGGAGTTACTGTAACATCACCGATGAGTTTCTGCTTCATTCGGTCTATGAGTTGCTGATTCTTGAAATCATCATGCAAAGCCTGACGCATCTGCGTTACAGTCTGCTTACGATACTCCTCGAGTTTTTCCTTAGATCCTATCATTTGAATCCAATTATTGATTTGGCGGTCAATTCCCTGCGAAATATCAGCTTCTGTAACCTCTATACTGTCAAGAGCTGCCTGGTGAAGATAAAGCTTCTGCACGGCCAACTGTTCTGGAATCAAGCAGTCCGGATTACCATTCCACTTCACGCCTTCCTGTTCAGCCTGCATACGCATTACTTCAACATCCGACTTCAGGATAGGCTCGTCACCAACGACCCAAATTACTTCGTCTATAACACTGTTTTCATTGACTGGAGCCGAAGAGCCTACATGGGTTGTGTCCGAGGCCAATGAGTCTAAAGTCCAATTGCCCGTACATACCGATTTTTTGCCTGCACTGGCGGATATGCCAGCCAAAAGCATCATTGAAGCCATGAATCCGGCCCCCCAATGGAAAGTCTTGTTCATCTTTAAGTTGTCTTATTTATGATTATTAATAGTAGACAACACTTCTCTGTTGACCACTACAGTATATTTCTTTCTCAATGATTTCACCCATTCTTTCTCAAGCATGTCCTGATAGTCAGAAGTTACGAGCCCACGGACATCGCCCATCTCCTTAGGAGCTTTAAGCACCTTGCCGTAGGTAGCATCAATTGGGTAATCTTTCACAGGGTTTACCTCCGTTTTCTTTCCAAATACGTCCCTGTCGACCAAGGCATTATCCCCCTGCTTGAAAAGGCCCTTTTCCACTCGAATACGGATTGTACTGTCATTGTTAAACGTGGAACGGAGCCTTTCCGCCCACTTATCAAAGGACAGTCCCTTCACACAGTTTCTCACAGCCTTCACGTCTTCTTGAGTCTTCACGTGATAGACCATGCCCTTAAACCGAGGAGAATCCCATTTATACTTGCTCTTGTTTTTCTTGAAATAAGCCTGTAAGCCCTTCTCATCTTTTGCAGCCTTGTCCCATACCATTCGGTTACTGATTTCAAAGAGCAATAGTCCATCATGGTATTCACGTATTAGATTTTTCAAATCAGAATCAGCAGAGACCATCTCCTGCTCCTTGGCAGCCAACACGGTCTGTGGTGTCGCGCCATGGCCTTGGGCTGTAGCCATGTCTTTAAGTTTTTTGTCGATAATTCTCTCTCTCAAGCCTCTGGCATCAATGAAACGCATGATATCTGCCCGAACGGAATCATAAGGATCAAACATTTTTTTGTCTTTTAGCACCACGATGTGATAACCTGCAGGTGACAGAAACGGTTTGCTCATCTGCCCCACCTTTAAATTCATCACCTGGTCTTCAAACTCTTTTAAGGTCTGCCCTTTTGTCAACCATGGCAAAAGGCCTCCATTTTGGGCCGTACCTGGATCCTGAGAATATTTCTTTGCCATGTCGGCAAAATCAGCTCCTTTTGTCAAGGCTGTATAAATAGAATCTATACGCTGTTCGGCAGCAGCCTTGTCTTTTGCTGAAGCCTGCTGTGAAAGCATCAGCAAGATATGAGCCGGCCGATAAAGACCTCCTAAAGAATCAATACGGTGTTGAGTTTCAGAATAGATTCGCCGTGCCTCAGCTTCCACATCGGCATCCGTAATAATAGCAGGGCGTATTTGTTGATCGCGATAAGTTGCGAACTCATTTATAAACGAAGTTAGAGTATCCAAATGAGCGTCAAGTGCTGCAGCGACCTTCAATTTATAGTTGATAAACAAATCAACATATTCGTCCACACTTTTCTTGTCTATCACTCCTTCAGCATTGTTCTTGTTGTAAGAATATTCAAACTCAGACAGACTAACAGGCTGACCATTGATGGTCATGACAGTTTTGTCGTCTGGTTTGGCATATACAATGCCCCCCAATAGGACAATAGCCACCAATATCGCCTTAAACTTCATATTATTCTATTCTTTGATTCTATTAGGAATGTATGGGGCGAACATTTCTTGCCCGCCCCATACTTATTATTATAATTTTGAATTACCGTTTACCATTCCCATTACTGCGGACGGCTATAGTTTGGAGCCTCGCTTGTGATGGTAATATCATGCGGATGACTCTCGAGAACACCGGCATTTGTAATACGTGTAAACTTGGCATCATGTAGCTTCTCAATGGTCTGAGCGCCACAATATCCCATACCTGAGCGCAAGCCGCCTATAAGCTGGTAAATAACTTCCTGTACCGTACCTTTGTAAGGAACACGACCGGCAATGCCTTCTGGTACCAATTTCTTGGCATCCTTGGTATCACCCTGGAAATAGCGGTCCTTTGAACCATTTTTCTGCTCCATAGCTTCCAACGATCCCATACCTCTATAGCTCTTAAACTTACGGCCATTAAAAATAATAGTTTCACCAGGACTTTCTTCCGTACCAGCCACGAGAGAACCAATCATCACACAACTTCCACCAGCAGCTATTGCCTTTACAATGTCACCAGAATAGCGGAGACCACCATCTGCAATCAAAGGCACACCAGTTCCTTTCAACGCACTATATACATCATAGACTGCGCTCAACTGTGGAACACCTACACCAGCCACCACACGGGTTGTACAAATTGAACCGGGACCAATACCTACTTTAACTGCATCCGCCCCATTGTCAACCAGCATCTTGGCCGCAGCCCCTGTAGCCACATTACCTACTACTATGTCAACATTTGAGAAAGCAGCCTTGGCTTCTTTCAATTTTTCAATCACGAACTTGGAATGGCCGTGTGCCGTATCTATAACGATGGCATCAGCACCTGCATCAACCAAAGCCTGCATACGATCAAGAGTATCCTTTGTTACTCCGACACCGGCGGCAACACGAAGACGTCCTTTTTCATCTTTACAAGCCATAGGCTTATCCTTAGCCTTCGTAATATCCTTATATGTAATAAGTCCCACAAGGTGGTTTTCCTTATCGACTACAGGGAGTTTTTCTATTTTATTTTCTTGCAGAATCTGTGCTGCCGCAGCCAAATCGGTCTGTTGGTGTGTGGTGACTAGATTCTCAGAAGTCATAACCTCATCAATAGTTTTGTCCAAACGACGTTCAAAACGCAGATCACGATTGGTAACGATGCCGACCAAATGGTTTTCTTCATCGACCACAGGTATACCACCGATATGATAATCGGCCATCATGTCGAGTGCATCCTGTACAGTACGTCCCTTACGGATCGTTACAGGATCGTAAATCATACCATTCTCCGCACGCTTAACAATTGCCACTTGACGAGCCTGTTCTTCAATGCTCATATTCTTGTGGATAACACCGATACCACCTTCACGAGCAATGGCAATAGCCATGGCTGACTCTGTGACTGTGTCCATAGCCGCTGTAACAAACGGGACATTCAAATCGATGTTACGAGAGAATTTGGTTTTCAACTCTACTGTCTTGGGCAGTACTTCAGAATAAGCTGGAATCAACAGGACGTCATCGAAGGTCAGACCGTCCATCAGAATTTTATCTGCAACAAATGATGACATATATTTAAAAATTTATTGCGTGCAAATTTAGTGATTATTTTTTAGTCATTCACTATCTTCACACCATTTTCTTTTTTCCGTTAATTCTATTTAACCCTAATTAGCCATTTCTGAGAGGAACTTGATTCTCACAAGTCGAATCTCATCTTCTGTATAGTCACCGCCCAATTCTTCGACTGCTGTGTCCAAATCGTCGGTCTCACTTTCCCTGAAATATTCATAAATATCGTCTACGTGCTCGTCATCCATCACATCGTCCAGGAAATAGTCTATGTTCAGTTTCGTTCCACTATAAACAATAGCCTCAACTTCCGTAAGCATGTCGTCAAAGTCCAAACCTAAAGCTGCAGCAATGTCGTCGAGCGCAATCTGCCTGTCTATATTTTGAATAATCTTGACCTTCACCATCGACTTCCTTGCAACTGTGCGAACTCGCAATTCTTCAGGACGCTCAATATGATTGTCTGCACAATACTCACTTATCAATTGACAGAAATCCTTGCCATAGCGTTTTGCCTTTCCAGCACCAACACCTTGGATATTCTGCAGTTCCTGTAAATCCACCGGATACATGGTAGCCATCTGTTTGAGCGATTCGTCCTGAAAGACGACATAAGGTGGAAGATGCAGTTTTTGCGCTGTTTTCTTTCGCAAATCCACGAGCATTTTGTAGAGTGCGGGATCAAGCGCTGCCGAGGAACTGTCATTCATTTCATATTCTGGAGATTCCTTGAAGTCATTGTCCCGAACAATCATAAACGACGTTGGATTTTTCATGTATCGCTTTCCTGCTGCTGTCAGTTTAAGAATGCCATAGTTTTCCACATCTTTTTTCAGATACCCGGCAATCATAGCCTGGCGTATGACGGGATTCCAGAGCTTGTCGTCTTCATCTTCACCTGCCCCAAATTCTTCAAGTTGGTCATGCTTATGTGAAACGATGTCGTCTGTTCCCCTTCCTTTTACAAAGTCAATAATGTACTCTGTTCGAAAATTTTCCCTTACAGCTGCCACAGCGTGCAGTACGATTTCCAACAACTTCTGAGCTTCAAGTCGCTGTTTGGGATGCAGACAATTATCACAGTTTCCACAATTGTCCTTATCATATTCTTCACCGAAATAATGCAAGAGCATCTTTCTTCGACAAACGGAAGATTCTGCATAAGCGGCAGTTTCTTGCAGCAACTGCCTGCCAATGTCCTGTTCTGCCACAGGTTTGCCTTCCATGAATTTCTCCAGTTTCTTGAGATCCTTGTTGGAATAAAATGCTATACACATGCCTTCACCGCCATCGCGCCCCGCGCGACCAGTCTCTTGATAATATCCCTCAAGGCTTTTAGGAATGTCATAATGTATCACAAACCGCACATCAGACTTGTCTATCCCCATGCCAAAAGCAATGGTTGCCACTATAACATCAATCTTTTCCATCAAGAAATCGTCCTGAGTTTGGGAACGAGTAGCTGAGTCCAAGCCTGCATGATAAGGAGCTGCCTTGATTTCATTGGCTTGCAATACGGCAGCCAACTCTTCCACTTTTTTTCTAGAGAGACAATAGATGATGCCACTTTTACCTTTATGCTGACGGATGAACATAATAATCTGACGGTCAATGTCGTCAGTTTTCAAACGAACTTCATAATAGAGGTTAGGGCGGTTGAAAGAGCTCTTGAATTCTTTTGCATCCAAGATGTCAAGATTCTTTATAATGTCTGTCCGCACCTTGTCTGTGGCTGTTGCCGTCAAGGCTATAATAGGAGCACGCCCTATTTCATTGACGATAGGACGTATGCGTCGATATTCAGGACGGAAATCATGCCCCCATTCAGAAATGCAATGGGCTTCATCTATGGCATAGAACGAAATCTTGACCGTTCGCAGAAATTCCACATTCTCCTCTTTTGTCAGCGACTCAGGAGCCACATAGAGCAATTTAGTCTTCCCCAACATCACATCACGCTTCACTGTTTCAATTGCTGAACGGTTCAAAGAGGAGTTTAAATAATGGGCGACCCCTTCATCTTCACTCAACCCGTTGACCACGTCTACCTGATTTTTCATCAGGGCGATAAGTGGAGATATGACAATCGCAGTGCCTTCCATTATCAAGGAAGGCAACTGATAGCACAAACTCTTGCCTCCGCCTGTTGGCATCAGCACGAAAGTATCATTACCCGCAAGGACATTGCGGATAATAGCTTCTTGGTCACCCTTGAACTTGTCAAAGCCGAAATAGTATTTCAGTTCTTGTATCAGATTTACTTCCTTTGCCATCTTAGTCAACAATTAAGTCTATGCTACTCGCATGTTTTTCAGGTTCATATATCTTCCCATTCCTTTTGAAGAAAGGGGGAGGACTCATCAAGACGCTCCTTCTAGTTTTTGAAGATGAGCCTTGTCTAGTTGTTTCTTGGCATAATCCAAGGTCACAGTAAACTCCGTCACCTTTTGAGCGGGTACTTCAAACATGGCGTCCATAATAATGCTTTCCACAATTGAACGCAACCCACGCGCACCCAGTTTATACTCCATCGCCTTGTCAACGATATAGTCATATACGGCAGGCTCAAACTCCAGTTTGATACAATCCATTTCAAACAATTTTTTATACTGTTTGATAATGGAGTTCTTGGGTTCCACCAAAATCTTGGCAAGTGCCTCCCGATTTAAGGGGTTAAGATACGTTAGCACCGGCAGACGGCCTATAATTTCTGGTATCAAGCCGAAAGACTTCAAGTCTTGCGGAAGGATATACTTCATCAAGTCATTCGTGTCAATCTTGTACACATTCTGCACGGAAGAATAGCCAACAGTATGTGTATTCAAACGTTGGGCTATTTTGCGCTCAATGCCGTCAAAGGCACCACCGCATATAAATAGGATATTACGTGTATCCACATGTATATAGTCCTGGTCTGGGTGTTTACGCCCACCCTTTGGCGGTACATTGACCATTGTTCCTTCCAATAGTTTAAGCATACTTTGCTGTACGCCCTCACCACTCACATCACGAGTGATACTTGGATTATCGCCTTTACGGGCTATCTTGTCAATTTCGTCAATAAACACTATTCCGCACTCTGCAGCCTTCACGTCATAGTTGGCTACTTGAAGCAAGCGCGACAATATGCTTTCCACATCTTCACCCACATAACCAGCTTCAGTAAACACGGTAGCGTCTACAATGGTAAAAGGGACATCCAGCAATTTGGCTATCGTACGAGCCAACAAGGTTTTACCCGTACCCGTACTGCCCACCATGATGATATTGCTTTTCTCTATTTCAACGCCTTCGTCATCCTTAGGCTGCTGCAAACGCTTGTAGTGGTTATAGACCGCCACCGACAAATAACGTTTGGCCTCGTCTTGACCAATGATATATTCGTCAAGATACTTCTTGATTTCCGTTGGCTTGGGAACTTTCTTGAGTTTGAATCCGCCCTTGTTTTTGGGAGAATCAATAGCTCCAGAAGTTTGCAATATTTCGTAGGCTTGCTGCGTACACTGATCACAGATATTACCTGAGAGTCCCGTTATCAACAGGCCGACTTCGCTTTCTCCTCTTCCACAGAAGCTGCACACTTTCTTTGGCATATTCGCTATTCTTGTTTTATTTCTTTCTTGTCATCACAGCATCAATCATACCATATTCTTGGGCTTCAGCAGCAGTCATCCAATAATTACGGTCACTGTCCTTCCAAACCTTGTCATAAGGTGTATGTGAATGTTCTGATATAATTGTGTAAAGTTCCTTCTTGAACTTCTGTATTTCCTTAGCTTCAATTTCTATATCCGAAGCCTGACCTTGCACACCACCAAGAGGCTGATGAATCATAACCCTGCTATGCGTCAGAGCGGATCGTTTGCCTTCTGCGCCTGCCACGAGAAGTACGGCAGCCATTGATGCAGCCATCCCCGTACACATAGTAGCTACATCACTTGTGATAAACTGCATGGTATCATAGATGCCCAAGCCTGCCGTCACGCTTCCGCCAGGCGAATTAATGTAGATGGAAATATCCTTGCCGGGATCGGTTGAATCCAAATACAACAACTGAGCCTGCAGCGTATTGGCTGTATAGTCATCTATCTGGGTTCCCAAAAATATCACACGGTCCATCATCAGACGCGAGAAGACGTCCATCTGGGTAACGTTAAGTTGACGCTCTTCCAAAATATAAGGATTTAGATACTGTGCCTGCGAACTGACCACGTCGTCAAGCACCATACCATTTATGCCTAATTTGCTTGTGGCATATTTTCTAAAATCGTTCATCATGTTAGTTTAAACCTAAATTTATACAGACAAAAAGAGAGGTTATCGACCCTCTTTCTCTTGTTATAGCAACAAAGATACTAAAAAAAGTCGATAACCTCTATATTATTAGAAGTTTTTTTTTCAAAAAACTCTTATTCGCCCATCATCTTATTGAAGTCGTCGAGAGAAATACTCTTTTCCTCAATCGTGACAACATCTTTCAAAGCAGATGTCAGTTTCACATCAATGGCACGATCCACGAACTGGTTAACGGATTCTTTCTTCTTCAGCAGCTCTTGAACATAATTGTCCAGATATTCCTCAGGAACATTGCTCATCCCATACTGAGCGAACTGCATGCGAGCAGCCTCCTTGGCGGCTTCCTTCACGTCCGCATCCTCAATTTTTATCTTTGTCTGGCCAACAAGAGCTTCCTTCACGAGGTGCCATGTCAGCTCCTTGATGCTTTGCTCATAATTTTTCTCTACGAACTCATCATCCTTGTCAGGATTATTGTGCTTCATGATTTTCTTCAAGAGTGCGTCCGGATAGACCGCCTTCTCGTTTTTCTTCTCGCAATGTGCACGAACATCAAGCAAGAATTTGTAGTCACTGTTCAACTTCAACTGCTCTTTCAAGCCCTCTGAAATCTTATTGCGGAAATCCTCTTCGCTCTTCACCTCATCCTTACCATAAACATTATCAAAGAGTTCCTGATTTACCTCAGCCTTGACATAGCGGCTGATTTCAGTTACAAGATAGGTGAAGTTAGAATCCATTTCTGCCACCTTCTCGCGTTCTATCTTGAGAAGTGAAGAAATCTCAGCTTCGTTACCTTCGTAAGCCACCTTGGGATTAAATGTTATCACGCTACCGACCTTTGCGCCATCAAAGAGTTTCTTTTGGTCTTCCACCTTAATATATTTAGGCATCAGCACAGCACCCTCTACCACGACACCATTTTCCTTTGCATTTCCATCGGCATCAAGTTCACGAAGATCACCTTTCAGCATGTCATTCTGCTCTGCATCGTAAGTTTCTACCTTGTCATAATGACCGGCACGCGATGCGAACATATCAACCTGCTCATTAACGAGTTTGTCGTCTACTTCAATATTGTAATATTCGATTTTGTCTTTCTTTGTAAGTTTAGCCTTCAGTTCTGGAGCCACTGCAATGTCAAATACAAAAGTATAAGGACCTGCTGCTTCCAAATCCTGTTGTTCCTGCTTCTCTGATGGAAGAGGTTCGCCAAGCATCTGAATTTTGTTGTCCTGGATATACTTGTACATTTCCTCGCCGATAAGTTTGTTGATAACATCCACCTTAACAGCAGTACCAAACTGTCTTTTAATCATACCCATAGGGGCCTGTCCGGGACGGAAACCAGGAACGTTTGCCTTTTTACGATAGTCTTTCAGTTGCTTTTCTACATTTTCCTTGTAATCAGCCTCTTCCACGACCAAGGTCATCTGACCATTGATCTTGTCAGGATTTTCAAATGTAATTTTCATCTCTGATGTTTTATTATGTTTTTATTTTTAATTATTCACCGTTTCAGGATTGGCACAGGCACGCCAAACCACAATTGAGTTGCAAAATTACTCAATAATAACGTAAAGACCTAATATATAGATAAAAAATTTGTTTTTTTAACCAACCTGTTGTGCCTCTCGGGCTTTCTTTTCTTCGTCTATCAATTGGAAATCTTTCTTGCGAAGCACAAAACTGTTACTCAGATATTTTTCTCTCACAATTTTGTTCTCCGCCAATTCCTCCGGTTTCCCCTGAAACAGGATTTTACCCTCAAACAGCAAATAAGCGCGATCTGTAATGGTCAGGGTTTCCTGCACGTTATGGTCGGTAATAAGAATGCCTATATTACGGTATTTAAGTTTCCAAACCACATGCTGTATGTCTTCCACTGCAATGGGGTCTACACCTGCGAATGGTTCATCAAGCATGATAAACTTGGGGTCGATGGCTAGACAGCGGGCAATCTCCGTACGGCGGCGTTCACCTCCCGACAACTGGTCGCCGAGATTTTTCCGAACCTTGCCGAGATTGAATTCCTTAATCAGGCTTTCCAGTTTGTCCAACTGATACTTGCGGGAGGTTCCAGTCATTTCGAGCACAGACATGATATTGTCTTCCACGCTCATTTTACGGAACACACTCGCTTCTTGTGGCAAATAACCTATACCTGCACGGGCACGTTTATAAACCGGATATTCCGTTATTTCCTTGTCATTCAGATAAATGTGTCCGGCATTAGGAACCACGAGGCCTGTTGTCATATAGAAAGATGTTGTCTTCCCTGCTCCGTTAGGTCCCAACAGACCTACAATTTCGCCCTGCTTCACATTGATGGACACATCGTTGACAACCGTACGTTTGCCATAACGCTTCACCAGTCCTTCGCTACGAAGCACCATACGCCGAGTCTGTCCGTCCAGTTTTTTATTTTCGTTTTCGCTCATAATCACCTTTAGATAGACTGCAAAATTAGAGCAAAATAATCAAACCGCCAAATAAAACTTACAGTCCGTTTGTGGTTTTGTGGTTTTTTCACTACTTTTGCACCCATAATATATTACATGGACAAAGATTATGATTATCATTAAATATCTGAACACACTGGGACGTTATCTCATACTGATGGGACGCTCCTTTTCGCGTCCGGAAAGATGGAGGATGTTCGGCAAGCAATACATTAAGGAAATGTCTTCACTAGGCGTAGACTCCATTGGCATCGTACTCCTCATTTCATTTTTCATCGGAGCCGTCATCTGTATTCAGATGAAGCTGAACATTCAGAGTCCCTGGATGCCCCGTTGGGTGTCAGGCTATACCACCCGAGAAATCATGCTTTTGGAATTCTCTTCTTCCATCATGTGTCTAATTCTTGCTGGAAAGGTAGGTTCTAATATAGCCTCTGAATTGGGTACCATGCGGGTGACTCAACAGATTGACGCTTTAGAGATTATGGGTGTCAACTCGGCCAGTTATCTCATTCTGCCCAAGATTCTCGGCCTGATTACGATTATGCCGTTCCTTGTTGTATTCTCTTCTGCCACTGGCATTCTTGGAGCATATGGCACTGCCTATATTGGTCATGTTCTGAGCCCCGACGACCTGACACTTGGGCTGCAACACCAGTTCAATGCTTGGTTCATGTGGATGAGCATTATCAAGAGCCTTTTCTTTGCCTTCATTATTGCAAGCGTTTCATCCTTCTGCGGATATACGGTCGAAGGCGGTTCCGTAGAAGTAGGTAAGGCAAGTACAAACGCTGTAGTATCATCCAGCGTTCTCATTCTTTTCTCTGATGTATTCCTGACAGAATTACTGTCATAAAGCACCTATTAAAATGATTGAAGTTAGACACCTGTATAAATCATTCTCCGACAAGACTGTACTCAAGGACATCAACGCACAGTTTGAGAGTGGCAAGACAAACCTCATCATCGGCCAAAGCGGAAGTGGAAAGACAGTATTAATGAAGAACCTTGTCGGATTGCTCACTCCCAGCAGTGGAGAAGTACTCTACGATGGCCGCAACTTTGTGGCCATGACCAAACACGACAAGATTATGATGCGTCGTGAAATGGGCATGATTTTCCAAAGTGCAGCTCTTTTTGACTCGCTTACTGTTTTGGAAAATGTAATGTTTCCACTCGACATGTTTTCCAACATGAACTACCGTGAGCGCATACACCGTGCACAGGAATGCCTGGCCCGTGTCAATCTCTCCGAAGCTCAGCAAAAATATCCGGGTGAAATTTCAGGAGGTATGCAGAAACGCGTAGCCATTGCCCGTGCCATCGTTCTCAATCCCAAATACTTGTTCTGCGATGAACCCAACTCGGGACTCGACCCCAAGACTTCACTTGTCATAGACGAATTGCTTCATGGCATCACGGAAGAATACAACATGACTACCATCATCAATACTCACGACATGAACTCCGTCATGGGTATCGGCGAACATATCATCTTCATTTGCGAGGGCAGAAATGAATGGACAGGCGACAAGAATGGAGTTATAACCTCAACCAACGAAAAGCTCAACGACCTTGTATATGCGTCAGATCTTTTCAAGAAAGTAAAGAAGGTAGAGATGGCAGAAGCACTGAACAAAAGAGGATAAACAAAAATCCGGCTTAAGGGAAGAAAGGCATTCAGTTGACTATTTCATCAACCAAATGCCTTTCTTTTGTATCATAGGAATCACGATCTGCTCCCTTACACTGTCGCCATAACTAAGCGTCAGAAAAACATCTGCCACATGGTGGGCCGTATCAGCCTTGACACGAGCCACAGCCACATGGGCAATGCCTTTATGCTCTTCCTTTTGCTGCCCAACAAACATTTTCGCGTTCTCCACCAACTGAGCACGATATCCATCTGGAATTTTCTCCGGCCGATAAAAGCCGTCTACATATTCTGTATAATTTCCTTGGAGCAGCTTGTCATAGTAGACTTTTGCAGCCTTTCCAGCCAGCACGCCAGGATCCGGATTCTGACCGGAAGAGCACGACACGAAGAAAGCCACCATTACAATCCGCAACAGACGGCGCAATTCTGTCGTCATCACTTCTGACGTATGAAAATATTGATAGGACATCCGTGCATCGACCAATTCTCACGAATCTTGTTTTCCAGGAAACGACGATACGGCTCCTTGATATATTGCGGAAGATTGGCATAGAACACGAATGATGGAATCTGTGTATTAGGCAACTGACTGCAATATTTGATTTTGATATACTTTCCCTTGATTGATGGTGGCGGATAGGCCTCCACGAGAGGCAACATCACTTCATTCAGTTTGGTTGTTCCCACCTTAGCCTTACGGTTCAAGTAAACTTGCTTGGCAGTCTCTAGAACCTTGAAAATGCGTTGCTTGGTCAATGCCGAGGCAAAGATAATGGGGAAATCCACGAACGGAGCCATTCGCTGACGGATAGCATTCTCAAAGGTGTCAATCACCTTTTGGTCCTTGTGTTCCACCAAGTCCCACTTGTTAACGACAACCACCAAGCTTTTATTGTTCTTCTGTATAAGCTGGAAGATATTCATATCCTGAGCCTCGATGCCGCGTGTGGCATCTATCATCAGTATGCACACATCACTATTCTCGATTGCACGGATAGAGCGCATCACGCTATAGAACTCAAGATCCTCATTCACCTTGTTCTTACGCCGAATACCGGCTGTATCCACCAAATAGAAATCAAAACCGAACTTATCATAACGGGTATAGATGGAATCGCGGGTAGTGCCCGCAATCTCGGTCACGATATTACGGTCTTCGCCAATAAACGCATTGATGATGCTACTCTTGCCCGCATTAGGGCGACCCACCACGGCAAAGCGTGGAATTCCATCCTCCAACAACTCTGCATCGTCGCTCTTCAGTTTGGAAAGCACCAGGTCAAGCAGGTCTCCGGTACCACTTCCGGTAGCCGAACTGATGCACTGCGGATCACCGAGTCCAAGTTTATAAAACTCTGCCGCATCATACATCTGATCATTGTTGTCTGTCTTGTTGGCCACAAGGATAACGGGAAGCATGGAGCGGCGCAAAATCATGGCCACGTCTTCATCCCAATCCGTAAGACCTGTAGTCACATCTACGAGAAACAGCACCAAATCAGCTTCTTCCGTCGCCACAAGCACTTGCTTACGGATAGCATCCTCAAATATATCGTCTGAGTTTACCACCCATCCGCCTGTGTCAACCACGGAAAACTCACGTCCGTTCCACTCGCATTTACCATATTGACGGTCACGTGTAGTGCCCGCCGTGTCGCTCACAATTGCGCGGCGCGACTTAGTCAGTCGGTTGAAAAGTGTTGACTTGCCCACATTAGGCCGTCCCACAATTGCTACTAAATTTGCCATATATTGTACTTTATTGTCTGTTCTTATTATTAATAATCACTCAGGATTATATCCAAAATGATTCAGCTCACGTTGCGACGAGCGCCAGTCCTTGTCCACCTTCACGAATGTCTCGAGGAAGATTTTCTTGTCGAAGAACTTCTCCAAGGCCTTGCGGGCCTCCGAACTCACTTTTTTCAGAGCCACTCCCTGATGGCCAATGATGATACCCTTCTGTGAGTCACGTTCCACATATATTACGGCATTGATATGTATTTTCTGTTCATCTTCCTTGAATCGTTCTACCGCTACCTCCACAGAGTAAGGAATTTCCTTGTCATAATAAAGCAGTATCTTTTCACGAATGATTTCCGAAACAAAAAACTTGGCCGGTTTGTCAGTCAACTGGTCTTTGGCAAAATACGGGGGAGAATCTGGAAGAAGTTCCTTGATACGCTTCATTAACAAGTCCACGCCGAACTTATTTTTGGCAGACAATGGAAGAATTTCAGCATTGGGAAGAAGCGAGTGCCACTTCTCAACAATATTGCCCAATGTCTTTTGGTCACTTTGGTCTATTTTATTAATGAGCAGCAACACGGGTATCGACATTTTCTTCACCTTGTCAAGAAAGTCCATATTCTTTTCAGGGTTTTCCACCACATCGGTCACATAGAGCAACACATCCGCATCGGCAAGGGCCGACTCAGAAAAGGCAAGCATAGACTCCTGTAACTTATAGTTAGGTTTAAGCACGCCCGGTGTGTCGGAGAACACTATCTGACAGTCGTCAGTATTGACGATACCCATGATGCGATGACGGGTAGTCTGCGCCTTGAAAGTGGCTATCGACAAGCGTTCGCCTATCAACTGGTTCATCAGTGTCGACTTGCCGACATTCGGATTGCCCACAATATTTACAAAACCGGCTTTATGCATATGTCTTGATATTGAAATGTTTCAGAATAAACAAAAAACGCATTCTTTTCTCATAGCAATTATGGGAAAAGGATGCGTTCGTATCTTGGTCAATGATATTCTTTACTTGGCCTTTGCAGCAGCGGTAGCACCGTCATAAGCCCATTTGTAATAGGATGCTCCATGAACGAAGCCTGCGCCGAAAGCAGTGAACACCACATTGTCGCCCTTCTTGAGTTCTTTCTCATAATCCCAAAGAGCAAGAGGAATGGTAGCTGCACTTGTATTGCCATAGTGCTGAATATTAACCATCACCTTTTCCATCGGTATTTCCACACGCTTGGTCACAGCCTCAATGATACGGAGGTTTGCCTCATGGGGAACCACCCATTTCACATCGTCATGACTCAAGCCGTTGCGCTTCATAATCTCTGCCACGTCATCACTCATGTCTGTCACTGCATAACGGAACACCGTGCGGCCTTCCTGATAGAGGTAGTGAAGACGATGATCTACTGTGAAGTGAGAAGGAGGACAAACTGAACCACCAGCCTTCATATGAAGGAACGGAAGGCCCTTACCGTCAGTACGGAGAAACGAGTCTCTCACACCGATATTCTCTTCTTCTGTAGCTTCTACAAGTACAGCACCGGCACCGTCACCGAACAAAACGCATGTCTGGCGGTCGGTATAGTCAACCAACGACGACATCTTGTCGGCACCAATAACGATAATTTTCTTGTAGCGTCCACTTTGAATCATGGTCGAAGCCACATCAAGTGAGTAAAGGAATCCACAGCAGGCAGCTTCTAAATCAAAAGCCATGGCATTCTTGAGACCAAGTTTGCCCAGCACAATAGAAGCTGTTGAGGGGAACTTATAGTCAGGAGTAGTGGTGGTCACGATCAATGCATCGATAGTATCAGGATCTACGCCAGTCTTCTGGATGAGCTGCTTGGCAGCCTTGCGCGCCATATATGATGTACCGAGACCTTCCTCGGTCAAAATACGACGTTCTTTGATACCTACACGGGTCGTAATCCACTCGTCACTGGTGTCGACCATTCTCGAAAGTTCCTCATTGGTGAGGACATATTCGGGAACATAACCGCCGATGCCAGTAATAATTGCATTGATCTTTCCCATTATTCTGCAGTCTCGTCCTTAACGATAGCAACCTTACCTCTGTAGTAACCGCAAGTTGGGCAAACAGTGTGGTAGATGTAATATGCGCCACAATTTGGACATACTGCCAATGTAGGAGCTACTGCCTTATCATGAGTTCTTCTTTTAAGTGTACGAGACTTTGATTGTCTTCTTTTAGGATGTGCCATTTTACTTTAATCTTTAATTATTGTTTTTAATTTTTCTAATCCACTCCAACGCGGATCCACAGCCTGCTCTTCATCCACATCACTACTTCGGGTAGCTGAATGCTCATTGAGCTTTTCTATCATCGCAGGGTTGCATTTTCCAGGTGCATGCACGTGCTTAATGGGTATGTTGAGTGCTATGAATTCGTAGACGAGCCATGTAGCGTCAAGAACACCATCGTTCTTGTCCACCGTTATCAGGTCATCGTCTTCAGAGTATTCTTCTCCAAATTTCACCACGAGTCTGTTATCAGCCTCAATGGGTTGCTCCATGTCATCCAAACAGATGTCACAAGGCACTTGTACAGTTCCTTCCGTATGGAAACCAAGCTCAAAATAGTTTTCCGTACGATGTACGGTGACAGTTACGTCAATATTGCCACACTTGATTTCGCCCTCATCCAAGGACGCGAACCAAGCGTCGCCTAAAGTGAATCCGAGGGTTGTAACGCCCTCTTCTATTCCTTTCAAATCTATCTTAAGCAGCTCTAAACTACACATTTGGGTTGCAAAGTTACTAATATTTTCCGATATAGTAAAAAGATTACTGACATTTTTTGTCTTTCTTAATGAATAAAGCCACTTTACGGGGAACTTACCATTCAAGGACACTACTTCTTCAGTTCTATTCTAAAAGTAGTGCCTTTGCCTATCTCGGAAGCCTTTACGAATATTTTTCCCCTATGGTATTCTTCTACAATACGCTTGGCAAGCGAAAGTCCTAATCCCCATCCACGTTTTTTGGTAGTAAATCCAGGCTTAAACACATTGCCAATATCTTTCTTTCTGATTCCTTTTCCCGTGTCGGCCACTTCCACAATTGCCGACTCGGGTGTTTCAAAAACAGTCACCATGATCGTACCATCCTTTCCTCCCATGGCATCCACAGCATTTTTGCAAAGGTTTTCAATCACCCATTCAAACAATTGGGGACACAAGTTTACTATGATATCGCCCGAAGGCATATGCTTCAGGATCTTCACGGATTTCGACGTTCGCCTATCCATA
Organism: uncultured Prevotella sp.; assembly: GCA_934191235.1. Classification (GTDB taxonomy): domain Bacteria; phylum Bacteroidota; class Bacteroidia; order Bacteroidales; family Bacteroidaceae; genus Prevotella. The sequence continues at coordinate 897 of CAKPUA010000030.1, read as the reverse complement.
TATTCTATTACATGGTCGACTATTTCGTTCAAACTGGCAGGAACAGGTTCCGGCAAAGAGCCTATCTTGGAAAAGCGGTCTGCAATGAGTTGCAACCGTTTCACATCCTTGTCCATTTCGGGTATCAGGTCATCATCGGGATAAGCTTCCTTGAGCATCTCGGTCCATGCCATCAAACTGGATATTGGTGTACCGAGCTGATGAGCTGTCTCCTTAGAGAGTCCCACCCAAACCTTATTCTGTTCTGCCTTCTTGAAAGTGAGCAACGCCAAGATGGCAATGGCCACAAACACAAGGACCACACATAGTTGTACATAAGGATAATAGGCCAAACGCTTGAGCATCAAAGAGTCATCAAAACAAACATAGATGATTTCGCTCACCTTGTCGTGCTGCACATCTATCTCTATAAAATGGCCTCGTTGCCTCCACTTATTTCCCAAGGATTGAAGCCTAGCACTATCGGCCACCTCCACATTGCGTGAGGTCTGCACATTATCGTGATCATCCATCACGATAACAGGAATAGTGTTATTCTCGTTGATGACTTTCAGAACAAGCGTCAAGTCTGTATTTTCATCGGCTGCGTTCAGTGTGCGCATTGCCTCTGCCCACACCTCCATTTTGTGGTGTTCCTCAATGGAAAGGTCTCGAACCAAATAATGTGACACAAGCAGTGAGCCGACGGCTATCAATACAGCCATAAGCAAAAGAAACATCTTCACTTGTCTAATTCTGTCTGTCCAAAGCATATTCATATAACGCAACAATAAAAAATATATTATATACTCCAGCGTATGAAGACTATTATGATATCTCCGAGTACAACAAAAAAGCCCCAGAAACCGAAAGGAATCTGAGGCTCTCTTCAAAGGAGGCGGCTACCTACTCTCCCGC
>CAKPUA010000029.1:0-26521 GCA_934191235.1 uncultured Prevotella sp. | reverse complement strand
AATTTGCAATGGCTGAAAATATTGTTTACTTTTGCAAATCATTGATTGAACATTCAGATGTATAGACTCATACATTTCATATTTTATCTCATTTCGCTTTTGCCATTCAGCGCTCTTTATTTGCTGAGCGATGGTCTTTATGTGGTGCTTTTCCACATGGTAGGGTATCGGCGGAAGGTGGTGGAGAAAAACCTACGCATGGCGTTTGCCGACAAGACCGACAATGAACGGTTGCAGATTGAACACAAGTTCTATCATTGGCTTTGCGACTATTTTGTGGAGTCTATCAAACTCCTTTCCATATCAACAACAGAATTACAACGGCGGTTTAGCATTACTAACTCTGCTGAAGTTGAAAAGTGTTTTGAGGAGGGGCAGTCGGCGGCAGCTGTGTTAGGACACTACTGCAATTGGGAATGGCTCTCGTGTGTGGGCATAGATTTGCCCGCCAACCGCGTGATGGGACTTGTCTATCATCCGCTTCGGAACCGATATTTTGACCGGTTGTTTGTTGACTTGCGTAGCCACATGGGTGGCGTGCCCATTCCGAAGCAAGACATTCTGCGCTATTTGGTGAAATATCGGCGCGAAGGAGTTATGTCGCTCTTCGGTTACATATCGGACCAAGGCCCCAAGATGAACAACATTCACCTTTGGCTTGACTTTATGAACCAGGACACTCCCGTGTTTACCGGTGCCGAGCGTATTATCAGAAAGATGAACAATGCTGTGTTCTATGTGGAAATGAGCAGACCCAAGCGTGGTTACTACACGTGCACCTATCATTTGATTACCCGTCAGCCTGCTTCATTGCCTGAACATGAGATTACCCGTGTGTTTTTCCACAAATTGGAGCAGACCATCAGAAAAAATCCTGAGTTCTACCTGTGGTCACACAACCGGTGGAAACGCACGCGTGAAGAGTTTGACAAAGAATATATAATAGAAAACGGACGAACCATACCAAGACACCAACTATGATTATAGGATATGACGCCAAACGGGCATTCCGTAACGGCACAGGTTTGGGGGCCTATTGCAGAACCTTGCTTACTGACATTGCCCAACAGGCCGACAGCAATACCATGATGCTGCTCTATACCCCTGACAATGGGCGTGACGAATACCGTACACAGATGGAACAATTGCCATATTCCATGATACGCTATCCTCAGAAGTGTAGAAGCGTGTTGGGCAAGGCTATTTGGCGTTCCTATGGCATAGTGAGAGACTTGGTGAAAGACCATGTGGGCATCTTCCATGGACTGTCGGGCGAATTGCCAATGGGCATCGCACGGCATGGCATCAAGACGGTTGTAACGATCCACGATCTCATATTCCTCCGACATCCGGAGTTCTATCATTGGGTAGACGCCAAAATCTATGCCGCCAAGTTTTATGCCACATGCAGGGAAGCGCATCGTATTATTGCTATCAGCGAGTGTACGAAGCGCGACATTATGTATTATGGTGGTGTGGATGAGGACAAGATTGACGTGATATACCAAAGTTGCAGTACCCGTTTCAAGGAACCTGCTACCGAGGAAAGCAAGCGGCAGGCTGTAGTCAAGTATACGCTGCCCAAACGCTACATTATCCATGTGGGAACCATTGAGCGGCGCAAGAACATATTGCAAGCAGTGGAAGCTCTGCCGCAAGTGCCCAGTGATGTGCATCTGGTTGTAGTGGGAAAATCCACTCCCTATGCCGACAAGGTGAAGGCGTATGTAGCTGCACATGGATTGGAGCAAAGGGTGCACTTCTTCCACGGAGTACCATCGGAAGACCTGCCAGCCCTCTACCAGTTGGCGGAAGCGTGTGTCTATCCCTCCGTCTATGAGGGCTTTGGCATACCTGTGATAGAGGCCATACAGAGCGGACTTCCTGTAGTGGCATGCTCGGGCAGTTGTCTGGAAGAAGCCGGAGGTCCCGATAGTCTCTATGCGGCTCCCGGCGATGTGGCCGGTATGGGTGTAGCCCTTTGCCGAGTGCTCAAGGGTGCTGACGGCAGAGAGGAACGAATCAGGCGTAGCAAGGAATATGTGACGCGATTCGAGAATACGGGGGTGGCACGGCAAATGTTGCAGGTGTATGAACGACTGTTGAAAGAACAATCATGAAGAATGTGAACACAACGAAAATCAGGCAGGGAAACCTTACCTTTTATATAGATGACGACTATGTCCGTCTGCGCGACTTCATATTGACTGTTCCCCGGCTTTTCGGCCGTCATGAGGGTGAAGTGCTCCATGAGGGCAGAAATGAAGTGAGGCGGTTTTCTGTGGGTGAACTCGACCTGGTGGCCAAGCGCTACAAGCGGGTGAACCTGGTGCAACAGGTGGTCTATACCTTTTTCCGCAAGAGCAAGGCGGAGAGGGCATACAAATATGCCCACACGTTTAGAAACTGCGGCATAGACACGCCTCATGAGGTGGCATACATCGAGCAACGGGAGCATGGACTCTTCGTCACAGGCTACTTCGTTTCGCTCAGTTGTCCGCATCCTCCCGTGTTTCACAAGCTCTGTGAACAGCAACCATTTGACGTGAGGCTGGCAGAAGCGGTGACACGGCAAATCCTGGAAATGCATAAGCAAGGCATCCTGCACGGTGACTTGAATTTCGGCAACTTCCTTTATGATGTGAAAGACGACGGCAGCGTGCATTTCACGGTGATAGACATCAACCGTTCTCGTTTCTGCAAGGGAATGCCTTCGAGGGAAAAGTGCCTGAAAAACTTGTGCACCACGACTCACCGCCGCGATGTCTACGAATATATCGTATGCTATTATGCCCGCCTTCGTGGATGGAACGAGGAAGAGGCATTGAGGGAAGCTCTGGGCTACCTGGAGCGGCTGGAAGAGCGGAACAGGAAAAAAGACCAACTGAAGAACAAATTGAAGAAATAAAACACAGATATGATACCCAAGAAGATACATTACTGCTGGCTGAGCAATGACCCGTTTCCACGGAAGATAAGAAAGTGCATGGACACATGGTGCAAGATGTTGCCAGACTATGAGTTCAAGTTGTGGAACACTCACAACTTCGACATTGACCGTGTGCCCTTTGTCAAGCAAGCCTACGAACAGCGCAAGTGGGCATTCGCGGCAGACTATATCCGCATGTATGCCCTGTATCATGAGGGAGGCATCTATCTCGACTCAGACGTGAAGGTGCTCAAGTCATTCGACTCCTTGTTGAACCACGGATTCATGTCGTCGCTGGAGTATCATCCCACCCAGATAGAAAAAGACGGGTCACGGGCGATGATAGATGCTGACGGCCATCGCATCAAGGAAGGCTTTGTGTCGGGCATCCAGATACAGGCTGCCGTGATGGGAGCGGAGAAAGGCAACCGGTTTGTTGCCGATGTGCTGGATTGGTATCAGACGCACGATTTCATCAACCCGGACGGCACATTGCTCACCAATGTGGTGTCGCCGATGATCTATGCCCAAGTGGCGGAGAAATATGGCTTCCTCTACAAAGACGAGGACCAGCAACTGGCAGACGATGTGATGATATATCGTTCGGAAACATTTGCCGGCAACAAGCATGAGGTGACCCCAGCGTCTTACGCCGTGCATCTCTGTGCCCACAGCTGGCATCCCACCGCATGGGAAAAGATCAGAAAATTCTTTGGCAAATAAATATGAGTAGACTCTGTTATGTGAGCCATTGCTACCGTGGACTTGAGGTGGCTGGCTACAAGGCGAAGACCGATAACGAGATAACACTCGAAAAAATGGGTGCCGTCAACCTTGGTTTGCCCCGCAAGTATAGCCATAATGCAGTGGTGATATTCATTCATGGTGTGCTGAGTTCGCTGCGCTTCTGCTTCAAGGTGCGCAAGGACGACGTTGTAGTGCTACAATATCCCTTGAAGAAATACTTCACTTTCATTTGTCGTGTGGCACATCTGCGTGGCGCCAAGACCGTGGCACTGATACACGACTTGGGGTCGTTCAGAAGAAAGAAACTTACGGTGGCGCAGGAAATGAAACGGCTGTCGCATGCAGACGGAGTCATAGCCTCTAACAAGGTGATGGAAAAATGGATTCGGGAACAAGGCTATCAAGGACATTTGTCTTCTCTCGGCTTTTGGGACTACCGCTCTTCCTCAATCAATACACACCAGCAACAGGTTTGCCATCAGCCGATCCGCATTGCCTATGCCGGCAGTATCTCCCGGCGCAAGAATTCCTTTCTGACAACTTTTGCCTCGTCTTTGGAGCATTGCGAACTTCACTTGTTCGGTTGGGTGAACGGAATGTCGGAACTCGAACAATGCCAGCATGTGGTGAGCCATGGATATGTGCAGGCTGACGATTTTATTCGTGATGCCGAGGTAGACTTCGGCATTGTGTGGGACGGAGACTCCATGGAAGTTTGCAGTGGAGATTGGGGCGAATATCTGCGCTACAACACCCCGCACAAGACGTCCTTCTATCTACGTGGGGGCATACCGGTCGTGGTATGGAAGCAGTCTGCCATGGCTTATATGGTGGAACAAACAGGTGCAGGTGTATGTGTAGACTCTTTGCAAGAATTGGAATCGAAACTGAGGCACCTGTCGCCTTCTCAATATGCAGAAATGAAGGTGAAGGCCTTGGGCTTGGCAGAAAAGATGAACCATGGAGGATTTGTGGAAGATGCTGTCCGTGGAATGGAGAGGATGCTACAAGGATAACAAAACTATGGCATATTTACATTACCTGTGGAAAAAGGAAATGTGTAAAGTAAGTTAAAAAGACTCGGAACCGTGCAAACTTTCGGCAAGAAGTCTGTTCATACAATAAGGCACAAAAACATATGATGAAAGTCTCTTTGATTATAACAACCTACAATTGGCCTGAAGCTTTACGCCTGAGCCTGATGAGCGCAGCTCGACAGACGCAGTTGCCCGATGAGGTAATTGTGGCAGACGATGGTTCGGGTGAAGAAACGAGACATTTGATAGCGGATATGGCTCATGGTTATCCCTGCACTTTGAAGCATGCATGGCAGGAAGACAGAGGTTTTCGGGCAGCAGAATCAAGAAATAATGCCTTGCGGCAGTGTGAAGGTGACTACGTCATCTTCATAGACGGTGACATTGTGATGGAACGTCATTTCGTGGAAGACCATGCCCGCATGGCGGAGCGCGGCTACTATGTGATAGGCAGTCGTGCAAGAGTCAGTGAAGAGCTTACCGGGCAATTGATAAAAGAAGGGACAGTTAACTTGCATTGGTATACCCGAGGAGTATATCAACGGTTGAATGCCTTATATCTCCCCATGTTGAGAGGCTTGACCCAAAATTATCGGCGGCGTGTTCCGCTGTATGGGCGCAGTTGCAATATGGCGGTGTTCTATGATGACTTGATGCGTGTTAATGGCTTTGACTCGAGCCTTGAAGGTTACGGGTACGAGGACACCGACATCATAGCCCGCTTGAATAATTCGGGACTGAAAAAGAAGTTTGCCAAATTCAGGGCCATAGAGTATCACCTTTATCATAAGGAAAAGGAATTTGTGCCCGACAACGAAGCCATTTTCAAGCGCAACCTGGGAATAGTGGCATGCAAGAATGGAATCAGAAAAGGTTGAAAAGAAAAATATAAAGAAAGTAATCATGGATATAGAACTGAGCATTATAGTTCCTGTTTACAATACAGCCCGATACTTGGACAAATGCATTACGTCAATACATAACCAGACTTTTGAGAACTGGGAACTCATTCTTGTGGATGACGGTTCGACTGATGCTTCAGCAGAGATATGCGACCGATGGGCGGAAAAGGACAATCGCATACATGTCATACACAAACGTAACACGGGACAGGGTGACAGCAGAAACGTCGCCTTGTCGCAGTGCCACGGAAACTATGTGGGGTTCGTTGACAGTGACGACTGGATAGATGTGGATATGTATGCTTTCTTGATGGAACAAATCAAGAAAACGGATGCAGACATTGCCGTGTGCAACCATTATAAGGAGAGTAAGAAGAAGTCGTGGTGCAAGAATCCTTCCGATGAAGTTGTCGTGCTTGACCATGACAAGATACACGACATGATTATCAAGGACAAGGTGCAGAGCTATATCTGGCAAATGGTGTTCAAGCGCAGTTGTCTCACTCATTTGATGCCTGGCAACAAGAGTTATGAAGATTATGGGGTATTGCCCTATTGGTTTGACAATGTGCAGAGGGTGGTCTACACCAAGCGTCCGTTTTATCACTATCGTTTGCGGAAGAGTAGCTTGGTCACAATCCTTTCTCCCGAAAAGGAGTTGGACTTTTTCCGTGCCGAGAAGTTCAGATATAATTATTATGCCCACACCAAATACCGTGATTGTGCCAAGCGTCAGATGCTGATACGTGGCGTGAGAGTGAGCAAACATATATCCCGTATTTCGCGCACGCTCCACGATCGGCGTAAGGCCAAAGAGTATATACGCATGATACGGAGTGAACTGAAAGAGTATAAGGGACAGCAGGTGGATAATCTTGGTTTCAAGATGCGCTTATTGTTGTTTCTGATGATGAATCATTCCTCCACGTTTGTGTATTATCAGCGAATGGTGAACAAGATAATGTTCTTTAAGCACAGCAATACCAACAACTTTTTTGAGTAATATGCAATAAGACTTCAAATGAGCCGAAGGTTGTGGCAATGAGAAAAGAATTCTCTTTTGTATATTTTTTGTAGAAAAGTTTGCGTCATCGTGTTATTATTTGTATCTTTGCATCGTCAGTCCTCGCCAAGCCTCTTAACAATGCTCAAATCGTGCGAGGCGTTTTTGTTTATAAGCTCTGGAATTTAATATGGCTAATCTTGTTCCTTTTACCAAACAGTTTGAATCTTCAGACAATCTCGTCGATTTGCTTAAATCGCGAGGACTGCAGGTTTGTGATAGGAATAAAGCAATACAATATCTTGACAATATTGGCTATTACAGGTTGTCTGCTTATATGTATCCATTGTTGAAGAAACCAAAGACAGCGCATCTGTACAAGAATGGAGTCTCGTTCAAACAGGTGATGATGCTTTATCGCTTTGATAAAAAACTGCGACTGCTTATGTTCAACGAGATAGAAAAGATAGAAATTGCTATTAGACGTGCCGTGACGCAGATTCCAGCAGATATAATTGGTAACCCATTTTGGCTTACAGACTCTTCTAATTTCTTGGATAGTTCGAGGTTTAATGATACAATGCGAACCATATCCAAAGAGTATAGCAAATCTAAGGAAGAATTCATCCTTCATTACAAGCGAACTTATGCAGAGTCTTATCCACCATCGTGGATATTAGGAGAATTGCTTACTATTGGAAATGTTAATGCCATTTATCGCAACATCAAACAAAATCGCATACGCAAACGTATCGCAAAACATTTTGGATTACCAATCAATGTGTTTGAATCATGGCTTACAGTTATAGCTGTTACTCGCAATGCCTGTGGGCATCATGCTAGAGTATGGAATAAGCAGAATGCTATTCAGCCGGCAATTCCCAATAACCCTGTGGGTGCATGGATAACATTACCAACAGATTCCAAGCGTGCTTACTTTGACCTCTGCATCATTAAGTATTTTCTCAATGTCATATCTCCAGACAATGATTTGCATTCAAAATTAACTTGGTTGTTCATTCGTTTTCCAGAAATTGATTTGCAAGCTCTCGGTTTTCCGTCTGAATGGAAGATGGAACCATTGTGGCGATAATCTACAGACTTCAGACAAAACAGCCTATATGTATTATAGATTTGTCTGCGTTTACTAGTCTGTCAGCAAAATTTTGTATCCAACAATAATGCGTTATGAGTAATATTCAATTAAGTATAATAGTACCAGTATATAATACAGCAATCTATTTGTATAAGACAATAGAATCAATACATAATCAAGAACTCCAGAATTGGGAGTTAATCCTTGTAGATGATGGTTCTACTGACGGCTCTGCTGCGATTTGTGATGAATGGGCTTCTAAGGACAAGCGTATAAGGGTGATTCATAAAGCCAATACAGGTCTTTCAGATAGTCGCAACATAGGAATTAGACAAGCGCAAGGAACATATGTAGGCTTTGTAGACAGTGATGATTGGGTTGAACCTAATATGTATTCATTCTTAATAAGACAGATTATATCAAATAATGCAGATATTGCCATATGTAATCATTTTAGAGAGGGTAAACAAATATCTATTTGTAAGGATGAATCCGACAAAATTGAAGTTCTTGATTATAAGAAAGTACATAGTCTTATTATTCAGGATAAAATTACAAGCTACATCTGGCAAATGGTCTTCAGACGAGAAATTTTGACTACTCCTATGCCACATAGGCTTTTTGAGGATTATAGTGTAATTCCTTATTGGTTTTCAAATGTAAAGAGGGTTGTTCGTTGCATGACACCATTGTACCATTATCGCTTGCGTAAGAGTAGCTTGATAACAATACCAACTCCGGAAAAAGAGTTCTCTTTTTTTGATGCAGAATATTATCGCTATAATTTTTATAAAGATACGGAGTTTAAATATGAGTCAAATACAAGTTTGGTAAATTGTGGAATTATTATAGGGAAACGTATTGCGCGCATGTCATTTTCTAACGAGAAACGAAAATATGCAATATCTTGTATAAAGAAAATCAGCTATGTATTGAGAGGTTTAGATGAAATTAGACGTGAAAACTTAAGTTGTAAAAAACGCTTTTTGTTGTCACTACTATTAAAGAACCCGACGATGTATGTGTATTATCAACAAATAACCTATATAGCTACTTTTTTTAAAAACAAAAGGCCTGCATATGTAGATGCTTTTGAATGATGCTGTCGTGAAATAGAGAGATATTACCAACTCAACTATAGTCTATTAGTTAATGGACTATAGTTGATGGTGATAACAGTTATCTTTTTCATTTTATCTCTTAAAAAGGAAATATTTCACGATATGCCAAACATGCTTGACTTTCAGTTCTACGGTACGGCCGAACTTGCGCTTGCGCCAGCTTCCATAGACACGATGGGTGGCGAAAGTGTCGGCGAGCACGGCAAAGCGTTTCCGGGGTGCCAAGTGTCGGGTGGGGTAGACGATGAGTCCGTCCAACTGCTGCTCTACATCTTCAAAACGGAAGCCATACTGCTTGGCCACATCCACCATCACGTAAGGGGAAATGGTGTCGTTGAATGAACCATCGGCATTTTTGAAATTGGTGTTCATGTAATAGTCGAGTACGTCCTTGCAATATTGGTTTCCTTTCTCGCCAATGAAGAAAGCAGCTTGCAGTCCGAAAACAGATTGCTCCTTTTCTATCTTCTCGTTAAACGTGGCAAAGCCATGCTCGGGGATAAACTCGTCAAAACGTTTATAGAGGAAAATGTCGCTGTCCATATATACACCACCCTCAGTATATACGGCATAAAACCGAACTACATCGGCTGCGAAAGCCCACTTTTTTTCTGCAAGTGCCTCGTCAATAAACGTGCATCCGATTGCTTTGGCGTCGGCATAGCGCCATATTCTGATTGTGTAGTCAGGCAGTACACGTTTCCAAGTGTCCAGGCATACTTTTATCTCAACTGGATAAGGGTCGTTGCTGAACCAGCACAGATGAATGGTCTTGGGAATCATATCAATAATTTTCCTGTTGTTGTCTTTGTATGAGTGATATTTTCTGCTAAGTTACGACTATTTCCTTGCTGTGACAAATTTATCTTCAATTTTCTTATAGGAAGTAAAGAAACGGGTAATATATTGTCTGATATTTGTCATTAACCAGCATGAAACGATATGGATGAAACCAAGAAATCGTCTTATACATGAAACCTCTTGTCCTATGAGTGAAAATAAAAGTGCCTGATAGCTTGTTTGGTATGTGTTTATTTCCTATTTTTGCGAAGTTAAACCATTCTTGCGTATGACAAAACACATAGAAATCAAGGAACTCGAACAGGTGGTGGTCCGGTTCTCGGGCGATTCTGGTGACGGCATGCAACTTGCAGGCAATATCTTTTCTACCGTTTCCGCCACAGTGGGCAACGGAATATCCACCTTTCCCGACTATCCTGCCGACATTCGCGCTCCCCACGGCTCGCTGACCGGCGTGTCTGGTTATCAAGTGCATATCGGCGAGGGCAAGGTCTTCACCCCGGGCGACCTTTGCGACGTGCTTGTGGCAATGAATGCAGCCGCCCTTAAAACACAGTACAAGTATGCCAAGCCCACGGCAACCATTATTATTGACATTGACAGCTTCGGTCCGGATGACCTGGAGAAGGCCATGTTTCATTCTTCCGATTACCTTGCCGAGATGAGCATAGACCCCGACCGGGTGGTGGCATGCCCTATTACGAAGATGGTCAAGGCATGCCTTGCCGGCAGTGGCTTGGACAACAAGGCGGTGCTGAAGTGCCGCAACATGTTTGCCCTCGGACTGGTGTGCTGGCTATTCAACCGCAACTTGAAACTGGTAGACGATTTCCTGCGCGAAAAGTTTGCTGCCAAACCCTTTTTGGCTGACAACAACATGAAGGTGGTACGTGCGGGCTATGACTATGGACTCAACACCCAGCAGTCGGTGCCTTCCACCTACAGGGTGGAGTCGCACCACAAGGACAAGGGACGCTACATGGACATTACCGGCAACAAGGCTACTGCCTATGGACTCATAGCCGCAGCCGAGCGTGCCCGTCTGCAACTCTATCTCGGTTCCTATCCCATCACCCCAGCCACCGACATTCTCCACGAACTTGCCAAGCACAAGAGCCTTGGCGTCATTACCGTGCAGGCGGAAGACGAGATAGCTGCCTGTGCCAGTGCCATTGGTGCCTCTTTTGCCGGCGCATTGGCTGCCACGTCCACTTCCGGGCCCGGCATCTGTCTGAAGTCGGAAGCTATTAACCTGGCAGTCATCGATGAACTTCCGCTCGTGGTCATCGACGTTCAGCGTGGCGGCCCTTCTACGGGCATGCCTACCAAGAGTGAGCAGACCGACTTGCTGCAAGTGCTTTACGGACGTAACGGCGAGAGCCCCATTCCCGTGATTGCCGCCGTGAGTCCCACGGGTTGTTTCGATGCTGCTTTTATGGCAGCCAAGATAGCCTTGGAGCATCTCACTCCTGTGGTGTTGCTCTCAGACGCTTTCATAGCCAACGGCTCTTCGGCCTGGAAACTGCCCGACATCATGCAGCTGCCCGAGATACATCCACACTATGCACCTCCGTCGCAGAAGTACTGCTATTCACCCTATCACCGTGACCCAGACACCTGTGTGCGCTACTGGGCTATACCGGGGCAAGAGGGCTTTGAGCATATACTTGGCGGACTGGAGAAGGACGGCGAGACGGGTGCCATCTCCACCGAACCCGCCAACCATAACCGCATGGACCACTTGCGCGCCAAGAAGATTGACCTTATTCCGGTGCCCGACTTGGAGGTGTTGGGCGATGCTGATGATGCCGAACTGCTCATAGTGGGCTTCGGCAGCACCTATGGACATCTTTACACCGCTATGCAGGAGCTGCGCCGCGAGGGGCGTCGGGTGGCATTGGCACAGTTTGAGTTTATCAACCCGCTGCCGAAAAACACTGCCCAAGTGCTCCGCCGCTACAAGAAGGTGGTGGTGGCAGAACAGAACCTTGGACAGTTCGCCCAATACCTCAGACAGAAGATTGATGGTTTTGTGCCCTACCAGTATGACGAGGTCAAGGGACAGCCCTTTGTGGTGGCAGACCTCAAGCAGGCATTCATTAAAATTATGGAGGAATAAGCAATGATGGAATATACAGCACAAGATTTCAAGAAGGGACAGCCCCGCTGGTGTCCCGGTTGCGGTGACCACTTCTTCCTTGCCTCGCTGCAGAAGGCAATGGCAGAGCTGGGTGTTCCGCCTTATGAGACGGCTGTCATCTCTGGCATTGGCTGTTCGAGCCGCTTGCCCTATTATGTCAACACCTATGCCATGCAGACCATTCACGGCCGTTCGGCAGCCATAGCCACGGGAGCCAAGGTGGTGAATCCGCGGCTCACCGTTTGGCAGATAAGCGGCGACGGTGACGGACTTGCCATTGGCGGCAACCATTTCATCCACGCCATGCGCCGCAACATTGACCTCAACATGGTGCTGCTTAACAACCGCATCTATGGCCTAACCAAAGGGCAGTATTCGCCCACGTCGCCCCGAGGCTTCGTGAGCAAGTCGTCGCCCTACGGCACGGTGGAAGACCCGTTCCGTCCGGCGGAGCTTTGTTTCGGTGCCCGTGGCCATTTCTTTGCCCGTGCCGTGGCCAGCGATGGCGAACACACGGTGGAGATTCTCAAGGCGGCCTATCACCACAAGGGGGCTTCGGTGTGTGAGATTCTGCAGAACTGCATGATTTTCAACAATGGGGCATACGAACCTGTCTATACCAAGGCGGGACGGTTACGGAACGCCATCTATGTGGAGCACGGCAAGCCGCTTGTCTTCGGTGAGCATGGCGAGTATGGACTGATGCAGGAAGGGTTTGGACTGAAGGTGGTGAAGATTGGAGAGAATGGCGTCACCCTCGACGACATACTCGTTCATGATGCCCACTGCGAGGACAACACTCTGCAACTGAAGTTGGCGATGATGGACAACGAGCACGGCTTTCCCGTGGCGCTTGGCGTGATTCGCGACGTTGAGGCTCCCACCTACGACGAGGCGGTGCACCGGCAGATAGAGGAAGTGAAGGCGCAGAAGTCCTACCACAATTTTGCCGAACTGCTTGAGACCAACGATATTTGGGAAGTGAAATAATGTAACCCTGTCGGTTGGCGCAGGACTTGTAAGCAACAAAAAAGGCTCCGTTGCAAGAAACTTTGTGTTCTTGCAGCGGAGCCTTTCTCAGTGTGCTGCCTGCCTATGTGGCGGCAACACGGATGTTGGCTGTTAGTCCTTGTCAGCCCAACGTTTCCAGAAACTGTTGTCGTTTTCCGTATCGATAGTGGTGAAGGTCTTGTTGCTCAACACCTGCTCGGCCTTTTCCTCACGGCTTCCTGAAACCACGATGGAAGTGTCTGCCATGACGGTGGCTTCTGTTTCTACGATGACAATCTCGGGGGAAGTGTATGCTTTCTTGTTCATTTCTCTTGTTTTATGGCGTTTCTATTTCATGATTTTCTTGGTGGTGCCGTCGCTCATCTTCACAATGTTGAGACCCTTGGTGAGTTCAGCCTGCTTCTTGCCGTTGGCATTGTAGATGGCTACGATGCTGGCTGCCTGGTTGCTGCTGGCTGCGTGAATGCCTGTCGGGTTGTTTCCGAAGCTGAACATGTTGCATGCAGCGGGGTCTACCTGGTTGCGGTTGATGGCGAAGTATGCCTTGTTGGCAGGTATGCTGAGGCCATCGTTGAGGATGTAGAAGCCCACCTTGCCTGTGGCGCTGCTCTTGGAGATGACCCAATAGTAATAGTCCTGGTCTTGTGTTTCCTCAGTGGTGGTGCCTGCCAACAGGTTGGTTCCTGTTTCTACGGGAGTGTTCTCACTGAAGCTGAAAGTGTAGTCAGCATTGTTGTCGGTGTGGAGCACAAAGCCCTTGCCGGCTGGGAGCACGTCGCCTTCTTCGCCCACCTTCTTCAGTTCCATCGTGGCATTGTCTGCGTTATAGCTGTTCAAGCGGTAGGCTGTCACACCGGCAGGGATGGCGGCATTGAAGGGCAGGCACACCGTAGCGTAGTTGGCTGTGATGCTTATACCGAAAGTCAAAGCCTTGATTTCGGCTACTACGGAGTTGAGTTCTTCCGTGTTGGCAACCACATTCTCGTAGGTTGTTTCCTTTGCCAATACTTCGGTCAGTTTGTTCTTTTGAACGGTAGGCAGAGCGAAGTCCTTCAAAGCCTTGGCTGCAGCGTAAGCTGTGGCATAGGCTGCGTAGTTGTTCTTGTAGCTGTTTATCTGGTCGGTGTTGTTGGGGTCAATCATTATCCAGTCGTTACCGGCATCGTTGGTGTTTCCTGAAGAATATATATATTCTTCGTTTTCATTTGCAACGGTGAGGTATTTTCTCATGTTATTTCTTAATTTGTAAGAACCTAATGTTGATCCATTGTCTAAATAAAACTTTGTAGCGTCTTTGTCTGCTTGATATACACCGTCTATTCTGACCCGGTACGGAAGATTATTTGTAGTACAAGATATTGTGGTATATTCGTCAATGACTTGGTTGAATACCTTTTTGGTATTATATATAATATCCCAAATTTGTGCTTTCGTTATATCTGTACAACTTGGTTTGTTGTCTGTGGTCATGAACACATCGTGTCCGACATTGTACAGGTATGCAGTTTGGTTTGCCTTTTCTCTGGTCATGCTAACCCATTTCCAATTGTTGGGCTTCTCAACCTTGGCGGCATTTACATGGGCAACCGTCATGAGTCCGATGAGGAGGGCTGCCATACGAATAAATTTGTTCATTGTAGTATTTGTTGTCTTTGTTCTTTATTTCATGATTTTCTTGGTTGTTCCGTCGCTCATACGCACGATGTTGATGCCTTTGAGCAGGGCAGGGCGCTGCTTGCCGTCGGTGCCATAGATGGCGGTGATGGTGGCAGGAGCGGTAGCGTAGGTGGGCTGGCTGATGGCGGTGGTAGTGTCAAGATACGCCTTGATGCGTGCCGCAATGTCGGTGAGTTGGGCAGTGGTGCCGTTGTCGCCGATGCTCTGTGTATAGTTGGTGGTAGCTGTGAGCAGGGCGTTCAGTTCTTCCATCAACTCCGCGGAAACCTGCGAGTTGGTGGAATACTTGTTGGCCTCGGTGTAGGCAGCCATATAAGCGTTGTAGGCATTCTTCTGTTTCTCGCCGATGAGCAGCCAGTCGTTTTGTGTGGTCTTGCTGTCTGCGGCAGAATAAGCACCGTCGCTGTTCTCGTTAAAATATTTGGTGTAACTTTTTCCCAACCATTTTCCAGAGATAGAGAACTTGTATGCCCCCTCGGTAGTTTCGCTTGGCGTGAAGGTCAAGGAGGATGCTCCTGACTGATATTTTACGGAAGCACTGCCTGTACCTTTCCAGTCCACTTCGAGATGCAGGCGGTAGCCGTCCTTCTTGTCGCGCTCCGAGTCATTGTCCACGGTGCCGCTTTCGGTGCCGCGGAAATACCACAAGGGAGCGTTGTTGATGTCGGTGACGGAAGCCTTGTTGTCGTTGCTGATGAAGTTCTTGAATGCTACATTGTAGATGTAGGCAGCCTGGTCGGCCTCTGTGAGCTTTTCGCCCACCCACCAGTCGACGGCTGCCACAGGCTGGTTTGTGTTGCCTTCTGCCTTGAATGTTACGATGAGCGGCTTGTGGTCGCTTTGATCGGCGGTTTCGTCCACGTCGTAGTCAGTAGCGGTGAGCTGTATGCCGTTGTTGCGGTTGATGTAGAGCACCTTGTCTACTATCTCTCCCTGCTTGTAGCCCAATTCGCCCACCATGAGCGCGGCTGAGCCGAGCGTTGGATATACGCCCTGCTTGCAAAGCTCTATCCAGGCATCCTTCACGGTGAGGCGGCCTGTAGCGTTGAGCGGGTTGATGAAGAGATTCTCAATTTCGTCGCGCGTATAGCGACTGTTCAGGTCACCCATCACGATGATGGGATGTCCGTTTGTGTTGTCCTTGACGGCTTCTGCCAGTTGCTTCCACTGCGAGGCTCGAGCCTTGATGTCCTTGTCGCTGTCGCCGGCATCCATGTGCATGATGTACACGTCCACGTATATTCCGTCGTTGAGCGCCGCGCTGTAAAAGCGGAAGCCCTTGCCGATCAGTTCGTCATTGTCCTGGTCGTAGACGCCGTTGGCATCGTTCCAGGGTGTCCACTTCTCGTCGGCCATCGTCAGCGACTTCTTGCAGAAGAAGTTCAGTCCGTCGGTGTTGAACAGGGGCAGACCTACGTTTGGCGTGCCGCTCACGCCGCCACGCCAAGTTCCGATGTGGTAGGCGTCTGCCAGGGGAGCGGTGAGTTCGGCGTTATAGTCGAAGTCTTCACTCACCCCGATGATGTCATACTGCTTCTCGAGGAGATAATTGCCAATCTTGGTGGCTCCTTCGGCATAATGGCCGTCGGGGTTCACGCTGATGCCGGCAATCTTTGCAGGCAGTCCGTCCACGTTGTAGGCGCACACATTGAATGTTGTTTTCACGTTTTGTGCCTTTGCGCTCAGAGTGCCGACAAGTGAAAGCATAAGTGTTACAGCCATAAGAAATCTTGCTGCAACAGTCCTAAATACAGTCTTCATTAACTTTAACTACTTAGTTTTGAGGGTGCAAAGGTACAAAAAACTATTCTATTTAAAAAGTTTTTGTGTTTTTTTGTTGTATGAAAGTAGTGCTTGTTGCAATATTCAAGTGCGTATTTTGCCCCAAATACTACTTTTGCGGAATTTTGGAGCAGTACTTGATGTTGCAGTATCTTGAATGTGTGTAAATAACTGCCTAATCGGATGCGGCCATCAAGTAGCCTGTTTGCTGTTTATAGGTGGCAGACTTATGGTGCGTTAGTGGCAGACTTATGGTGCGTTAGTGGCCGACTTGCGGTGTGTTAGTGGCCGACTTGTGATGTGTTAGTGGCAGACTAACGCTTGGTCCCGCGGCTTGGGCATTTGATGCCAACGCCGTGGGTAATGAATGTCCCAAAAGGCGAACTGATTTTGGACATTCCACTTGAACTCGGCAAGTGATGGATAGGTGATAGAAGTGATAGATAGAAAACCATCTATCACGCATCTATCACTCCATCTATCCGGCTTGCAATCAGCAGAATAGTGTAAGATAACAAGAAAAGTGATAGATAGTGGCGAAAAAACGAAAAACTTTTCCTGCGCGTGCGCGCGCATAAGGGGCGTACGTGAATCAGGTCGACAAGAGGAGAAAGCCAAATCACAGCAGGACGTTCAGCTCGTTCTTGTGTCAAGCCAAACTTTGGAACCGCAACTGTCACTCCCAATTCCGGATGCCCCGTAAACACACAGGGGCGAGATGACGAAAAGGCAGGTTTTAAGTTCTTTTAGAGCAATAATTTCCATTGATATGCAAAATAATGAGTACCTTTGCGAGGTAAAATGCAAAATCGTATCTAAACAAAATCAAAAACATGAACATCTTCAGTTACATCATTCAGCTTGGTGCCTCGGTGATGATGCCTATCATCTTCACCATCATAGGCCTGTGCATCGGAATGAAATTCGGAAAGGCGCTCAAGTCGGGACTCTTCGTGGGTGTCGGTTTCGTGGGCCTTGGTGTGGTGACGGCACTGCTCACCACCAACTTCAACGACCCGTTGAAAGCCATTTCAGATCTCTATCATCTGCAACTCAACGTGTTCGACATGGGCTGGCCGGCAGCGGCAGCCGTGGCTTACAACACAGCTGTCGGCGCCCTCATCATCCCTATCTGCCTGGGAGTGAATTTCCTCATGCTCATCACCAAGACCACCCGCACCGTCAACATTGACCTGTGGAACTACTGGCACTTCGCCTTTATCGGTGCCGTGTCCTACTTTGTGATGGGCGAGAGCCTTCTTTGGGGCTACTTTGCCGCCATCGTGTGCTACATCATCACCTTGGTGTGTGCCGACCTCACTGCGGAGCGTTTCCAGAAATACTACGACCTTGAGGGCATCTCCATCCCACAGCCCTTCTGCCAGAGCTTCATGCCGTTCGCCATCGTCATAGGCAAGGCACTCGACAAGATTCCCGGTTTCTCGAAACTCGACATCGATGCCGAAGGACTGAAAAAGAAGTTCGGCGTTATCGGTGAGCCTCTGGTGCTCGGCGTGATTGTGGGTGTGCTCATCGGCATTGCCGCCAAGATGGACGTGAAGACCATACTCTCGCTCGGTGTCATCATGGGTGCCGTGATGGAACTGATTCCCCGCATCACTTCACTCTTCATAGAAGGCTTGAAACCTATCTCCGAGAAGACACAGGAACTGGTGAAGAACAAGTTCAACGGCAAGAAGGTGCACATCGGCATGAGCCCTGCCCTGGTGATTGGCCATCCCACCACACTGGTGGTGTCCATCATCCTTATTCCCGTCATCCTGGCATTGGCCGTGTTCCTTCCCGGCAACCAGTTCTTGCCTCTTGCCTCGCTGGCAGGCATGTTCTACCTGTTCCCCATCGTGCTTCCCTTCACCAAGGGTAATGTGGTGAAGACCCTTGTGGTGGGTCTTGTGGCACTCATCATCGGTCTTTACTTCGTCACCGACATGGCACCCGACTTTACCCTGGCTGCCCAGCACGTGTACGAGCAGACCCAGGACAAGGCTGCCCAGATACCGGAAGGTTTCTCTGCCGGAGCACTCGACTTCGCCTCTTCACTCTTTGGCTGGGTTATCTACCGCTGCGTGAAGTTCCCCTACTATGTAGGCATGGGCGTGCTCGCCGTGGTGGCAGTGGTGCTGATGTTCATCAACAACCGCAAGATTGTGCGCGAAGAAAGAATGGCACAGGAACAGAATGCATAAAAGAATAACGAACTAAAACAAATAAGACAATGAAGAAAATGATGTTGACCATCGCCCTCGTGCTTTCAGCAAGCATGGGATTCGCACAGGGATGCGAGGCTGGTGGCTATGAAGTAAAGGCGGAAAATGCCTACACCAACTATAATGTGCGCTACGCCAGCAATCCGCTCGACGCCAAGCACTACACCACTCAGCGTCTGCGCAACGAGTATGCCATAGAGAAAGTGATGGTGCCCGGCCAGGTGAACTGGACCTACACCATGTTTGACCGTTTCCTCGTGGGCGGAGCTGTGCCTACAGCCACTCCCCTGAAGCTCACTTCCATTGCTCCCCTCTACACCGACAAGGACTTTGACAAGCGCAACCTGCTTGACAACCGTGAGCTCGGCATCATCAATGTGGGTGGCGAAGGCGTGGTGACCGTAGACGGCAAGAGCTATACGCTCGGCTTCCAGGAAGCCCTTTATGTGGGTCGCGGTGCCAAGGACATCACCGTGGCCAGCAAGGACGCTGCCAAGCCAGCCCATTTCTACATGAACAGTGCCACAGCCCACAAGGCTTATCCCACCAAGAAGGTGACGCTCAAGGAAGCCAACAACATCAAGGCAGGCAGCCTGAAGGAGAGCAACGACCGCGTGATTCACCAGATGATCATCGACGGCGTGGCAGGCGTTCACACCTGCCAGTTGCAGATGGGTATCACCGAGCTGAAGGAAGGCAGCGTGTGGAACACCATGCCTGCACACCTCCACCTCCGCCGCATGGAGACCTACTTCTACTACAACGTACCCGATGGACAGAAAATCATGCACATCATGGGTCAGCCTCAGGAGACACGCCCCATGTGGCTCAACAACGAGCAGGCTGTCATCAACCCTGAATGGTCTATCCACTGCGCAGCCGGTACCAGCAACTACACCTTCATTTGGGGTATGGCCGGCGAGAATCTTATCTATACCGACATGCAGGTAGTGAAGATTCCTGACTTGAAGTAATCAGTTCTTTATAACGGAAAGGGAGGCAATGGTCTCCCTTTTCCTATATATAATTAAGGTGTTTTATATGAAACTCAGATTTTCCTTCTTGGTGCTCGCGCTCATCATGACCAGCATGGGCTTGCGTGCCCATACAACCGACGATTTCCGCAAGTGGCTGCAGGCAGGTGGCAAGGGCACTGTCGGTGAGCAGTCGTTTGCCGGCAAGGCATTGTCTGCCGCCGATGCCGATGCGGCAGTGCAAACAATACAGAATCATTTCAACACAGTTAACGCCTCGCGTTTTGCCGACATCTGGAAGAACCAGCGTATTCACCGTGACTCGCTGACCATGCGCTTCATGTACCGGGTGTATGGCGACAAGCCAGCCGACGGCCGCTCGCTCTACATATCCATGCATGGCGGTGGCGGCACCACTCCCGATGTCAACGACCAGCAATGGCAGAACCAGATAGTTCTCTACCATCCCCAAGAGGGCATCTATGTGGCTCCCCGCTCGTTGGAAGACGTGTGGGACATGTGGTTCCGGCCCTATCTCGACGGATTCTATGAAGAACTCATCCAGTCGGCAGTCAAGGAGTTCGGCGTTAATCCCGACAAGGTCTACATTACGGGCTACTCAGCCGGTGGCGACGGAACCTTCCGCATGGCGCCCCGCATGGCAGACCATTGGGCTGCAGCCCTCATGTGTGCCGGTCATCCGGGCAACACCTCTCCCATAGGTTTGCGCAACCTGCCTTTCGGCATGTGGATAGGCTTGGCAGACGGAGCTTATGAGCGCAACCTTCACGGCAAGGAGTGGTGTGCTGCACTCGCCGCTCTGCATCAGGCAGACCCCGAGGGCTATGTCACCAACACCAACATGCCGCTTACTGGGCACTGGATGAATCAGATGGACACCGTGGCATTCCACTGGATGGGACAGTTCAAGCGCAATCCTTATCCACAGAAAGTGGTGTGGAAGCAAGACAGCACCTATCTCAACACCGCCATGTATTGGCTGTCGATGGCAAAGGACAAGGTAGCTCCCGGCGGACTGGTCGTGGCAGAGCACTATGGCAACGAGTTCACTATTGACGAATGTTATGCTCCGGAAATCGTCATCGGACTCAATGACCGGATGATAGACTATGCCAAGCCTGTAGTGGTGCGCTATCATGGCAAGGAACTCTTCCGAGGAAAGGTGAAGCGCACGGTAGGCGATATCTACACCTCCTGGCAGGAGCGAAAAGACCCTTGTTATGCCTTTTCCACCCGGCTCACTGTCAGATTGAAAGACTAAGCGGAAAGATAAAAGATTTTTTGAATATATTTACAATATTAATCCAAAGTCACCCGACTTTGGATTTTTTGTGTATAATAATGCATATTTGTTTTGTTCTTTTAACTAAATCTATTACCTTTGCAACCAAAGCTGGTAAAAAGATGCCACATTGTAGAAAAGAGAAAAGATAATTACAGATTTAATAATATCGGAAAGTATCTAACATTTTTCACACAATAAGGAGAGAGATGAATATGAATTCAAACAGAAAAAGCTATGTTTTGAAGGCGTCGCTCTTGTGTCTGTCCCTATTCTGGGGAAGTGCATTTGCCGTTTCAGCCCAAAACAGTGTTAAAAGTCCGCAAGGTGGAGCACCGACCCGTCGTGCCGCTGTCGTAGCCAAAGGACAGGTAGTCGACGACATGGGCGACCCGTTGCCAGGAGCCACCGTGAGAGTGAGAGGCACCAAGTTGGCCACCACGACCGACAAGAATGGCCGTTTCACCCTGTCTATGCCCGCCCTTGACGCGAGCAAGTCTTATTATCTGGATTTCAACTTCATTGGTATGGCGAAGAAATCCGTACGTTTCCGCGAGAGCAGCACCAACATGCGCATAGCCATGGAGTCTGCCGCCAACACCCTCGATGAGGTGGAAGTGGTGGAGACCGGCTACGGCCGTCTGCCCCGTAAGGACATGGTTGGAGCCTTTACCACGGTGAAGGCGGAAGATATCATGATGCCTGCCTATCAGACTATCGACCAGATGCTCCAGGGTAAGATTGCCGGTTTGATGGTTGTCAACTCGTCAACCCGTGTGGGTGCAGCGCCGAAAATCACCATCCGAGGCAAGTCTACCATCCTCGGCAACACCGACCCTCTATGGGTGGTCGATGGCGTCATTCAGGAAGACCCCATTTCCATCGACGCTTCGGCAGCCATGACTACCGACATGAAAGAGCTTATCGGTAATCAGGTGTCGTGGTTGAACCCACAGGATATTGAAACGCTCACCGTGCTCAAGGATGCCTCTGCCACCGCTATCTATGGTTCCAAGGCCTCCAACGGTGTTATTGTCATCACCACCAAGAAGGGTTCGGCAGAGCGCACCAGCATCCGCTACTCAACACACTTCTCTATCCGTCAGCGTCCCAACTACGACATGTATGACTACATGAACTCTTTGGAACGTATTCAGTTCAGTAAGGAAGCCTACGATGCAGGAGCCCGCTATCAGAGTGAACCATTGCCGCAGATCTATACTTACGAGGGCTTGATGGCCATGTTCAACAAGCACATGATTTCCGAGGCAGACTTTGCCAAGCAGATGCAGCGCCTTGAAACCGTCAACACAGACTGGTTCGACTTGCTTTGCCGCAACTCTCTCAGCCAGAGCCACAACTTGAGCGTGTCGGGCGGTACGAAGAAGGTGACCTACAACGCTTCGTTTGGCTATTCCAATTCCAAGGGTACAGAGAAGGGTAACGACCAGAACCAGTTTACTGCCCGCTTGAATTTGGGCGTGCAGTTTAACCGTGCCATCCGTGCTTCGTTCAACATCAGCGGAAGTTCGCGTAACTCCTATGGTTACAGTGGCGTGAGTCCACAGTCGTACGCCCTGTCCACAGCCCGTTCTGTTCCCGCTTTCAATGAAGACGGAAGTCGTGCTTACTATCAGTCATACTATGAATATCAGTTGAACAAGACCTTGGGCAAGAACAATACCTATGGCTACAATGTGTTCAACGAGATGGACAACAGCTACAGCAAGAACCGTGGCAACACCTTCAACGTGTCTGCCAACCTCGATTTCACCATTCTTCCCTGGTTGAGTTATCAGGTAGTGGGCTCAATGTCATATAGCGGCAACAATTCTGAAAGCTATAAGGGCGAGCGCACTTCTTATATAGAGCGTAATTACCGTGGTTATGCCGTGGGCGCTGCCGAACCCGGTTCCGACCTCTACAAGGCAGCCCTGATGCCGTTTGGCGGTCAGCTCACCACTAACGACATGAGCATGACGTCACTCGACATGCAACATAAACTTGTGGCAAGCCATACCTTTAACGAGATTCACCGCTTGAACGGTATGTTTGGATGGGAAATGCGTTCATCCAAGAGCATTGGAAAGGGCAACAATGTATGGGGCTATGTCCCGGAGCGTGGCGAGAGTCTGATTTCACCATCCTTGCCGGAAGACATTGTTGTGATTGGCGGTAGCCAGTCTATTGGTTGGGGTGCGCTTCGCAACCTTTACGAAGGTGGTTGGAACAGCACTAACGTCACCTCCAACTACATGTCGTTCTTTGGCACCTTGGCCTATTCACTGATGAACCGTTATGTGCTCAATGCCAACATCCGTTCGGATGCGTCCAACCGTTTCGGCCAGGATGTGAAGAAACAGTTTGACCCTACCTATTCGTTCGGCTTCTCCTGGAAAGTTGGCGAGGAAGAGTGGTTCAAGAACAACGTGAAGTGGATCAACCAGCTCAATCTCCGTGCCACATACGGAATCCAGGGTAATGTGGTAAGTTCTGTGAGTCCTGAACTGATCTCTTCCTATGGTAAACTCCTCCAGGGTTACAACGAATATTACTCAACCATCTCCAGTCTGCCTAATCCCTACTTGAAGTGGGAGCGCACGCGCACCTGGAACCTCGGTCTCGACATGCAGCTGTTCAATGCAGTGTCAATGAACCTGGAGTATTACGGACGCCGTTCCAACGCCATCATCGACCAGGATGTGGCAGAGGAATATGGTATGGGTACACTCCGCTTGAATGGTGGTATCATCTACAACCATGGTCTTGAATGGTCAATGAACATCACCCCCATCCACACCAAGGACTGGACTTTCAACATTGGCTTGAACGCATCCAAGAACTGGAACAAGACCGAGACTGATGACCGTACGGCACGTGCCGACGAACTGACCCACCGTGACTTTATCAGCGGCAACAGCAGTCGTCCTCTCCGCAAGGGCTATTCGCTCTATGCCTTCTGGGCCTACGACTTTACAGGGCTTGACCATGAAACAGGTATGCCTAACTTCCGTGGCGCAACCCTTGAGAAGGTATCGGATGACAAGAACATCGACCCGACATCCTTCCTGGTTTATGCCGGCGAGTCGGAGCCGTACTTCACGGGTGGCATCAATCCCCGTGTGCGCTACAAGCAGTTCCAGTTGAGTGCCAGTTTCGCTCTCATCTTGGGCTCCAAAAAGCGCTTGCCCAACCCCTATTCAACCTTTGCAAACGGCAAGTTGCCCAGTCCACTGAGCAACCTCTCCAAGCAGTTGCTCAACCGTTGGAAGCAGCCTGGCGACGAGACCAAGACCACCATTCCCGGTCTTTACACCTCTGTGCTTGACGATTTGAACCTCTATACTCCCGATGGCTATTTCACCAACCGCTATGACATGTGGGCCAACTCTACCGTCAGACTGGTGAGTGGAACGTTCCTGCGCTGTTCGCAGCTCTCGTTCTCTTACAACTTCCCCAAGAGCATCTGTCAGAAGATACATGCCCAAGCCATTTCCGTGAGCGGTAATACCAACAACATCTTCGTGATAGCCAGCAAGAAGTGGAACGGCTATGATCCCGAGACGGGCAGCAGCCGCCAGCCACGCATCTTCTCGTTCGGTTTAAGTGTATCATTCTAAAAAAACAAGCATCACAATGAAAAAGACAAAACTATATACCACGGCACTGTTGGGCTCCGCCCTGTTGCTTTCTTCGTGCGGTGACTTCCTCGAGCCCAAGTCTACCAGCGAGTATGTGCCCAAGCAGGTGTCCTCGCTCAACGAAATTCTTTTGGGCGAGGCTTATCCGCGCAATGATTTCGGAGGCTTCAACATCTTTCTGACCTTGATGGACGACGATGTGACCGCAACCCGTTACCAGGAGCCGGAAAACAATTTCGACGACAACCTCTATCTCGCTTCCTATACCTGGCAGCCGGATATGTTCAAGATGATGAAGGAAGCCGGACTGAGTGAAGGCTCGTCAGACATGTACTATACCTATTATCAGAAACTTAAAGGTGCCAATGCCGTCATCGACTATATCGGTACTGTAAGTGGTGAGCCTGACGATATCAACAACGTGCTCGCACAGGCGTATGCCCTGCGTGGTTTCTATTATCTGCAGTTGGTCAACATTTTCGGTCAACCTTACTCTGAGAACCCCAATGCTCTCGGTGTTCCATTGAAGCTCACCAGCGGAGTGGAGGAAACGCCTTTGAAGCGCAATACGGTAGGAGAGGTGTATGAACAGATTGTGAAAGACCTGCTCAAAGCGGAAGAACTCTACAAGATGTTGCCGGCTGCCACTCAGTGGAAGCAGAACTACCGCACCAGTCTGCCAATGGTGCAACTGTTGCTCTCGCGCACCTATCTCTATATGGAGAACTGGGAAGAGGCTGCCAAGTATGCCAAGCTCGTGATGGACGACACTCGTTTCAAATTGCTTGACCTCAACACCATTCCTACTGAGGAAACCAAGGAGGGTGTCACCACACGCGTATATACCAACTTCTATTCTTATGCTGCTTCGAGCGAGGTTATCTTCCCTTATGGGCAAGTGTCAGATTGGGCAGGATGGGTAGAAGACTATTCGGAGGAAGGTCTTGACGGCAGTCCTCGCATTCCCTATTTCAAGGCTTCAAATGAATTGATGAATACCTTTGATGACAAGGATCTTCGCAAGGAGCGTTATGTAGTGCACAAGAATTTCCAAGGCGAGAACATGGCTTTGGCTATCGGAAAGATGAACGTGAATACATCGTTCCGTCCTTCTGGAGGTACGGGTATCTTTGGCAGATGTCTCCGTTTGTCAGAGGCTTACCTCAACTATATGGAAGCTGAGGCCATGCTGTTCAAGGCTACAGGCAATGACACCTATCGTCAGCAAGCCCTTCAGGCTCTCAATGATTTGAGATTGAAGCGTTTTGCTGCTGAGGACTATGTGGCAGAAACCATTGCCGATGCCGATGCGCTGATAGAGTTTATCCACAAAGAGCGTCGTCGCGAACTATGCTTCGAGAGTCATCGTTGGAATGACCTGCGGCGTTGGGGCATGCCGGAAATCAAGCATGTATGGTATGATTCACAAAATACGGTGACTACTTACACGCTGAAAACCAAGGACCCGCTCTACACGGTTCCCGTGCCCGACATTGCCATTGAGAAGAATAGCAATCTTGAGCAGAACCCTGTAGGCGAAAAGCGCATAGGAGAGACTTCGGATAATACGACAGAAAACAACCCAGATAACAATACAGAAGAATGAAAAAGATAATATATATGGCTGCCCTGGCAGGACTGTTTACAGTTTCTTCCTGTAGCCCAACCGATGATCCTTTAACTCCGACCGGCAACTATTCGGTGTTGCGTATGACATTTCCGCAGGGTGACAATCCTTGGGATGAGGAGATAAAGGAAATACATGACAAGTATGGTGTCTATCTTTTGTATAAAGACATTACACCGGCAGACTTGAACCGCAAGTGGACCAGTGTGGGTACAGGTAAACTTTACTACGGTGATGATGTGCCTAATGATGAAGTGCAGTACTATGTCGACTTCTTCAAGGGACACGTACTTCCATACTTTACCCCAGAAGTGCTTCAATCTTCTTTCCCTGTTAAGATCTATCTGTTGAAGAACTTGAGAGGTGTTGAGCAGGATTTGACAGGTGGAGCTACAGGTGGTTCTGGCACAAGCACGGGTACAGGCGGCACAAGCACGGGTACAGGCGGCACAAGCACGGGTACAGGCGGCACAAGCACGGGTACAGGCGGCACAAGCACGGG
>CAKPUA010000028.1:0-30165 GCA_934191235.1 uncultured Prevotella sp. | reverse complement strand
TTGCCACCAGGCATACACCAGGCATTTACGGTCGGATCTTTAATGGTATTAACTTCCCAATTCCAATTCTTGCAGTCAGCTTTTTGACAAATATATAAATCAGATAGATATTTGATGTTTAAGCTAATTTTAAAAAAACTTTTTTAAATTTTAAGAAACTTTATGTAATATTTGGTTGCAAGGTTTGGTCGCATATTCTATAATTTGGTTACAAATGGAGTAAAAGATTATGCGACAAAATTTTACAGATAAGATGCTTAAATCTTTGGTTAAAACAACGATTAAAAAACGTTCTATTCTAACCGATGTAACAGGCTTAACTTTAGAGCTATACCCCAGTGCACGTGGCGAAACAAATATTAAGTTCATGTTTCGTAACATGGTAAACGGAAAACGTATCTATGTTCAATTTGGCTCATATCCAACGACATCACTTAATGATGCACGTAAAAAATATTTAGAAACTAAAGAAAAAATAGACAACGGCTTAGATCCTTTGGAAGATCAAAAAAAGAAAAAAGCCTTAACTGTAACCTTTGGCGAAATATACACAAAATGGTATGAATTAAACAGACAGACTATAAAGATAAAAACAAGAAAAAAGAAAGAATTAGCCTATAAAAATCATTTATGTAAATTAGCTGATATGCCTATTAGCTCAATTTCTGCTGAATTTTGTATAAATTTTTATTCTGATTATATAAAGAAAGGCACAGCATCAACAGGTGATTATCTCATTACAACAATCAAAGCTGTATTAGATTATGCAGTATTTATTAAAGTTATTGAATACAATCCTATTGTAAATATCAAGCGCTATTTACCAAAATATAAACCTACTCATTACAATTCATTCAGACAAGAAACATTAGAAAGTGACATGATTAAACTTTTTAATGATATGAATAAAGCAACTAAAATTACTCAATGCTTATTGTTTATGTACTTTTTTACTTTGTTACGCAACGAGGAGTTAAGAACATTAAAGTATGAATATATACATGATGATTATGCTTTGGTTAAGACTAAAACTTGGGCTGAGTTTAAAGTTCCTTTATGCACACAAGCCTTAAGGGTTATTGATTATTTAAAAAAGCATAATATTTATAATTCTGATTATGTATTCACAACAAAGTTTAACTGTATATCAGCATGTACTTTGTTGAAAGCTCTTAATGAAAATGGATATAAAGACAAATTAAAAATACACGGCATCAGGACTTGTGGTCGTCAATGGTTACAAACTTTACCAACCGCAAAGGAAACTATCATTGAATTATGTTTATCTCACGTTCAAGGTAATGCGGTTCAACAGGCATATAATCGTGGAACTTATTACGAAGAAAGAAAGCGTATTATGCAGCAGTGGTGTGACTTTGTAGAAAAATGTATAGGTCATAATTTTGATTTTATAAATGAATAACGTTGATGTTCACAAATTGTATAGCTATTATCTAGTTATGCTGTTTTAGTCATATTTGTTATTCCTGATAATTTAAAAAAAAGGCTCTACACGAAAGTGTGGAGCTTTTTTTATATGTGAGTTTATAAATGCAAAATCCTTTAAGTAATGAGCAGACATTCTTTGTCTTAGGAATGTTAGCTAGTTTTGTTAGTGCCATTGCACGAATGTTTAAGACTTACTCTGTATTAACAAAAGCAGGCATTATCAGAACCTTAGCTGATGCTATTACTTGTTCGCTTATTTCAAGTGGAGTAGGACTTGCTTTACATGAATATTTAGGTTGGTCGTATGTGTACATGATCTTAATCGGTACATTTATCGGCTCAATCGGTAGCACCTATATTGTGCTAGGTGTAACTACACTAGCAAAGGCTTATGTCAAAACAATCAAGAGTACAGAAAATGAAGCTAACAGACAATGATTTTGATTGGATAGGTCAAAACGAAAATGCAAATTGTACAGGCTTTGACACTAAGACACAAACATGGGGGAGCTATTGGGATAAGTTCGCTAAGGTATGGACTATCGGTCATGGCTTAACTGTAGATCATACAGGCTCAAAAGTTACTAAGAATACTGTATGGAGTATGCAACAGGAGCATGAAGAATTTAGAGCTGTCTTAAAAGAGCATGAACAAAACGTAAATGTCATGCTTTTTCAATCCTTAATTACATTAAATCAAAATCAGTATTCAGCGTTAGTTGATTTTAGTTACAACGCAGGTGCAAGCGCACTAAGACATTCAACCTTATGGAAAAAAATTAAAGGTTGCGCTAGTGATGAAGAAATCAAGGCAGAGTTTAGACGTTGGATATATGCAAAACACACAGAAAATAACGGCTTAAGAAACCGTAGAGAAAAGGAAATTCAAAGGTATTTTTCATAAATGCAAGTTGACGTAGAAGTAGCACCACGCAAAAAGCAAATACAGAAAAAAAAATATCATGTGCCTTTAGAACCTAAAACCGAAGAAAAGAAATTTGAATTACAGGCTAAGTACGAAAACATGGACAAACACTTAGCCGTAATCGACCAAATAGATGAATGTGATGTTGTTGCAGTTTTAGAAGAATACAGCAAGAACTTAAACGTTGATTTATACCATGTAGCCGAAACATTTAACATTCACCCTGCAACCCTCAATGTTTTATTACATTCAGACAAATACAAAGATTTATATCAATCAGCAAAAGATAGACGTAACGCTGTTTATGAACGTGTAGGCTTTGAGGTTGCATCTTCACCTTATGACAAGATACAGAAAGGCGAAGAAGTAAGTATGGTTGAAGTTGCAAGTGCAAAGCTTAAATCAAATTATTGTTTAGCAATCTCACAAGCAAACAGTAAACGCAGTTCTAACAGTGGCGGTGTAAACGTTACAGTTAATACAGGAATTGCTTTAAAGATTTAATGTCACAAAATTACTCTATTGATTATCAGTTTTCACCTAGAGCATGGCAACAAAACTGTATTGATAAACAAAAACGCTTTACAGTTTTAGCTGTTCACAGACGTGCAGGAAAGACGACATTTGCTGTAAATGAGTTAATTATAAAAGCATTACAGACAAAAGGCGATTATGCCTATATTTGTCCGCAGTTGAAACAGGCAAAAAAAGTAGCATGGAAACCTTTAAAAGATGCCGTGGCACAAATCCAAAAAACTGAAAGCGAAATCAACAAAGAACGCAAAAGCGGTGATGAAAAAATCACTTTAGTTGATATTAGAGAAAGTGATACAACAATCAGATTTTGGAATGGTTCAGAAATCTATTTATTAGGTTCTGACAATCCTGATGCAATACGTGGTTCAAAGTTGGCGGGTGTAGTCCTTGATGAGGTTGCACAGATGCCGAAAGAACTATGGACTGAAATCGTTTACCCTGCCTTAATGGATATGCACGGTTGGGCTTTATTCATCGGAACTCCTAAAGGCATTAATTTATTTAGTGAACTTTTTGCAAGAGGTAAAGATAAAAAGTTTACTAAAGATTGGATAAGTCAAGTATTCACTTGTTATCAAACAGATGCTTTAAGTAAAGACGAAATCGAAACTTATAAAAATTCTGTTCCTGAAGAAGTATTTAAGCGTGAGATGCTTTGTGACTTTAGCGCAAGTGCCGTTGATCAGCTTATATCTTATCAAGAAGTATTTGAGGCATCGGAAAGAAGTTTACCTATTTATGCTAACAACTACACCGATTTAATTATGGGTGTTGATGTTGCACGTTTTGGTAATGATCGCTCTGTAATTACATTGCGTAAAGGTCAAATTATTTATGAGCCTATTGCGTTGCAAGGTGTAAGTACAGTAGAGCTAGCATCTCATGTTAAGCGTTTAGCTATGGAACGCTTACCTAAAGAAATTTACATTGACGGCACAGGTGTAGGCGGTGGTGTTGTAGATATTCTTAATTCATGGGGTATTTACGTAAACGATATAAATTTCGGTCACAAGTCATTAGATAAACAGTATAAAAACAAACGCACTGAAATGTGGTGCCGCATGGCAGATTGGATACGTAGAGGTGGCTGTTTACCTCAAAACGCTGATTTAATTTCAGAAATCGCAACCCCTTATTTCTACTATTCAGATGACAATCAAAAATTCTTAGAAACTAAAAAACAGATACGTGACCGCTTGGGAAAATCACCTGACTTAGCAGATAGTTTAGCTTTGACTTTTGCTGAAGATGTACCGCAAACAGATATACAGAATTACGAAGAGCAAAGGTTAATAGCAAGAAATTCAAGACAACAAATTTATGATAATCCGTTTGCGCAATTTGAACAGGAAATACAACAATCAACAAATATTTTTTAGGAGTTAAGAATGGCTAGTAAGGGTTTTTATAGCACATTGGCTGTAAATGCTTTTAATCAAGGAAACGATCAGCTGGCTTTGCAATATGCGATGTTAGGTTATGACGGTTCAGTTCAAAATATTCAATCAGCTATTCAGCAAAGAAATATGGAACGACAATTAAAACAACAACAAGAAGAAATGCAACGTCAAGCAGATGAGAATAACACTCAATTAGAACAACAAAAGAATTTATCACAAAAACAACAAGCTCAAAATGTTAGAAAAAACAACGATGTTAAAAATAATCAAAATCTCACACAAGGTCAATCATCAAGTGGAACATGGATAAAACGCGCACTAGGCGGTGACAACGCTAATAATAGTGAGGAATGGTACTAATGGGCTTTTTTAAGAAATTAGTAAAAGGTGTAGCTAACCTTGCAACAATGGGCGCAATCAAAAGTTACGATGCGCAAAAGCAGGCTATGCAACAGCAGGCTTTATATCAACAAATGGCTATGCAACAGCAACAGCAAGCTATGGAGTTACAAAAACAACAAGCGCAACAACAGAAAGCATTGCAAGAAAGAGAACTAGCATCACAAGAACAAAACTTAAATCAACAATCGAAATACAATATTTCATCTAAAAGAGAAAATAATAATATAAATAATACTGACCTTACAAAAGGAAATGCAGATACATCAACAAATATCAAGTTAGGCTTAGTTGGTGATGATGAAAGCGGAGATGAGTGGTATTAATGACTAACACTACCTATAACCGTTGGAAGCAAGCAGACGAACAAGAAAGGGCTAATATCATTTATGATCGTTGGCTTGATTTAAAGCGTGTGCGTGAACCGTTTTTATCTAAGTGGCGACAGGTATCAAGATATATTAGCGTGTTCAGCGGTAAGTTTGACGAACACGAACACGATCAAATGCGTGATGATCGTTACATTTTGGATAGCGATACTGGAAATTTTTTAGATTTATTGGCTAGTGGTTTAATGAGTGGTGCTTCTTCACCTGCTCGTGCATGGTTTAAAGTGCAACCTAATGATCCTGCATTAGCTGATAACTATGATGTTATTAACTATTGTGATGAGGTTACAAAGTTACTCTTACGCATTTTTAGTGGTAGCAACACTTATAACACATTACACACAATATATAGAGAATTAGCCTTATTTGGCATTAGTGCTGATATTGTTTATGAAGATTTTAACAAAGGCATTAAGCATCATTTACTAACAGCAGGTGAATTTTGTGTAGATACAAACGCTGACGGTGACATCGACACATTATATCGTTCGTTTGAGCTTACAACTATTCAAGCTGTTAAGGCTTTTGGTTACGATATTTTACCTACTGAAATTAAAAACGCATACGATAGAAGTGAACTATCAACCTATTGGCAATTTATCCATGCTATTGAACCTAGAGTAGATCGTGATGTTACAGCTTTAGACAGCAAGAATAAAGCATGGGCTAGTTATTACGTAAGCCTTAACGGTAAAGCAAAGATAATCAGAGAAAGTGGTTTTGATTATTTTCCTTGCATTGTTCCACGTTGGGACGTGCTCGGTGGTAACAATTACGGTGTATCACCTTGCATGAACGCATTACCTAACGTTAAGCAATTACAACAAGAAACTTTACGTAAAGCAGAACTTATAAATTATTACACAAAGCCTCCTTTACAAGCACCTAATTCAGCTAGACAAAATCCTATTTCACTTGCAACAGGTGCAATTAACTATACACAGAATACAAGTAACGATTTAGCAATTAAGCCTATCGTTCAAAGTATTGGTGATCTAAATGCGTTGTCACAAGACATTCAACAGATTAAGCAAAGTATTCGCTCACAACTGTATGTAGATTTATTCCAAATGGTAGGAAGCACCGCAGGTGACCGCAGAACTACCGTAGAGATTTACGCACTACAACAAGAGCAAATGCTAGCTTTGGGTCCAGTAGTCGAAAGAAATCAAAATGAATGTTTAGGTCGTTTGGTAGATATTACATATAGGCGACTGTTAGATGCGGGGAAATTACCGCCGTTGCCTGACGTGTTGCAAGGTCAAGAATTAAAGATTGAGTTTACATCAGTTTTAGCTCAATCACAGAAAGCGGTTGACATTAACAGTGTTGACCGCTTTTTTAGTGCCCTTGCATCAGCGGGTCAAATTCTACCTGAAATCTATGACCGATTAGATCCTGACGGTTACGTAGATGAATATCGTGACCGCTTAGGTGTTGCTCCTAAGATTTTACGTTCTAAAGAAGATGCTGAAAAAATTAGACAGCAAAGAGCAGAACAACAGCAACAGATGCAACAACAGCAAGATCAAATGGCAAATGCACAAATTCAACAACAACAGAATTTAGCACAAAAAAGCGGTGTAGATACATCGCTTGCAATGCAACAACTTGATGATGTAGGCGGAGGCAATATGCTATGACCACAGAACAAAAGACAAAATTTGAGCAAGAGATAGACAAAGAAATTGAGCTCAAAAATGAGCAAGAAGAATTACAGAGGCAAGCACAACAGCTTGCCTTTGATTTTTCAGAGGTAGCAAAAACTCCACAAGGTCAAAGAGTTTTAAAAGGTTTACTCCTTTTAGCTCCTATCGACTTTAGCTGTTTTAGTTCAGATACCAACCGTATGGCTTACCTAACAGGCAGACATTCAATCGGCTTAGAACTAAGACAATTTTTAAAAGAACATTTAACCGCAGAACTAATTAACGCAATCGAAAATACGGAGCTATAGAAACATGGACGGAGCAACAAGCACCACAACAGCATCAGCACCACAAGCAAATGCAGATGCGCAGACACAGGCGCAAGCACCACAAACTAATGTAACTGATACACAGCAAGTGCAACAGACACAGCAAGACGCACAGGTTGATGATTTATATGCACAACAGCAACAAGCACCACAACAGCAAGATCAGCAATCCGACGATGCCTTACAGCAAGAAGCTAATCAAGATTATGAATTACAAGCAAAAAATTTAGATGATGAAGATACCGCAGAACTTAAGAATTTTGCGAAACAGTTAGGCTTGAACGGCAAGCAGGCACAAGCAATTACAGGTGTATTAGATAAAGCGCAACAAGGCTTTAACGAAGATTTACAAGGTCGCTTTAACACACAAGTTAGTGAGTGGCGCAAGGCTGTAATGAATGACCCTGAAATCGGCGGTCAAAATTTTGCAAACACAAAATTAAATATTGGTCGTGTAATGCAACGCTTTGGCAATCCCGAAGTAAGCGCATTACTTAATCAAACTGGCATCGGCTATAACCCTGCCTTTGTCAAATTTATTAACGCAGTCGGTTCAGTGTTAGGCAATGACACAGGCTATGTAAACGGCACACAAGCAATCCCACAAAGAAACAATCGCAGTGATGCTTTACGTAGCATTTATAACAATAGTCCTAATCTTAATTTCTAATAAAAATCTTTTATATCAAGTATTTAATTCTCATTTTTTTAACAAACATAAGGAAGTGTAAAAATGGCAGTAGTCGGAACATCAGTTGTTGCTCCAACAGGTATGCTTACTTTAGCAGAACAAATTGCACGTGAAGATAGAAACGGTAACGTAGCACCTGTTATTGAGGCATTAAATCAAACTAATGAGATCATTCAAGACTTAGTTGTTCGTGAGGGTAACCTACCAACAGGCGATCAACGTAATATCCGCACAGGTTTACCTGATGTGTATTGGCGACAAATCAATCACGGTGTACCTGCATCACATAGTACAGTTGCAACCGTAGTAGAAACTTGCGGTCAAATGGAAGCTCACTCATGTGTTGATGCGAAAGTCATGGACTTAAACGGTCACAGCGCAGAGTTTAGAGCTTTGGAAGATCGCCCATTCATTGAGGCTATGACACAGCAGTTTGCACATACTTTATTCTATGGTGATGCAACTAAAGCTAGTGAGGGCTTTACAGGTTTTGCAACTCGTTATTCAAGCAAGAAAGCAGGTAACGCAAAAAACATCATTGATTGCAAGGGTACAGGTAATAACTTAACTTCAATCTATTTAGTAGGTTGGGGCGATAGTGTTTACTGTCCATATCCACAAGGCACAAAAGCAGGTATTCAAACTACTGACTTAGGCAAAACTAAGCTATATGATGAGAACAGGCACCCATTTATGGGCTATGAAACAATCTATGATTGGGACGTTGGCTTAATGGTGCTTGATTGGCGATATGTTGTGCGCCTATGTAATATTGATGTACAGCAGTTATTTGACGGCAAGGCAGGTACTATTGGTAGTGGTGACACTAAGACTGACACAAATATCTTAATGAAACTAACTCAGGCTATGGGCTTAATCCCTCGTGGCAAGAACACTAAGTTGAAGCTATACATGAACAGTGACGTAGCGCAGGGCTTAGATGTTGTAGCAAGTCGTTCTCATTCAGACGTAATTAAGTACATGGATGCAACCGAAGAATTTGGTGCACCTAGTGCATGGAAGTTATTTAAAGGTGTTCCTATTAGACAGTGCGATCAAATCGTAAACACTGAAACACAGGTAAAATAAGGAGTTTTATAAATGGCAATTGTAGATGCAAATACCGTGCTTAGTGACTATCAAGAAATCACAGCAACAACCTATTCACAACGCACTATTGATTTTCAAACACCTGCTGATTATGGTTCAGGCACACAAAATTTATATGTGCACTTTATGGCGCAGGGCGCACATGCAAAAGATTTGCGCATTCAAATCTTAGGCTTGCTTACCGAAGATGATGCAACTCCACTTATCATTGGCGATAGTGGTGTGATTAAAAAGACTGACCTTGTAACAGGTAGTGACGGCTATATTCAGGTATTACCTAACAAGCAGAAGTGGCGATACTTAAAGTTACGCTATATTCCTACAACTGACGGCACTGGTACTGAAACCGTAACAGGATCAGAAAAGCCTGATCTAACTAACTTTAATCAGCCTAGAAAGGTTGGTGAAGAGCCTAAAGTTGTTGCTAATGCAATTCGTGCACAGCTTGAAAGTGTAGCGGTACTTGGCACCGTTTACCCATTCGCTAACGAAGATAAGAGCTATACAGCTTAATCTTTAGGTAAAACTAAAAGGGGCATATTATTTGCCCCTTATTTTTTTTAGGTTAATACAATGACAACAAAAGTAGATATTTGTAATAACGCATTAGATTTAATCGGTCAAGGTATTCATATCAAGAGCTTTGACGATCAAACTAAAGAAGCTGATTTATGCCGTAGAAACTATCAGCAAATAGTTGATAGATGCTTAACTAAATATAACTTTAGCTTTGCAAGAAAAGACGAACTTATTACAAATAGCTATTTAGTAAGTGACGTAGTATCTATTCCGTATAAATATACTTATAAGATACCTGATGACGTTATGAATATTCTGTATTTAGAACGTTATGCTAAAAGCAAAGATGAAACAATCAACAACAAAGATACAATCAAGTTTAATTTCAGAGTTGTAAAAATAAATAACGTTCCAACACGTTGTATAGTAACTAATATTGAAGCTCCTTTTGTTATTCAATATCAAGCATTTATTGATGATCCTAATCTTTTTAGTGTTCAATTCACAGAGGCTGTAGAGTATATGTTAGGAGCACGTTTTGCAAGCGCTCTTATTCATGGCAGTACAGGGTTGAATACAAGTAACAATTTAATGCAAAACGCATTGATGTTATTACAGATTGCAAGCGGTCAAGACAATCAACAAGGTGCAGACAGCATACAAGATAATGCTATTCCTGAATTTATTTCAGCAAGGTTTTAAATGGTTACAAGAACATTACAACGTGGCTTTGGCGCAGGTGAGATTACAAGTTCATTATTCGCACGTTCTGATTTAACTCAATATGCAATGGGCGCAACAAAGATTGAAAACTTTGTTGTATTACCACAAGGCGCAATGCGTACTCGTGCAGGTTTTCGTTTAGTAGGTCAAGCTGTTGATAGCTCACACCCTGTACGCCTAATTCCTTTTCGATACAGTTCAGAACAAACATTCGTATTAGAGTTCGGCAATAATACTTTACGTATCATTGAAAATGGCGCTTATTTAGCTAATTCAAATAATACTATTTATCAAATCTCCACACCTTACAAAGCAGAAGATTTAAAGAATATTGATTATTCACAAAACGCAGATGTTCTAACTTTAACAAATCCTGATTATTCACCTTATGAATTAAGACGTTACGGCAATACTGATTGGCGCTTCGTTAAGGTAACCGTAACACCTACTATCAATGCACCGACTGATTTAAGTTATGAGGCTAGATACGCTAGCTATATGACTGATGCAGAAACAAAAACAAAAGATAAGATTAAGCCTATCTATGTTGTAACAGCGATTGATAAAGACGGCATTGAAAGTGTTGCTAGTGCAGCATTACAAGCTAGCGGTAATTACTACATTACAGGTGCTAGTATTCGTGTTAAATGGGGTGCGGTAAGTGGTGCTGATTATTATCGTGTCTATCGTGAGGTTGCAGGTATTTATTGTTTTGTAGGTGAAACAGAAAATACTTACCTTGACGATGTAGGCAATAATCCTGATAGTAATACTACACCACCAAAATATAAAGAAATTTTTTCACAGACAGCGCAAGGTGTTATTCGTTCCATTACAGTTGATACTACTGGTAATGGTGATTATTGGTACGGTAAATACAACGATACTTGGAGCTTGCCTCGTACACTAACGATAGATGCAATTCCTCCTGTTATGAGTTTTGCTTGTACTACAAGTAGTGGTGAAGAAATTACAGATTTTAGCGTTTCGGCTAAACTAGATATTTTAAATATCACTACAGGTGAAGTGTATACTAATCCATTCAATAACAATCTATCCATACAGTATGACATTGTTTCTTATAATGATAACGACACAACTAAGTATAGAAAAATCGCTTACATTTCACAGCAGCACATTCAATTAACTGTTGATAAATTAGAATTTCAAAATGCGGTAGTTAAGCTGAATGTCACTGTTACAAGTGGTGAAGTAAATTATAACTACAACTTTTCACAGCAAGTAACGGCAAATGCTTTTAAAAATAATCAGAATTTTATTTCCTTATACACTAATGGAATTTCATTACCTGTATTTCGTAGCTTGTTTGCACAAACTAATTCAACCGTACAAATTAAATTATCTATTAAAGACAATGACGGTAAAGGTAGCGGTGCTGTTGGCTATGCTATTTGTACTAATGGTTTTGTTACAGGAACAATCGTAACAAATGGCGGTAGTAATTATACAAGTAATACTACAGTAACTATTCAATCCACTGTAGGCAGTGGTGCTAAATTTACACCTGTTATCAGTTCAGGTAGTACAGCTGATAATCCAAGCAGTGTAGCTCAATACGATCAACGCAGAGTATTTGGTGGTTCGTACAATAACCCCTTAAAAGTATGGTTTACAAATGCAGGTTATCAGAACTTGATGATGTATCACTTGCCTGTACTTGATACAGATAGAATTGAAATCACAGCCGTGACATCTGATGCCGACAGAATTAAGCATATCGTAGCTTTAGATAGTTTAATTCTAATGACAGGTTCAAGTGAGCTAAGAGTTTTTACACAAAACAGTGATGCTTTAACTCCTAGTTCTGTTGCTGTTCGTGCTCAATCCTTTGTAGGTTCAAACAATGTACAACCTGTTATTGTAAACAACTTAATTGTGTATGTGTCACAACGTGGCGGTCACGTTCGTACATTAGGTTATAACTACAATCAACAAGGTTATGTTTCTACTGATATTTCAGTACGTGCTCCACATCTATTTGATAATAAAGATGTGACATCAGTCACTCTTTGCAAATCACCTGTACAGGTTGTATGGGCGGTATCTTCTGACGGCAAATTGTTAGGTTGTACCTTTTCACCTGAACAAGATCAAGTAGCATGGCATAGACACTCTACTGTAAACGGCAAGTTTGAAAGTGTATGCGCCATTTCAGAGGGAACAGAAGATCATTTATATGCTGTAGTTAATCGTAATGGAACACGTTACATTGAACGTAGTGATGACTTTAACGCTAACAAATCAAAAGAATATTATCGCTGTTTAGACAGTTACCTTGATACAACTTTTTCAACTAATCAATCTAAAGTTAGTGGCTTAAATCATTTAGAGGGTCAAGAGGTTGCTGTTTATGTTGACGGTGTACAGCAATCTAACAAGGTTGTAAAACAAGGTTTAATTGTCTTAGATAAAGCAGGTAAGAATATCGCAGTCGGTTTACCTATTACGGCTAGTTTTATTTCAGTTCCTTTGACTATCTCTAATACAGAGGCTGACTTACAGGATAGAACTAAAAATATTTCAGAGGTTAATTTAAGAGTTAGCTATGCGGGTGATTTATTTAGTGCTAACTATCCACGAGGCGATGAGTTTAAGTGTCAACGTTTAGATGATTATCAGACGGTTGAGGGTGATGAAAGTTACTTAGTCAAGGTAGCGGTTAATGGCGAATGGTCGGAACAATCACAATTTTCTATTAAGCATAAAAATGCAGTTCCTGTAGAAATTCAAAGTGTGATCCTTAATATTAGTTATGAGGACGGTAAATAATGAACATTCCACAATGGGCACAAAGTGGTTACGGTGAATACTTAAAGAAAACATCAGTAGCTAATACAACTAAAAGATCATCACGTGTAAATATTCAATCTTCACAGAATTACACAAACAAAGCAACTGACCGTATGCGCCAACAGGCTGACTTGATACCTGACTATAACGCATGGACTATCATCGCAAAAGCAGGAGTAAAGGCAACCGCTCAATGGTTTGACAGTATGACCGAGCGCAAACAGTTAGAAAGTCAATCTCAATCGTATTTGTATGATGCGCAGTTGTCATTTATGAACACTAATTTGATTGATACACAAAAACAGTTGGCAGAGCTTGACGTGCGCAGTGCTTGTAATGAAGTTTACAATCAATATTTTAACGGTCAAATTCAAGCCTTTGAACGAGGCTTACAAGATGCACAGACAACAGCATCACAGCAGGCACAAAGTGCTAGTAGTGGTGTTCGTATGAATGAGGGTAGCAAAGCTGAAATTGATAAAAGTAACAGGGTTTCAGCTGAAATCAATCAAAAGATTATTCAAAGAAATACTGAAAGTAACGCTAACAATGCACGCTATCAAATGTATGCACAGATGCAACAGCTATCAGATTTAGATTTACAAAAAGCAAATTACATGGCGCAAGGCTATATAGCTATGGGTAACTATCAAGCTATGAGAATACAGGCTAAATCTATTAAGCCTTTAGAGCAGGCTAATTATGCCTTTGGTGAAAGTTTAGCAAACAGCTTTATGAATAAATACGGTGGCGGAGGCTTTAGCAAATAATGGCGATTTTATTACCAACAGAGGGATTAAATCTTAGTGATCGTGGCGGTATGGGGCACGCAAGAGGTGGCGGTGTTCGTTTACAAGGTCAAGCAGTTGATGCACGCATCCCTTTTTTAGTTAAGCCTAATCAGTTAAGCACACGTGTTTTGCCTATGATAAATGCAGTTGAGGCATTTCAAGATCGTGTTAGACAGCGTAAATTAGAGGGGTTGCAAAATGAAGCTAAGAACGGTTTTACAGAGCAAGCAAACAAGTTACTTATAGATTATCGTGAACAAAAGCTAAAAGGTGCTATTAACGGCATTGATGATTATAACAATCAGTTAGATGATCTAAAAAAACAATACAGTGACATTTTTAAAAATCATCGTGACTTTAAAGATAGCACAGATAAATGGCTTGACAATCAAACAACATCTTACAAATCAACAGGTTACGACCACTACTCAAACGAAGTATTTAAACAAAACAACGTTGAGTTACAGGCACGTATTGCTAATACAAATATTGCTTTTCAGAATAACGCAACATCACCACAAGCTCAAAAGTTTTACGAAGAGTATCAAGAAGCTAACCGTAACTATCTACAATTCAATGGCTTTGATTTAGATAGTGAAGAGGCGCAGGTATTTTTAACTAAGGCTAATGATGAGGCTGTCACACAGCTAGTAAATTATAACTGTAATGCAGAACAATACGGCATCGCACGCAACCGATTAGAAACATTTAAGAATAGTATCAATGGCACTACTTATCGTGACTTATTGCTAAAGATTAAAGACGGTTTAGAAAAACAGGCTAAACAAGCACAGGCAGAACGTGATGCGAAAGCAAGAGCTAATGAAGTAAGCACACAACCTTTGACCGTACAGCAAAAGATACAGCTTAAAAATGATTTTTTTTCTAAGAGATTTGATGAGTTAAAAGCTATTAGAGCTAACCCTAAAGCAGATGATTATGAAAAATACAAAAATTATAGTGATGAACAGTTGGCATCACTGGCTGATGCTGATGCTTATATGTACGTAAGCAATTATGACAATAAGCTAAGAAGTATTAACAACGAAGATTTTTTTACACGTCAAGCAATTAGAAGTGTACTAGGTACATTTAGCACGCAGCAGTTATCGCAAGTAACATCTGACAATATTATGAGTTTGTTTTCTCCACAACAACAAGATGCGGTTGCTAGCTATTATGACGGTAACATGGAAAGTGCTAAAAAAATGATGATTGAAGAGCTTGATAATATTAGATCAAATATAGGCTCAAATACTGTAAAAAATCTAAAGAGCTTACCTAAAGAAAAGGCTTATCAACTTATCCATGATCCTAAGTGGATAGCTAACAACCCTATTTCAATAAAAGATGAAAATGAATTTAATATCTTTAAACAGAACGTAGAAAAAGATCATGCTGACGGAAAATTAAAAGTGGGCAATCAGCAGGCACAAGATATTATTACAACAAACATCACCGATACTTATGGCAAAAAGCTTGAAAACTTAGAGCCTTACGAATTAGATATTGTATCTACTGTAAATGATGAACTTAATCGCAGAATTTATAACCTTGAACAAAGTACAGGAAAACAAGCAAGTGCAGATCAAGTTTTGAGTATTACTCAAAATTACTTTAACGATCCGCAAGGCTTTAAAACTTTAAAGAAACAATCACAACAAAGAATTGATAGATTAGAAGATGTCTTTGATTTGTTTAAGCAAGGTGATTTATTAAAAGACAATTACACTGACGATCAAATCATTGCAAAAATAGCTAACCTAGATAGCGAATATGCACAAGAAAATGGCGGTCAATATCCTAGTGCTAATCAGTTATATAACTATGCGTTAGATAAAAAAGCTATATTCTTACGCCATGATGTGACTTATAAACAGTATGAGAAAGCTAAGAAACAAAAAGAACGTGATACAGATAGTATTGCAATCGGTTCATATTTAGGCGAAGTTTCTGATGATACAGAAAAATCTAATTAAAGTAGGTGATTATGGAAGATAATATTACTATCAATTCTTTATTAGACAGACAATTTCCACAAGAACAGCAAGACAAGTTAAGAGAACAACTTGCAAGAAAATATGATCCTACACAATTAATAAAACAACCTAGAGCTAACTTTGTAACAGAAACAGAGCGACAACTTTTAAAAGAAAATAATACTTTTATTGATGATTTAACCGCCCCTGACATTCAGTTAGATGAAAGCTCCACATTATCTGACTATGCTCACGCTCAAAATGTTCAAGAAAAAAGAGCGCGTGCAAAGTTAATCAACAATGTTTTTGATTATTCTTTAAAACAGAATAAAACAAATGCACAAGCTGAAACAGAACAGGCTATCAATGAATTAGGCGAAAGCAGCGCACCTTTAATAAACAACGAAATTGTAGCGCAGGTAATGGCTCAAAAGGCTATGAATACTTATTATGAATACGCTGATAAGTACGGTATTCCTAGCGAAAAGCTATTAGATGATCCTAAGTTTTGCCGAAATTTAGATCCTGAAACATACAAGTATTTTGCTGTTGCATCTAATCTTAGATCTTATGATGAAAAGTTTTTTTATGATACACGCAGAGCATGGAACAATACATCTAACGCTAGAAAGTTTAATCAACAATTAGTTGAAAGAATAAATAACGGCGAAAGCATTGATGTAAAAGATTTAGTCAATGACTATGTAAAGGCAACTGAAAGATACAGTATAGGTGAAGAGACAAAATGGGGTAGCTTTGTATCAGCTGTAAATAGTTTTGTAACACCATTTTTTAATCTAAAAAATTTAGGCGCAGGAGTTGCTGGTGCGGGTGCGGGTGCAGGTATCGGTGCTAGTGCAGGTGCTGTTGGTGCTCATGTTGGTGTAGGTGCGGGTGCTATCGGCGGTGCTTTATGGGGCGGGTTCGCAGGTGTTAATGCTTATGATACATACGTTCAATCACAAGGCGACACTGTTATGCAAATCTTAGCAAATGATCCTAAAGGTAATGCGCAAGATGTGTACGATAAATATAAATATAAAAACGTTCTATTAAGCGGTGCACTTGCACTTACTGATGTTTTGTTCTTAGGCGGTACAAAAGCTGTTAAAGGTGCATATAAAGTAGTAACAGCAGGTAGCAGAAAGAAAGTACAAGAAAGCCTAGTTGATACAGTAAAAGATATTGGCTTTGGTACAGGTATCGGAGCAGGTAGCACAGGTTTATATTCAGCTGTTACACAAGATAATGTCAATGATTATTTAGAAGTTGATGACAGATTAAGTAAGTTTGCTAGTAACTTTGGCGAGGGCTTAAAAGAGGGTATAGCACCTAGTGCTATGCTTACTGTAGCCTTTAGAGCTCCTAGCCTAGTTAAGCAATCAAAGGTCATACATTCAGTTGTTAATTTATTAAATAAACTTATTAAAGATCAAGCAAGCCTAGACATCTTAGCAAAAACACCATTAGCACAAAGAGATACCGCAACTAACGGCACAATCGCTGACGGTGTTTTACGTTCTGTTTATGTTGACAGTGAGCTAGCAAACAGTAAGTTAGCGGAGCATGGTATAGATGTAAACACTTTACCTGATAATGTTAAGGCTAAGTTTACACAGGAAAGCAACGGCTCACTATCAGAGATTAAGCCCAGTGAATGGTTACAGTTACCGCAAGAGATTAGAGAGGTTTTATCTGATGTAACTACTGACGGTCAAGGCAAGCCTTTACCTAGCGAATTGCGAGAGGTTTTATCAGATAAGAAAATCAATAAGTTAAGAACTGAATTAGGCGATGAGT
Organism: uncultured Prevotella sp.; assembly: GCA_934191235.1. Classification (GTDB taxonomy): domain Bacteria; phylum Bacteroidota; class Bacteroidia; order Bacteroidales; family Bacteroidaceae; genus Prevotella. Next base: position 12,664 of record CAKPUA010000028.1, on the reverse strand, counting down.
ATATTAAGGCGGTTGCACAACAAAAAGACAAAGAAGATTTAGAGTTTGAAATTAAAAAAGAGCTAGCTAAGGTTGCAATCAATACTAACTCACGAGATCAAGGCTTGATAGCTCATACTATCAGCTCATTTTGTACCGCTTTAGGTGACAGCTTAGGCATTAGTGCACGTGAAGTGTACGCTAAATTTAAGCCTAAGTATGAACTTGTAAATAGAGAAAATCTTACAAAAAACAAAGATGCTATTGATAATCACCATGCTAAAGGCACTTATGATCCTAACAGTAAAACAATTCAGCTAAAGAAAGATAGCTCATTTACTGATGTATTCCATGAATTAAGTCATTGGTTTTTAGATACTACAAAAGAATTAGCTAAGAATAACAATACAGCTAAAACTAAAATTAACCGTTTAATCAAGTGGTATGATCCTAACCTTGATATAAATACAATCAGCAAAGAACAATGGGCACAATTACAAGAAAGATTTGTAGCACGTTTCTTATCAGAAATTATTACAGGCAAGCCTGCTAATTCCGAAATCTTTAGAGATTTAAAAAGAACTCTAAACACTATCAGCAAATCTACCCTGTTTACAGAAAAGATGACACCTGAAAATAAGGTTAAAGCTATTGAATATAATTTTACAAATTCTTATAAGGGCGATACTTTGCCTAGTGCTGATGACAATTTCAGATTTTTTACAAACGGTTTATTTGATAGTGAGTATTTATATCAAGATGTTATAGCTCAATATTCTATACAGGATATGACAGCTGACATCTTTAACAGCCCATTAAGTGATCCTATCAAGCAACTAATGCAAGAGGCTATGACTGATGATGTTGGAGCTTTACAGAACTTATTGCATAGCGAAATTAGTGCTATGTACTTTAAGCAAGCATTAGTTTTGATGTCACATTCAAAGACATTCTTAAAAGATATTGAAAGATTAAGAGAAAACATACCTAACAATATTTCTAAAGAAGAGAAAAAGAGATTAAACACATTCTTTGATAAGTTGACAAAAGAAAGTTCTAACTATCAAAAGTATTATGCCAGTGCTAAAAAAGACTTACAAAACAACAAGTTTATACAAGGTATTAATGACCTGCGCAAATCAAAAATGTTTTCATTACCATTAGCAGAACAGATAGGCAGTATTAGAAAACAACTTAAATATTTAAAGAAAAAGTATAAAGATTTATTTAATGACAGCAACGAGGGGGTAGCCCTTGATGAGTGGTTAGAACATAATCATAAGTTCTTACCTTTTGACCTTGAAAAGATTAGAGAATTAAACGGCGACAGTGATATTGTTGTAACATTCTGTAACCTGATGTTACATACTCCTACTGTTGAACAAATGGCGCATCAAATCGCAAGGCAGAAAATACAATCTAAGTTTATTAAAGAACAATCAAAAGACTTAGAGAATGTACAGCACACAGTTACTAAGATACATCATCAATTAGGCACAAGCCTTATGCGAGCTGTAAAGGTTGCACTTGGTATGCAAGATGATACCTTTAACATGACTAAACGCTTAAAGGCTTTAGCTAAATATGACTTAGACAATACATCATATAGACGTGCTAGTTTTAATGGTGCTAGACGTAATGCTAAACGTTGTAATGACAAGGTAAAAAAAGCCTTAGCACTAGGCGACTTAGAGGGAGCATTAAAGCAACTTAACAATGAGTATTATCAGAACTCATTAGCCGATCAAACACTAACAGCTAAAAAATACATAGACAAAAAGCTCACAGGTTATAAGAGTTTTATTCGTAAAGCAAATAAAGATTTAGCTAAGAACTACGATACAGACATCGTGGAGCTTATGCGTATTGTCTTAGATAAAGATCATCTTAACCTATCAGATAGAACGGCTAAGTTTAATATTGCTGAATTACGTGACCGACTAAATGATAGCTATCCACTAGCAAGCGAACTTATCACAAAGATTTGTGATGACATTGAAAACGCAAAAGAGATTAGAACATTCTATCAAGATCAATCTATCGGTTCACTTATGAACTTAATCAATCTTTTAGATACATTAAAAGATATTGCTAGAGATAGACAGCGCAAATTAACAGGTGACATCGCACAAGCACGTGATAATTTCGCTTCACGTTTAATAGACAGCTTAAAGTTATCAAAGACAGCTAAACGCTCCGAGCATGGAGTAGATACCAAATACGGTACAGCTACTACACGTGAGGAAACAAACTTTGACAAAATTAAAAAGAATGGTCGCTATCTGTTTGACTATACAGAACAGGTAGAAACTTTAATGCAGAAATTAGACGGTGAATTTTTAGGTGCATGGCATGAGTTCTACGAAAATGTAAGATCAGGTGATGTTGCTTATAAAATGGCATTGCGTGATGTTATTAACACTCTTAATCCAGCATTGAATAAAGCCTTATTAAGTACATCAAAAATACAAAACTCTACATTTAGAACTGGCTTTATTAGTAGACAAACAGGTCATGAAATTGTTTTAGGTCAAAACAAATTCAAAGGTGCTACTAACCGTGAAATTATCGGTATTCTGTTGCATCTGGGCACAAACTTTGAAAAGTTTTTAGACGGCTACATTCGTTCTGATGAGCGTTTTTCCTATGAACAAAACTTAATTCTAAAGAAACAAGCATTTGAAAACTTTTTTAATAGAGCTATTGATGAGGGCTTTATCACTAAAGAAATGCTAGATTTTTGTCAAGCTGTATGGAACATGGGGCGCAAGTTAGAGCCACAAGTGCAAAAGGCATCTAAAGAATTAAGAGGTTATGCGTTCTCACGTTTAGAGGGTAGAACTATTCGCACCAAATGGGGCGACTATGAAGCAGGATATGTACCTGCGGTATTAAATGCTGACTATGTTTCTGTTAAGTATGATCCTAGTAAGTCATTAGTTGAAAACGTAAACGGTGAATTACAACAGACAGAAAATGTAATGGGCTTAAAAAATCCTAGCTTTACTAAGGAACGTTCAAAAAGTGCAAATCCTTTAGAGCTTGACCCTGTAAAACTTATTCAAGGCTTTGAAAAAGAACTTCGATATATTCACTTACTACCTAAAGTTTTTGAGGCTTATAAATTATTACAGCGTGATGATGTTGTACAAGAGCTAGAACGAGTTGCACCTGACAGGCTTAAAAATGTGTTAGTGCCATGGTTACAGACACTAGCAACAGGTCGGGACCTGACATCAAGCAATATGATTAGTCAATATATAGGTAAGATGTTGACAGGCTCTAGTGGTGCATTGATGTTTATGAATGTTGTAAACACCGTACAGCAGACATCTAACTTATTTACTTTGATACCTAAAGTAGGCTTTGGTTCACTGCTTAAAGCTATGGCTATCACTCTACGACACCCTATAAGCTGTGTAGATACCTTTTTACAAACAGCAACTGACGGTCAAAAGATACGCTTAACCGAAATGCACAATCGCTTACAAGAAATATTTGATGAGGTTCGTGTTCCCAGTGAAAATAAAATCAAAGATAGATTTAATGACGTTTCGTCATGGATAAAACGCAACGCTATGCTTATGCAGATTGTGTATCAAAGACGATTAGATGTTGTTGGATATATTGCAGCACAAGATTACGGACACAAGCAAGGTTGGAGTGTAGAAAAATCAAATCGCTATGGTGAAATGGTAGTTCGTACAGCCTTTATGTCACCTGATAGAATTGATAGTGGTAAATGGGCTAAGTCAAATGTATGGATCAAATCTATCAATCAGTTTGCGGGGTACTTTGTAAATCAATACAGAAACTGTGAGGCTGATTTAGTAGTCGCTTATAAGCAATATGGTTTAACTAATCCACAATTCTATTTAAAAGCTAGTTCAGCTATCCTTTTTGATTGGTTTGCAACTTTTGCTAGTGCTGAATTTATCAATCAAGCTATGGGTACACGTGACCTATGGAGCGATGATGACGACACATTTAATAGTGCATTATGGGAAATTTTCGCAGGTTCATGGTCTAAAGGTTTAGCAAGCTCAATGCCTTTTGCAGGTAAGGTAATAAATACAGGTATTATTGATCCATTATTAGGTAATAACTTTTACAACTCATCATGGTTAAGTACACCTTTATTGTCAAATCTAGCTGTAACAGCTAAGGCTATGACAAAACTTGTATCACCTAATAAAGAGTTAAGAGGTAGTGACATCAAAGGTATTTTTGTAACTCTATCTGTTCTAACAGGTTCACCTATCTTTGGCTTTGGTGGTCGTCAAGCAGGTTATGTTTATGACCTTACAAAGGGTAACGTTCAACCTACATCAATTACCGATTTAAGTTTAGGTTTAGTAACAGGCATGAAGTCCGAAGATAGTAAAAAATAAATAACGTCAAAAACGTTGATACAATCAAGCAAACAAACATAACGGAGTTACAACATGAGCACCCTTACACAGGCAGAAGTGGATAGTGCTACAAACGCAAATCCAACAAGCACTTACAGCACACCTACAGAAATTATTGCTGATAAATTTATCGGTGAGTTAATAGGAAATGCGACTACAGCAAAAGCTTTACAGAAGAATTGGCGATTACGTTTAATTGGTGACGTTGAAGGTTATGCTGATTTAAACGCATCAGATGCCGATTTGAAAGTTATTGTAAATGAAGCAAGTCATGCACACACAGCAGATTTTGTAGGTTCAGCAAATTATGCCACCACTACAGCCCTTGCCGATTTGGCAAACTTAGCAACTTTTGCCCTTGAAACAGGTACTTTAAGAAAGTTTATTATTAAATTCAGCGAAGACAGTGCTATTCAAGGTTCGATGACATGGGATAGTGACACATCAACAGCTACTATCAATGTTGATAAAATCGACCTAGTAAAATCAGGTGTACTTTTAATTGAAAATGTTACCGATGCTGACAAAGAAAAACTTGATACATCAAAGATTTATTTCGATGTAAAAAATAGTGCTTTATGGTTTTATACAGGTACTGAATGGAAGAATTTATTACAGTACATTACAGATTATCTAGTTACATTGACTAATAAAGACACAGAACAGCAAGCGCAGATTGATAAAAACATAGCAGATATTGCTGATTTACAGCCTACAAAGTACACAGTCACATTTAACAATAAAACATACTCAATGCGAAATACTCTGATTGACGAGGTATCAAATGGCTAACGAAAAAGAATGGCAACAAGACATAAGCACAACTGTTGATGCTCATACTGCTAAATTATCGGACCACGAAGATCGTCTTAATCAGGCTGAATTAAATATCGCTGACCATGAAAAGCGCATTGATAACATTGAAACTACAACCGATGTAGGACAAATTACTTTACGTGTTAATGCTATTGAACAAAAGAACACTGAACAGGATAGTAGATTAGATAACATTGATACTAAAAATACAGAGCAAGATGCAACTTTAACAGCTTATTCAGAAAGATTAGATAACATTGATACTCTTAATGAAGAGCAGAACTCTAAGATTAAAGTTATTCAAGACAAAGACACTGAACAAGATGCAAAAATTGTAGATTTAGAAAAAAAATCTAAAATTCACGATGAAAGTATCAATACTATTAACTCTATCAATTCAGAACAAAATGCACGTTTAACATCTTTAGAAACAAAAGACACAGAACAAGATCAAACAATTCAGAATTTATCAGACAGCCTAACCGCTAAAGATAATGAACTAAAACAAAGCATTGATACTAACGCAACAAACATCTTAGCTAACAGTGGCGAAATTTCAGCTATTAAAGAAAAGCTGATTGATAGTACTTTAACTGAAAAGGGTTTAGTTCAGCTTACTAATGCTATTGATGCAAGTGAAGATAAAGCTACAACTCCTAAAGCAGTAAAAGATTATGTAGATAACACAAATAACCACACAATTTCTTTAATCGGTCGTGCTTGTTTTGAAGATATAGGCATTGCAGGTCAAAAAGGTTTTGGTCAATCAGCTTGTGAAGATGAAACAAGAGTAAGAGAATTAGGTTTTAGAGCCTTAAATGGAACGGTTGATCCTGACAGTGATAACACTTATGGAGTTTATGAGCATGAGTATGCAGGGTTATGTTGTTATATACCTAAATTTTGGGTTCGCATAGGTTCAGAGAATGCACCTCAATATGAGATTTATAAAAACAATTCCATTGAGATTGCAAAAGGTGATACTTTTGATACTGAAGAAGAGGCTTTGGCACAAGGATATTTTTTACCTAGAGCTTTTATTGACGGTGGAGAAATTAAAAAAGGCTTTTTCTTACAAAAATATAATGCAAGAGTATCAGCTCAAAATACCTCTGACGGTAAAAACTATCCAACATCTTATATAACTAATAGCAGTTTGGTAAGCATTCCGTTTTACACAATGATTGATAGAGCCAAAACCTTGGGGCAAAATTGGAATGTTGAAACCTGTTTTATGTGGGCAACGCATCAGCTTTTAACTTTATCTTTAGCTCAAATGGCTAAATGGAGCACTTGGTGCAAATGGTTTAAGAGTTCTCGATCATATCAATATCCAAATATCGGTCTATCTTCTACGAATGAAGGACTTTACACTCATAATGGAATGCCAAATGGAATTGCTGGATTTAGTTTTGTTTGGCAGTTTGTTTTAGGAATTACAACAGCAGGAACATCAGCAACTCAGGCACAAACAATCGTAAAATCTAATGATATTTATTTATTAAAAAAAGAAAAATCTTTTACTGACTTAACTAGCGGTTTTGGCGGAGAAAGCGATGCGTGGGGAACGGAAACATCTTTACTTACTATGTACGATAAGCACACCTCACCATTATCACTCACAACTTCACGCATTGTAAAGTGGGGAAATGAAGAGTATGACGTTTTGACAAATGGCTATAATGCAGATACAAAAAATATTGATGAATTAGGACGCGCTTTGTGCGGAGTTTTGCCTAAAAATGATAATGCTGTATCAGCTAACGGCACAAATCAAATGGCAAATTCATATATTATTCAAGATCCAACATCACAAAATTTAGCATTATCTTGTGGTGGCGAGACAGTGAGTGGCAATCAACCTTGTTTTTCACGTTTAATGCATAGTCTACGAGTTTTTTCTGCTGATGGTTGTGGTTTTCGTTGCGCCTGCTATGCGTAATGTTTTTTATTATTAAGGTTCAAAAATGGCTATATATTCATATAAAAAAGTAAATACAGGTTCACCTTTTGGAACTATTTTAAATCCTGTTAAATTTTCTTATAAGATTATTGGTGAACTAGGTGATAGAACTTACATTGAAACAGATGAAGAAAATATCCCAGTTCAAGATAAACGTATTGATTTTAAATTAGAAGTTACTAATCCTATTGAAGAGGAACGTGCTTATAATCTAGATATTAAAAACACAGAAAAGCGCATCAATGAAATAAAAGAAGAACTGATTACAGCCGTTCTTTTAGATGATGCAGATACAATCAACTCTTTAAAAGAAGAATATCAAACTCTGATAGGAGTAGAAAATGAATAAGAAATGTAAATACTGTTTAGCTCCTTTAGACGAACAAGGTTTTTGTTTGCGCCCTTGCAGAATGGGTAAGTTACTAAAGAAAAAAGCTGAATTTGAAAAGCAAAATAAAGAAAACAAAAACAGTGACAATGCGCAAATTTAGTGTATAATTCACTTCGATGTTTCATAGGTATAGGCACTAGCAATAGTGCCTTATCTTTTATTTAGAGCATTGAGCTATTTTATAAAAGACAACATACCCCATGCCATTAAAATCAACCTCAAAGCCTTGATTAACTTCATCATTCAGATAGAATGAACTTGAATATCCCCAACGTTTACAAACATCATCACTTCCATTTAAAGCTGAAAGCCAATCGGGTGAAACAGGGTTAAAATCAATTCCGAATTTTGTTTGCTTGTATCCTAAGTGAACTATACCGTCACTTTGGCTAGCCCATAAGACTTTAGGTATGATGTCTCTAGGCTTTGGTGTACAGGCTGTTACCGCTAATAATGCGATACTTGCAATAGCTAATAGTTTTCTCATAAATTTACTCCACTAAACCATTGATAAATTCTCTTATATTTACATCGTAATCAAACGTACAAAATCTGCTATTTTGTTTAAAAGAATAAACAAAAGAGGTTAACTTATGATTGATTATGACACGCCGGCAACAGTATCTGAACACTTTTATAACAATATTGTGATACGTGCTCACGTTCATTCTGAAAATGGTACTATTTGGCTAGTTGGTGCCGATGTATGCAAAGCATTACAGATAACTAACCCTAGTTATGTTGCGAGTAAACTTGATAAAGCTAATGTTAAGCATCATTATCTTATTAACTCACAGGGAAAACAGCTTGTTACATGGTATTCACCACGCGCTATTTATAAACTCTGTCAACAATCCAAATCTACACGTGGTTTAGATTTTCTTAAGTGGTACGCATCAATTCAAGCTGATTATGTACTTATTCCACGTGAAACAATGCATAAACTCTTCGATGTTTTAGAAAAGATGAAATCTTTTCTCTGATTTATATCGTTCTTATTGCTTACTTATACCGTCCTTACAGCTACTCTTTACGTGTTGAATAAATCAACATTTTTAATCCATACATTCAAACAAAGGAGTTTATTATGGGTGATTATGCAAGTAAAGGCTTAGCCAACGGTGTAGGTATTCCTGCATTAGTTCTAGGCTCATTAGGTTTTTTACAATCAGGCGGTTTAGGCGGTATTTTCGGCGGAAATCAATCTGCTATGGCTTGTGCTATGGGCAATAGTGCTGTTGCTGTTTTAGCTGAAAAGGACGCCGAAATCGGTCAATTAAAGGCTGAAAAGTACACTAACGATCAGGTCGCAAAAACTTACATCGCATTACATTCAGAGCTTGAAAAGGTTAGTGATAAGGTAAACAATCTAGCACTTGGTACTGAAAAGCGTTTTGGTGCTGTTGATTGCCAGTTAGGAGTAATGAGTACCGCAACTAACAATGCCATTCAGTCTCTGCAAAATACAGTAAATCATATTACTAATACTGTAATTCCTATCAGTGCTATCTGCCCCGAGCCTATGCCACGTTACACAGCAGAGGCTCCAAACACACAGCCTGTAACCGTTCAATCAAGAACTAAGGCTTAGGAGTAACGTATGAAAATCAGTGTAGAAAATTTTACAAAAGCTATTGATAAATGGGTAAACAATGATCTTTTATCAAAAGGATCACCTTTTCAAAAAGGGCTTACCTGCTTTTTGTACTTACAAGGCAAAGGCAAGATACAAGATATGCTATCTAAGCTATCTATCCTTGCTGATAGTGAGGGTAATTTTAACTACACTGATTTACAGAATAACCTTGTTAAATCATTTGACCTTATGGGAGCTGAATTTGCAATTCCTGTTATCGGTTATAACTTTGATAGAAACGATTTAAACAAGATTTTTGAATATTGCAAGGAGTATTTAGTAAATGACTAACGAACATATTACAATGTCTGATACATTACGTAATGCTGAAAATATGGCTGTTTGTACTATCAATTACCTGTATGAAGATACAAAAGATGATGAATGTTTAAGCTGTGAGGAAATGCAAAAATTAAAATATGCACTACAATCACTAAATGAAATTCATTGTCTAAAAGATAAAATTAAACAGACTAGAACATTATAATTTTTTATAAAAAGTTTAAAATTTTTAAGCAGAAATTATAAAAATTTATAGCAAAAATAAAAATCGTGCCTATGTGTTTTAGACGATAAGCACGATTTTTTTTATGTCAATTTGCTATGGAGTTTGATTTTTGAAAAGTTAGAAATCGGTCAAAAAGTAGTAATACCTGCACTCCGATAGGTTTAGTCTGTTTTAAATTCCGTGCCATGCACATCGTAAAGCACGGTTATAACATTTCAGATTTGCATCCCTGAGAACAAGCCCGCAACATCTGAATTTCGTTATACTCCTATTTTCTTTTTTAATTCTGATACATCAATATTATTGAGTGCTGCTACTGTTTGCATAATAATCTCTTGTCGTTCAGCATCTAGCATCTTCCATGCGACTTTGTAACATTCTTTCTCATAGTCAATATTTTTTGATTTATCAAAAAGTGCTTGCAGCATCTCACGAGCTTGATCGTCTGTATCTGCCTTTAGACGTGATTTTGCAACGTTTTCCAGCGTTCCATACTGCTCATTAATCTGCTTTTTGGCTAAAGGTCTAGCATATCCTAGCAATCTGAAAAAATCAGATTGTGTAGGAAAATCAATGTCATAAACTCTTATCATCTTTTAAAAATCCATATAACTATATATGTATAGTATAGCTCACATCAAAATATTTTCAAATAAAATTTTCTTTAAATTCATATAGTTATATAATATTTTATAAAATAATTGTAATATTTATAAAAATATTGATTGACATATAAAAATATTGCATCTATTATATAAACAACGAAAGGCAATAAAGCCGAATAACTTAATCAACTGGAGATATAAAAAATGACTGATAAAGAATATTTGACTTATCTGAATGAGCGTATTGAGCAGGCGCAAAAAGAATGCGCTCATTATGCAAGTTGTGGAGTGCTTACCCCTGAATGGGCTGTCGACGAGCTGTATGAGTTTATTGATGAGCGAAATAAGCTCTTACGTAAAATAAAAATGGAGGATAAATAATGACACATGAACAGGCTATCAAGCTAACTCTAATGATCGTTGCATCTAATGCGATCGTTACATTCGTTCTACTAACTTTAACTCACTAATTTGGAGTGCTACAAATGGAACACAAAATCTTTTTAACAGACTTACACGCATACAACAATGGTGCTTTAATCGGCGGCTGGGTTGATATTTCAGATTTTGATCGTGATGATGATAATTTTTCACAAATCTGCGAACGTTGTGGCATTAAAGAAGGAAACGAGTTTTTTATCAGTGATTATGAAAGCTCTTTTGACATCGGCGAATACATAGATGCTGAAACACTTTACAGGTTATCAGAAGTGATTAGCTCATGCAATGATGACTATATTCAAGCTGTATGTGATTACACTTCCGATTTTGAAGAGCAAATACAGCATTGCGAAGACGAGGATTTGGAGTTTTTTCCTTCTGATGATCCGGGCTATGAAGACTTAGCTTACTCCTTATTAACAGAGACAGGAGAACTAGATCCAAAAGATTGGAAAAGTAGTTATTTTGACTACGAAGCGTACGGACGTGATCTTGTCTTAGGCGGTGACTATACAATAGTATCGAATGGCTACATTAGACAGTAAAAAAGGCTTTAAAGCATAAACTCTAAAGCCTTAAAAGTAAAACAATGAGCCTATATAGTAGCACATATAGGCTTATAACATCAACTAGAGAGAGTAAAGACAATGATTACATTTAATTTCCTAACAGGTAAAGCATACAAGGCAGGATCAAATATTGATAACGCTTTACAGAAAGCAATCAAAGAACGTAAATTAGAATTTACAGGATTTGCAACAATTACACAAGCACGCAAGCAATTTATCAAAGTCAAAGCAGGCGTAAAAGGTATTAAATGTCCTATCACAATCGCAGGCGGTCAAGTTAGATATTTTTATCTTTTTTCTATGCAAGATTTTACAACTTGCATTGATAAAAGGTCACAACGTGCACAGAAAGCAGACCCGAACAGCGATCAACATGATCGCATTATTAGATATGCTTTACCCAAAATTACAGATAAAGAAAAAAATGCGTTAATTGCAGCAGCTCACAATTTAACCGAACAAAGCCAAAAAGATGCGATCAAAAGACACAAAAATATGTATGATACATATATGTATGATGCTAACGTTGATATTGATACATATAAAGTCGATATACACCGCAAGCAACATGAATTAGAAGATTTGCAGATGCAAGCCCAGACATCAGGCATTGATTATACTCAATGCGGTTATGATACAAACAAAGACATTTTAAAAATTGATACTGACGCATACAATAATGCCAACGATATAGTTGATACTCAAAGCATGAGCACATACGACTATAATTTGCAGAATGTAATTGAAAATAAAATTGTTCAAATGTTAAAGCAGTAATGTGACTAACATCACATGTTAAAATAAATTTACATAATGACCGTCTTTTTTGTCTTTAAATGGTGCATTGTATAAGCTATTAAACTAATGAAAGCGAAAACGCTATATATATGTATGAAAAAATTTGACAACGTGCGCGCAAATGGATATAACAATGACTAGCTAATGAGCGCGCACACGTCTTTGTGTTTATATTTCAACAAACATAAACACATCTAATTTACACTTACTACACTTCTAATTACCAGTATGGCAGCTGCTATGTTATCAAGTCACTTACAGACAACAAAGAAAAACAAAAGTGAAAAGAAAAAAATAAAAAGGTAGGAACAAAAAAAAGTAAAAAAAACAAAGAAAGTAATATCAATCTTAGAAAATGCTTTGATTTTCGATTTCATTCTTAACGTCTGCTAGCACTGTCGCTGTGCTATTTATCCCGCTATCTGTTTGTCTTTGTTCCTGCTTAGTTTTAATTTGCATTGCTTATATTCTGCTCTTAACTCTGGAGCATAGTCAATTAAGCGTTTTGAAATCATATCTACACGCTTTGAAAAGTTCTCATCAGCA
>CAKPUA010000027.1:0-33042 GCA_934191235.1 uncultured Prevotella sp. | reverse complement strand
AGCCTCTTGTCGGATTCGAACCAACGACCCCGAGATTACAAATCACGTGCTCTGGCCAACTGAGCTAAAGAGGCATTATCCCTGCAGCCGAAAACAGCTATTTTAGGACGTGTCTGAAAACGGCTGCAAAGATACGCATTATTTTTTTATCGCACAAATTTTTCGGCGACTTTTTTACTTATTTCTTTGTTTTTCCTTGAATTTCGTCAGCTGCACCTTCATTGAGTCCACACACAAATCCACACTTTCTTCAAATGTATCGCATGTTTTCTCTACAAAGAGTTTACTTCCCGGCACTGTAACCGTTATACTAACCTCTTTATTTAAAGATGTAGCAGGCTTGACTACCTTCAGTTGCACCTCTACTTTCTGAATGTCTTCGTAAGTTTTTTCCAGTTTTTCGGCCTTCTTCTGTACGAATGCCTCTAGTTTCTCGGTAGCGTCGAAATGTATCGACTGAATCTTAATTTCCATAGTTACCTCCGATTTTTAAGGGTTAAGCCCGTGGATGGGCCGTTTTATATTCACGCTTCAGTTGCTCAAACGTTACATGGGTATAGACCTCTGTGGTGGTCAAGCTTTCATGACCGAGCAACCTTTTAACACTTTCCAAATCAGCACCATGATTAAGCATAGCCGTAGCAAATGTATGACGAAGAACATGCGGTGAAACTTTTTTTAAGGTACAGAACTTCCTCAAATTCCTTTCCACCATGAATCTCACCTGTGCGGACTTCACTCTTTCGCCATCCTTAGTCAGGAAAAACGCATTAGAACGGCGTTCAACGCAACGATCACGTACCGACACATAGTCTTCCAACTCGCGCAAGAGTTTACCCCCTAGAGGAACAATACGTTCCTTATTCCTTTTACCTATTACCCTTAAGACACCTTCAGGCCAACTAATGCTATTATCGTTCAGCCCTACAAGTTCCGACAGACGGACACCTGTTTCATAAAAGACCATTAAGATCATGCGGTTTCGCAAATCCTCATAACTTACCCCCCAATTTGCTTCATCGAGTAGATTATCCATCTGGCTTTCTTTCACAAAATAAGGAAGCGTCTTTTCCTTTTTCGGCCCCACGACCCCATAAGCCGGATCTTTTGACACAAGCCCTCGAGCCATAGCATATCGGTAAAAGGAGCGAAGGGCACTCAAACGCCGATTAATCGAAGCCGATGAATTACCCTTGTCCATCATATTCTCCATCCAATCACGGATGATGTCTGTATCAACTGTTTGCCAGGTAATGCCATCCGACAGACGAGAAAAATAGTTTTGAAAGTTTTCGAGATCCCGACGATAGCTATCCACTGTGAGCACAGTCCGTCCTTTCTCAAACCTCAAGTAATCTACAAACCTGTCTATCATCTCGCATTATTCCTTGCTCAGTTGATTTTGGCAACGAATTTACGGAATAATATTCAATCTACCAAATTTTCCAGAAACTTTTTTAGTCTTCTTGAGCTCTGAGCTTCTGCACATAGACAGCGTGCTCCATCTTAAGTCTCTTCAGTACAGAGGGTTTATCGAATTGCTGACGTGAACGAAGTTCCTTGACAACGCCTGTCTTTTCGAATTTTCTCTTAAACTTCTTGAGAGCTCTCTCGATGTTCTCACCATCCTTAACTGGTACGATAATCATTTTTTGTTTTTTAATTTTAAATTGTTAAACTTAGATGCTTCGCAGCAAGGCGCTACGATTTGCGGGTGCAAAATTACTGTTTATTTATCAAATCACCAAATATTTAGCTGATTTTATGCAACATAGCCTCTTTGGGGAACTTTCAGTCGGCTTCAAACCGACACACCTGACTCACAAAAGGCTCGGTAGTCGAGAGTAGCCATTGACGGTCGGATTCATCATCCAACAACGGCAGCAACTTATCACGTACATACAAATGATACGCGTCAAGCCATTCTATTTCGTCCTTGGTGAGCATTTCTTTCACAACTGGATGCAAGTCAATGGGGCACAACGTAAGCGGTTCAAACTGCAGGAACTTCCCGAATGTGGTTTCTTGATACTCCTTTATTAATAAGGTATTTTCTATGCGCACGCCAAATTTTCCAGCAAGATACAGCCCGGGTTCATCGGTTACTGTCATTCCCGACAGCAAGGGTGTCGGTTTCCATTCCATTCGAATTTGGTGAGGACCCTCATGAACATTGAGATAGGAACCGACACCATGACCTGTGCCATGAAGAAAATTCATTCCTTCTCGCCACATATCCATACGGGCAACTGCATCCAATTGAGTTCCAGACGCCCCGTTCGGAAATTTAAGCATCTCCAACCGGATATGCCCCTTAAGTACCAATGTATAAACCTTGCGTTGCTCTTCGGTTATGGGCCCCAAGGTAATTGTGCGCGTTATATCAGTTGTGCCATCCTGGTATTGTGCGCCAGAGTCAATGAGCAAAAGCCCCTGTGGTTTGAGCATGGCGTCTGTTTCGGACGTGGCCTCATAATGAACTATTGCGCCATGATCCTGATAACCGGCAATAGTATCAAAAGAGACTTCCCGGAAAAGAGGTTGCGATGCCCGCAAAGATGTAAGTTTCCGGCCTACCGACATTTCTGTCTCTCTACCAGCCTTCACGGCAGGCTTGAGCCAGCGGAGGAATTTTACCATTGCCACCCCATCACGAAGCATTGCCCGGCGGAATCCTTCTATTTCCGCATTGTTCTTCACGGCCTTCATAGCTGTTATAGGACAGGGCGCATTGACGACCTCACCACATTGAACGCGACGATAAAGATTATAGTTAAGTTGTGAAGGGTCCAACAGAATACTGTAATAAGGATAGGAAGCAAGTTCCTTACCCACATTTTCGTAATCGTCAACTTCTACGCCCTCACCTTGCAGATAAGACACGACTTCATCCGAAACCTTACGACGATCTATGAACAGCACCGCTCTTTCAATGGTAATCAACAGATATGACACGAATACAGGATTACAGTGAACATCTGCGCCACGAAGATTAAGAGTCCAAGCCACATCGTCAAGTGTAGAAACCAAAGTGCCTTCCACATGGAGAGATTTTAGAGATTGCCGAATACGAGCCAACTTGCATGAACATTTTTCGCCCGCATATTCCAAAGGATGGATCTCAACAGGGTTAAGAGGGAGACAAGGACGGTCAGGCCAAATAGCGGCAAGAGGATCAATATTTGTGCGGAGTGTAATACCGCCTTGTTTCCGAAGTTCTTCCTTCAGGACCATCACTACTGAATAGCTATTGGTATTTCCGTCGACACCCACTTCAGGGCTGGACTCAACAGCCAGTTTCATACCCAGCCATTCTGTGACAGAAGGCGTTTCTCCGACCCTTTCACGCATGAGAACAAACTCACTGCCAGACAATTGTTCCTCAGCGGCAATGAAGTAACGCGAATCAGTCCAAAGCGCAGCCTCATGAAGTGTCACCACTGCTACACCTGCAGATCCATTGAAAGCAGAAATCCACTTGCGCGATTCCCAATGGGCGGGAATATACTCTCCATTATGAGGATCCGTACTTGTAAATATGTAGGCAGAAAGATGTTCCCTGCGCATCACCTCACGCAATTTTTCTATTTTTTCGTCTGTTTGCATTTATTTTATCGTTTTTGTGAGCGAAGATAGCAAAATGTAGCCACCCGACAAAAGAATCGCGTAAAAAGTTTTATGTTGAGAACACGTTGACACTGGCGGATTCTTGAACATTAGCCATAAAGAGCAGATGCCCCTCCTTAAACATACTAATCTGAGACAAAGGAAACAAGACAAACTTTGTCCATAAGAAACGAGAAAAGAAGGATAGAGCGTCAATTGCGAAACAAAGTTGACAAAAGAAAGAAAATTCAGAATAAATAACAAATTTAATTGAGAATAAGCGCATAGGATAATTAATTTTTTCGTAACTTTGCCCGTGAAAAAGGATAAATAAGAAAACTTTAAAATACACAGCAGTTATGAAATTCTTAACTAACGAGAAACTCACTATCGTCGGTGCCGGCGGTATGATTGGTTCAAACATGGTTCAGAGCGCCTTGATGCTCGGCCTCACACCAAACATTTGTCTTTATGATATCTATGAGCCTGGCGTTCATGGTGTTTTCGACGAAATACAGCAGTGTGCATTTCCTGGTGTAAACGTCACTTATACTGTTGACCCCAAAGAGGCATTTACCGGTGCAAAATATATCATCTCTTCAGGCGGTGCCCCACGTAAGGAAGGCATGACACGTGAAGACTTGCTGAAAGGCAACTGCAAAATTGCCGCTGAATTCGGCGACAACATCAAGAAGTACTGCCCCGAAGTGAAACATGTTGTAGTTATCTTCAACCCTGCTGACGTAACAGCGTTGACTGCACTTATCCACTCTGGTCTGAAACCCAACCAGCTCACATCCCTTGCCGCCCTCGACTCAACCCGTCTGCAGCAGGCATTGGCTCTGGAGTTCGGTGTTCAGCAAGATAAAGTTACAGGTGCCCACACTTATGGTGGCCACGGAGAGCAGATGGCTGTATTTGCTTCTCAGGTTAAAGTTGACGGAAAGCCCCTCTCTGAGATGGGCCTCTCTGAGGAACGTTGGGAAGAAATCAAGCACCACACAGTGCAAGGTGGTTCCAATATCATCAAACTTCGCGGTCGCAGTTCATTCCAAAGCCCCGCCTACAATGCCGTAAAGATGATTGAGGCTGCTATGGGTGGAGAGAAGTTCACCTTGCCAGCAGGTTGCTACGTGAACCACGACAAGTTGGGATTCAAGAATGTGATGATGGCCATGCCAACTACGATTGACGCAACAGGTGTTCATTTCGTAGAGCCTACTGGCACTGAAGATGAACTCGCTTCACTTCAGAAATCATACGAGCACCTCTGCAAGATGCGTGACGAGATCGTTGAGTTGGGTATCGTTCCACCGGTTGCAGAATGGAAGGAAATGAATCCAAACCTCTAAACAAGGCATTTGCAAAAAATATCAAAAGGCAACACTCATTAGGTAGGTGTTGCCTTTAAATTTGAAATAAACTGAACATGACACGATATATTTATATCGTTTTTGCCTGTTCACCTTTGCCACGACGCTCGCACAAAACGCCAAAGATGAGAGAGGGCACCACACTATGATGCTCACAGGTGGACTGAGCGCCTACGGTTCAGAACCGAGTTACAATATAGAAATAGGCTACTCGTGGTTTCCTCTGAAATATGTAGGAGCCAGTATCGGAGTGGAATTTCAGAAATATTTGGATTCGGAGAATGGTTTTATCCTGGAAGAAGGCAATAAAAAATACGAAATTACGAAAGATCAGGAAGAAATATCACATTTAAGTTTAACTCCTGCAGTCAGCCTGCGCTCTCCTATCCTTTGGTTCAAAAAAAGGAATAGTGGAATCACATTCCAATGCGATCCGGGCCTTATGCTCACATTTCCCAACCAGCATCTAAACGTTGCAGAGTACCGTCCTGAAGATTCCATGACCGGAACTACCCATCAGAAAAGTTTCACCAACCATGGAGGCAAATGGTTATTTTGGCGCATACGTAACTTGCTTTCATTCACAGATGGTAACGGACAAATATCCCTTGGGTACTCCCTGTCCAACTTCGACCCTTTCAGTTGCCGTAGGAACATGACAGTTGGAAGCAGAAAAATTTTTCAGAATTCTCCGAAACACAACTTTAGCCACACATTTTTCATCGCGTTCGGCTATAACTTCTAAATGTTCCCAAACAGCTTTTTAAGGAAACAGGATAAGATGAACAGGTTCATCAAATATTAGGAATGAAACCTATGGCTTCAATATCCGGATTGATATAAAAAGGAATGCCCCCCAAGCCATTATTTGTCATTGTACTCTTGCTGCATTGTTTTATGTACGCCCTTACGCGCGCACGCGCGCAGGAAAGTTTTTCGTTTTCTCCCCACTATCTATCACTTTTCTTGTTATTTGACATTGTTTTATTGAATATCAACAGAATAGATGGAGTGATAGATGCGTGATAGATGGCTAAACATCTATCACATCTATCACCAATTCGTCACTCGCCAAGTTAAAGGATAGTGCCCAAAATCTGTCCGGTTGTTTGGGCACTCGTTGCCCACGGCCGTGGCAATGAATGCCCAGGTGGTGGGGCAAAGCACAAGTCTGCCGTTCAGAAACTGCAAAGGAGCAGTTTCGTGACCATATCCGGTTCGGAAGCGTTTTTCACCTTCCTGTTACCATTCGACATTTAAGGTCACCTCCCAATATAGAGAGGCCATACAACAAAACGGCCCAACGGGGGGAACCCGTTGAACCGACATTATTTCTTGTACTCTATTGTTATTTGTCCTTATACTTCTCTGCTTGTTGTCTAATGAGTTCAGCATCATTGAAGTAGTCTATACGCATGGCCTTACGAACCTCATCCATGGTTTGGGCAGCCACCTCACGAGCCTTTTCCGTACCCTTACGCAAGATGTTGTATATTTCCGGTATGTCCTGTTCAAACTCATGGCGTCGTTGACGCATAGGCTCAAGCATATTGTTGATGATGGTGTTGAGGAACTTTTTGCAGTTACCATCACCAATGCCGCCACGGACATAATGCTCCTTGAGTTCAGTCAGATTTTTATATTCCGGCCAGAAGTTGGCAAAATCGTCGTCTGTGCTGAAGGCCTCAAGATAGGTAAACACCGCATTTCCCTCAAGGTGTCCGGGCTCATCCATACTCATGCGCGGTTCGCCATTCGACATTTTCTTCACCTTCTTCCACACCTCTTTGTCGGAATCGCTCAAATAAATGCAATTGCCCAAACTCTTGCTCATCTTCTCTTTACCGTCTGTACCCGGCAGACGGCGGGCTGTTGCGTTTTCGGGAAGAAGAATCTCAGGCTCCACGAGCACTTCGCCATAAGTCTGGTTGAAACGGCGGACCAACTCGCGAGTCACCTCCAACATAGGTTCCTGATCTTCGCCTGCGGGCACTGTGGTAGCCTTAAACAAGGTGATGTCGGCAGCCTGGCTCACAGGATAGCAGAAAAAGCCCAAAGGAATATTGGCCTCAAAGTTACGCATCTTGATTTCCGTCTTCACCGTTGGGTTGCGCTGAACACGCGAAACCGTGATGAGATTCATGAGGTATGTTGTCAGTTCTGCCAATTCAGGAATCTGGCTTTGGATGAAGAGTGTACACTTATCGGGGTCAAGTCCTGCTGCGAGATAGTCAAGTGCCACCTCCACAATATTCTGTCTGATTTTTTCAGGATTGTCGGCATTGTCGGTCAAAGCCTGCACATCGGCCATGAAGACGAACATACGGTCATAGTCGCCCTCATTCTGCAACTGGACACGACGGCGCAAAGAGCCTATGTAGTGTCCAAGGTGAAGTTTGCCGGTAGGACGGTCACCGGTCAATATAATCTTTCCCATATATTAAGTTGTTGATTTCTTTGTTTCTGCAAAGGTACTATGATTTGAGTGAAAGACAAAGAAAAGGTGGCGAAACTTACTTCACCACCTTATAATAATCAGCCTTTCTGGCCTTCGGTGCATGGGTGCCCTCGGGCAATCCATAGCCCAACGCCAAAGCGCCTACGCCCACAAGTCCTTCCGAAAGGCCGAACTGCTGCATGAGCTGTTTGCCACGCTCGGTTGCAAACATGGCGTCTTCACGGTTTATCCAGCAAGAGGCAAGCCCGATGCTATGGGCGGCAAGCATCATGGTGCCGAGCACCAGACTACCGTCTTTCACGTGGTTAGACCAGTCGGCTGACCCGAAGACCAGGACAATGGTCGGCGCCCCATAAAAAGGATCAGACGTTGTCCCCATCACCTCTGCATTCATCCTTCTTAGCTCGTTGCAAAGTTCAGGATTCTGAACGGCCACGATGTAGGGATCCTGTTTGCCCATTCCTGTGGGTGCCCATGTACCAGCATCGAGAACAGTCTGCAACTCTTCGTCCGTGATTTGCTCCGGCTTGTATTTACGGTAGCTTCTACGTTGGCGTATAGCCTTCAATACTTCATTTTCCATTTTGCTTTTCCTTTCTTGATTTACATGGCAAAGTTACTGAAAATCCACGAAGTAAGCAATAATCGTGCACAGATGTTTGTATTTCCCGTCTGTTTCCGAATCAAGCCAACAAAGGTTTTACAAAGTTATATACAGATGGTTTCCAGACACTTAAAGCACGCACATCCCACAAGTATGGTATATATCATACCACACTTGTGGGTAACCAATTACCTTATATGTGGGATTGTACAGCAGACAAACTTGGCGTAATTTTGCATCCGTAAACAAAGCCGTACGAGACCACAGCACTCCTTTGGCAAATTTACAAGACAAACAGAAAGTATAGAAAAGAGATTTATTCACACTTAAAAAACAAAAAGTTATGAAACGAATGTATTGTTATTGTATGCGAATGTGTTGTCGCAAAAGCATGCGCAATGAGATTACCCGGAGATTATATGTTTTGTTGTCAAACCGTTTTAAGATTATTCACAATGAAGAGAACTACATTCATAGCTATTGCATTCACCCTATTAGTATCTACAGTATCAGCCTCCAATAGCACTGGCGGCAATAGCCCAACCTCACAAAATCCGTCCGTACATTACATCAACGCCCCACGTTTTGTGCGTCCACTTATAGAAAAATGGATTACGGAATACAAAAAGATTGAGCCGCAAACCGACTTTGCCATTGCAAAGACGGCAGCCGACAAGAAAAGGAGCGTGCTCAGCATCAAACTTTCCGACCATGCAGCCACACCATCCGACTCATTGGCAAGGACGGTGTATTTCGGTTCTTATGCCATTCTTCCCGTCACGGCACAAGATTCAGAGGCTGCCCAAATTCTTTCCAACCAGAAACTTAACGCCAAAAGGCTCAAGAGTCTCTTCTTCGAGAACGAAGAGGAGGAAGACGGCACGACTGACAAAAAGAAAAGTCAGGTTGTAGTCTACACAGGCACCAACACACAATCGGTTGCCCAAGTCTTTGCTGCCCACTTTGGCAAGGAAGCGTCCAAGTATCGCGGCAAACGCATTGTGGGCGACGACCAATTTCTCAACACAGCCCTGCTAAACGACAAAAAGGCCATCAGCCTCAACGCCATCGGCAACGTCTACGACCTGAAAACGCGCCAGCTGAAACCTGGATTACAAGTGCTCAATCTCGATGTAGAGAAGAACAAGCAGTCGGCCTTCTTGCCGGCATCAACGCTTGACGATCTTATCAGCGCACTTGAATCGGCCAAAATCGAAACTGTTCCCGTGGAAACTATCGGACTTTCCTTCTCGGAGACCGACATCGTATCCGCCAAATTTGCGGCCTGGGTACTCAAGGAAAGCGGGAAATTTAACCACCAGTATGGACTATTGCGCTTGAACGACAAGCTCGTGGCACAGCAAGCCAAAGAGCTAACCGGAGAACTTACCGCCCAAAAGTAAAGGCAACAGCAGATTCCACACACTTACATTTCAAGGAGAACGTAATATGAAAACAGTTGGAAAGATTGTTTTAGGGATTGCCATTGCCATACTGCCCGAGATTACCCTGGCGCAAACAGAGATTTCCGGACGCATCGTGGACGCCCGAACCCACGAGCCACTCATCGGGGCTTCCATCATAGTGAAAAACGAGAAGGCTGAAGGAGTAGTGACCGACATTGACGGTAATTTCAGCCTTAGCACCAAGCAAGGCACTCCCCTCAAACTTAAAGTAGAATATATAGGCTATCGGCCTATCGACGTGGATGTGTATGACCCCGAGGAGCCGGTGAACATCACCCTGCGGGAAAACTCAAAATTCCTCAACGAGATTGTTGTTCTGGGCTATACCGCAGTAAAAAGACAGAACCTGACTGGTGCCATAGCCACCATTAAGGCCAACGACGTGAAGGCCACGTCAGCATCCAGTTTCAACGAACAGATACAGGGACAAGCTCCCGGATTGATTATCAACAGTTCTTCGGGCACACCGGGAAGCAATGTTTTCATCCGACTTCGTGGCACAACCAGCATCAATGCCGGCAACGACCCTCTCTATATCATTGACGGAGTGCCCTTCAACGGGCAACCTTTGCAGAGCATCAAGAACGGCGGACAGACCGTCAACCCCTTGTCGGACATTAACCCGAACGACATTGAGAAGATAGAAGTGCTCAAGGATGCCAACGCTACCGCCATCTATGGAGCTCGCGGTGCCAATGGTGTCATCCTGGTTACCACACGTCGTGGATCGTCAGACCAAAAGACGCGTGTGCAGCTGGGAGTGGAATACGGATTTGCCAAGGCAGCCAAGCTATGGGATCTTGCCTCCGGACCGGAAACCGCACAGATTCTAAACGAGGCTTGGATTAACGACGGAAAGGACCCGGCACTTGTTCCTTACCGTTCAAAGTCAAGCGGCGGACTTGGTCTGCCCGAGGAACAGCACACCTACGACAGGCAGAGCGTCGCCTTCCGAACGGCGGCCATACAAAACTACTCGCTGTCTGTGACAGGCGGCAACGGCCGCACCAAATTCTATGTGGGCGGAGAATTCACAAGTCAAGAAGCCATTGTGAAAACGCAGGACTTCAAGCGAGCCAGTTTCCGCGTCAACTTAGACCATGACATCAACAAGAAAGTGACCCTCTCCACCAGTTCTTCCCTCTCATGGACACGCCGGTCACTGAGTCAAATAGCCAACAGTCCGAAAGGCATACTGCAAGCGTCTGTCCACCACTCCACCCTGCTCAACCCGTTCAACGAGGACGGAACATATGCCCGTTACGGCATCTTCGACAACATTTATGCAATCATAGAGAACAGTGACCACCACACCTACGGACTGCGGACGGTAGACAATGTGAACCTTACCTGGAAGATTTTGAAGGGATTGCGGTTCAAATCGTCATACAGTGTGGACTACAACAACTATCGGGAAAAGCGATACTACAACACGAATCTGGCAGAAGGCCAGCCTAATGGCAGCGCTACAGAGGCAAATGCCCAGAACTACACGCTCACCGCAGAACAGCTGCTCAACTTCAACCGTGACTTCGGGACAGCACATTCTCTGGCTGCATTCATCGGCAACTCCGTGCAATACACTGGACTGCACACGCAGACCATTACCGGTTCCGGATTTCCGGGAAACGACTTCAAGGAGTTTGCTTCGGCAGCAGTCACCACGGGTTCGTCGTCCTCTTCCTCATCAGCATTGGTGTCATGGTTCGGAGGCGTCAACTACAGCCTGTTGAACCGCTATTCATTCGACGGGAATCTGAGAGCTGACGCGTCCTCCCGTTTTGGCAGCAACCACCGTTGGGGATTCTTTCCCTCATTGGGCTTGTCCTGGACACTGTCGGAAGAGGCGTTCCTGAAGAACGTGAAATTCATTGATGCCCTGAAGCTAAAGACCAGCATAGGATGGACCGGCAACCAGAACATTGACGACTTTGCAAGCATTGGTTTATGGTCGGGCGCAGGCACCTACGACGGCAAATCGGGTCTGATCCATTCTCAGTTGGCCAATCCCGACCTGAAATGGGAAACCACCCGGCAGTGGAACCTCGGTCTCGAGGGCTCTCTGTGGGACGGAAGAGTGACTTTCGAACTCGACTACTATAACAAGTACACCTACGACCTGCTGCTGTCCACTCCCATTCCCGGCAAAACAGGATTCTCTTCCACCTATAGTAATGTGGGCGCCATGAGCAACAAGGGCTTGGAGTTCCAGATTTCATCGCAGAACATACGCTCCAAAGATTTGGAATGGTCAACCTCGTTCAACATTTCGCACAACGAGAACAGAGTCGAGAAATTGCCTGTTTCGTTCTCACAATACGACCGCGATTGGGTGAGACTTGAACAGGGCAAGCCCATGTACTCGTTCTGGCTCTACAAGCAACTTTATGTAGACCCCGAGACTGGAAATGCTGTATATGATGACGTAGACAAGAGCGGGAAGATCACCGTGGCAGACCGCCAGATAGTGGGCGATGCCTGGCCTGATTTCACAGGCGGTCTCCGCAACACTCTGCGCTACAAGAACTTTGACCTCGGCGTGTTCTTCTACTTCTCTGTAGGCAACGACGTGTTCAACATGAACCGCTTCTTCCAGGAACACGGCGGCATGCGCGGCACCAATTGGGGACTGCTCAAGAGCCAGATGCGGCGTTGGCAAAATCCGGGCGACCAGACAGACATTCCTCGCGCCTCGACCCTTCCCAATGCTGACGGCAGCTACAACAACGGATTTGCCAGTTCGCGCTTTTTGGAAGACGGATCGTTTCTGCGACTGCGCAACGTGTCACTGGGCTACACACTCCCCAAGGCGCTCACCGCCAAGGCCGGCATAGAGAAGTTGCGGGTGTATGTCAACATGACCAACCTCTTCACCATCACCGGTTATTCCGGCGCCGATCCTGAGGGCAACACGGCTGCCGACTACACACACGGCACCGTGCAGGGACTCGACTTTGCCATACCTCCCCAGCCACGGCAAATCGTGTTCGGAGTGAATGTCACATTATAAAAAACAAAAAGCAACGACAATGAACCATAGACATATCATCATTGCGACATGGAGTGTGGTGGCCCTGTTCTCTTCATGCGACAACTTCCTCGACCAGGAACCCGCCAACTACGTGTCCGACCAGCAGGTCATCAGCGATGTCAGTTCGGCAGAATCGGCACTCAACGGAGCCTATCACCAACTGGGTGCCTCAGCCTATTACGGCGGAAAATACTTCTATGCAGGCATAAACCTGGCAGGTGACAACATAGACTGGACGGGATCACTCAATTACTATTATGACTTCGACACGCACCAGTATAGCGCCGAAAACCAACTGCTCTCCTATGCCTGGTATGGCATCTACGCCACCGTGAACCAAGCCAACCAGGTTATCGACAAGACACAGGCACTAACCAACGTGACTGACGAAAAGAAAACCGGCATCATAGCGCAAGCCACCGTGATAAGGAGTCTCGCCTTCTTCGACTTGGCACGTACCTGGGGCAACATTCCCGTGGTGAAACAGGCCACGCAGTCGCCCACGCAATTCGACGGAGTGAAGCAGACAGCCGCCAAGGAAGTGTATAGGGATGTGGCTGAAGACCTGCTGGCAGTGCACGAAAACCTTCCGGAAGCCACCGACCGCACCCATGCCAACCAATCGGTGGCCGATGCTCTCCTGGCTCGCATCTACCTCTATCTGGAAGATTGGGACAAGGCCGAGACCTATGCTTCACAAGTTATCGGCAACAAATTCTACGACCTCGGCAGCATTTCCGACCTGATAGACAGCAAGCAGACGGCGGAAAGCATCTGGGAACTGTCTTACTCCACCACCTTCACCAACGACCAAAGCACTTATTGGCGATCGCCCAACGATGGGGGCAGGCACGAGTGGGGGCCCAACAAGGAGATAGTCAGTCTGCTCAAAGACCCATTGATCGGCGGTGACAGGAAGGCTTACTTTGCAGACTACTCCACCGCTCAAGTGCCCGACTACTACGTGGGCACACTCTTCCACCGGTCGACAAACGACGACAACGTGATACTGTTCCGGTTGGCGGAGATGTATCTCATCAGGGCGGAAGCGAGAGCCAAGAAGGCACAACCCGACCTGGAAGGGGCACAAGACGACCTGAACAAAATCAGAGAACGCTCACACGTAGCTGCCTATGACGCGCCACTGGCACAAGCCGAGCTGATTCAAGCCATTGAAGACGAGAACCGGGTGGAATTTGCCCTGGAGCCTCACCGCTGGTTCGACCTTGTCCGCACACACAGAGCCACGGCAGTGCTCGGAATTGAGGACTACCAAACACTGTTCCCCATACCCTACAATGATGTGCAAGCCGACAAGGACCTGACGCAAAACGACAAATACTAAAAGAACAATACAACATGAAAAAGATTATCACCCTGGTGGCTCTTGCCTTGATAGGCGCAGCCCCATCCATAGCCAAAGGCAAAATAGACAACAAGAATATAGCCGTGAAGTATCTCAACGACAACTTCAACACCTACGACAGGTTACAGAAAACCATTTGGGCCAACCCTGAACTCGGTTTTCTGGAGTACAACAGCTCAAAACTACTCCAAGACCATCTGCGCGAAAACGGCTTCAGGGTAGAAGCCGGGATTGCCGGTATGCCGACAGCCTTCGTGGCCACCTACGGCAGCGGCTCGCCCACCATCGGTTTCCTGGCAGAGTTTGACGCCCTTCCCGGACTCTCGCAAGACACGGTTGCCTACCGCAAGCCGCGCCGTGAGGGCGAACCCGGACAGGGATGCGGGCACAACCTGCTCGGTGTCGGCTCCACCTCGGCTGCCGTGGCACTGAGCAAGTGGCTCGCCGCCAACCACAGACAAGGAACCATCAAAATATACGGTACTCCTGCCGAGGAAGGCGGAGCCGGCAAAGTGTATATCGTGCGCGACGGATATTTCAAAGGGGTGGACGCTATGCTCGACTGGCATCCCTCATCACAAAACGGCGTTTCCACCAATCCCGGCACCGCCATGCAGATGATTGACTACAAGTTCTACGGCAAGGCTGCCCACGCTGCCGGCACCCCCTGGAAGGGCCGTTCGGCACTCGATGCGGTGGAGGCACTGGATTATATGGTGAACATGCTCCGCGAGCACGTGCTCCCTTCAAGCCGCATACACTACGTCATTGCCGACGGAGGATTCGCGCCCAACGTGGTGCCGGAATACGCGCGCGTGTCCTATTATATACGTAGTCCTCACCGCGACGTGCTCCATGGACTGACGGAATGGATTGACTCTGCTGCCGTCGGTGCTGCCAAAGGCACCCAGACGCGGGTGGTAAAGGAAATCGTGGCCGGCACCTACGAACGGCTGCACAACCGTGTGCTGGCATCCGTCATACAGAAAAACCTTGAACTGGTGGGTGGCGTAAACTATGATGAGCGCGAGCGCAAGCTTGCCGAAGGCATAGTGAAGACCCTCGGTCTGGGTGACACCATCCTTGCCAGGGCAGCCCAAGTGCAGCCACTGGCGCCTGCGCCCAAGGAAGGCTCCGGCGGTTCGTCAGACGTGGGCGACGTGAGTTGGAACGTGCCCACGGTGAGCATCGGCACCGCCACATTCGTGCCGGGAGCACCGGGACACAGCTGGCAGAACGTGGCTGTGGACGGAACCACCATCGGAACCAAGGGCCTCATCAATGCAGCCAAGGCTTTCATTCTGACGGCCATAGACCTTTTCAACAATCCCAAGCTGCTCCAGCAGGCACGTGAGGAGTTTGACAAAGCCAGAGGTGAAGGGTTTGTCTACGAATCTCTCCTTGGCGACCGCAAACCAGCACTCGACTACCGCAAGACCAACAAGTAACAATACGAGCACATTCCCGCATGCCACATCCGGCCCATAACGGATGTGGCATCATTCAGTGGGTGATGAACAACAGAATAGTATACGCATGAACAGCATTTCGAAACAAACCCGACAAGTCATTATTTGGTGTGGCGCACTTGCCATCGGTACGGCAATCGGCCTGACTGGCTGTGGCTTCATCAACGACACGATGAACTTCGTGGCTACAATCTACACACGACTCTTCCAGCTATTGGCTGTACCCACCATTGCACTCGCCATAGTGACCACCCTTTCTTCGCTTGGCGGAAGGCAAGACACGGGCCGCATATTCCGTCATGCCCTGGCATACACGCTTCTTACCACTACGGTGGCTGCCGCCGTGGCATTGGGCCTATACTGCATTGTCCAGCCCAACTTGCTGCCCCAAACACTGGTAGGGCGAACCGCTGAAGGCGTTACCGCCGACATTGCCAACTCGTCCTATTACGACCACATACTGAGTGTCATCCCCAACAACATCGTGAAGCCTTTCCTGGAGGGAAACGTGCTCTCTATCCTTCTGCTTGCCGCGGCAGTGGGACTGGCACTGGCCAGACTGCCTGAGAACGAGAACGTCAGAACCATTGTCAAAGGGCTGTATGGCCTGCAGGATATTCTGTTCGCACTCATACGCGCCCTCATACGCATCTTGCCACTGGGCATCTTGGCATTTGCCGCACAGCTATCCTCTCAACTCAATGCGGGAATTGCCGTCGCGTCGCTGGGTAAATACGTGGCGGTAGTGGTCGGAGGAGGTGTCATACAGTTCTTCATCGTGCTGCCCCTGTTTCTGCTCTCACGCGGACTGAACCCCTACAAGGTGCTGGGACGCATGATGCCTGCCGTGCTCATGGCACTCTTCACGAAAAGTTCGGCAGCCACATTGCCCGTAACCATGCAAACGGCAGAAACACGATTAGGCATAAGGCCCCACATAGCACGCTTCGTGCTGCCCATCTGCACCACCATCAACATGAACGGATGTGCCGCCTTTATCCTCGCCACATCTCTCTATGTGATGCAAAACGGCGGTTATGAACTTACATGGCCTACTTTGTTGTTGTGGCTGGTCATCTCCGTTCTTTCGGCTGTGGGCAATGCCGGCGTTCCGATGGGCTGCTTCTTTCTCACCCTTTCTCTCATGTCGGGCATCCACGCTCCAGTGGGTATTATGGGAATCATCCTTCCTGTCTACACAATCATCGACATGCTGGAAACTGCCGAAAACGTGTGGTCGGATTCTTGCGTAGCTGCCATGGTCAACAAAGATTTGGCTAATGGAGGAAACGAGGAATATGACAAGGACCTATAAATCTGCCATTAGCACACCGTAACTCTGCCATTAGCACACCGTAACTCTGCCATTAGCACATCGTAACTCTGCCATTAGCACACCGTAACTCTGCCATTAGCACATCGTAACTCTGCCATTAGCACACCGTAACTCTGCCACTAACACCTTTGCACTGCGTGGATATTGCTTAGAAGTGGTCTGTTTCTGCATAGCCGAGTCCGTTTTGTTACCCAAACATAAATGCCTTGACGCTATTTCAAACTTTTGGATTAAGCCTTTTAAAGTTGTCTTTAAAGGCAATCACTATCGTCTATCAGTATTTCTGGATTATAAGAAAAAAAGCGAAACGTGTCCCTCTCAGTAAAGAAAGGAGCACGTTTCGCCATATTCAATCGTATTTCCGTTATGTTTATAATCCAACTTCCGACAATATTCTGTCGGCGGCACCTGAACGCCCTTTCACATAGTTGCCGGCCGCTTCACCACTCTTCTGGAGGAAAGCATCATCGGTCATGAACCGATTCATCAACTGGGAGAACTGATCAAAGCCATTGATTTCAAAACCGCCCTCGGCTGCCAAAAGTTCATGCGCCTCTTGAAAGCGCTTGTTGTTGGGGCCGAAGATGACCGGCATACGCCACACTGCCGCCTCAAGGACATTGTGGATGCCTACTCCGAATCCGCCACCCACATAGGCCACCTCGCCGTAACGGTAGATGCTGGAAAGCAGTCCGTAGCAGTCAATAATCATACAATCGGCCAATTCGGCATCGGCCGGCGTGGCTTGGGTATAGCGCACGGCATGCCTGTCTAACTTAGACAGAATCTGTTCCAAATGGGCTTCGCCAATAACATGGGGAGCTATGATGAGTTTCCACTCGGGGTGCTCATTGAAGAACCTGATGAATATGTCTTCGTCAGGTTGCCAACTGCTTCCCGCAACAAAAACCTTTCGTCCCTGCTTAAAAGCATTGACCACAGGAAGTTCGCGAGCTTCGCCGGCAATCTGCAGCACCCGGTCGAAACGGGTATCGCCCGTTATTTCCACATTGGTGATGCCTATCTTGGCAAGCAACTGCCGGCTCTCTTCGTTCTGCACAAAGAAACGCGTGAAGCATTTCAGCACCCTACCATACTGTCTGCCGTAAGGACGGAAGAATATCTGGTCGGGGCGGAATATGCTCGACACACTGTAAGCGGGCACGCCACGATGCTTGAGGATATGGAGATAGTTGTACCAGAACTCATACTTGATGAAGAACGCCATGACGGGCCGCACACAACGCAGGAAACGCAATGCGTTGGTAGGCGTGTCAAGAGGAAGGTAGCAGACAATGTCAGCACCCTCATAATCCTTGCGCACCTCGTAGCCCGAAGGCGAAAAGAAGGTGAGCAGAATCTTATATTCGGGATGCGTTCTGCGCAACTGCTCCATCAACGGCCGGCCCTGCTCAAACTCACCAAGGGACGCAGCGTGGAACCACACATACAGTGCCGCAGGATCCACTTGCTCACGCAGCACTCTGAAAGCACGGCGCTCGCCTATGAACATGCGACGGACCTTGGCGTTGAAGAGGCTATAGACCATCACGCCGAGCTGGTAAAGATATATCGCTAAATTATACACGTCGATTTTAGAATGTCAGCTGATTATTTCAACACCTCCACTGCACGGCGAAGACGCTTGAGAGTCTCCTCCTTGCCCAAGAAGGCAGAAATGTCAAACATACCGGGGCCCTTGCCTATGCCGACAAGGGCAAGACGGAAGGCATTCATCACGTCGCCGAGTTTGTAGCCCTTCTCCTCGACCCACTTCATCACGACAGGTTCCTGTCCCTCAACACTGAAGTCGTCAATGCCTTCAAGCACATCGGCAAGCTCGGTCATCACCTGTGCCGAATCTTCCTTCCAGCGCTTGCGCACGGTCTTGGCGTCATACTCTGTGGGGGCGATAAAGAAGAAGGAACACAAAGGCCAAAGTTCCTTGACAAAGCTCACGCGGTCCTTCATCATGGACACCACCTGCTTGATGCGGTCCAAGGACTCGTCAACTCCGTTGCCTGCCACAACAGGTGCAAACAGATGGGCAATCTCTTCATTGCTCTTGCGGAGAATGTATTCATGGTTGAACCAGGCGGCCTTCTGATAGTCAAAGCGCGCACCCGACTTGGAACACTTGCTGATGTCGAACGCCTTTACCAACTCGTCGAGGCTGAAAAGTTCCTGTTCCGTGCCTGGATTCCAGCCGAGCATGGCCAGGAAGTTGACCACAGCCTCGGGGAAATAGCCACTCTCGCGGTATCCTGACGACACATCACCGGTCTTTGGGTCGTGCCATTCGAGTGGGAAAACAGGGAAGCCAAGGCGGTCGCCGTCGCGCTTGCTGAGTTTGCCCTTGCCTTCCGGTTTGAGAAGAAGCGGCAAGTGGGCAAAGCGCGGCATGGTGTCTTCCCATCCGAAAGCCTTGTAAAGCAGCACGTGAAGAGGTGCGCTGGGCAACCATTCTTCGCCACGAATCACGTGGGTAATCTCCATTAAATGGTCGTCAACGATGTTGGCAAGGTGATAGGTAGGCAGTTCGTCGGCACTCTTATAAAGCACCTTGTCATCCAGGATATCACTCATGATGCGAACGTCACCGCGAATAAGGTCGTCAACATGCACAGCCACGCCAGGCTCAATCTTGAACCTCACCACATACTGCTCGCCGTTGGCAATGAGCTGGTCTACCTCTTCACGGGAAAGGGTGAGCGAGTTGCGCATCTGCATACGGGTATGGGCATCGTACTGGAAGTTCTGGATTTCCTGACGCTTGGCTTCCAATTCTTCCGGCGTGTCAAAAGCTATGTATGCTTTTCCGGCATCTAAAAGTTGTTTTACATACTTCTTATAGATTTCGCGCCGTTCACTTTGACGGTAGGGCCCATGCTCTCCACCAAAGCTAACGCCCTCATCAAATTTGATGCCGAGCCACTTGAATGATTCGATGATGTATTCCTCGGCTCCCGGAACAAAACGATGGGAGTCGGTATCTTCGATTCTAAACACGAAATCGCCGCCATGCTGGCGTGCGAAAAGATAATTATAAAGCGCAGTTCTCACTCCGCCTATATGCAAAGGTCCTGTAGGACTTGGGGCAAAACGCACCCTCACTTTTCTTTCTGTCATCCTATTTAATAATATAGATAAGATTTATTTTTTGCAAAATTAGTGCTTTTTTTGCATAATGCCGTATTTTTTTAGTATTTTCGCAAGGTAAATACAAGAATAAACAGTTTATGCTGAAAATCAACAGACCCGGCAGTGCCTTTTGGCGCAAATTCTTCACCAGACTTGCCATCATCGCCGCCACAGTGACCATTATCGTCTGGTTTCTGCCAAGAAACCAAAAGATGCAGCTCCGCTACGACATAGGAAAGCCTTGGATGTACGGTTCGTTTATCGCCAAATTCGACTTCCCCATCTATAAGACCGACGAAGCCATCAAGGCAGAGAAGGACTCTCTGCTGCGAACCTTTCAGCCTTACTACAACTACAACCCCATTGTGGAGCAAAAGGAAATAGCCAAGTTCAAGGAAGACTTCAAGGATGGCCTGCCCGGATTGCCCGATGCCTATATGCTCGAAATCATCGAACAGCTACACCGCATCTACCAACAGGGCATCATGGACACTCCCGACTATACATTGCTGGCCAAGGACACCAGCAACATGGTGAGGGTGGTGAGCGGCAAGAATGCCACGAGCATGCAGATTGGGAAGATACACTCGTTGCTCGCAGCCTACGAGCTCATCTTCACAGACGAGGCACTCGCCCATCAACGGCAGATTCTGCAGAGATGCAATCTGAACGAGTATCTGGAACCTAATCTTATATATGATCGCGACCGGAGCGAGACTGAGAAAAACGATATGCTCAGTGGTATCCCCATTGCCAGCGGGATGGTAATGAGCGGTCAGAAAGTAATAGACCGTGGAGACATTGTCAACGACTACACATACCGCGTGCTCAACTCGTACGAAAAGGAGATGCAACGGCGTGACGCCTCTTCTAAGGAAGAGCTGTCAACATTTATCGGGCAATCCATCTTCGTGGCCATCTTGGTGTTCCTCTTCACACTCTATCTCGGACTCTTCCGTAAGGACTATTTCGACAAGCCGAGAAGCATCGCCATGCTCTATGTGCTGATCACCATATTTCCCTTGCTCGTGTCTTTAATGATGCAGCACAACGTGTTCAGTGTCTACATACTACCCTTTGCCATGGCGCCTATCTTCATCCGGGTGTTCATGGATTCGCGCACAGCCTTCATTTCCCACGTCACCATGGTGCTCATCTGCGCAGCGGCTGTTAGATACCAATACGAATTTATTATTGTGCAACTGGTAGCAGGACTGGTGGCCATATATTCTCTGCGCGAACTTTCAAAACGTGCGCAGGTATTCAAGACTGCCATTCTGGTCACCATTTCGAGCATGGTAACCTTCTACGCCTTGCAGCTCATGCAAGACAATGACGTGGTAGAACTGGACTGGGCAATGAACTACCACTTTCTGGTGAACGGCATCTTCCTTCTCCTCTCCTATCCGCTCATGTATCTTATTGAGAAGACATTCGGCTTTATCAGTTCCGTTACCCTCATAGAACTATCCGACACAAACAAGGATTTGCTCCGCCGTCTGAGCGAGGTGGCACCAGGAACCTTCCAACACTCCATCACGGTAGGCAACCTGGCGGCTGAAATAGCGAACAAGATTGGAGCCAAGAGCCTGATGGTACGTACGGGAGCACTCTACCATGACATAGGAAAGATGGTCAACCCCGTGTTCTTCACAGAGAACCAGGCTGGCGTTAACCCACACGACAACATGTCGTACACCGAGAGTGCACAAATCGTTATCAGTCACGTCACCGAAGGACTCAAACTGGCTGAGAAGTACAACCTGCCGACCGTCATCAAGGACTTCATCCTCACCCACCACGGAACAGGCATGACAAAGTTCTTCTATATATCCTACTGCAACGAACATCCCGACGAAGAAGTGGACAAAAGTCTTTTCACTTATCCCGGTCCTAATCCGTTCACCCGAGAACAAGCCTTGCTCATGATGGCAGACACCGTGGAAGCTGCCTCCCGGTCACTCCACGTCTACACGGAACAAAGTATCAGTGAACTGGTCAACAGGCTTATTGACGGACAGGTGGCTGAGGGGTTCTTTAAGGAATGTCCCATCACTTTCCGTGACATCTCCATAGCCAAACAGACAATGATTGAACGTCTGAAGGCTATATACCACACCCGTATATCATATCCTAAACTCAACAAATAAACAACAAACAGGAGGAGATCTACTATTTTTAATGCACACCACACCGCCTGTTTGTGCAAGTTTTCCGAGTGATTTCTTGCACAAATGGGTCTTTTTGTGCGGTAATTAATCTAAGGTTTGTTAACTGGAGTTAAATAGAAAAGCTAAAAGTTGGAAAAACAGAACACATTAGATACCTTTGCATCCAATTTTTCAAAGTATTTAAAATGAATAAGTTAAAATTAGCCATATTGGCACTCTTTGCATGTAGTAATACTGCCGTGTGGGCAGGAGGATTACTCACCAACACCAACCAGAATGTAGCTTTCAACCGTATGATGAGCCGTGAGGCGTCTATCGGAATTGACGGCGTCTATTACAACCCCGCCGGCGTTGCGTTCATGAGCAACGGCCATCATCTCTCCATCAACTGGCAGCTCGCCTACCAGACTCGTACTATCAAGAACGATTACCTGCTGTTCAACAACAACGTCAACAATGCCACTACGCCCAGAGATTTCAAAGGCAAGGCTTTTGCACCTGTAATTCCCTCTTTCCAATACGCATACAACAAGAACAAGTGGTCTTTTCAAGCCAACTTCGCATTGACAGGTGGAGGTGGCAAATGCACGTTCGACAACGGACTTGGCTCATTTGAAAAGATCGTTTCTGAAACAGCTATGGCCGCTTGCGGTTTGGCAAGCACGGTAGACGGAGCATTAGGTAACGCTTTAGGGCAACAAGGCATGCAGATGTTTTCGTCAGATCAAGCTTTCGGAAGCAACGGCAAATATAGCTACGACAGCTATATGCATGGCCGTCAATACTATTTCGGTTTGTCATTAGGTGCCGCTTACAAGTTCAACGAGCACTTCAGCGCTTTCGCTGGAATACGTGGCGTGTATGCCACCTGCAACTATTACGGGTATGTAAGAGACATTAAAGTGGGAAACATGCCTCTCTACAAGGTACTTGACCCAAGTAAAGAGGACGCAGCAAACATAGAGTTGAGCTGCGATCAGAATGGTATAGGATTCACACCAATCATTGGAATTGACTTCAAAACGGGCCGTTGGAATTTCTCTGCCAAATACGAATTCAAAACACGCATGCGTTTGAAAAACAAGTCGGTAAACCAGGCACCAAGTATCGGAAATCTGGCAGACAACTTGGCAGATCAAATGGGTACTCACTTAACACAGGCATTCACTCAAAAATTTGTAGCTGCAGGTATGACGCCGGAACAGGCGCAGCAGCAGGCACAAGTGGCTGCTATGCAGACCAGCGAAACAGTTCTCACCAACGGCACGGTTGTGGCCACCATGCAAGGTTTGAAAAACCAGTTTGACGCCAAGTTAGAAGAGGCCATCGGTGAATATGGAGACGGAAAGGAAATAGCAGGAGACATACCTGCATACCTGACACTCGGCGCCGGATACAGACCTATTGACGCTCTCCGCATCAATGTCGGTTTCCATTGGTTCGACGATACACACGCCACTTCCTATAACAACCGCCACAAGAAACTCAATCGCGGAACACTCGAATACAACGCTGGCGTAGAGTATGACATCAACAAGAAGCTGACAGTCAGTGCAGGATGGCAAAACACAAACTACGGATTGAGTGATGAGTATATGGACGACAAGTCGTTCGTGACAAGTTCAAATTCTGTTGCAGTAGGTGGACTGATTCACATCTCAAAGAAGGCAGACTTGAACTTTGCTTACTTCCACACTTTCTACAAGCACAAGACAACGAATGAGGATGGAGCAAGCGCACAACTGACATATAGCTCAGACTATACCCGCAACAACAACGTATTTGCGGTTGGATTGGATATCAACTTCTAAAAATAGAGACTTTCATAACTGCATGAGGGGCATCCGCTGTGAAAGCGAATGCCCCTTTGTATTGTTTTTATTCAGGGTCAACATCGTAGTAAACAACCAAAGCTCCATAGCGTGAATCTTTCAACATATCTGTTTGGGCCTTACATAAATATTGCTTGGCGAGTTTGAGTTGGATGCCCGTTTCCAATTTCAGCATCACCTTGCGAATATTCATCGTCATAACCTTGGCCACTGCCGGTTTGTCAGGTCCCAACACACGATTACCAAACCATTGTCTTAACCGATTTGCCATCTCTTTACTGGCCGTTTCTACCACGTCGTCATGACGATGCTTCAGATACACGTAAATCAAATGATAGAATGGTGGATAATGGAAGGTCTGACGTTCCTCGACCAAGCCATGATAGAACGAAAGATAGTCATGATTGACTACCTGCCCAATAATCGGCAACTGAGGACTGCGTGTCTGCAGAATTACTGTTCCACGCTTGCCTTTGCGCCCTGCCCTTCCACTAACCTGAGCCATCATCATAAAGGCATGTTCATAAGCTCGAAAATCAGGATAATTCAACATGGTGTCAGCATTGAGAATGCCCACAACACTCACTTTATCGAAGTCAAGACCTTTGCTAATCATCTGCGTACCTATAAGCAGGTTGGTCTTCCCGTTGGAAAAGTCCTCTATAATACGTTCATAAGCATTACGCGTGCGTGTGGTATCAAGATCCATACGAGCAATTCTAACGTCAGGAAAAATATCCCGAATTTGGTCTTCAATCTTCTCCGTTCCATAGCCCAGCCCACGCAATTCTGTACTTCCGCAGTTGGGACACACCTGAGGGATGGGATACGCATAGCCACAATAGTGACAAGTGAGTTGGTTCGTGCTTCGGTGCATCGTTAAACTCACATCGCAGTTGACACATCGTGGCACCCATCCACATACCTTACACTCTATCATAGGAGCAAAACCACGCCTGTTCTGGAACAGAATGACTTGTTGGCCAGCTTGGAGAGCTTCACGCACGCTCCTTAGGAGGAGTGGAGAAAAAGGTCCATTCATCAGTTTTCGACGCTGCAAATCTTGTATGTCGACCACCTGGATCTCGGGCAACTGGATATCCCTATAACGGTGTTTCATCTCAACAAGGCCATATTTTCCAGTCTGTGCATTGTAATAGCTTTCCATGGAAGGAGTTGCTGTACCCAGCAAAGTCTTTGCTCCTGCTAAACGAGCCAGTACAATGGAGGCAGAACGCGCATGGTAGCGTGGGGCCGGGTCCTGCTGTTTGTAGGACGTTTCGTGTTCCTCGTCCACGATAACAAGTCCGAGTCTTTGAAACGGGAGGAACACTGCCGACCTGGCTCCAAGAATGATGTCATAGGGAGAAGCAGACAACTGCTTGAGCCATAGTTCAGCCCGCTCTGCATCACTATATTTGCTATGATAAATTGCCATGCGATTGCCGAAGACCCGTTGAAGGCGTGTCGTTATCTGAACAGTCAACGCTATTTCCGGCAAGAGGTAGAGCACCTGTTTGTGCTCTCTAAGAGCTTGCTCAATCAGATGGATATAGACTTCCGTTTTACCGCTGGAAGTAACACCATGCAGCAATACCACATCCTTTTTCATGAAATTGAAAAGCACTTGATTGTAAGCTGTTTGCTGAGCATCATTGAGTGGGTTTACGGCTTCTGGATGTGGTTGGCCACCGACATTAAGTCTCCCCACTTCCTTTTTGTAGGTCATCAAGACTTTCCTTTCTATCAAGGCCTTGATCACAGAAGAAGTGCAGTGACTCTCATTCATCAGTTCCTCACGAGTTATTTCTGTGATAGGAACAGAAGGGGTTTCCCCTATTAAACTATCCCAATGTGACATATTCAGATAGCAGTCAAGCACTTTCCGTTGCTTCTCTGCACGGCCCAACATGCTCCTCACAAGCACAAGAGCACGTTCCTTTCTGAAATTGGGAGTCAACGACACATAGAGTTCTGTCCTGGG
Organism: uncultured Prevotella sp.; assembly: GCA_934191235.1. Lineage (GTDB taxonomy): Bacteria > Bacteroidota > Bacteroidia > Bacteroidales > Bacteroidaceae > Prevotella. The sequence goes on along the minus strand of CAKPUA010000027.1, from coordinate 7,205 downwards.
GCGATAGCCATCCTCCTCCTTTAAAGCGGCCGGCAATGCGGCTTTATAAACATCACCAATGGATGACATATAATACTCGGCTATCCACTTCCAAAAGGTATATTGTGCCTCAAGAAGCACCGGTTGCTGATCAAGTACCGCCTTTACCTCTTTATATTTGAAATTCGGTTCCACCTCGTGTATCCTTACGGCAATGCCTACATAAGTTTTACTTTTGCCAAAGGGCACAGCTAAACGAATGCCAAATCTGACCTCATCCAATAAATGGTCCGGAATGGAATACGTGAAAACTCCATCAAGAGGCAATGGTAATATGATGTCTACAAACTTCATGGTGTGCAAAAGTAAGAAAAAAAAGGCAGTTGCACAAATGATTGCACAACTGCCTTATAATAGGTTAAACTACTTACTTAAAAATAATAGGCCAATCCTATCTGCCAAGCATTGAAACGTCCACGGCTTTTCTTCTCTTTTGAAAGAGCCTCGGTAACTTGATCCCATGCAGCATCGCCAGTCTTTCCACAAGCGATGTTATAGTTGGCTGAAAGTTGCAAATGCTTCAAAATGGTAACACCAGCACCGACGTTCACACTAAAGTTGGAACTCTTCAGATTCCAAGTACCTTTCGTTCCATCCAACTCCACGTCTTTGTCACCAACATTGAAACCAAACTGTGGACCGGCAAAGAGAAATATGTTGGCCAAACTGCTCAATCCCCATCCATAACGAAGATTGATGGGCACCGCAATGGCTTGCTGCTTCACACTTGAACCTGTCTCAACGTCACCTACTTTTATTTTTGCTTCACGCTGATCATAAAGAGCAGAAGCATCAATGCCCAACCCTACAAGCGGCAACTGTATTTTTACGGTAGGACCAATAAAGAAGCCTGTACGATTAGAGGCATCAAACACTTCATTGCTGAATGACATACTTGTCACATTGACACCACCTTTCAGACCAAACTTGATCTGTGCATTGGCTGGCACTGTCATCATCATAAGTGCCAGCAAAGTTAAACTAAAAAACTTTTTCATACCTATAATATTACATTATTCCAATAATCCTAATGACGTTGTCTACGAACAGACACTCTTGCTGCAGAAGTAGACGATGAGCTATTCGAGGGCTTACGCGACTTGACTGTCTTTACTAAAGAATTTCCGGAAGCCCGTCTGTTGGCCTTCACCTTCTTGCCTTTTATCTTCTGCTGTGTTTGGGCAATGCTGTCAAGCGAGTCTTTCTTGGCATGGTCCCCGAATATATTCTTCTCAAAAGCCACCAGTTCATTTTCTATCTTACGCTGTTCCTTGGCCAATGCAGTGTCTGTGGGACAATATTGAGCCAACGTCTTGCCCAACATGTTGTTGGTTTTATATATCTTGCCTTCATACATGTTCATCGTAAAGAAATCGTCGATACTCATGGTGGCAGCATTATTCAGATTACTCGTCATAATAACTTGCTTGCTTAAAAAGGGTGCCACGTCATCGTATTTCACCCAAAACAAAGGATAATTCTGGGCGCCGTCACCAAAATCGTCTTCACGGCTCATGACTGGGCAAAGGGCAATCACCTTCCTATGAAAAGTGGCAGTAGCCTGATCATAATAGGCACTTTCTTTGAGATAATAGCTCTTCACTTCGCGTGAAGGTATATCACTATTGTCTATATGGACCCTACCATTGACACGTTCATAAAATATATGATAATTGTCAAGGAAAGCTTTAGGTTTTACTACGGCCGAATCACTGAACACCTCATTGCCATCAAGTCTATACTCGTAAGCCTTGATATTGCCTGTGAGCATCAATTTAAACAGATACGTAAAAAGATTCATCTGAGAGCCTATAGGTTCCACTGGGTAATAGAGGCCCGCATTAGCATCATTGTTTAGATCCAACTCTCGATAGATGTCACGTCGCCAAACCACGTCCTCGGACATAGGAGCCACAGTTGGAAACGAGAGCAGTTGACGCTGCGTGATGTTGTTGACATTTGACTTACTCTGTCGCTGTTGGTTTCGCCGTGCTTGCGGCTGTGCTGAAACAGACAGTGTAAGTGTAAAGATAAATATGATAAACAATAATCTTTTCATGTTGTCTATATAATGGATTTTTGTTATTTCACAATGATTTCCATGGATGCTGGAAGATTTCGGGTAATGCCATCAGGACCTACAGCCTTCACGCGGGATATGTAGAAACGTTTGTTACGCGACAGTTTGCGGAAGGCGTCACGCTGGCGTTCGGAGAACAAGGAGCCAGCCGAAGCCATAGGCACGGCATTACCCATGTTATCAAAGAAAACAGTCTCAAAACTCAGCACCTTAAACTCAATATCAAGGAGTCCATCGTCAATGGCAGCTTTAATACCATTTGCCTGCATAAGAGAGGCCTTCGATAGACCGCCTCCACGAAAGCGGTTAGTCCCCAAACCCATGTAAGCAGTAGGATCTGGCAATTTACGCACATGGAAGACAAAAGGCGGCAACGTACGTGTCTGCCCCTTGTCGCGGGCTGTCACATGAATACTCACATCGTGTCCCACAGCGGAAGGAACAGCGATGAAATGACCATTACCCTTTGAAGAGAAAGAGCCACCACTCATCGTAGCTGACACTGCATTGGCGGGAACACCAGGAACACTGATACTTATAGGATTCTGATAGCCGGCATAAAGCACATTCATCATGTCTGCAGCTACCGTAGCTGTATTGGGAGCTGGTATGATTGTATATTTCTGAAGGAAATCACGACGTAGAACGTCTCCCTTAGCATTTCGCATTAAAATATATCCGCCAAACTGGTGGTCGCCCACGCCGCCGGCAGTAAACGAGTATTGACCTGTGGAAGAATTCACCCTCATGCCATTGACATAGATTTCTGGCTGTTGGGTGGTATCTACAGCTGCCATCACGATGTTGGCATTAAATCTTTCACCAGGATAAAGCACCGTTTTCTCAGGTATGACAAATGCATTAAGTTTGTTCACACGAATATCTTTCATGTCGATGTTAGACACTAACGTGTGAAGCACTTCTCCTTCTGCATAACGCACGTCGCTCTGCAACTTTGACAACAGAGTGACGGCTGCTGCAACAGGCATGTCTTCAAACATATATTCCTGCCAATTCTTTCCCATTGCATGCGCGCCCTTGGGGATTTTGGTCGACAGATTGCTGGAGATAATGGCACGTTGGTGCGGATCTCCTACCATTTTCAAGATGCGTTCACGATAAGAATTGATGGCTTGGAAGAGATGCCTTCCCTGTCCGTTACCTGGGGCTAGCATTACATGACTAGCAGCCTCCAAATTATCCTTATTTTCTATATTGTGCACATTCGCGTCCTTACCATCAGCTTCCTTGACGATACGTTCCTTCAACATCTGGGCAAAGTTGTAAAGTGAGTCGCTCATGCGCTTCACCTCAGTAGCCTTGTCAAACCATGCCTTCACCTTTTCTGGATTCGACTTCATCTGTTCCGCGAAATCACCATAGAGCGTTTCGTTCTCCTTTGAAGAATTGGAGGTGGTTCTGTTAAGACTCTCCTCCACAATAGAGAAGCCATTGAGCACCTCCGTCGAGATGTTCAATGCCAACATTGCCATGAGGACGACATACATCAAGTTTATCATCTTCTGGCGTGGAGAAACCGGTCTTTTTTTGATTGCCATGATAAGTATTGATTCTAATTACTGCTGGGGTTGTACGGGAGTTGCAGCACGCATATTAACCGTCATAGCCTCAATCATTCTTGTATAGATAGCATTCAGCTGTTCAATCTGTTTTGCCATCTTGTTGCTCTGTTCGTTGATTTGGTCAATGGTGCCGATTTGAGCACTTGCACCTTTGAGTTGCATCTCATAGACCTTGCAGATTCCAGTAAGGGTACGGTTTAGATTTTCCATCTCTTCACTATCACGAGTCAAACGCGCACTCTGTTCAGAGACCTTACCGAGCATCTCTGTCAGTTTCTTAAGTTCTTCAATATAATTATTGGTTGCCTCCTCCATCTCAGGAGTAGCAAGTTGTTGCTGTTGAATCCAATTATTCATCTGCTGAACAGCAGCTCCATCAGCCGACTGGACTTCCCGTGATTTATCTGTATTGACTGATTGAACAGTGCCAGATACCATAGGTTGGCCTTGGGCAGCCACATCTACAATACCACCTGATGCTAAAGGCATGTTATTCTTTTCAGCTATATCTGAATCAGGCTCGTCTTCCTGAACATGAGTTGGTATTTCCTTGCCAATGGCAGTCTTGTCGAAAGGACGGTCAAAAGCGGAAAGGAAGAACACAAACACTTCCGTTCCCATACCAAGAAACAGCATCAAGTTGGCTCCTGGAAGATGGGTCAACTTGAAAAGCGTACCCAAAATCACAATAGAAGCACCCCAACTATAGGCATAATTCAAAAATGTCTGTCCAGGAACACTGTCCATCCACTTCTGCAAACGATACACTAAATTATATTTGCTGTATTCTGTCATTGTTATTTCCTCTTTCCTTTTTGTTTTACAACAGATGAACTGGCCAAACTTCTCACGCACCGGAAACCGATGTAAGAACGGGGTTGGTTTTGATACTCCCATGAACGCCAAGCTGAACGTATATACGATTCTGGATCTTTCCACGAACCACCTCTAACGCTCTTTTTCTTGAGACGATAGGGATCTTCTTTGGCTGCATTATACGAAAGTTGTGGGTTAAGGTCATTCATGGCGTCAACACCAGCCTCGGTATAAATGGTACTGGTCCATTCCGCCACATTTCCGGCCATATCATAGAGTCCGTTGCTGTTGGCCTTATAAATGCCAACCCTACTGGTGATAAGATTACCATCTTCAGTATAGTTGCCTTTATCGGGTTTGAAGTTAGCATAGAAACATCCATCACCACTCTTCACGTCCTTGTTTTCCCAAGGAAATTCGTTGCCTTCCTTGCCTCTGGCTGCATACTCCCATTCAGCCTCTGTCGGCAGACGATAACGTTGTATATAGCGAGCTTCTCCACCAAGTCCTTTCAGCAAATAGTCCGTTCGCCAAGCACAAAACGCATTAGCCTGTTCCCATGTGACACCCACCACCGGATATTCGTTATAAGTGGGATTACTGAAGTAATTACGAAGGTAAAGTTCATTATCTGAATTACGGAAATCATTGACCCAACATGTTGTATCCGGATAGACGTTGACAATATAAGTATTGAGGAAATCCCAAGGACCAGAAAGAGGTCTATTGATAGTCTCTCTGACTATATGTCCTTCATCATCAATGTATGCCGTATCCTTAGAAATCATCACCACCTCGTTGGGATCTACTGCTACATCGGTGTTGAGATTTCTTTCCTGAGCATTCAAGCGGTTGCGCCGAAGAGCTGCCGTCACATAATCGTACACCTCATAACGGTAGTTCAGCTGACTTGCGTCAATGGACTTTTCGCCTGTCACAGGATTGACTACATAGAGGCTATTGAATGCACGTTGTTCGTCTTCGTTAGGCTTGCGAGGCAATGGTTTCTTCCAATTCAAGTGCGGCTTGACTGGATCCCCATTTTTATCTTCTGTTATTTTATAAGTTTCGTCTCCGGCAAAGGCAGGGTCAGCAAGACGTTCTCGAATAATCGAATCCTTCACCCAATTCACGAACTGCTTGTATTCAGAATTGGTTATTTCGGTTTCGTCCATCCAAAAACCATCTACAGAAATCTCCCTTACGGGAGTTTTCTTTCCCCAAAGCGAGTCCTGACTATCTATACCCATTTTGAGGAATCCACGTTTCACCAATGTCATACCATAGGGCGTAGGCTCAGAGAATCCTCTGCCGCCGCCCACGCCAACCACTTCTCCACCGCGACCCTGAGACGAGGTCATCTTCCCGCCAAAGCAGGATGACAACACAAGAGTCGTTGCAAAAACCAAAATTGTTGATATGGTTAAGTTTCTATTCATCTTTATTTATAATATTCTTACACTTTTGTGCTTGTTCCGGCTTTTTTTTACGAGGTTGATATCGGTCTGATAACCCACGAACAACTCATGGCTTCCGTTTCCCGGACTAATGGCACCAGTAAACATTTCGTAGCTATAGCCTACATTCACACCATGGAAGCTGCCACCCACCAAGGCTGTCACAGAATTCGTAGGACTATATGACAGACCGCAATAAAGCGTTCTTTTATCATTCTTGTAGACAAGTCTTCCTGTTAAGTCAGCTCTGTATGCAACACCATCCGTACGTACCAATACAGAAGGTTTTATAGTTAAAAACGGATTCCTTAGCTTAATATTGTATCCACCCGTCAAATAATAAGTCCCGTCTATCTTCAGTTCATTGGTTTCGCCCAGTTTTATGGTGGGACAATTCAAGTGTTGAGCAGACAAACCGACATACCAATTACGATGACTGAAATATACACCAGCAGCAAAGTCAATTCCGCTGCCGGTCAATTGCGAATTGGTCAAAGCTGGATCGCCAGAATCCTCAACATCAACTTTAGTACCATCAAAATCCTCACTCAAGAATCCAGCCTGCACACCTATACTCAACATACCTCCAAACGACTTGCGTTTGAATGCATATTGGAGGGAAAGACGCTGATGGGTGAACAAACCTATCTTATCATTCATTAGCTGCACACCCACACCATGATAATTCTTCAGGAAATACAGCGGCATGTCTGCAGCAACATATGCTGTTTGAGGATTATTTTCAAATCCTGCAAATTCTATGGCATACATTCCAGTTACATTCAACTTGGATTCCTTTCCCACCGCAGCAGCATTGAAATACGGTTCCATATCGAAGTAATGGCTAAAAGACACGTCGTATTGCGCCCTTACCTCAGTAAGGGTAAAAAACACCAATGCCCATATTACCAATAACTGTCTTTTCACAATAGTGATAACGATAAAGAGTAGTGTTTATTATAAAAATATCACTAAAATCTCAAGTTTCGGATTTAGATTTCAAGCCGTTTGAGCATATGCCCTAAGTGCAGCCAATCTCTTGTCATTCTCAATAATCTGGATTGTCAGCTCATCTGAGTCCGCATCAGTAAGTAAGTGAGCAAAATTAGTTTATATAAAATATTTCTTGACATTTCTCGTTTTATAATTAATAGGAAAGCCAAAAGTATTAGAGTTGACAGAGACGGAACGCCTCGCACTCGAAAAAGGATTTCGCTTAGGCGAAAAGCA
>CAKPUA010000026.1:0-34637 GCA_934191235.1 uncultured Prevotella sp. | reverse complement strand
ATGCGGCAATAGCTCAGTTGGTAGAGCACAACCTTGCCAAGGTTGGGGTCGCGAGTTCGAGTCTCGTTTGCCGCTCTTTTTTATTATTTTTCTTTGAGAAACATAAAGACAAGATGAACTTATATTTAAGATATTTCAATAATGAAACTTTAGTTCACACTGTTGAGGAAGCTCTCGATTTCTTGCGTAGCATCAGCGAAATAATAGTTACGCCGGAAATGGAGGATGAAATAAGAGACTATGTGGATAGCGATGTGTTCTATCCCAAACGCTACAAGGTGCGTCCCCGCGTGTACTTCATCATCATCAAGACCGAGGCCAAGACCATGCTCGATTTCAAGCAGAAGAAGGCTTTGCGCTCAAACATCAATGCCGAGTCGCCTCAGGAGAAGCGTGATATGGTGTCGCCCATGGTTGCCCGTCTCAACGAGGAGAAGCCCGGATGGTATGAAGGATCGCTTGAGTTCAAGCGTGTGGTTATGATTCCGGCCACAGGCAAGTTTGAATATCGCGACACTTTGTTCGTGGCGCAGTGCAAGGCTGTGTCGGGTATGGAGTGCTACGAGCGTATCGTCGACCATCTGCGCGACATTGTGGACAGCCGTAGCCAGTTCCCTTCAGCCAAGGGCAAGAATTTCCGTTTCAAGTATTTGGGTTATTGGAAATAAGTTTCACAAACTAGTTAATTACTTTCTCCCATGAACAAGGCAATGTTGATTGGATATGTAGGCAGAGATCCAGAGGTGAAGTATTACGATGCCGACCAGTGTATGGCTCAGGTTTCGCTCGCCACTACAGAGAGGGCTTACGTATTGCCTAACGGCACCCGGGTTCCCGAACGCACCGATTGGCATAATCTCGTGTTTTGGGAACAGCTGGCCAAGGCAGTGGAACGCTATGTTCACAAGGGTGACAAAATATATGTGGAAGGCCGCATCCGCTATCGTGCCTACGATGACAAAAAGGGCATGCGACGCTATGTGACGGAAATCTATGTGGACAACTTGGAGTTGCTGTCGTCAAGATCATCCCAAGCTTCTTCGGCAACTCCCGCTGAGCAACCTGCCGAGAAACCAAGGCAGGCTACTGCTGAAGACGTAAATAAACTACCATTCTGACGTGGACTTATCGTATATCATATCAACTTTTTCTGAGGTGCATCTTTTGCCCCTCACTTGGAATATAGTTATAGCAGCCGTATTGGCTGCTTTGTTGCTTTTGGCATCAGCCTTTGCCAGTGGCTCAGAAATAGCTTTCTTCAGCCTTTCACCGACCGACCTCAGCGCACTCGACCCAGAACGAAACGGACGAGACAACAATATACAGCAACTTAGAGAAGACAGTGAACGAACACTTGCTACAATACTGATTACCAACAACTTTGTCAACGTGATGATAATCATGGTTTGCAATTACATGTTTGGCAATCTTATCGATTTTGGCAGCGCTGTTGTGCTCCAGTTTCTCTGCATAACCGTGCTGCTCACCTTCCTGCTCCTGCTCTTCGGAGAGATTATGCCCAAAGTCTACAGCAGGCAGAATCCGTTGAAATTCTGCCGTTTAGTAGTGCCCGGCATCCTTTTCTGCCGCAAGCTTTTCTGGCCCATCGAGACAATTCTCATCAAGAGCGGAATCGTGGCAGAGAAGTTCATCAAGAAGGAAAACCATGTGCTCAGTGTTGACGACCTGGAGCAAGCACTTGAGTTGACCGACAAGGACGACATCAAGGACGAGCAGACCATGCTCAAAGGCATTATCCGTTTTGGTGACGAGACTGCCAAGGAGATAATGACCAGCAGACAAGACATTGTAGACATAGACATACGCTGCTCCTTTTCGGAAGTCATCAAGTCTATCATAGAAAACAATTACAGTCGTATTCCTGTGTATCAGGACAACACCGACAACATCCGTGGTGTGCTCTACATCAAAGACTTGCTCCCTCATTTGGGTAAGTCAGACTCTTTTCGTTGGCAGAGCCTGATTCGTCCGCCATACTTCGTGCCGGAAACCAAAAAGATTGATGATTTGCTGCGCGACTTCCAGGAAAACAAGGTGCACATCGCCATTGTGGTTGACGAGTTTGGCGGAACGAGTGGCCTTGTCACGCTTGAAGACATTCTGGAGGAAATAGTGGGAGAAATAAACGACGAGTATGATGAGGACGAGTCTACTTATACCAAGCAGAGCTACAACACCTATATTTTCGAAGGCAAGACTTTGCTGAGTGATTTCTGCCGTATCCTCAACATCGACGACGATACCTTCGATGAAGTCGAGGGTGATGCCGACACGCTTGCCGGTCTGTTGCTTGAGATAAAGGGAGACTTTCCAAGCATTCATGAGCGCATCACCTACAAGAATTTTGTGTTCGAAATCTATGCGGTCGAAGAGCGTCGCATCAGTAGGGTGAAGGTGGTGGTCAATCCTGTGACGCCTTCTTCCCATAATTCTGTTAGCCACCTGTAGTTATGCCGTTGCTTAGCATTGAGAGTCTGTCGCCCGAGGTAAGGTTGGGAATGTGGGCTATTGAGGAAAGAGAAGAAGATATTCTACGTGATTATCCTTCGCTGACTACGATTCTTGACAAAAGCATACGGTCGCAAGCACGCAGGTTGGAACGTTTGGCGGTAGCTGCATTGGTTAGTGAAATGACTGGTGTGGCCTGTCCGCAAATACGCCATAGGGAAAATGGGGCACCTGTTATTGACGGGTACCACATAAGCATTAGCCACACCAAAGGTTATGCTGCCGTTATCTTGTCGGAGTCAAGAGAGGTGGCTGTGGATATAGAATATTGGTCGGATAGGATAGAGCGCATAGCGGTTAAGTTCATTCGTGATGATGAACTGTGGGAAGGTATAGAACATTTACTATTGACTTGGTGTGCCAAGGAAACGATGTATAAGTTGCTCAACAACGAGAAACTTCAGTTTTTTGATATGCGTGCAGTTCCTTATGTCATGAATTCATCGGGGGTGTTGTGGATGGAAGACTTGAAAACCGGGCAACTTGTTGACATTGATTATCGCACGACAGTCGATTTTGTACTTACATACGCTTATCTATGATTTCTTCTTTTTGTTGTCCTTCTTGAGCTTTTTCAGTCGCCTTTGTGCTTCCGGATTCTCTGGATAGAGTGTGAGCGCCTTTTCGTAGTTGGCGATGGCAGCCTCAGTCATGTGCTCTTTTTCACACTCCTTGCCCAACACCACATATTCTACGGAAAGTTTTTTCAGATATTGCCCCTTCTCTTCAAGCTGTTGTTCCAATAGCCTTTTCTCTTCGCGCAGTGTGTTTATCTGGTTCAGTTTTCGTCTTATCAGTCGTTTGGCTTCAGGCTTTTCTATGTCATAGCGGCTGTGGATGGCCAGGAAGAAGTTGTTGATGAAATCGTCAAAACGTCCCTCGTCGAAAGCCCTGGCTGCCTGTTGATATTCAATGTCGGCTTTCGACTCGCACAGTGCACGGTTGATGAGGGCGGAGTCATTGTAGCTGCGGGCAAAGTTGGTCACTTCTGATTTCACGAACACGTCGCTTCGGCGGATAGGTTCAGCCAGACTGATGCCCTCCAAACTGGTGCACCGGCTCAACGCTACATAGGTTTGTCCGCTGGCAAACACGCCGCTTGAAAAATCAATCTTCACACTTTTAAACGTGAGTCCTTGGCTCTTGTGCACGGTGATGGCCCAAGCCAGTTTCAATGGAAACTGGATGTAGGTGCCCAATTCCTCCTCGTCAATCTTTTGCTCTTTTTCATTGTATGTATATTTGACGTTGCTCCAGGCTTCTCGTTCCACGTCATACTCATCACCCTCCTCGGTGTTGACAGTGAGAATACCATCTTCCTCAGATATGCCCGTGATGACTCCCAAAGTGCCGTTCACCCATCTTTTCTCCATGTCGTTCTTGATGAAGAGCACTTGAGCACCCACCTTCAGTTCCAGTTCCATTGGCACAGGCAAACTGCTGTCTGGAAATTCGCCTTTGATTTGTCCATAGAAAATAGACGGTGAGCCCGGCAGTTCGTTTAGCTTCTGCTTGTTGATATAGTCCACGGTGTCACGTTTGGTCGACAGTGTGATGGCAAGGCGTGTGTTGTCTGTCTTGAGTTTGGCACCCACCTGTCTGTTGAGCACGTTGAGTTCACTTGAGCTTACCTGGTTTGTTCGGATATGGTTGAGAATATTGACAAATTCCCTGTCTGTTTGGCGGTAAACTTTGGTCAGTTCTATGCTTACCAGTTTCATCTCCCGGAACACGTGCGCTTCGAAGAAATAGCATGATGGATAGAACTGGCGAAGCAGTTGGCGGTCTTCTTCCTTGACCACAGGTTCCAACTGGAAAATGTCGCCTACGAGCAGCATCTGTTTTCCGCCGAAAGGTTCACGCATGTTGCGGGAATATACGCGGAGCACCTTATCTATGAAGTCGATAATGTCTGCACGCACCATACTTATTTCATCGATAATGATGAGCTCCACTTCTTTGATTATGCGGCATTTCTCCTTGTTGTATTTCAGCGTGTCGCGGATTTTCTTGGGTGTATAGCGTGTATCGTTGGGAAGAAGCGGATAGAAAGGTACTTTGAAGAAACTGTGTATGGTGCTGCCGTTCACATTGATGGCGGCAATCCCGGTAGGTGCTAGCACAATAGCCTTTTTCTTGGTGTGCTTAAAGATATAGCGTAAAAAAGTAGATTTACCCGTACCCGCCTTTCCGGTAAGGAAAAGCGAGCGGTGGGTAAATCTTATCATTTGAATTGCATTCTGCAATTCCTTGTTCTCAAGGTCTATTTGTTCTTCCAAATTGTCTTTTCTGATCGATTAGAAGTCGTCCAATGTCATTTTCTGTTCCGTTGGCTTCTTGGGCTCTTGCTTGTCGCCTTCGGCAGCAGCCTTGTTGTGGTCGTTGTGCTTGGCAGCTTCATGGCCCTCATGGTCTTCTATAGGATTGCCGTTCTCGTCAAGGAACTCTTCGTCGTCCATTATTCCTGTGCTGTCGGCCACTTCCACTTTCTTCGGTGTCGCATAATAGGTACAGGTGTACATGCTCTGCCGGATGTCGTCATCCTTGGGCTTGCCGAATTTGCCTCTGTATTTCTTGAAGGCAGGATCGGCCAGTACAGACTGCCAGAAGTATCCGCAGATTGGCAATGCCGTGCGGCTACCCTGTCCGAGTGCTCCTGTGCGGAAGTGGATGCAGCGATATTCACCGCCGACCCATGCGCCCACCACGAGGTTCGGGCTCACGCCCATGAACCATGCATCGGAGTGGTTGTTGGATGTTCCTGTCTTTCCTCCGAAGTCTGTATCGGTGTAAGGCGATACATACCCCCAAAGCGACTGTGACGTGCCACCAGGTTCTCTCATTCCGCCCATAAGCATTTGCTGCATGAGGAACGCGCTCTTGTAGGGGATAACTTGCTGTACTTCGCTGGGTGCCGAGTATACCTCGTTGCCATCCTTGTCAAGAATCCTTGTCACCAGGACCGGCTCGTGATGTTTGCCGTCGTTGGCCACCGTACAGTAAGCATTCGTTAGTTCAAGTAGGTTGACGTCACTGGAGCCGAGTGCCAGAGATGGCGTTTCGTCGAGCGGACTCTTGATGCCCATTTCCTGTGCCGTCTTGATGATGTTCTTAATGCCCATCTCCTGTCCTAAGCGAACGGCAATAGAATTTATACTCTTGGCGAATGCACCCTTCAGGGGCACGCTGTCTCCTGAGAATGAACCGTTGGCGTTGGAAGGAGTCCACGTAACAGTTTCTTTCTTGAACTTGTCATACACCTGCATGGAAATGTATTCGTCGCGTCTTTTATCACATGGCGTGAGTCCCTGGTTCATTGCTTCCGTATAGACAAAGAGCTTGAATGTGGAGCCGGGTTGGCGTTCTGCCGTCACCTTGTCATATTTCCATGTCTTGAAGTCGAGGTCGCCGACCCATGCTTTCACCTGGCCGGTCTGGGGTTCCATAGCAACAAATGCGCAGTGCATGAACCTCACCATATACTTAAGTGAGTCAATGGTACTCATCTCTTGTTTGATAGTGCCCTTGGCATAGTCGAACAGTTTCACCTCGTGTGGCTTGTTCAGATAATATTGCACGGAATCTGGGTTGCCTCCATACTTCTGCAGCAAGTACTTGTAGACGGGGAGCTTCTGCACTTTGTCCTCTATAAAGCCTGGTATCACGTTTCCTTTCTCGTCTACCCATGGGTCTTTGCTTCCCCAGTGGTTCTTGAAGTTTTGCTGCACCTGCTTCATTTGTTTCATGGCAGCAGCTTCCGCATACTTTTGCATGCGTGTATCGAGAGTCGTATAGATTTTCAGTCCCGAGCTGTAGAGGTCGTAACCGTTCTCCTTGCACCAGTCTTTCAGATAGTTGGCAACAGCCTGGCGGAAGTAAAGCGCTTGTCCGTCATAATTGTCTTCTATACTGAAGTTGAGCTTGATGGGGCGCTGACTCAGTTCGCTATATTTGTCGCGTGACAGGTCTTGGTGCGTCACCATGTTCATAAGCACCGTGTTGCGACGCTTCAAGCTGTTTTCAGGATGTGATATGGGGTTGTAGTAGGTGGTGGCCTTGAGCATACCTACCAGTATGGCAGCTTGATCTGTAGTCATCTTGTCTGGTGTGGTGTCGAAGTATGTCTTGCACGCCGTCTTTATGCCAAAGGCATTGGAACCAAAGTCAACGGTATTGGCATACATCGTGATGATGTCCTTTTTGTCGTACACCATTTCGAGCTTGGTGGCAATAATCCACTCCTTGCTCTTTACGATGAGCATGCGAATACCTGGGATGTAGCCCAACAAACCGGTTGAATATTGGGTACGAACGCGGAACATATTCTTAGCCAGCTGTTGTGTGATGGTCGACGCACCGCGCGCATCGTGGTGGACTACCATGTCTTTGGCCGCAGCAAAAAGTCCGAAAAAGTCAATGCCGTGGTGATGATAGAATCGCTCGTCTTCTGTGTCGATGAGCGCTTTCCAAAAGTCTGGATTTACCTCATTGTATTTGACAGGTGTGCGGTTCTCGTTGAAATACTTTCCAATCAACTGTCCGTCTGCACTGTAGATTTCTGAAGCTTGGTGAGTCTCAGGATTCATAATGCGGTGGAAGCCGGGACTTTTGCCGAAAAGCCAGAGAAAGTTGACGTCTACAGCTCCAAGATAGAGAAAGAATATGACGATGAAGGAGACAATGCCCACTCCTGTTTTCGTGTACCATGGACGTCCTGTATACAATCCTTTGTACCAAGGCCAGAAAGAACGAATCTTGTTCCACAGCCACAAGATAAATGATTTGATTTTTGATATCATAATGATTGTTGTTGTTTCATGATGGGATTAATACCTTATATCGGCTCTGCAAAAATACAAAGAAACCATAGAATCAAGTATTACTTTCAATATAATTTATGATTTCTTCAATGTTTTCGGGCTGAAACCATTTGATTTCCGCATCCTTTTTGAACCATGTCAACTGCTTTCTGCAGTATCGGCGCGTGTTGCCTTGAATTTTTGTGATAGCTTCTTCGAGTGTTGTCTTGCCGTCGAAGTATTCAAACATTTCCTTGTAACCTACCGTGTTGAGGGCATTCGTTTCGCGTTTGTCGATCACGCTGCGTGCCTCCTCCACAAGTCCGTCCTTAACCATTTGCTCTACTCTTTTGTTAATTCGGTCATAGAGTACATTGCGTTCTCGTGTAAGTCCAATTTTCAGTATCCTGAACGGTCGCTGTTTTTTCTCGTTCTTTCTGAACGATGTATATGTCTTGCCTGTCATCACGCAAATCTCCAACGCATGTACTACGCGTTTGGGATTGTTGCGGTCCACGATATTGTAGTAATCGGGGTCGAGCCGCTGCAAATCGTCGAGAAGAGGTTCCAGTCCTTCCTTCTCATATCTGGCTTTCATCATGGAACGCGTATGGTCGTCAATGGTCGGAATGTCGTCAATGCCGTTGCACACGGCGTCGATGTACATCATACTTCCACCTGTGAGCAATGCCATATTATATCCTTGCTCAAACTGCTGGTCAATCAGCTTGATAACGTCTTCCTCAAACAGGGAAGCACTGTAATAATCACCTATGTGGTGTGTGCC
This sequence comes from uncultured Prevotella sp., assembly GCA_934191235.1. Classification (GTDB taxonomy): domain Bacteria; phylum Bacteroidota; class Bacteroidia; order Bacteroidales; family Bacteroidaceae; genus Prevotella. The sequence goes on along the minus strand of CAKPUA010000026.1, from coordinate 26,522 downwards.
TACCAAATAATGTTTCACCCGTTGTTGTTGTTCCTGGGTCGGAGCGGCGGTGCCAATGGGCAGTTCTTTGTAGATCTGCCTGGAGTCGGCATTGATGATGGGCAGTTGGAAGTGCTCCGCCAAGCGAAGGCACGTCTCTGTTTTTCCTACTCCTGTCGGACCAAGAACAACAACAAGGGTCTTCATTATCGTATGATTCCTCTTTTGGAAGATTCAACAAAGTCTATGATATATTTGACTTCCTTTGAATCAGGGAATTTATTTTTTAGTTCTTCTATACCTTCTGCCATAACGCCCTTACTGTAGAGTGTACGGTAGGCATCGTGGATGGTTTCGATCAGTTCGTTTGAAAAACCTCGACGACGCAGTCCTACAAGGTTAAGTCCACAGTAGTGGGTAGGGAATTTACCTGCAATGATATAGGGAGGAATGTCCTGACTGAAACGGCTTCCACCTTGAATCATCACATACCCGCCTATGTGGCAAAACTGGTGTACAAGTACACAGGCGCTGAGAATGGCATTATCGTCAATGGTCACTTCTCCGGCTATCTTGGTAGAGTTGCCGATTATAAGTCCGTTTCCCAACACACAGTCGTGGGCCACATGCATATTCTCCATGAGCAGGTTGTTACTGCCCACGATGGTAGTGCCTTTTGACGCTGTGCCGCGTGATATTGTCACATTTTCGCGTATGCTGTTGTTGTCGCCTATCTGGCAAAGCGTTTCTTCACCTCTATACTTCAAGTCCTGTGGTTTGGTGGCAATGCTTGCTCCAGGGAATATTTCATTGTTGTTGCCCAACCGTGTGCCTGCATGCAGCGTGACGCTGTTTTGCATCACGTTGTTGTCACCGATGACCACATTCTTGTCTACGTAGCAGAATGGGCCTATAATATTATTGTCGCCTATTTTTGCCTCTGGGTGAACATAGGCTAAAGGACTGATTTGATTCATGTTCGTGTATTACTTGTTTTTTACGATTTGTGCTGTGAATGTAGCTTCTGACACTACAGTGTCGCCTACAAACACATATCCCTTCATTGACGAGATACCATGGCGTACAGGTGCCAGTAACTCTACCTTGAAGAGGAGCGTGTCTCCAGGCACAACTTTCTTTCTGAATTTCACGTCGTCTATCTTCATGAAGTAGGTAGACCATCGTTCCGGTTCCTCCAGCGTGTTGAGCACCAACAGGCCTCCACATTGTGCCATGGCTTCAATTTGGAGTACGCCCGGCATCACGGGCTCCTGTGGGAAGTGTCCCTGGAAGAAGGGTTCATTGGAGGTAACGTTCTTGACGCCTACAATGCTGTTGGATCCTAAGGCTATCACCTTGTCTACCAGCTGCATGGGATATCTGTGTGGAAGCAGTTCTCTAATGCGGTTGTTGTCCATGATTGCCACGTCGTTCGGGTCGTATTTGGGCGCTTGAATCTCGTGTTTTCTGATTTCCTTTCTCATCTGCCGTGCAAACTTGTTGTTCACGGTGTGTCCAGGTCTTGTGGCAATGATTCTTCCCTTGATGGGACGGCCGATTAGTGCCATGTCGCCGATGATGTCGAGCAACTTGTGACGCGTACATTCATTCTCCCATACAATAGGTTTGTGCTGGATATAGCCCAGTTTTGTGGCATCCATCCTCGGCACTTTCAGGAAGTCTGCAAGATTGTCGAGCTGTTCCTGTGTGATTTGCTTCTCATAGATGACAATGGCGTTGTCCAGGTCACCACCTTTTATAAGGTTGGCCTTGAGCAGCGGCATCACGTCTCTCACGAACACGAATGTGCGTGCCGGAGCAATCTCCTTCGGGAAGTCGGCTATGTTGTCCCATGTGGCAAACTGGCTGTTGATGAACTTCGACTCAAAGGAACACATGGCTGTTACGCTGAATTCCTCATCGGGCAAGATGGTGATGCAAGAGCCGCTCTGCTCGTCCTTGATTTCAATCTTGTGCTTGATGATATAGTAGTTCTTGGGGGCGTTCTGCTCCACGGTGCCAACTTCTTCAATCTTATCTACATACATGATGGCGCTACCGTCGAGGATTGGAAATTCAGGTCCGTTGACCTGTATCAGACAGTTGTCCACGCCCAATGCATAGAGGGCTGCCATGCCGTGTTCTATGGTCGAAACGCGAATGTCGTCTTTGCCAAGCACGGTACCGCGCTGTGTGTCTACCACGTTTTCTGCTATGGCCTCAATGATGGGCTGTCCTTCGAGGTCGATGCGCTGTATCTTCAGTCCCGAGTTCTCGGGTGCAGGGTTAAAGGTCACGGTCAGGCTCAGTCCTGTGTGCAGTCCCTTGCCGAAAAGTGAGAAACTGCCTTTGAGTGTTCTTTGCTTTGATGCTTCCATTATATTAGAATGTCTTGTTTATTGCTTGTTGTTCTTTTTGAGTTCCTCCACTTCCTTTTTCAGTTCGTTGAGTTCTTTGTACATATCGGGTAGCCGGCGGAAGATGGCCTGTGACTTGAAGTAGGGGAGTTGCTCCATGGGAGGTGTACCGATGAGTGTCTGGTTGTCTTTGAGGCTTCCTGGCACTCCTGACTGAGCGCCGAGGAACACCTTATTGCCGATGGTGATGTGTCCGGCAATGCCTACCTGTCCTCCAAACATACACCATTGTCCCACCTTGGTGCTGCCTGCCACGCCTACTTGTGCTGACATGACGGTGTTTTCGCCGATGTCCGTGTTGTGGGCAATCTGCACCAGATTGTCCAGTTTCACACCTTTGCGCACATAAGTGCTACCCATGGTGGAGCGGTCTATACAGGTGTTGGCACCAATTTCCACGTCGTCTTCAATGGTGACGATGCCAATTTGAGGAATCTTGTCGTAGCCTTCGGCGGCGGGAGCGAAACCGAAACCGTCTGCACCTACCACGCTGCCAGCATGGAGTGTCACGCGATTGCCTATCTTGCAGTCGTGATACACTGTCACGTTGGGGTAAACCAGGCAGTTGTCACCCATCTTCACATTTTCGCAAATGGTGGCGTGCGGATAGATTTGGCAACCATCGCCCACCACGGCATTGTCGCCCACATAGGCGAATGCACCGATATAGCAGTCCTTGCCAACTTTAGCCGAGGGCGAGACGAAAGCGAGCGAGTCGACGCCGGTCTTCTTGGGCTTCATTGATTCATAGAGCTGGAGCAACTTTGCCACGCACTCGTATGCGTTCTTCACGCGGATGAGGGTGGTCTTTACGGGGTGTTCCAGTTCCACATTTTCGTCAATGAGCACGATGCTTGACTTGGTGTCGTATATGTAATGGGTGTATTTGGGGTTGGAAAGAAAGGAAATGGCACCCTCCTTACCTTCTTCTATTTTGGCGAAGGTGTGTACGGTGGCATTTTCGTTGCCTTCCACATGTCCTTGTACAAATTCGGATATTTGTTTCGCGGTAAATTCCATGTCCTTATGTTGATGATATATTATTTCTGCAAATGTAGTAATTTTTCTCCACATACATATAAATTTGCCGAAATATTTACCTAAAAATAGCTTGTCCTCAGTGAACCAGTCTTTTTTTAACGCAAGAGAAGGGACTCCATGAGAGCCCCTTCTCTGTTAGCTTTTTTTTTGATATGTCTACAGTTTTGCAAGTTCAGCTGCCATTTCTTCCTGCAGCGCCTTGGCCTTTTGGGCGGCTGCTTCGGCAAAGTCTTCCCCGTTGCTGGCGTAGATGATGCCTCGTGAAGAGTTGACCAGCAGTCCGCAGTCCTTGGTGATGCCATATTTGCACACTTCCTGCAGGCTGCCTCCTTGAGCGCCCACTCCTGGCACGAGAAGGAAGTGGTTGGGGACTACCTTGCGGATGTCCTTGAACATCTCTCCTTGTGTGGCACCCACCACATACATCATGTTCTCGTCGTTGCCCCATTCCTGCGATTTGCGGAGTACTTTTTCGAAGAGCCTTTCCCCGTTATTGTCTTCTGTCAGCTGAAAATCGTGGCTGCCCTTGTTGCTGGTCAGTGCGAGCAGGATGACCCATTTGTTTTTGTAGGTGAGGAATGGAGTCACCGAGTCTTCGCCCATATAGGGTGCCACGGTGAGTGCGTCGATGTCGTATTCCTCGAAGAAAGTACGGGCATACATGGCACTCGTGTTTCCTATGTCGCCTCGCTTGGCGTCGGCAATGATGAAGTGGTCTGGATAGTTCTCGTTGAGATACTTGATGGTTTTTTCGAAGGCTATCATGCCCTTTATGCCAAACGCTTCGTAGAAGGCGAGGTTGGGCTTGTAGGCCACGCAGTAGGGGGCGGTGGCGTCGATGATTGCCTTGTTGAACTCGAAGATGGGTTCTTCTTTGTTGAGCAGGTGTGCCGGCATCTTCTTGGTGTCGGTATCCAGTCCTACGCAGAGGAAACTCTTCTTGGCGAATATCTGTTCTGTGAGTTGTTTTCTGTTCATATCATGTGGGTTTAGAGTTCTGTTTCTTTCATTCTCTCTGCGTTCTCAGCCACGGTGAGTGCGTCTATCATGTCCTGAATGTTTCCTGAGAGGAAACCGGACAGGTCGTGCGTGGTGTAGCCGATGCGGTGGTCGGTCACGCGTCCCTGCGGGAAGTTGTAGGTGCGGATTTTTGCGCTGCGGTCACCTGTAGACACCAGGCTCTTGCGGCGGCTGGCAATGTCGTCCATGTATTTTTGGTGCTCACGGTCATAGATGAATGTTCTCAGTCGTGAAAGGGCGCGCTCCTTGTTCTTCGGCTGGTCGCGAGTTTCCGTACACTCGATGAGTATCTCTTCCGTTTCGCCCGTATTGGGGTTTTTCCAGGGGTAGCGCAGTCTTACACCCGATTCCACCTTGTTCACGTTCTGTCCACCGGCACCCGAGCTTCGGAATGTGTCCCACTTGATGTCGCCCTCGTTGATGTTCACCTCAAACTTGTCGGCTTCCGGCAGCACAGCCACTGTGGCTGCCGATGTGTGCATGCGGCCCTGGGTCTCGGTGGCAGGCACTCTTTGCACCCGGTGCACACCTGACTCGTACTTCAGTGTCCCGTACACGCTGTCACCGCTCACGGCAAAGTCAATTTCCTTGTAACCTCCCACGGCGCCTTCGCTCACGCTTGTCACGCTGACGTTCCATCCGCGCGACTCGCAGTATTTCTTATACATGTTGAACAGGTCTCCGGCAAAGAGGGCCGCCTCATCACCGCCTGCTCCGGCACGTATTTCCATTTGCACGTTCTTGGCGTCTTCCGGGTCTTTGGGCACGAGTGCCATCTTGATTTCTTCCTCTATCTTGGGCTGCATTTCCTCGTTGGCCGCGAGTTCTTCGCGTGCCATGTCCTTGAGGTCGGCGTCACTCTCGTTGGCGAGTATGTCCTTGGCCTCCTTGATGGAATTGAGGCAATTGATGTAGCGTTTGCGCGCATCCATGATGTCGCCCAAATCCTTGTATTCCTTTGTCAGTTTCACATATCTCGACTGGTCGGCTATGACAGCCGGGTCGGTGATCAGTGTCGATACTTCCTCGTAGCGGCTTTCCAGTCCTTCGAGTTTCTGCAGTATGCTGTTGTTGTCTGGCATGTATGATAATTAATAATTAAATTCTCCGAATTCCGATTTGATGGTCAGCGACCGTTTGCCTTCCTCGATGTGGCCCACTACCTGTGCGTCAATGTTGAAGCTCTTGCTGATGGCGATAACCTTTTCTGCAACTTCGGGGCGCACATAGATTTCCATGCGGTGTCCCATGTTGAACACCTGATACATTTCCTTCCAGTCCGTGCCGCTTTCTTCCTTGATGAGATGGAAGAGTGGTGGCACAGGGAACATGTTGTCCTTGATGACGCGGCAGTTGTCGTTCACAAAGTGGAGCACTTTGGTCTGTGCGCCACCTGTGCAGTGCACCATTCCGTGGATTTCGGGACGCAGTTCGTCGAGAAGTTTCTTGATGACGGGAGCATAGGTGCGGGTAGGCGAGAGGACGAGCTGTCCGGCATTGACGGGTGAACCCTCTACACTGTCGTCGAGGTGCTTGTTGCCGCTGTAGACAAGTTCTTCGGGTACGGCCTTGTCGTAGCTTTCGGGATATTTCTCAGCCAGGTATTTGGCGAAAACGTCGTGGCGGGCGCTGGTGAGTCCGTTGCTTCCCATACCACCGTTATAGCGGTTCTCATAGGTGGCCTGTCCGAACGATGCGAGGCCCACGATGACGTCTCCAGGACGTATGTTGGCATTGTCGATCACGTCGCTACGCTTCATGCGGCAGGTCACTGTGGAGTCTACGATGATGGTGCGCACCAGGTCGCCCACGTCGGCAGTCTCGCCACCGGTGGGATAGATGCCTATGCCCATCTTACGCATTTCCGCGAGCAGTTCGTCGGTGCCGTTGATGATGGCCGAGATAACCTCGCCCGGAACGAGCATCTTGTTACGTCCGATGGTGCTCGACACGAGAATGTTGTCCACGGCTCCCACGCAGAGCAAGTCGTCGGTGTTCATCACGATGGCATCCTGTGCGATTCCTTTCCATACGCTCAGGTCGCCCGTTTCTTTCCAATACATGTAGGCGAGTGACGACTTTGTGCCGGCACCGTCGGCATGCATGATGTTGCAGTATTCCGGGTCGCCGCCGAGAATGTCGGGGATGATTTTGCAGAAGGCCTGCGGGAAGATACCCTTGTCGATGTTCTTGATGGCGTTGTGCACATCTTCCTTGGCGGCACTCACGCCGCGCATCATATAGCGATTGCTCTTGTCCATATTGTTTTGCTGATATTGTTTTGTTTCTGTTGTGATGAGTGATGGTGTGTGTTTTAATCTTTCCCGTGCCAGAATTCCCAGCTTGCGAACGCTTGCAGGAGTAGCATCTCGAGTCCGTTCTTGACGGTTGCCCCGTGCTCTTCTCCCTTGCTCATGAAGAGGGTTTTGTCGGGATTGTAGATGAGGTCGTAGAGCAGTGTGTGGCTGTCCATGTCTTCATAGGGCAGTTGTGGACATTCGTCCACGTGCGGGTACATGCCCGATGGTGTGCAGTTCACGATGACGTTGTATTCCTGTATCACATCGGGTGTTATCTTGTTATACTGAATGGTGCCCGGTCTTTCGAACCGGCTCACAAAGACTGTTTCAAGTCCGAGCGACTTGAGTCCGTAGTTGATGGCTTTCGAGGCGCCTCCTGTTCCGAGAATAAGTGCCTTCTTGTGCCAGCGTTCGAGCAGCGGTTCTATGCTTTTGGTGAATCCGATTACGTCGCTGTTGTAGCCCTTGAGCGTGGTCTCGTTGCCGTTGTGTGTCACCTTGATCACGTTCACCGCGCCGATGGCTCTTGCTTCCGGACTGACCTGGTCGAGATAGCTGATCACTTTTTCCTTGTAGGGAATGGTCACGTTGAGTCCCTTGAGCTCTGGGTTGGAGTCAATTACTTCTGGAAGGTTCTCTATGGAGGGAATCTCGAAGTTTTCGTATGTGGCGTCGATGTCCTCGTTCTGGAACTTCTCGTTGAAGTAGGAACGTGAGAACGAATGGATCAGCGGGTAGCCTATCAGTCCGTATTTGTCCATAATGCTTTGGTGTTATTGATTCTGTTTACTTGGTTGCGTAATACATGGTGCAGATACCGAAGGTGAGTCGCCTGAATCCCGTTTCCCTGAATCCAGCCTTGCTGAATATCTCCATCATGCGCTCTCCCTGCGGGAAGGCTTCGATGGTGTTGATGAGGTAGGTGTAGGCATTCTGGTCTTTTGATATCATGCGCCCGTAGAGGGGGAGAAAGGTGTGTGAGTAGATGCTGAAGAGCTGCTTCATGGGGAATCCTACGGGTTGGCTCAGTTCTACTATGCTCAGATGGCCTCCGGGCTTGAGCACACGGTACATTTCGCTCAGTCCTCTGTCGAGGTCGGAGAAATTGCGTATGCCGAAGGCAGCCGTGATGGCATCGAAACTGTTGTCTTCAAAGCTCATCTTCAGACAGTCTTCTTTCTGAAAACTGATGGTTCCCTCGAGCCCTGCGTCTTTCACTTTCCGGCGTCCTATCTGCATCATGCCTTCCGATATGTCCATTCCCACGAGTTTTTGTGGCCGGAGCATGCGTGCAGCGAGCAAGGCGAAGTCGCCCGTTCCGGTGGCTATGTCGAGTATGGTCTGCGGCTTGAACTGCTGCAGATGCCTGATGGCCTTCTTGCGCCATCCCCTGTCTATGTTCCACGACAACCGGTGGTTGAGCTTGTCGTACGTGGGGGCGATGTTGTCGAACATCTGTTCCACGAGTTGCCCTTTGTCTCCGTCTTTGCCGTAGGGCTTTATCTTCTCTTGTTCGTACATTCAATAATGCGAAAAAGTTGGCAGACAGTTCCGCGGTCCCTTTTGGGGTGCCTTGCGGCAGCTGTCTTCCAACTCTTGTTTGTCCGTCTGTTTATTTTCTTGAGGCGAGATACTCGCTCACGTTCTTTTCTATTCTGGCTGCTATGTCGCCCTCTTCGGTGGCCTTGTCGAACTTCTCTCCGGTAATGTGCTCGTAGAGTTCAATGTAGCGTTCGCTCACGCTGTCGGCGTACTCGTCTGAGATTTCGGGCATCTTCTGTCCGGGTTCGTTCATGAAGTTGTGCTCTATGAGCCACTGGCGCACGAATTCCTTGGAGAGTTGCTTCTGCGGTTCGCCCTTTTCAAACTTCTCCTCGTAGCCGTCGGCATAGAAGTAGCGGCTGCTGTCGGGAGTATGGATTTCATCGATGAGATATACCTTTCCGTCGCGTTTGCCGAACTCGTATTTTGTGTCTACGAGGATGAGTCCGTGCTTGGCGGCGATTTCCTGTCCGCGAGCGAAGATCTTGCGTGTGTAGTCTTCCATGACGGCATAGTCTTCTGCGCTCACGATGCCCTGGGCAATGATTTCTTCCTTGGAGATGTTCATGTCGTGTCCTTCGTCAGCCTTGGTTGTTGGCGTGATGATGGGCTCGGGGAAACGCTGGTTCTCCTTCATGCCTTCGGGCAGTTTCACGCCGCAGAGTTCGCGGCATCCTTCCTTGTAGGCACGCCATGCGCTGCCTGTGAGGATGGACCGTATGATCATTTCCACTCTGAAGCCTTCGCATTTCAGTCCGACTGTCACCATTGGGTCAGGAGTGGCAAGCTTCCAGTTGGGGCATATGTCTGTGGTCTGGTCGAGGAATTTGGCGGCAATCTGGTTGAGCACCTGTCCCTTGAAGGGGATGCCTTTAGGCAGGATGACGTCGAAAGCCGAGATTCTGTCGGTTGCTACCATGACGAGCAGGTCGTCGTTAATGTCGTAAACATCACGTACTTTACCGTGGTACACACTCTTCTGTCCATCGAAATGGAAATCAGTCTTTGTTAATGCTTTCATTGCTATTCTAAAGTTTTAATGCGTTCTTTTTTCCTCCTCGCGCTGCTTGTCGTAGGCATCGTAGGCCTTGACAATGCGTGTGACGAGCTTGTGCCGCACGATGTCTTCCTTCTGCAGGTCAACCACGGCTATGCCTTCCACTCCGTTGAGGATAGACAAGGCTTCCTTGAGTCCGCTTTTCTGGTCGCGTGGCAGGTCAATCTGCGTCATGTCGCCGGTGATGATCATCTTGGTGTTCCATCCCATGCGGGTGAGGAACATGCGTATCTGTGCGGGTGTGGTGTTCTGTGCCTCGTCGAGTATCACCACGGCATCGCTGAGCGTACGGCCGCGCATAAAGGCGAGCGGTGCTATCTGGATGATGTGCTTCTCCATCATGTCCTGCAGTTTCACTGCCGGAATCATGTCTTCCAGCGCATCGTAGAGTGGCTGCAGGTAGGGGTCAATCTTCTCTTTCATGTCGCCCGGCAGGAATCCGAGCTTTTCCCCGGCTTCCACTGCTGGCCGGCTGAGTATGATTTTCTTGGCGGTCTTCTCCTTGAGGGCCTTCACGGCGAGGGCTATGCTCAGGTAGGTCTTGCCGGTGCCGGCTGGCCCTACGGCGAATATCATGTCGTCTTTGTCGTAGGCATCGATGAGCTTCTGCTGGTTGGCGCTGCGGCTCTTGATGGGCTTGCCCGATATGTTGTAGACGAGCACACCCTTGACGGCGTCTGCCCTGGTCTTCCTGCCCTTCACGATGTCGAGTATGTCTTCTTCGCTGATGGAGTTGTATTTCAGCACATGCTTGCGCATGGTTTCCATGTTCTCCTCAAACTTGCACATTTCCTCTTCGTCGCCGAGCACACGTATCACGTTGTCGCGTGCCACGATTCTAAGCTTGGGAAAGAGTGACTTGACCATCTGCAGATGGCCGTTGCCCACGCCGTAGAATACCACGGGGTCGATGTCTTCCAGTACGATATGCTTTTCTATCAATTTCCTCTTTTGTTAATTTGGCGCAAATTTACAAATAAATCACGAACCCCGCAAATATTTTGCCGCCCGTGTTTGTGTTTTGTGTTCATTTTGTTGTAACTTTGCCGTGCCGTAGGGCAACGTGACGTTTGCCTTACCTTTTATAATAACGAATCCGTGATGAAAATTAACAAGAATACATATCTCAAGGGCTTCGGTTTCACTGTGATGGCGCTGGCACTGGTGCGCTGCATCTTCCCCTCGGTAGCGGGCGGCGCAGGAAAGCAGGCGGAAGCTGCGGCGAAGACCGATTCCGACAGTGTGGCGATGGCCGATTCGGCTTTGGCCATGCTCGAGGCCGACACGATCCAGTCGCGCTTTTTCGATGGGAATGGCGCTTTGGTGAAGCACCGCATCTACAGTGTGCAGAACTTCGGCAAGGCGTTTCCCGACATGAACGACGTGCAGCTTGTGGCTGCCCGGATGCATGGGGTGAAGCCAGTGCAAAACCGTGCTGAAGCCGAGCGGCGCAAGCAAGAACTGGTCTATGTGGGCAGCAATCCTTTCTTCCACATAGACAAACTCAACAACAGCATTCCCTATCTCGTGCCCCGTGCCTCTGCGTTGCTGCAGGACATAGGCCGCAATTTCTTCGACAGCCTGACCATTAAGCAGGTGCCTCTTCACAAGATTATCGTCACCAGTGTGCTCCGCACCAAGGACGACGTGGAGCGCTTGCGTGGACGCAACCGCAACGCCACGGAGAACAGTTGCCATCTTTACGGCACGACGTTCGACGTGTGCTACAACCGCTACAAGACGGTGCAGGCTCCCGACGGCCCTGTCCGCCGCCAGGTGCGCAACGACACGCTGAAGTGGATTCTCAGCGAGGTGCTCAACGACATGCGCCGTGAGGGCCGTTGCTACATCAAGTATGAGGTGCACCAGGGTTGCTTCCACATTACGGTGCGATGAGTTTAGTCTTTTTACAGCATGAATTTTCTGATAGCAATTGATTCTTTCAAGGGTTCGCTTACCTCTGCCGAGGCAGGCGAGTCGGTTTGCCGTGGACTGTTGCGTACCCGTTTCGATGATGAGCTACGGATCATTCCCGTGAGCGATGGCGGTGACGGCATGTTGTCGGCCTTTGTGTCGGCTTTGGATGGCGAGGTGGTCAAGGTGCCGACGCGCGACGCCATGATGCGGCGGGTGGATGCCGAGTATGGCGTGGCTGGCGATACGGCTATTATAGAGGTGGCGCAGTCGGTGGGTCTGTCTATGATAGCGCCCGAATGTCGCAATCCGATGGTTGCCACCAGCTATGGTGTGGGCTTGATGATTGCCGATGCGGTGCGTCGTGGCATCCGCCGTTTCATCATAGGCTTGGGCGGTTCTGCCACCACGGATGGCGGCATGGGCATGCTCCGCGCCCTGATTGACCGGCTGGGGCGTCCCGGTTGTCACGACACGTTCGACCAGGTGCGTGAAAGAAGTCTTGCCGACTGTAAGTTTCTTCTTGCCAGCGACGTGCGCAATCCGCTGTTGGGCCCCGATGGTGCCGCCCGTGTGTTCGGACCGCAAAAGGGGGCTACCCCGCAGATGGTGGAACAGTTGGAGCAGAGGTTGCGCAAGTTCAGCGAGATGAGTGCCCGCCATGCCGGAAGGGATTGCAGCGGCATGCCGGGAGCAGGAGCTGCCGGAGGGCTGGGCTATGCCTTCATGCAGTTCTTGGATGGCAGGGTGGTGTCGGGTGCCGACTGGCTGCTCGACCGGCTCCATTTTGAGGAGTTGCTCTCGTGGGCCGATGTGGTGATTACCGGCGAGGGCCATTCCGACCGCCAGACGCTCATGGGCAAACTTCCTGCAGTGGTGCTGCGCCGTAGCCAGGCGGCAGGCAAGCCCGTTGTGCTGCTCTCGGGAGGAGTGAGCGACACTGCCCAACTGCTTGATGCGGGATTCCGTCGGGTGATAGCTGTGGCCGACCCGAAGGCTACCCTTGAGGAGAACATGAAGAAGGACAAGGCTGAAAGCAACCTGGAGATAGGGGCAAGACGCATCAGCCTGGTTGATGAGCCCGGACTAATCCGATGGGTTCTTTCCCAGGAGTGAGAATCCACGGCAGGCAATCACGGCATGGCACATCCCGCCTTGTGCGTGCCAATGTCGGTGATGATACCTGCCCGGACAGGAAGTGGTGTGATTACCTGCTATTGCTTTCTTGCCGACTCGTTTTCTTAATACTCTCGAGCACGCACGCGCGCAGGTAAAGTTTTTCGTTTTCCCGACACTGTCCATCACTTTTCTCGATGTTTTACATCTTTCGGTTGAAAGTCAAACGGATGGATGGAGTGACAGATGCGTGATAGATGGATAAAAATCTATCACATCCATCACCAGTTGCCCGTTTGGAAGCCTTAAGCGGACAGCCCAAACCGTGTTCCGCAGTTTGGGCAACGAATGCCCACGGCCTCGGCAACGAGTGCCCAGCCTGCAGGACCACGCAGAACTCTGCCACTTACACCTCCTAACTCTACGACTTACGCCTCCTAACTCTACGACTAACCCACCCTAACTCTGCCATTAGCAAGTTCTTGTCCCGCCTGTCTACTTACCGTAGCCCCAGTGGAACTGGTTTACACGGCGACAGAGTCAAGGCGCAAAGCGAAACAAAAGTAAGCTTTTGCTTGTGAAATAGCGGAATAATGCTTAATTTTGCTGCTCACGAACTCAATGAGTTAACGTTTACTTAGTCGCCTAATCGTATGATTGAAACCGGTATTTACGAACAAATCATCAACAGCCTGTTCAAAAGCAAGATAGAATCGGCGGATGACAGAGCCTTCTTCATCGAGAACAAGAAGATAGGAAGGGAAGAGGCTGCCACCATCCTGTCAAGGTATCTCTACCAAGTGTTGCAGAAAATATTCGCCTCACTGCCCGACGACGACACGCTGTCTTCACGATGCGTGGCGTTCGCCAATTCGGTGATAAGAAAGCTCGGACAGGACTTCAACTTCGACGACTATCAAAACAATCTGATTGATGCACAGGCGTCTATCCTTACGGCCGTCGTGGACAGAAGCAAATGCGACTATCCCGACATTGAGGAGTATGTGAAACAGATTACCCCCATTACCACCCTTTCCCGCAGCACGCTCTTCACCGGACTCGACCAGTCGGTCAACATGGCAAGCGAACTGAAGAGGGAGATACTTTCCTCCGACGAGATATGCTTTGTAGTATCGTTCATCCGGAAGAGTGGACTGAATCTTATCAAGGAAGAGCTCAGGCGGTTTACCGACGGGGGGAAAAGGCTCCGGGTCATCACCACCACTTATATGAAGGCCACCCAGTATGAGGCCATTGCGGAACTTGCCCGGATGCAAAACACGGAAATACGCATCTCATATAACGGCGACGAGGACCGCCTGCATGCCAAGGCCTATCTCTTCCTCCGCCACAGTGGGTTCCACACGGCCTACATCGGTTCGTCCAATCTCTCGCGGGCAGCATTGACCAAGGGACTGGAGTGGAACCTGAAAGCCACACAGATGGAATTGCCATATATCATCATGACCGTGAAGAACTCATTCGAAACCTACTGGAACGATTCTTCCTTCGAGCCGTTTGTGCCCGGACGCGACGACGAACGGCTGCAGCAAGCCCTTTCGCAACAACCGGTTTCGGGCTTCGATTATTCCGTGCTTGACATCATCAAGGCCAAGGACTATCAGAAGGAAATACTGGAGAAACTCGACGTGGAGCGCAAGATTCACGGACACTACCGCAACCTCGTGGTGGCTGCCACGGGCACGGGAAAGACCGTGATAGCGGCCTTCGACTTCAAGCGCTTTGCCGAAAGCCATCCCCATCGCCACAACTTCCTCTTTGTCGTGCATCGGGAGGAAATCATCAAACAGGCCTGCTACACGTTCCGGCAGGTGCTGGGCGACCAGAATTTCGGAGAAATGTGGTATGGAGGTCATGAGATTAAGAACTACAACCACGTGTTTGCGTCCAAGGACATGCTCAACAACCGCATTGACGACCTGCCGCTCGAAGCCGACTATTACGACTATATCATCATCGACGAGGTGCATCACATATCGGCCGACAGCTACCGCAAAATCCTCTCACACTTCCGCCCCAAGATACTGCTCGGCCTCACTGCCACACCCGAACGAATGGACGGACAGGACATCACGCAGGACTTTGACGGACACATCAGTGCCGAAATACGGCTCACGGCAGCCCTGAACGCAGGTCTGCTGGCGCCCTTCAGCTACTACGGCATCACGGACAATGTGGACCTGTCGCAAGTGAGGTGGGAGAGAGGTCACTTTGTGGCTTCAGAACTCTCCAAGGTCTACACCGCCAACGACCAGCGCACGCAGGTCATTTGGAAGGCCATGGAGAAGTATCTCGACAATTATAACGATGTCAGGGCCTTGTGTTTCTGTGTAGACAAGGACCACGCCAGGTTCATGCAGGCCAAGTTCACCCTGGCCAACCTGCGTTCCGACGTGCTCACAAGCGACGACACGCCAGAGCACCGCAACAGTGTGCGCCGCAAGCTGCGCAACAAGGAAATCAACTATCTCTTCGTGGTCGACATCTTCAACGAGGGTGTAGACATACCCGAAATAGACACCGTCATGTTCCTGCGCCCCACCGAATCGCTCACCGTCTTCCTTCAGCAGTTCGGCCGCGGACTGCGCAAGGCCGAGGGAAAGGACCACTTGACCGTGCTCGACTTTGTGGGACATTCCCGTTCGGAGTTCAACTACCAGGACCGCTTCCGCGCCCTGATGGGCAAAACCTCCATGAGTGTGGCGGAAGAAATCAGCCGCGACTTCCCTCATCTGCCCCTCAACTGCCACATCACCCTCGAACGCCAGGCCCGCGAATACATCCTCGAGAACATTGAGGGCGCACTGCGCAACACCAACCGCAGCCGTATTCTCAATATGGTGCGTGACTTCAAGCGCAACTACAACCTGCCGCTTAATCTCCACAACTTCACGCTCCTCACCGGAGTGACGGTCGAGAAAATATATAAGTCTACCACGTGGTACGACTTCCTCTACCTGGCTGGCATACACAGTCAGCTGTCGCCTTATGCCAAGGACCTGCAACGCGCCGTCTACCGCAAATGGCTTTCTACCGATTCCTTCTCCTACTTCACGTTCATTCTGAAGTTGGCAGAGCAGGGATTCCGTGTGGAAGCCTCAGCGCTCACCCCGAAGGAAAGCAAGATGGCACTCATGCTCTACTACGACATGTTTGACACTGCCGGGCGGTTCGAGAGCCTCCAGCAGATGTTCGACGCCTTTGCCGCCGACAGCCTGCTCGTGGAAGAAATGAAGGAAATCGTCTATGAGATGCGTGAACGCTGCGTCGCCCCGGAAAAAGAGGACAACTCGGCTTTGGCGTTCAGCATGCCCCTCAAGTTGCATGGAGTCTATACCAAGGCACAGATACAGGTGGCTATCGGCACCAACCACATCAACAGGAAATCGTCGTCGCGCGAAGGCTGCGAGCGCAACTACGACCTCGGGATAGAAGCCATGTATGTGGACATCATCAAAGACCGGGAAGAAGGGTCGAACACCAACTACAACGACTTCGCCCTCGACCGCCAAGCCTTTCACTGGGAAACGCAAAACAGCGTGTCGCCACAATCGGCTATCGGACAAAAGTACATCAACAAAGAACTGCACATGCTGCTGTTCGTGCGCCAGCAAGCCACGGTTCCCGAGGACAAGAGCCGAAGAATGGGCTACATCTATTTGGGAGAAGTCGACTTGGTGTCGTACGAAGGCTCACGCCCCATGCGGATCGTGTGGCGCCTGCGCACGCCTATGGCAGAATCAACATACAGCTTTGCAGCCAAGTTTAAAGCCTTGGGATAAAGAACGGATATGGAACAACAGAAGAAAACCATACGGGTTGTCGCAGCCGTCATCCTGTCGGACGACCGGCAATCTGTCTTCGCCACCCAGCGCGGATACGGCGAATGGAAAGACTGGTGGGAATTTCCCGGCGGCAAGATAGAAAGCGGCGAAACACCACAGCAGGCCCTGAAACGCGAAATCATGGAAGAGTTGGCCACCCGGATAGAAGTGGGCGACCGGCTCACCACGGTAGACTACGACTATCCAGCTTTCCACCTCACCATGCACTGTTTCCTGTGCCGAGTCTGCCAGGGCCATCTCCAACTGCTTGAACACGAGGCTGCCAAATGGCTCACCAAGAAAGAATTGGATAGCGTGAGGTGGCTGCCGGCAGACGAAGAGGCAGTAGCTATGCTCAAGGAGAAGGTCATGTGACGGGTAGGGCGAACAAGCGCCACTGGCCGGAGTCGTGACACTCGCGCATGAATTTATTTTACCTTTTCTTTTGCATACTCGGAAAAATCAGCTAACTTTGCAGCTATAAACATCGGAAAAACAATAAGAATAAACATAAAATTGTAGAATATGCTTACACTTAAACTCATCAGTGAGCAAACTGAACACGTGATCAAGGGACTCGAGAAGAAGCACTTCGAGGGTGCCCGTGAAGCTATTTACAAGGTGCTTGCCATCGACAAGTGCCGCCGCGAGGCCCAGACACGCCTCGACAACAACAAGCAGGAAGCCAACAAACTCGCCAAGCAGATTGGCGCCCTCATGAAGGAGGGAAAGAAAGACGAAGCCCAGGAAATCAAGCAGAAAGTGGCTGTGCTCAAGGAGGCCGACAAAGGACTTCAGGAAGAACTCGACACCGCGCAGAACGACCTCACCACACTGCTTTGCTCCATTCCAAATATTCCCAACGACCTGGTGCCCGAGGGCAAGGATGCGTCAGACAATGTGGTGGTGAAAGAAGGTGGCGTAATCCCCGATCTTCCCGAAGACGCGCTCTGCCACTGGGACCTCTGCAAGAAGTTCAACCTCATTGATTTCGACCTCGGCGTGAAAATCACCGGTGCCGGATTCCCCGTATACATCGGCAAGATGGCCCGTCTGCAGCGTGCACTCGAGGCTTTCTTCCTCGATGAGGCCCGCAAGAGCGGCTATCTGGAAGTGCAGCCTCCGTTTGTGGTCAACCAGGCATCGGGCTACGGCACAGGCCAGCTTCCCGACAAGGAGGGACAGATGTATCACTGCAACCTCGACGACCTTTACCTCATCCCTACAGCCGAAGTACCCGTGACCAACATCTTCCGCGATGTGATTCTCGACGAGAAAGACCTGCCCATCAAGCGCTGCGCCTACTCCGCATGCTTCCGTCGCGAGGCTGGAAGCTACGGCAAGGATGTACGCGGACTGAACCGTCTGCATCAGTTCGATAAGGTGGAGCTGGTGCGCATCGACAAGCCTGAACACTCCTACAAGAGCCTCGACGAGATGCTCCAGCACGTGGAGGGCCTCTGCCAGAAACTGGAACTGCCTTACCACATCCTCCGTCTCTGTGGCGGCGACATGAGCTTCACCTCTTCCATCTGCTACGACTTCGAGGTGTGGAGTGCCGCTCAGAAGAGATGGCTCGAGGTTAGCTCCGTGTCAAACTTCGAGAGCTACCAGGCCAACCGACTGAAGTGCCGTTACCGCAACTCGGAAACCAAGAAGACGGAACTCTGCCACACGCTCAACGGCTCCGCACTCGCGTTGCCACGCATCGTGGCTGCCCTCATGGAGAACAACCAGACTCCCGAAGGCATCCGCATACCTAAGGCGCTCGTGCCCTACTGCGGCTTCGAGATGCTCGACGGCAACAACTTCTAACCAATCACGACTAAACTTCCGTCCGCACACCGGTTGGGTGGCGGACTACTTCTCGATATACATTGGCGGATTTTCCTCAGGCAGAATCCGCCAATGTTCGTTTACAGACATAATTCCCTTTTTTACTAAACTATAAAAACAGCCAATAACCATGAACCGAATTATTAGAAAAGAGCAGTTTTCACCTAAAGTCTTCCTGTTTGAAATAGAGGCACCACTCATTGCCCGCAGCCGCAAGGCGGGCAACTTTGTCATTGTGCGTGTAGGCGAACGCGGCGAACGCATGCCGCTCACCATTGCCGACGCCGACAAGGACAAGGGAACCATCACCATCGTGGTGCAGGAAGTGGGACTCTCTTCAACCAAACTCTGCCAGCTCCAGGTGGGCGACAGCATAACCGACGTTGTGGGACCACTCGGCAATGCCACCCACATCGAAAAGTTCGGCACCGTGCTCTGTGCCGGTGGAGGCGTGGGCGTGGCTCCCATGCTCCCCATCATCAAGGCACTCAAGGAAGCCGGCAACAGAGTGCTTGCCGTTCTCGCCGGTCGCAGCAAGGACCTCATCATCCTCGAAGACGAAGTGCGCAAGTATAGCGACGAGGTCATCATCATGACCGACGACGGCTCCTATGGCGAGCAAGGCGTGGTCACCGTGGGCATGGAGAAGTTTATCAAGCAAGAGAAGGTGGACAAGGCATTCGCCATCGGACCCGCCATCATGATGAAGTTCTGCTGTCTGCTCACCCGGAAATACGACATTCCCACCGACGTGTCGCTCAACACCATCATGGTCGACGGCACGGGCATGTGCGGAGCCTGCCGGCTGACCATCGGCGGAAAGACCAAGTTCGTGTGTATCGACGGCCCTGAATTCGATGGAGCCTTGGTCGATTGGGACGAGATGTTCAAGCGTATGGGCACCTTCAAGGATGCCGAACGCGAGGAGATGGAGCACTTCCAGGAGCACCTCGACAACGTCAATGCACCCCAGGGTGAGCAGCATGGGGCTTGCGTGGCGGCTCCCGTGGAGCAGACCGATGAACCTGTCAGCGTGCTCACCGACCGGAATGCCGAATGGCGCAAGGCTCTCCGGGCTGCCATGAAGCCCAAGGAGCGCACGCAGATAGAACGGGTGGTGATGCCCGAACTCGACCCCGTTTACCGCGCCACCACAAGACTTGAGGAAGTGAACATCGGACTGACACCCGAAATGGCCATGAAGGAAGCCAAGCGCTGTCTCGACTGTCCGAAGCCCGCCTGTGTGGAGGGATGTCCGGTGAACATCAACATCCCGTCGTTTATCAAGAACATTGAGCGCGGCCAATTCCTTTCGGCTGCCAAGGTGCTGAAGAGCACGTCGGCACTGCCCGCCGTCTGCGGTCGAGTTTGCCCCCAGGAAAAGCAGTGCGAGAGCCGCTGCGTGCATCTCAAGATGAAGGAAAAGGCTGTGGCTATAGGCTATCTGGAGCGTTTCGCCGCCGACTATGAGCGCGAGAGCGGTCAAGCCTCGCTGCCCGAGAAGTCACCCGCCAACGGCATCAAGGTGGCAGTGGTAGGCTCCGGACCTTCCGGTCTGAGCTTTGCCGGCGACATGGTGAAGCGTGGCTACGATGTGACGGTCTACGAGGCACTCCACGAAATAGGTGGCGTGCTGAAATACGGCATCCCCGAGTTCCGCCTGCCCAACCGAATCGTAGACGTGGAGATAGACAATCTGAAGAAGCTTGGCGTGAAGTTCCAGACCGACTGCATCATCGGCAAGACCGTCAGCGTGGAGGAACTGCAGCACGAAGGCTTCCAGGGCATCTTCGTGGGTAGCGGCGCCGGACTGCCCAACTTCATGAACATTCCCGGCGAGAATGCCATCAACATCATGTCGTCCAACGAGTATCTCACCCGCGTCAACCTCATGGATGCCGCCAACCCCAAGGCCGACACGCCTATCAATCTGGGCAAGAAGGTGATGGTCGTAGGCGGAGGCAACACTGCCATGGACTCCTGCCGCACAGCCAAGCGGTTGGGGGCGGATGTCACCATCGTGTATCGCCGAAGCGAGGAGGAAATGCCTGCCCGACTGGAGGAGGTGAAGCACGCTAAAGAGGAAGGCATCCACTTCCTCACGCTCCACAACCCCTTGGAATACCTCACCGACGAGAAGGGTGCCGTCAAGGCTGCCGTGCTGCAGGTGATGCAATTGGGCGAACCCGATGAGAGCGGACGCCGTCGTCCCGAACCTGTACCCGGATGCACCAAGACCATTGAGGTAGACGAGGTCATTGTGGCCATCGGCGTGTCGCCCAATCCGCTCGTTCCCAAATCCATTCCCGGACTTGAACTCGGACGGAAAGACACCATCGTGGTGGGTGACGACATGCAGTCGTCGCGCAGCGGCATCTATGCAGGTGGCGACATTGTGCGCGGTGGTGCCACGGTTATCCTTGCCATGGGCGACGGAAGGCGTGCCGCAGACAATATGGACAAGCAACTGAAAAAAGTATAGCCCTTCCGTCAACCGCTCTTGGTCCGGTCCTTTTCCACGGCAAGGCGTTGACTGTCAGCCAATAACAAGGACTGCCCCCGAATGTTATCCTTCATTTGCCGGGCAGTCCTTGCATGTTTAAAGAAGGGCAGAAAGAAAATAATTGAAAAAAAGTAGCCGAAACATTTGGAGGTTACACGAAAAGTCACTACCTTTGCACTCGCAATCAAGAAATGAGGCTCCGTAGCTCAACTGAATAGAGCATCTGACTACGGATCAGAAGGTTACGGGTTTGAATCCCATCGGAGTCACAGATAATCCCAGCGGAGTCACAAGCGATTCCACGTGAATTACAAAGGAATTAAAATTGGAGAAGAGGATGTTATTCATTTAACATCCTCTTTTTCTGTATATTACAGACTTTTGCGCAGCGGCGTACAACATACATTTCTACTATCGTTTAGAGTGAGGATTTCGTGTCTAACTTCGTGGCGTAATTTAGCCAAGGGGACAGAACGGTACAAAAAAGTACACTGCGATACAAATTTGTGTTACACTATGTGTTACACTCTAACTTGGAAATGTGTTACACTTTTATTGTTGCCTCTAATCATCCCCACAAAGCTGATGATGCCACCCAAAACTTTAAAAGAGATGAAAAAGAAATTGGTTGATGTCATCTATGACAGAAGAAAACTTGTCACAACAAAAGGCTATGGCTTTCTGGAGGTGAGGGTGTATCTTGGTCGCACTGGTCGCAAGTACATTAATGTAGACAAGTGTCGCCCTGACGAATGGCAAACACTTGCATCTTCAGCAGAGACTGTCGAAATCATCAAGAAATGCGAAGGCATCATCACCGCAATGGAAGTGCTTGAAGAGGAGATGAATGTTGAAAACTTCAACTTCCACTACTCTGGCGAGATGAAGAAGCCGAAAGAGGTAGTAGAAGCAGAGAAGAAAGCCGAAGAATCGCCATCCAAGAAAAGTTTCATCCGTTATATGGAAATGGCTCTCGAAGATGAGGAATTGCGCCACGGCTCATGGAAGAACAAGCGTGTTGTGATTGATGCCGTAAAACGCTATGGCAAGCTGAACACTTATGGGGATCTCACCCCTGCAAAAATCATGGACTTTGACAACTGGCTTCACGATGGCACTCGCACAGACGTGACTTGCAGCGGCTACCACAAGAAAATCCACAAATGGGTGCGCCAACTTGTGGAAGCCGAAGAGATAGAGCATGACCCATATGCTCGCGTGACAATTAAACATGGTAAGAGCAAGGAGCGCACGCCACTCACGGAGAATGAACTGAAAAAGTTGCGCGAATTTCCTTTTACTGGGAAATTGGAACGTGTGCGCGATCTGTTTGTGTTTTCTGCTTATACAGGACTTGCCTATGCAGACACACAAGTTTTCGATTTTGACCAAATGACAATATCGAAAGATGGATTGTACTATGTTGACGGAAGCCGTGTGAAAACCGGAACACGTTTTTTCACGCCGATACTTGCACCTGCTATGGATGTACTGAAGAAATACAATTTCAATCTGCCACACATCAGCAATCAAAAAGCTAATGACTACCTCCATGTGATAGAAGCGCAGCTCGGTCTTATACACAGTTTGACTTTTCATGTAGCAAGACACACGTTCGCTACCCTCGCCCTCTCGCATGACGTGCCTATTGAGAATGTGGCACGGATGCTGGGACACCAGGACATCAAGACGACACAGATTTATGCCAAGGTGCTCCGCACTACCATAGAGCGACATGCCACGGCATTGCAGCACGCTATAATCTGATTCTCGGCTTTCAATCGTCAATGACACGATAGAAAACGCCCTTTAATAGCTGCGACTTTCCCGACTCATGGAAGGTCGCAGTTATTTTTTCGCAGATGTACCGCTGCCCCATGATGTAAAAGAGTGCTCTCGGACTCGGTATCGTGTCGGAGAGGAAGGAGAAGGTGTACTTCTTCTTGCCGTCAATCTTGTGCATCACGCTGCGCATTGCGCTTGCCGTGCTCTCGTTGAGCCGAAGGGTCTTGTTGTAGACGGAGTAAGAAAAGTTGTCCCACACCTCCACCTTGTCAATCACCGGGTGTGGCTGATGCCCTGCCGTGAGCGTCTGCCCGTCCCAAAAGCCGACGTATATGACGGAGAAGTATTCGCTTGTCTTGTTCTCGTTGCCCTTGCCGATGGCATAGCTCGCATAACCCTGCGCAAGGTCGCCGGCGTTATAGTCGATGCTGCTGTCAGTGTAGCTTCTTCGCCCGAAAGCCGTACTGTTGTCAGTGCGAGCTCCAGTAAAAGAGCTGCTACTGCCGCTACTGCTCTCGTCTTCAGAAATCGTCCACGACTCGCTGCTGCCCATCTCTCCGCAGTCGAGGAAGAGCACGTTTCCGTACTTGTCATCCGTGCCCTCAATCCATGCCGGGACAATCTTCATCTCTATTTCATCGGCATCCTCACCGACATAGTTTTCTCCGAACTGGTTGACAGGCAGCAATCGGTTATAATACTTGTACCAGTTGTTGCCGTTCTGCGACTTGAACAACTCCGACTTGTAACAGTACATCACGAAATAAGTGTCGTTCTCCTTGCAGTAGAATAGCCTGTTGCCGTCCGACGCGCTCGGATAGCCACGACATATCAAGCAGCTGTAACCCCTACCGTCGCGCCCCGTACCCTCGTACACACCGCTCACCTTCAACTGTTCAGCAGCCTTCACCAAATCCATCATCTTGTCATACACAATGGCCTTTGACTTGTTGGCACGGATGAACCAGTCGCAGGAGTAGTATGCCCAAAGCAGAGCGTCGTTATCGGCATACTTCAGATTGCAGGATGCCATATACTTGCTCTCGTCCTCCTGGCTGACTTCAGCCGTGTAGCTGTCAATCACCTTTTCTATAAGCACCTCGCCCGAAGCCTTGGCGAGCGCATTGGAGAAATGGAACTCAATGCGCTTTGCCTTGTGATTGATGTCAAACTCCCCGAAAAGGAAGTTTTCAAGCTCCTCGAAAAACTCAGTGAGCGTCCAATGAGGAAGAGCGATGGCAAAGTTCCATGCATCCCAAGCAGCAGGGAGCGTGTTGCAAATCAATAGTGTTCTGTATTGGGACTTTTCCAACTCGGTGAAATCGTATGTGTAGCCCAGCTTGTCGCAGATACGCTTCAATATATATAATAGGTATGGCTGGAAAGAGTGTTCCTCGCTTGTGTTCTCGAAGCCAGTGACAAAATGACTGCCTATCGTGTATGGATTCTGTATGTTGCCGGAATAGTTGTTCACCCACGGCAGCGGTACCCAGTTGTTTGTCGGGTACGCTTGCAGAGCGTTCGATGCCGAGAGACCAGTCCTCTTTGTCGGGTAGCCAAGATCCAACTCATTGAGATAGATATCGTCAAAAGTCTCGTCAAAGTTCTGCTCGCTGCGTCCTTCCAGGAACTGCGTCTTCACCTCCACTGCCGATATTTCCGTGATGGTGATGGAGCCGGACTTGAAGAAGGCTCCGTCACGGATGTCGCAGTCAAAGACCACCTTTGACTTTATCACGTCGGCGCGGTGGATGTGTCCAAATATGGCGATGTTTCGGGCGCATCCTTTCAACGGGAAGGTTATGCTCAATGTGTAGCTGTCTGAACCTGTGAACAGACGATTCTCGAAAATGAAGTCAAACGATGTGTTCTTCTTCAAAAAGGCTTGTTTGCCGTTGATAATTATTTCCATTTTTATTACTTTTGCAAAATGATACGTACACTAACTATAATATTCGCAAGTTTGACACTACTTATTGCAAGTATTGTCTTTATAGACTATTGGAATTTTGATTTTCCATACTTGCTAATATTTCTTATTACAAGTAGTATCGTATTACATATTTTAAGTAGATATGTAAAAGGCAAGTCTGCGAGACGGACACTTGCCACTTTATCATACATATCACTTGCCACATGGATTTTGCTCCTATTATTTTTATTTGTTGCTTTTTATGTAATGGCAATTGGGGAGGCTCACCATTAACCAGGAACCACTTATTTTCTCCTGCTTTTTGGAGTCTTGTTACGGATTAATGTGTCATACTCGTCCTGCGCTTGCTTGATGCCCGTGTCACCAGTGACAGTATTCACCGTGACAAACGGCTCGCTCAACCGCTGCTGCAACTGCTTCATCGTGTCGGCATAGTCCTTCATTGCCTTGGTGTTCTGGATGATGGCGGCAGTGGCCAGTCCGTCCGATTGCTGCTGCACAATGATTGGCTGCTGTGTCTGCTGCGGAGCATAAGCAACAGGCGCAATAGTCCGACTAACATCATCTGCTCGTAAGGCCCCGATGGTGTTGGTGCGCTGCGCATAGTCGAGGGCGTTGATGATAGGACGAGCGACAGGGGATGCAAGCATCTCTTGGGATGCGACCCACTCCCCGGCGTGGACGATGCCGACCTCCTCATATTTTCCACCCTTGGGAGTAAAACCGCCCTTGGCGTAGCCTTGGCTCTCACTTGCCTGTTGCTGCTTTTAGATGGCTGCAATCTGAATGGCACCTGCGGCGACGGCCATTGCAGCGGCGACAGGAGCGAGGATATAGCCGACAAGCGGAATAGCGGCGGCGGATCCGTATGCCGACAGCGCGTTTTGCGCAGTCTGCGCCACGGCTTGAATAACCTGCATGGCGAACATCTTCTTGTTCGCCTCGTTCTTTTTCTTGGCGAGATCCTTCTGCTTTTGCTCTTCGAGCTTTTTCACTTTGTAGTTGTTGCCCTCGGCTTGGCTGATTTCCTTGGAGTACCGCTTCTCGATGGCAGACGTTTGGATTTCCAACTCTGCCTGTATGAGCGAGGTCATGCCCGAAAAGATGGACGACATGCCCGACGTGAGCGTGTCGAAGGATCCTTGCACGGATTGCCCAAGGTCAGACTGAAGCCATTCTGTGATGTCCTCCGTCATTGTTTCGAGGAAGTTCTTGTTGGTGTCGGTGTATTCCTGCCCGTATTTCTTGGCGAGGGCGACCTTGGCTTTTTGGTACGCCTCTTCGATGCGTAGCTTTTCCTTGGCATCATCGCCAGCAGCCTTTATCTCCTGGGCATAGACTTCATCCAAAGCGGAAGAGTCCTTGTCGTACTTCTCCTTCTTTTCGGTCTTGTTGTCACCAAAGTAGTCTTCCTTGATTTTGGCGAGTTCCTTTTGGTGCTTCTTCTCGTTGTCCTCAATGGCTTTCTGGTTGCGCTTCTGGTTTTCGACGAGTTTGTTTTGGTAGTTTTTCTGCGCTTGAAGTTGTTCCTTGCTACCCTCTGTATAAACTTTTGTGAGCCTTCTTAAATGCTCCAACTCCATAAGTTCGAGAGCATCGTCAAAAGTCTTTTGGTCGACCTTTCCGTCAACAAACCGCTGCTTTTCGGTAGCCACGAGTTCATTATAGTAGTCATTCTCCTCCTTGGCGGATTGAGTGTTTTTGTCATCGGTGAGCTTCTTCTTGGCTTCATAATAAGCCGCTTCCGCCTCCAACTTCTGCTCCTGTGTAGTCTTGCCGTTCGCCATGACCTTGGCATTATACTCAATGTCGATTTCAGTCATTCGGTTCGTGTAGGCTTCGTAGTCCTTCTCACCCTTGGCGTATGCGATGCGGTTGAGAGCTTGCTCGCGTGTGCGCCAGTCCTTTTCCGGCTTCAGAACGTCCTCACTTTTCGTGTCATGTTTCTTGTCTGTTGTGGTGGAAGGAGGTGGCGTATTCGTCTGTTGTTCCTGCTTTTTCTCTTTCTTTACCTCACCAAGCGCATCCTTCTTGATGTCCTCGCCGTAGATGCCCATGATGTTCGCCTCGCGCTGGTCAAGTTCCGCCAGCTTCTCGTTGGTCTTGGCAAGCGCACGTTTGTTCGATGCCCGATACGAGTTGACACCGAGCTGCACCCGGTGGTCTTCGTAGTCCATCGCTCGCTGCCCACAATGCGGTGGGCGCCTGTCATGTCCTCCACGATGAAGACGTTG
>CAKPUA010000025.1:0-38270 GCA_934191235.1 uncultured Prevotella sp. | reverse complement strand
CTATTTCTTTTCAAATGGTATAGCATGTTGAGGAAGAAGAATCTAATAATGCCTCCCTATGAATTATCTAGGTTAGGGATGCTAAGTGTACGACTTACGATGCGTTAGTGGCAGAGTAACGATGCGTTAGTGGCAGAGTAACGATGTGTTAGTGGCAGAGTTAGGCTCGTTGCCCATAGCCTGGGCACTCATTGCCTCCGCCGTGGGCAACGAGTGCCCCAACTGCGGGACAGATTTAGGACACACCACTTGAACTTGACAAACTATGAATTGGTGATAGATGTGATGGATGTTTAGCCATCTATCACGCATCTATCACTCTGTCTATATAGCTGACAATCAATTGAATAATGTAATATATCGAAAAAAGTGATAGATAGTGGTAAAAAAACGAAAAACTTTTCCTGCGCGCGTGCGCGCGTAAGAGACTGTCTTCAAACAAGGCTATAAGAGGACAATGCCCCATAATTGTGGTGCTTTCAGTCCGTTTCATATCCATCCTGACATCGCCTCCACATAGAACACTCCAAATCCCGAAGATTCCTAAAAAACAAGGTGATTTGTTTCTTATTCCACTCTTTTGTATTACTTTTGCAGACAACAAGAATGAACAAATCAATGCACGATCCATACTCATTGCCCCCAGAGTGGCATCCCCAGAGTGGCATCCAACTCACCTGGCCACACGCCCAAACAGATTGGGCTGATTATTTGAACCAGATTACGCTCACGTTTATTGATATGACGCGTGCCATTGCCCGTCATGAGAAAGTGCTCATTGTCACACCTTTCGTTGACGATGTTCGGGCTATGGTGCTGGCTTCGGTTGACAAGACCCTCCACCATAACATCCTCTTCCGCTACGCTCCCACCAACGATACCTGGGCGCGCGACCATGCGTTCATCACACTTTTGCCCGAAGGCGATGGCGTGCCAAGACTCGTGGATTTCCGTTTCAACGGATGGGGCGAGAAGTTTGAGGCAGGCAAGGACAATCTTATCAACAGCCGACTGTTCTTCGACGGCGTTTTTCGAGGGCACTATGTCAACCGCAACGAATTCGTGCTTGAGGGAGGCTCCATTGAGAGTGATGGCAAGGGAACGGTTTTCACCACCTCGCAGTGCCTCTTGGCACCCCACCGCAACCAACCCTTCTCGCGTGAGAAAATAGAATTACGGCTGAAGCACATGCTGGGTGCAAGGCGCATAGTGTGGCTTGACCATGGCAACTTGATGGGAGATGACACGGACGGACATATCGATACGATTGTGCGTACCGCTCCCGACGACACCTTGTTGTATATAGCTACGGACAACGTCAACGACCCCCAGCACGATGACTTCAAGGCTCTTGAAACACAACTCCGCACCATTACTACGCTCGACGGTCGTCCTTACCGACTTCTTCGTCTGCCTATCCCGGATGCCGTCTACGACGGTGAAGACCGCTTGCCCGCCACTTACGCCAACTTTGTCATCCTCAACGGAGCAGTGCTCTGTCCGACCTATGCCCAACCGCACAACGACCAACAAGCCTTGGCCACCCTTGCCAAGGCTTTCCCGGGACGTGAAATCATCCCCATAGATGCCCGTACGGTCATTCGGCAGCATGGCTCGCTTCATTGCCTGACCATGCAATATCCTGAGGATGTGATTCTTTAAAAACTTGAATGATGATGGATTCGAAAGAGGCAATAGCCCGTTTGGAAGCTAAAGACATAAAGCCAACCGCAAACCGCATACTGGTACTCAAGATGCTGGTCATGATGAGGCGTCCCATGAGTCTGTCGATGTTGGACGAGAAGATGCCCAACATGGACAAGTCAAGCATTTTCCGGGTGCTCACCCTCTTCCTTGAACACGATGTGGTTCATGCTTTCGAGGACGGCAGAGGGGTGCTCAACTACGAACTGTGTGAGCACCGGGGCCATTGCAATCATACCGACGGGCACATACATTTCTACTGTGAGTCGTGCCAAAGGTCATTCTGCCTTGAAGACCAGCACCTGCCTCATGTCGACTTGCCCGACGGATTCTATGCGCATGCCGTGTCGTTTGTCATTAAGGGTGAGTGCGCCGAATGTAGAAAGAAACACAGAATGAGAAGTTAAAGGGAAACGTATGAAAATAATCAATTGTTTGGCTACTCTGTGCCTGGCGGTAGCTCTGTCGGCTTGCGCCAAGGGGCAGAAGAAGATAGACGCCTGGTCGAAAGTTTATGCAGAGCAGACTGCAGGCCGTGAAGCAACGCTCGGAACGGCTGAAGACGGGCAGCAATCTGCTCAAGAGGTTGCCGACGGAAAGCACGGCAGGGCCGGCGAAGTGCAGGAACTCGAGATTCCCGCTCCACTCAAAGGCTTGCCCGAACAGATTTTGCGGCGTGTGGGCTACACCGTTTCCTACAACAATTCAACACGCCAACCCAACTGGGTTGCATGGCATCTTACGGCTGCCCACACCACAGGGCCCTACAAACGTGGCGGCATCAAGTTTCATGAAGATGAGGAAGTGCCCGTGCCTCGTGCCGTAGACTGGGACTACGCACGTTCGGGTTATGACCGGGGACACATGTGCCCGTCGGGTGACAACAAGTGGAGCGAGCAGGCGCAGGAAGAGTCATTCCTCTTTACCAACATTTGTCCGCAGAATGGAGGCTTGAACCGTGGCGACTGGAACGAAATGGAGCAGCAGTGCCGCCGTTGGGCAAAGGAGTATGGCGACATCTACATCGTGTGTGGCCCCATTTTCTACAAGGGCAAACACAAAACCATCGGCAGCAACAAGGTGGCTGTGCCCGATGCTTTCTTCAAGGTAGTGCTCTGCATGAAGGGCACGCCAAAGGCCATAGGCTTTGTCTACAAGAATGTGGAGGGCAATCGACCCAAGGATTCCTATGTCAACACAGTGGATGAGGTGGAACGCATCACAGGCTTCGATTTCTTCCCGGCTCTTCCTGACAGAGTAGAGAACAAGGTGGAAGCTGCGTGCAACTGGAACGATTGGAAGTGACAGGGAGCTTCTTTCAACCCATTTCTATTTGTTTTTCAGCCCAAGTAATGCATTAAATATTTGTCGCTATGTTCAGTATTCTAAAAAGCATGGCGTTTTAGGCTTGGGCTTTTGTTGGTCTTCGACGTATATTCTATGAATTTTCACGTTGTGTGTAGCGTTGAAGTAAGCTTCAGAATCTCGCCAGTATTCTATCATGTCTTCTTGAAATTTCTTACGCGTAGTTTTACGAAAGCCTTTCAGAGACATATTGAATTCCTTCTTTTTGCATTGCTTGATACCTATACATGTGAACGCAAAATCTCCCTTTTTATCTTCAGCTTTCAAAATGAGCCCCGGCAATCCACAGAGTTTCCATGGACCGTTATCGTAAGGTAGTTCTTCAGTATACCATGCAGTCCAAGTGCGTCCACGATATGTGGATTGAGCCTTATGGCAGACGTAGCCGCAAATGGTTGAGTCTTTGTCTTGCAGTTTCCATTCAAACTCAGGCATCTTTTCTGTGTAGTAAAAATTCAAGTCGCTTATACCGCCAAGGAATGTAATATCATCTATTTCGGGGTAGTTCTTGTAAATTCTGTAAGGGAAAGAATCATAGCTCAAAGGTATGCCGTCTGTAGACGGATCAATCCAAAAGAAGGCGGAAGAGCTGTCGCTAATTTCCAAAATACGTGTTTCTGAGTAAGGGAATGTTGACTCTTCTACATTTCGGAACAAGCAATTATATTGAATGCGCAGAACATTCTGCGCATTCAATACTGGAGAGAAAAGTAAAATGTATAGGATAAAATGTACACCTATATATTTACAAATTATAGACTTCATAACCATAATCTGTTTCCTGAGGGACTAAACTTGAAACAAATATATCATTTATTTCCCAATCTATGGGTACTTTCTTTTGTCCGAAAACATTGTAACCACTAGTTAAACTATGCCATTCTACAGTTTTTACTTGGTCTGCTTTGAAAATCACATATTTTATTTCAAATTCATATATGATTAATTTGACAGGATTCATTGGATCATCTGTTTTATGAACGGCTTTTATTATAATCTTTTGTTTATCAAACTGATATCTTCTTTGAATAGTTTGCAGTGTGTTGTTCTTATTGTTCTCACTGAAAATGTTTATTGGTAGTGCGAGAAGAAGTGCCAGTGCGAATAAATTGATTAATATTTTCATAAATGTTCAATTTATTGTTTTTATATAGTGCAGCATTTATCTTTCGCGATACATCACGTCCTTAATCTTGCCGAAGCCGTCGTATTGGTTGACGAGGGTGAGGGAACCATTTTCCTGGTTAAACTTATAGAAGCGGAGTACACCTCCATTGCCGTCGGTGCTGTCCTTCTTGTAGGACCCCACGATGAGCAGATACTGCTGTGCCATGAACTCGTCGGTCTTGTTGAATGTGGCAGCATTAGGCGCATGATAGAAGAGGTTGAACTTCACCATGGTCACTTCTTCGCCAGGCAGGGTGATGCCCACGTTTGCCGTATGGTTCATCAGGTGGTAGGTGTAGACCTTGTCTCCGTCATTATAGAACATGTAGGGATACTGTGAGTGGAAGGCAAACGACGTGGCATTGCCGAAACCTGCCGCAGTCATAGGCTCATAGAGCGACTGCGAAATCTGTCCACCAGTCATGTTGATGCCGTATACATAGCGGTTCTTGGCATCGTCCTGCATCACGGAGTAGATGGTAGTGCCGGAGAACGTGGTGTTTACCATGGCTATCATATCTTTGCCAGTCTGGTAGGAGAAGAGCTTGTTCTCAGGGTCGTCCATTTTCGAACAGAGCGTATGGTCTCCGTAGTAGGAACCATCGAAGGTAAGGAATTGCTTGTTGTCCTTGTCGTAGACAATGGCTTTCTGATTGTAATAGGTGTCATAGCCGGAACGGCCCATGAACACTCCAAAGAAAGGAGCGGCATGGAATTCAAGTTCCCCGCCACTTGTAAATGTGTTGATGGGGTCTTCGAATACAGCGCCCGAATTGTAGCTCTTGGCATAGAGGTTGCCCTTGTCGGTGACGCAGAGGCGGTAGCCCTGGTATTGGCCGTCAGTGGCTATCACCTTTTCGTCCTTGGGCGTCACCATGAATTCGCTGACAGTCATGTCGTACTGAGCTTGAAGCGTTGACTGGTTGAGCGACCAGGAACCCTCATCGGTGCAGAACCACATGTCGTCGCCGGCAGCATAGTTGCTCGGACGGGCATTCATCATCAGTGTGCGTGCACCCTTCAGCTTGGGAGCCTTGGTGCCGAGAATGTCGTGAATGGCTTCGCGGCGCGTGTCGGAGAGCACTGAAACCATGTCCATACGGGCATAGCCGTCCTTGTCGTCGCAAAGCACCATCCATCCCTCGTAGGTGGAAGAGGTGACCTGCACGGGCACTTTGAAGTTGGTGGTCACGCCTGTCTGCTTGTTGGTCACCATGTACTGGATGACATAGCTGCCTTCGGTGAGGTCGGCAAAGAACTTCACGTCCTTGGCATGGTCTGTGTCTATTTCCTTCTGCCTGGTCTTGGTGTCGGGAAAGGTGCCGCCGCTTTTCCACAGTAGGCAGGAATATTCATAGTTCGGATTGTTGTCTATGCTGCCGTTGAGGTCGGAACTGAATGAGGGCGACAGCTCAATGTAGTCGGCCTTCTGCACCACACTCATCTTTTCGGGAAAGCCAGTGCCGGTGATGGTCTCCACTTCGGTATAGTCATAGTTGCCCTTGTCCTCGTAGCAAGACGTGAGCGTGGCGGCTGCAACCAGCATGCCGCAAATATGTTTGATTTTGATGTTCATAGTGTTGCGTGTTTATTTTTCATACTTGGAATAGTCCACAAGATAGGGCGAGACGAGCTGCATGTAGGAGCCGTCGTCCTCGGTTACGGGTGTGCCCGCGTCGGCTTGCTCCTGAAGATGCTTCTGCAGTTTCTTGGCAAGATAGGGCATCTTGCCGTAGTTGGCCTTGCTGTCGAATTCTGAGTGCTGCCATCCCATGAGGTTATCGAGCAATTTTTCCTTCTTCACACTCCAAGTGCCCAGATAGTAGTCGCCCCAGAAACTCCACTGGTAGGGTATCTCCCAAATGTTGTTGAAGATGATCTTGTAGCGTGTGCCGCAGAGTTCGCTGCCCGACTCTGACCAGTTGGCCTTGTTCTTGTACTTCTCCAGTTCTGCTGTGAAGTTCTCGTTGTCCTGCAGTTCGAACACTATTCTCGCTGATTCGTTGTCGAGTCGTGCAGTCTTCTTGATGTAAAAGAACACGTTGCGCGATGCTTGACCAGCAGGAATGTAGCAGGCGGTGTCGCTCAGTTCATAGTCTATGCCTTCCACAGCGGTGGAGAGTTCCTTGTTAACGGTCAGTTTGAACTTGCGGTCATAGTTCTTCACCTCACCCATGACGTACACGGGCACGTATGCGCGTAGCTTTTCCGTGTCGTCACTGTAGCTGGCAAAGGTCACGCTCATGGAGTCGCTGTAGGTGAGTGGTGTTCCGTTGATGTCGGTAGAGGCGGTTCTTCTCATGAATATGCCAGACTTCTGTCCGTCGAAACTGGTGAAGTCTTCTTCGGAGCAGGCTCCCAGCAAGGCAATGCCCAGGAGGGAGAAAAAGGGAATGATATATCTTTTCATATCGTTTCTGTTGGTTTATCTGTTTTCTTTTTCGCTTGAAGGCATGGGCAGCACATACTTGGATGCGCTGGGGCTCACGCTCGACCATGAGTCGCTGGTGGCACCGTTGAACTCGTTTCCGATGGAGGAGTAGGTGCGTTTGAACATGAAGAAAATCTGTCCTTCGCCCCAGAACTCGCGGATATATTCCATCTTGAGTTGCTTGGTGAAGTCGCTGCTTGTCACGCTCTCCTCGAGTGGTGTGACGCCGCGCTTCTGGAGAATGGTGTTCAGGTAGCCCAGGGCCTTGGTCTTCTCGCCCAGTTTCATTTCGCTCTCGGCGGCTATGTAGTAAGCCTCACTGATGCGCATGAGCGGCATCATCACGGCATAGAGTGGCGTATTGTTGGCATCGTAAGTTATTTCCTTGAACTTGCCGAAATAATAGTAGTTGCCGTTGTGCACCCACTGTGACTGGAAACGATAGTCAGCCTGGTTGGTGAACACCTTTTCTATGTAGCCTGAGTAGGAGCGGTACATGTCTTCAGAGGTGAGGTTGCTGCTGTCGAAACGGTTCTTGTAGATGTTGGAACGCTCTGAGTTGTAGATTCCGAAGAGCACTTCTGACGAGAAGATGCGGTCGGGGTTGACACTGTTGCCAAGCAACTTGTCGGGGTTGACGAAGGGGAAGAATGTCTTGACCTCTTCGCTGTCGGTGATTTTCTTCGCTTCGGCAAGGGCTTTGTCTGTGTCGCCAATCCATTGGTACACGCGTGCCTTGAGCAGGGCGATGGCGTAGTAGTTGAGTCGCAGCTGACGGTAGTTGCGGTAGTTGTCGCCGTCTTCGTTAGGCTCAGCAGCCACGCCTGTAGTTGTGATGGGGTCGCCGGCTTTCAGACAAGCCTCGGCTTTTTCAAGGTCGGGCAAGATATGCTGTTCTACTACTTCTTTGGAGGAGAGCAACGCATAGGCTTGTGGCTCGGTTGAATCGTTGTAGGGCATCACCTTGGTGTCGCAGTCGCGGCTGTAGACGGTGCCGAAGAGTCGGAGCAGGTCGAAGTGGATGAAGGCGCGCAATCCGAGCAGGTCGCCCTTAATCATCTCCTTGTCGCTCTCTGAGAGCACCCCATTCTGCTTTTCTACACCGTCGAGAATGACGTTGGTGTTGAGGATGGTCTGGTAGGATTCCTGCCAGATGGTGTTGATGCTGCTTTGAATGTCAGACTCGGTGAACCTGAAGTTGGTCCAACGATACTTGCTGGCATAAGAGTTGCTGCCCGGTTCGTAGCGTTGTGACATGAGGTCGATGGCTCCGTAACTCAGCGCACTGCCGTAGAGGTTGGATGAAGCCAGTTTGTTGTAGACACCGTTGACGGCAGTATAGAATCCTTGTCTTGTGGAGAACTGCTGGTCCTCGGTGCTCTTGTCTTTCGGTGTGTAGTCGAGCCAGTCGCTGCAGCTGGTGGTCAGCAGGGCGGCGAAGGCCACGACGGCTATGTGGAATATATTCTTGATATTCATAATAAGGATGGTTTATAATGTGAGTGATAGGGCGAACGAGAAGCTGCGGGCAAAGGGGTAGGAGGTACCTCGCTCCTGCTTGATGGACGAGATGCGGAAGATGTCGTTCATGTAGGCATTGATGCGCAGGCCGCTCAAGCCAAGTGAACGGGCTATCTCAGGGTCGAATTCGTAGCCCACTTGCAGCGACTCAAGGGTGAGAGTGTTCTCGCGCTGAACGAAGCGCGACGACATAGGTGTGCTCTGCTGGTCGGCAATGTTCTTGAACTGGGCAATGTCGCCCGGCTTTTGCCAGCGGTCGTAGAGGGCACGCTTGTCCTGATTGTAGTTGAGATCGGACTTGCTGAGGTTCTCCACTTTGTTAAACACGGATGAGTTGAACGAGTCTGCGCCCAAGCGATAGCGGAAGATGGCACTGAAGGTCAGTCCGCGATAGCCAAAGTTGGTGCCCAGTGTACCCTCGATGTCGGGTCGGGTGTTGCCCACGATGACCTCGTCGTCGTAGGTGAAGTCGTAGGTATAGCTACCGTCTTTCTTGATGAACAGTTCCTTACCCGTGGCGGGGTCAATGCCGGCGGAACGCACTGCCCAGATGTCGTCCGGGTCGGCACCGTCGAAGTAGCGTTGCGTGCTGCGGCTCTGTCCGTACTTGTTGAGCGACTCGAGCGAGTTTCCGATGCCATCAAGTTTGGCGCTTTCAGTGCGCATGGTGCCGCGTACGGACCAGGTGAGGCGCTTCTTCAGGTTGCGGATGATGTAGTACTGCAGGGTTGCGGTGAAGCCTTTTGCAATCTGTTTGCCCAGGTTGGTGTTGTACGAGGTGGTATAT
Organism: uncultured Prevotella sp.; assembly: GCA_934191235.1. Taxonomy (GTDB): domain Bacteria; phylum Bacteroidota; class Bacteroidia; order Bacteroidales; family Bacteroidaceae; genus Prevotella. Next base: position 29,295 of record CAKPUA010000025.1, on the reverse strand, counting down.
TCACCGAGCGTAGAGTTGTATGACATGGGCAGACCAGAGCTGGCAGGAAGGCCTATGGCGATGAGTAGTGGGTCGGTGTTCTTGTAATAGTAGTCCATGGTGAGCGACAGACGGTTGTCGAACATGGTCAAGTCAAGACCTATGTTGCGGTCGAGCGTGGTCTGCCACTCCAGGTTCTTGTTGCCCATGTTGAGCAGCACGGAACTGAGGCCGAAGTAGTTGTAGGCCGTGTAGGAATACTGGAACGTGGTGAGTGCCAGGGAAGAGTCGTAGTTCTGATTGCCGGGGTTACCGATGGAACCGCGAATCTTGAAGTAGTTGATGAAGGGCAGGCTGTTCTTGACGAACTCCTCGTTGTGGATGTTCCATCCCAGACCGAGTGACCAAGTATTGATATACTTCTTGTTGGAACCGAAGATAGAGGAACCACTCAGACGGTAGCTCACGTCCATGAGGTAGCGGTCCATGTAGGAATAGCCGCCGCTGAGGTATGCACTCACCGAACGGCTTACGCTTTCACTGTAGGTGGGACGGCCGCCGTCGGGATAGCCCTTGGAGAAAGAAGGGTAGGTAAAATCGCCTGAGGGGAAACCTACGGCTGAATAACCCTGGAGTGTAGACTTGCTTTCGTTGATGTTGGCACCGAGCGCCACGTTGATGCGGTGAGCCTGGTTGAGCACGGTGGCATAGATGGCGGTGAAGTCGCCCTCTATGTTGTCGGTCTTGGTGTTGCCAAAGCTGTAACTTCCGCGCTGCAGTGTGTTCACGCTCTCGAAGCGGGTGTCGTCTGGCGAAACGAAGTTTTCGGCATCCTTGTCGTAGTGGGTGATGCCGAACTTGCCGCGCAATTTGAGTTCCTTGAGTGGGTTATATTCCACTTGGAAGTAGTCGCTCAGCATCAGCTGACGGCTCTCGTCGCGGCTATTGAGGTTGTCGTTGTACATCGGGTTACCGATGCGGTTTTCGTTAGAGTTGTTGGCGAGGAACTTTGTGATGTTGCCTTCGTCGTCGTATTTCTTATAATATGGGTTGGCAGAGGCGTATTGCGAGAACGACACGGTGGGGTTCTTGGCATTGGTCTGCTGGGCAGTAAACTTGTTGCTGAACTGCAACTTGCCCACTCGGTAGGTGAGGTCGATGTTGCCGCCATACACGTCGCGGTTCGACTTCTTCATCACACCATTGGTCTTGTTGTAGTTAAGGCCGATGCCGAACAGGAAGCCGCCCGAACCTCCGTCGAGGTAGAGTTGGTGGCGATGGTTAATTCCCGTGCGCAACGGTTCAGAGAGCCAATAGGTGTCCACACCGCTGGCTATGTCGCGCATGTGCTGCTGATAGAGGTTGTCAAGCTCGATGATGTCGGCTGCAGGCAGGTCATTGTTGGTGTACTTGCCTGCCATCTTCTCGAACTCCAGCTTTTCCTTGGCATTCATCAGGTTATATCCACCCAAGTCGGGTATGCTGATGTCCATAGATCCGTTATAGCTCACGCGGAGTTGTCCTACTTTTGGCTTCACAGTCTCCACGACTACCACACCGTTGGCAGCCTTCGAACCATAGATGGCAGTAGAGGCAGCATCCTTGAGCAGGGTCATGGAGGCTATGCGGTTGATGTCGAGATTGTAGATGGCTTCGAGTGAAGACTCAAAGCCGTCGAGGATGAACAGCGGTTGGTTAGGGTCTTCCGACAGTTCATCACGCATGCCGAGCATGCTTGACTTGCCACGAATCTCGATGTCGGGCAGGCGGTTAGGATCTGAACCGAAGAGATTGTTGTCCATTACATTGAATGACGGGTCGAGGCTCTTCAGACTGAGAATAGGGTTCTGCACACCCACCGACTTCAGTTCCTGTCCGGAGAAGGTGGCAGATGAACCGGTGAAGGTCTCCTTGCGTTTGGTCACCACGCCCGTCACCACCACCTCGTCAAGGTTTCCTGCATCTTCGTGCATCATGATTTTCACTCTCTTCATGCTGCCCTTGCCGCTGATGATGGCTGTCTGTGGTTTCATTCCGATGAAGGTGAAGTGGAGCTCATTGTTGGAACCTTCGGGCACCACCATGGTGAATTGTCCGTTGATGTCGGTGGTCATGCTCATCTTGCTCTTGGCGGATGTGACGGTCACGCCCGGCAGAGGCGAGTTTTTCTCGTCGACCACGGTACCCTCAATGCGCATCTTTCCTGCTGCCACAGAGCCTTTTTGTGCTGTGGCACCGCTCTTCTTGAACACGGTGATGCTGTTGTTGCTCACAGAGAAACCCAGCTGAGTGTTCTCGAGCACTGCGGTTACCGCCTCGGAGGCAGTCACGTTCTTGAGAGATTTCGATACTTTGATCCTTCCCACATCCTCGTAGGCAAACCCTACGTAGACGCCGGATTTCTCACTGATGGTTTTGAGTACATTGGCTAATTGTTCATTGCTGAACGTGGCGCTGAACCTTTTCAGACTTTGTGCCAGAGAGATGCCAGTAGACAAAAATAGACATACAAGAAGTATGGCTATGCGCTTTACTCTTTCTCTTTTCATGTAAAAATAGTTAAAACTGATTAATCCTTTTATATGCTAAGACGTAGTTGGTGAGAAATCGGGTATGGTTTGATAGGGAAAAGTGAATAAGTGCGACTTTTTTTAAGAATTCAGCATTGAAATCATAGCTTAGGTTTAGTGTTGTGCTAAAGGTGCACTTTCAAAGTGTATCAGCCATAGTGATGAAACTCATGCCATAAGTTGACTTGTTGACAATGGGTGAGTAACATACTGTTAACGGCAGGTTTACGCCACAGCCCACAACTTGGGCAATCGATGCCCACGGCCTGGGCAATGAGTGCCCAAACTGAGAGCCGGATTTTGGGCATTCTGCTTAAAATCGATTAAAGGGAGACCCGCCCTTCGGTGAAATGACCTTAGACAGGCTGGGCGTAGTCGGTCAGTTGATGATGATTTGCCCGTTTTTCAATGTGAAGCGGGCCTTGTTGAGGCTGTTGACCATCTGCAGCACCTCTTCAAGTGAGGAGTGTCGGCTGGCTGTGAGGAAGATACGGCTGGCTGTGAGGCGTGGATTGTTGAAAATGACGCTCACGTTGTACCAGCGACCCAGTTCCTGCGCTATGTCCCATAGGGTAGTGTTGTCGAAATAGAAGTTGCCGTCTTTCCAGGCGCAAAACAGGTTGGTGTCTACCGTTCTCACCGCCAAGTCGCTGCTTCGGGTGAGCATGGCGTTCTCACCAGGTGCTATCTGTGTGCAAGTGTTGCCAGGCAGTGAACAAACTTGCACGCAGCCCTTGACGAGGGTGACGCACTGGCTGTTGTGGTAGTCGGTATTCACGTCGAACTCAGTGCCGAGCACGCGAGTGGTCATTTTGTCTGTCTTCACGATGAAAGGATGGCTAGCGTCATGGCTCACCTTGAAGTATGCCTCGCCGTCTATGGTAACCTCTCGGTTTTTCCCGGTGAACCGGTCGGGGAAAGTGAGCTTGCTGTTGGCGTTGAGCCACACGGTGGTGCCATCGGTAAGCTGTATTTCAGCTGTGCGACCCGAAGGTGTGGTGAGTGTGCGTAGCACGATAGGGGCTTCGGCTTTATTGGGCTTGAAAGCCAATTTTTCCTGACGCACCACATGTCGGGTGCCGTCGTCTCCGGCGATGGTGATATCTTGCTGTTGAGAAGGTCTTGCCTCGTATGCCACGAGTCCCGGCACGGAATGGCGTGGCGAAGTTTCTCGCTCAGGCATGGTGTGCTTGAACAGGGTGAAGACCACCAGGGCCACTGCTGCCGCCGAAATGATGGCTATGGCCATAGTGCGAAGTGAAGTGGTGTGAGCCGCAATGTGCTTGTTCTTGAAGGTCTCCAATTCAGTGTCTATATCAATGGCTGGCATTTCCATGCGGGCAAAGTAGTCGTTGAGTATAACCTCTTCACGTTCCAGTTTTTCTCGTTCCAAGTTAGTAAGTGTTTCTTTGTTCATATTCTTGCACGCTTGTCTAATAGTAGGACGAACAATCATTCCAAGTAGGTATCCTTTTCACCTTTATATAGGTTTCTTAATATCTTGAGGGCTTTGCTTATATGTTTTTTAACAGTGTTCGGGCTAATGCTGAGGGCTTCTGCGGCTTCGCTGTATTTCATTCTTCTGAGATAGCACATCTCCAGAATTTGGTCTGTGGGTGGCGTCAACTGGCTGAGCATCTGCTCGACAAGCATGTCTTGTGCCATTTCTTCCGAATAGTCTGAGTAGTAGACGGTGGCTTGCCGGATATATTCGCTGCTGTAATTTTTGTGGCGTTCGTCGCCGCGCATGGTGTCGACCACCCTGTTGCGTACAGATGCGAAAAGATAAGACTTGATACTGAACGTTTCTGCCTCGTCGATGTGGTTCCACAACATGAGAAACACGTCTTCAAGAATGTCCTTGCAGGCATCCGAGTCGCGGAGCATATTGAAGGCAAAACAGAACAACCGCTTGTAATATTCTTTATAGATGTGGTCGAACCATTCTTGTTGTGATTTGCTTGTAGTCATGCGCCGGATGCTTGCTTTTAAAATAAAGTGAAATGCGGTGCTTGGTAATGAAAGCACCGCATTTCGATATGATAATGATGTTGCGATCTTAATAGGCGAAGAGCGGATAGTTCTTCATGGTGTCGTTCACGCGCTGGCGCACATTGGCAATCACCTGCTCGTCTTCGGGAGCGTTGAGCACTTCCTCGATGAGCTCGGCAATGAGTACCATCAGGTCTTCCTTGGCACCGCGGGTTGTGATGGCCGGAGTGCCGAGACGGATGCCGGAAGTCTGGAAGGCACTGCGTGTGTCGAAAGGCACCATGTTCTTGTTGCAGGTGATGTCTGCTGCAACGAGAGCCTTCTCGGCTACCTTGCCGGTGAGGTCAGGATATTTTGTGCGCAAGTCCACGAGCATGGAGTGATTGTCCGTGCCGCCGCTCACAATGTCGAAGCCACGCTTCATCAGTTCATCGGCAAGCACGGCAGCGTTCTTCTTCACTTGCAGGGCATACTCCTTGAACTCTGGCTGCAAGGCCTCTTCGAAAGCCACGGCCTTGGCGGCGATGACATGCTCGAGTGGTCCACCCTGCTGTCCGGGGAACACGGCGCTGTTGAGCAACTGGCTCATCATCTTCACCACGCCCTTGGGTGTCTTCAATCCCCATGGATTCTCGAAGTCTTTTCCCATCAGAATGACACCGCCGCGTGGGCCGCGTAGGCTTTTGTGGGTGGTGGTGGTGACAATGTGGGCATACTTCACAGGGTTCTTCAGCAGGCCTGCTGCGATGAGTCCAGCCGGGTGTGCCATGTCTATCATGAGCAGGGCACCCACCTCGTCGGCAAGTTTGCGCATGCGTTCGTAGTCCCATTCTCGGCTGTAGGCGGAACCGCCGCCGATGATGAGTTTCGGTTTGCACTCACGGGCCAACTGTTCCATCTCGTCGTAGTCCACGCGGCCTGTTTCCTTGTTCAGGTGATAGGCTACGGGATTGTAGAGAATGCCGCTGGTGTTGACGTGGCTTCCATGGCTCAAGTGGCCGCCCATCGAGAGATCAAGTCCCATGAACGTGTCGCCGGGTTTCAGTACGGCGAGCAGCACGGCTGCGTTGGCTTGCGCCCCACTGTGGGGCTGCACGTTGGCAAATTCGGCGTCGAAGAGTTTGCAGATGCGCTCTATGGCGAGGGTCTCAATCTGGTCTACCACTTCGCAGCCGCCGTAATAGCGCTTGCCGGGCAGTCCTTCGGCATACTTGTTGGTGCAGTAGGAACCCATGGCCTGCATGACTTCATCGCTGACAAAGTTCTCGGAAGCAATCAGTTCCATGCCCTTGAGCTGGCGCTGGTGTTCTTTTTCGATAAGGTCGAAAATCACTTGATCTCTTTTCATTTTACTATAAACTTGTTTATTGGGTTATTTGGAGTTGCTTTTCTTTCGGTTTACCTCTTTTCTGCCTTGCCACATCGTTGTTCATCCATCACAGGGAAGCTATGGGGAAGCGGCAAGCTCTAATGCTGTCAGAGAAGTTCCACTTTGCTGATTTCCTGCTCAGTGTCGCAGTAGCGGCACTTGAGAATGCCGTGCGCCTTGTCCACTGCGTTGAACACAGTCTGCATAGGCTCGTTGTTGGTGATGCACTTTGGATTGGTGCACCGGATGATGCCACGCAGCTCATCGGGCGTTTCTACGGTCTTCTTCTCCACCACTACATAGTCGCGGATGATGTTGAGCACTACTTTGGGAGCCACTACTGAAAGTTGGGAAATTTCCTCGTCGGTGAAAAACTTGTCCGATACTTTGATGATTCCTTTGCGTCCCATGCGCTTGGATGGGTAATAATTGCCGATGGTTACGGGTGTGGTGAGCTTGTCAAGGTGCAGGATGTTGACCACCTTGTAAGTCTTGTCTGAGGGAATATGGTCGATGACGGTGCCGTTCTCGATGGCGGTGACCAGTCGTTCTTTCTTGTTGTGTTCCATAATACTTAGTCAATGATTGTCTTGTCGTTTCTGATTTCGTCGAGCGTTATGCCGAGCACGTGGCAGAAAATGGCCTCGCGGGCATAGAGCCCGTTTTGTGCTTGCTGAATGTAGTAAGCGTGTGGATCGTCGTCCACGTCGTATGCAATTTCGTTTACCCGCGGCAGGGGATGCATGATCTTCATGTTGGGCTTGGCGAGAGAGAGCATTTCGCGTTTGAGTATGTACACGTTTTTCACGCGTTCATATTCCATCAGGTCGGAGAAACGTTCCTTTTGCACACGGGTCATATAGAGAATATCGGCATCTGCAATGACCTTTTCGTTGAATGCCGTGTGCTCCTGATACTTGATGCCGTGCTCTTTGCAATAGAGTTTATACTCCTGCGGCATGGCGAGTTCCTTAGGTGCGATGAAATGGAAAGTGGGGTTGAAATGGCGCATGGCCATAATGAGGGAGTGGACGGTGCGGCCGTATTTGAGGTCGCCCACCAGATAAATGTTTAGGTTCTCAAGCGTGCCTTGGGTCTTGTAGATGGAATAGAGGTCGAGCAGGCATTGGGATGGATGCTGGTGGGCACCGTCGCCAGCATTGATAATGGGCACGGGGGCTACTTCGCTGGCGTATTGCGCGGCACCTTCAATGTAGTGCCGCATGGTGATGACGTCGGCATAGTTGGAAACCATCAGGATGGTGTCTTTCAAGGTCTCGCCCTTGGAAACGCTTGAAACTTTCGCGTCGGTGAATCCGATAACCTTGGCTCCAAGACGGTTGGCAGCGGTTTCAAAACTCAGGCGCGTTCTTGTGGACGGCTCATAAAAGAGTGTAGCCACAATCTTGCCCTTCAATAGTTCCCGATTAGGGTGTTTTTCAAACTCCTGTGCCATCTCGATGAGGTGCAGAATCATCTCTTTCGAGAGGTCAGCGATGGTCACGAAATCATGCTTTTTCATTGATGTGTGAGTCTATTAGTATTGAATTCGCCCGCTAAGTTACGCATAATTTTCAAATTAGGGGCGATAATTGAAAAGAATGTTGTAATTTTGTCGCAAATTGACAGACATGAGAAAGAAGTTCATACATTTCCTTTGGGGAGCACTCGGGGTCACGTTCCTTGTCGTTTTGGTGTGTTTCATAGCCATTTGGAACGGATGGATAGGTTATATGCCCCCTGTGGAAGACTTGCAAAATCCCATCAACAGATATGCTTCGCAGATATATTCTTCTGACGGCAAGGTGCTCGGCACGTGGAATCTGAACAAGGAAAACCGCATCCTTGTCACCTATGATAAACTGTCGCCTCATCTTGTTGACGCCCTCGTGGCTACAGAAGACGAACGCTTCTATGAGCACTCGGGCATAGATTTCATTGCCCTTACCCGTGCCATTGTGAAGCGCGGACTTCTTGGACAGGCGTCTGCCGGTGGTGGTTCTACCATCACCCAGCAGCTCGCCAAGCAACTCTACACCAAGCATCCGGCGCAGAACACCCTAGAACGTTTGCTGCAAAAACCCATTGAGTGGGTGATAGCCGTAAAGCTGGAGCGTAATTACACCAAGGAGGAAATCATTACGATGTATCTCAACTATTTCGATTTCCTTCACAATGCAGTAGGCATCAAGACCGCGGCCAACACCTATTTTAATAAGGAGCCTATTGATCTGACTGTGGACGAGGCTGCCATGCTGATAGGCTTGTGCAAGAATCCGTCGCTCTTCAACCCCGTGCGCTATCCGGAACGTGCCACGGAGCGTCGCAACGTGGTGCTCTCGCAGATGCAGAAGGCAGGCTATCTATCGGCTTCGGAATATCGCTCGCATGCCGCAGAGCCCTTGGTGCTCAATTTCCATCGCACGGACCACAAGGACGGCTCGGCTACATATCTCAGAGAGTTCCTGCGCCGCTACATGATGGCCGAGATGCCTAACCGAAACGATTACCCGGCTTGGAGCAAGAACCAGTATGTCATCGACTCCATTGCTTGGCAGACTGATCCACTCTATGGATGGTGTAACAAAAATACCAAGAAGGACGGTTCACATTATAACGTGTATACTGACGGACTGAAGATATTCACCACCATCAATTCACGTATGCAGCGCTATGCCGAAGAGGCGGTTTATGGTCATGTGGCAAGGTTCCTCCAGCCGGAATTCAACAAGGAGAACCGTCACAAACCCAATGCTCCTTTCACCGACCAGCTCACGGCACAACAGGTGCGGTCCATCCTGAACCGGTCTATGCAGCAGAGCGACCGCTACCGCACAATGAAGGCACAAGGCGCCTCGGACGAGGAAATACGCCAGGCCTTCCGTACGCCTGTTGACATGACCATCTTTACCTATCATGGAGATATAGACACCTTGATGACCCCCATGGACTCAATACGCTACTACAAGTCATTCCTCCGATCGGGTTTTATGAGCATGGACCCTAAGACGGGAGCGGTGAAAGCTTATGTGGGCGGACTCGATTTCGAACATTTCCAGTATGATATGGTCACGGGAGGTCGTCGACAGGTAGGTTCCACCATTAAGCCTTTCCTCTACTCACTGGCTATGGAAAATGGCTTTTCTCCCTGTGACAAGGCTCCCAACTCCCAGCGTACCTATATGGTGGCTGGTCAGCCGTGGACTCCACGCAATGCCAGTCATGCCCGTGCAGGGCAGATGGTGACCCTTAAGTGGGGACTTGCGCAGTCGAGCAATTGGGTTTCTGCTTATCTGATGAGCAAACTCAACCCACAGGCCTTTGTCCAATTGCTCCATGAATTCGGCATCTACAATCCAGACATTCATCCTTCCATGGCACTCTGTTTGGGACCTTGCGAGGTGAGTGTGGCTGAAATGGTGAGTGCTTATACCACATTTGCCAACAACGGCATACGTTGTGCACCCATGTTCGTGAGCAAGATTGAAGACAATGAAGGCAATGTGATTGCCACATTCAATCCTCGCATGAACGAGGTTATCAGTGAGGAGTCAGCTCAGAAAATGCTGGTTCTTCTCAAGGGGGTGGTTGACGGCGGTACAGCTGGACGCTTGCGCTACAAATATAATTTCGAGGGAGAGATTGGCGGCAAGACTGGTACGACCAACCGAAACAGTGATGCTTGGTTTATGGGGTTCACCCCCCAGTTGGTCAGTGGATGTTGGGTGGGTGGCGAAGACCGCGACATCCACTTCGACTCCATGCGAATGGGACAAGGCGCCACGGCAGCACTTCCTATCTGGGCCTATTTCATGAAGAAGGTATACCGTGACAAAACCTTGGGCTACGACCCCAATGCCAAGTTCGACCTGCCTGAAGACTTTGATCCATGTGCCTATGACGAGGATAGTTTCATGGGGACAGCAGGCATAGATGAGGTGTATGAATAAGTGTAAAAGAGTGTAAAGAGCTGTTGTGTACGCACACAATTTCTTGACATGTATCAATAAAGAGGGTCTTTTCTTGTGAAAAGTCCTCTTTTCTCTTGCGGGGTGTGCAAATATGCATTACCTTTGCAACGCAATTAAGAAACAAAGATTTAGGTTAGATTTGATATATATTCATGATTTAAAGTTTTGATTAGGTTATTGGTTTTAGGTAAAAAAGATTGATTGTTTAGGTTATTAGGTTATTGGTTTTAGGTAAAAGATTGATTGTTTAGGTTTCAATTAGGTAGATTAGTTTGGTAATTAAGATTGTAGTAAAAGTAAGGATAACAATATTCGACCCAAGGAAAGGCAAAGCCGTGAGGCTTTGACCTACTTACGGGAAGAAGGTCTCCGAAGAGGAGATTAAATTTGAAATAAATCAAAAGAAATAGATTTGAACTGCACTGGTAGGGTTTCCTGTCAGTGCAATTTTTTTGTTGGTCTTATTTTGCCATTTCTTTGAAATACGCTAATTTTGCGGTTGATATGAAAAGAATGACTTTATTTTTACCTGTTATGCTTGCCTTTGTCTGTTTGATGGCTGTTTCTTGCTCACGTAGTAGAACACAGTCGGGACGGACAGGGGGAGACACCTTAAAAATGAAATATGCTACAGGATTGACAGTAGTGCGTTTTCCTCTGTTTACTATAGTAAGTGTAGCCGATCCATGGCATAAAGGAAACACCCTTCATACTTATGTCTTGGTCGGTGACTCACTACGGCATTTGCCTTCTGGACTACCTGAAGGTACCTTGGTGCGTACGCCTCTGAAGCGGTCTGTCGTGTCTACCACGGTGCATAGTCAGCTGTTTATGGATTTGGGAGCAGCCGATATGATTAGAGGTGTTTGTGATTTACAGTATGTGGAAATACCGTTTCTCCAAAATCAAGTGAAGAGAGGTGTTGTGGCAGATTGTGGCAGCAGTATGCAGCCCGATGTGGAACGTATCTTAGACCTCAAGCCAGACGCCATATTCATGTCGCCCTTTGAGAATAGTGGAGGTTACGGAAAACTCGACAAAACGGGCATTCCACTCATAGAATGTGCAGACTATATGGAACCGTCTCCTTTGGCACGCGCTGAATGGATGCGCTTCTATGGCATGCTTGTAGGACATGAACATCAGGCTGATTCTATTTTCCGAGAGGTTGAGACCAACTATCTTCGGGTGAAAAAAACAGCTCAGATCTCACGAGTCAAGCCTCAAGTACTCATGGATAGACATGAAGGTGGCGTGTGGTATGTGCCTGGAGGAAAAAGCACACTCGGACAGATGATTGCCGACGCAGGCGGACATTATATGTTTGCCGACGATAAAAGCAGTGGGTCTCTTGCGTTGGCTTTGGAGAGTGTCGTAGACAAGGCTGGCGGGTCTGATGTTTGGCTGGTGCGATACAGTGGAGAGAAACCATTGACATATAGGTCATTGCTTTCCGAATTGCCTGCTTATAGACAAATCAAGGCGTTCGTTCATCATCGGGTATGGGCTTGCAATTTGCAGACATCGGGCTTCTATGAACAGACACCTTTCCGGCCGGACAAACTGATTCTTGATTTCTATCATATTTTCCATCCCAACCATTCATTGAAACAAAGCACGACTTATTATCATGAACTTTCCTTTTAAGCAAATGTTGTTGCTTGTTGTCACCATTTTATTACTCTTGGTTATCAACTTGGTCTATGGTTCGGTGCATATTCCTTTCCGACAAGTGGCAGCTATTCTTGCCGGACAACCCTGTGAACGGGAAAGTTGGCGATTCATTGTCATGGAGTCTCGCCTGCCGCAGGCGATTACAGCCTTGCTTGCGGGGGGGGCTTTGGCTGTTTGCGGTTTGCTTCTTCAAACAGCTTTCCGCAACCCTCTTGCCGATCCGTCCATTTTCGGCATCAACAGCGGAGCCGGCTTGGGGGTGGCACTGGTGGTGCTTGCCTCAGGAGGCACCATTACAGCTGGCGCATGGTCTGTATCTGGTTTTATGGCGGTGATGGCAGGAGCATTTGCAGGTGCCATGGGTGTGATGGCGCTTATCTGGCTTTTTTCTACCAGGGTGAGGAGTAATATTCTGTTGCTTATTATCGGTATTATGGTGGGCTACGTGGCTTCGTCTGCCATTACTGTGCTCAACTTTTTCGCTACACAAGAGGGCGTGAAGTCTTATATGGTGTGGGGAATGGGAAATTTTGGTGGAGTGTCGCTGGAGCAGTTACCTTTGTTTTCTGTGCTTGTTACGTCAGGCCTGGCTTGTGCCATGCTTCTTATCAAGCCGCTCAACGTGCTACTTCTTGGCGAGCGATATGCTGAAAACCTTGGTGTGAACATCGTCCGCACACGCAATGTGCTGTTGGTGGTCACAGGAGTGCTCACGTCTGTGGTCACCACCTTTTGCGGGCCCGTGTCGTTCATCGGACTTGCAGTGCCTCACGTGGCACGATTGTTGCTTCGCACAGACAATCATCTCACGCTTCTTCCCTTCACGCTTTTGTGCGGTGCCGCTATGGGCTTGCTTTGCAACGCTCTCTGCGTTCTTCCCGGTGACATGGGCGTCATTCCTTTGAGTGCCGTTACCCCCATTATAGGAGCACCTGTCATTGTATACGTCATCCTGAAAGGAAAGCATTGAAAAGGAACTATTATTGTTGCATTATAACATTCAAGTAAAAATGAAAGACTTCGGACCAAAACCGTGGCTATTGCCACAACCAGTACTCATTATAGGTACTTATGATGAACAAAGGCATCCCAATGCCATGAACGCAGCTTGGGCAGGACAATGGGACATGCATGAAATTATGATTTCCATGGGATCGCACGCTACGGCAGACAATCTCAATCATAATGGAGAGTTTACGGTGGCGTTTGCCACCAAGGAAACACTTGTGGCTGCCGATTATGTGGGCATGGTGAGTGCCAAGAATGAACCTTCGAAAATGAACCATGCAGGATGGCATAGTGAGAAGGCTTTGCAGGTGAATGCACCTGTTTTCACCGACTTTCCCTTAATAATGGAGTGCCGCATCAAGCGCAAAATTGATGAAAGTGCTACCGGCTATTACATCATTGCCGAGATTGTTGACATTCATTGCCGTGAGGAATATTTGGCGGCTGACGGTAAACCGGATGTAGAGAAAATGCACCTCATTACGTTTGACCCCATCCATAATGGATATATTGAGTTGGGCCAACGCGTGGGCAATGCCTTTTCAGACGGAAAGAAACTCAAGTAGTTTATAGTTCTTCCAATAAAAAACGAAAGCGCTGTACATAACATTTGTGTACAGCGCTTTGGGTTTTATTCTTTCTCTTTATGATGTGATTGCTCCATGCTCATGTTCAGCCTTCCCCTCCAAAGATACTTGCGGGTTTCACTCACCACAACATTGCTTAGGAATATCAAGGACAACAGGTTCGGTATGGCCATGAGGGCATTCATGCAGTCGGCAATGTTCCATACCACGGTGAGACTCATTACACTACCTGCAAAGACACTGAGGATGTAAATGCAACGGTATCCGTAAGTCCATTTTTTACCTTTCAGGTATTCTATTGTTTTCTCACCATAATAGCACCATCCAAGGATTGTGCTGAAAGCGAAGGACAACAATCCGAAAGAGAGTATGTGTTTGCCCACCAGGGGAATCTTGCCGAAAGAAGCCTGTGTGAGTGCTGCTCCGTTGGTGTAGTCAATGTCGGGATAGGCCAGGATGCTGCTCACTATGACAATGCCGGTGAGGGCACAGATGACCACTGTGTCCCAAAAAGTTCCGGTGGAACTTACAAGTGCCTGACGTACAGGGTTGCGGGTCTGTGCAGCGGCTGCCACTATGGGTGCAGAGCCTAGACCCGACTCGTTGGAAAATAGGCCACGGGCTATTCCGTAGCGGGCTGCCATAATGACCGTGGACCCTACGAAACCTCCGCCAGCGGCCTCGGGCTTGAATGCTGAAGTGATGATTAGTTCGATGGCTTGTTCCACAAAGGCATGATTAATAAAGATGATGATGATGCAACCGATTACGTAGAACAAGGCCATGAAAGGCACGATCATTCCGCACACTTTGGCGATGCTTTTCACGCCGCCAATCACAACTACTCCTGCGAGGGCACAGATGACAACGCCAGTTGCATAGGGCGAAATTCCATAGGAAACCTGTGCGATGGTAGCTATGGCATTGGCCTGGACGGTGCTGCCTATTCCGAACGATGCGCAGACCGTGAAAATGGCAAATAGCATGGCCATTACTTTCCATCCTAATCCGCGCTCAAGGGCATACATCGGACCGCCAAGCATCTTGCCACTCGGGGTCTTGACGCGGTATTTGATGGCGAGCAGTCCTTCGGCATACTTGGTCGAGATGCCGAATACTCCCGTGAGCCAGCACCAGAACACTGCACCCGGTCCTCCCATGGCAATGGCGGTGGCTACACCGATAATGTTTCCAGTGCCGATGGTAGCCGCCAATGCTGTGGCGAGAGCACCAAACTGCGACACGTCTCCCTTGGCTTGCTTGTCTGCCTTTATGGACAGTTTGAGGGCTGTCCATATCTTGCGCTGTGGCAAGTGCAAGCGGATGGTGAGGTAAATGTGGGTGCCCAGCAAGAGTATAATCATGGGCCATCCCCATAGAAAACTGCTGAGGCTTAAGAAAAAGTCGTTAACCATATCCATGTCGTAATCTTTTTACTTGGTTTGTGTCTTTATTTCTCTCTTATTCTTATTCTAATCTTAGTGAAGCCAATTTGCTTCATCATTTCGTGAAATTGTCGTGTTGCATTGTCTTCAGCACTCTTGATGTTGCCCCTTGTGAGGCAACGGCGTTTCATTTGCCGGTAAGCCTTATTGTAGAGTTTTTGCCTGTCGGCGTCGCTCCAATTGCCGCTTTCTATGAACGGGCGTGTGAGTGCCTCGTCGATGAATTGGCTGTCGAGCAGTTCAATGGGGGGCAAGAGCACGCTTACCGAGTCTCCTTGACTCTCTATCCACCCCTCTTCGGTCTTGTCCATGTTGATGCCCAAACGTACGGTGCCGTAATAAATGCGCGCGAGTTGGTTGTCGCTGAAGAATCCTTTTCGCACAGTGTCCACCATTTCTTCGTCAGCAATGGAAAGAAACTCCCACTGGCCGATGCCCTTGATGCTTTCCACTATCTCCGGCGTGAGCTGAATGCCCTCATCGGTTTCCACGTGCAGTTTGCTGTCGCGAGCACACTTGCTCAACGTGACCAGGCAGATGGCGGTTGCAACGACCATGAGGCACACCATGACAAGCCGTGGGTAGCGGAAGAGTATGTTCTTATTTCTTTCCATTTTCTATAGTTGATGTGTCAAGTATGCGGGTAAGGTCGTGGATGTTGAAGTCTTTGCGGAAGTGAATGGTGATATCGCTTTCGGCATAGCCCATCTGTTCAATCATCGGGATGAGGATGGAGGCGGCACCTTCGCGTGCTTGGTTGAGGATGCCCGATTCGGGCAGGTTTTTCAATACGGACTCACGTCCTTGCCGTTCGTATTGGGCGAGTTCTGTGTCGGAGAAGTTGGAGCGTGACAGGGCCACATACTTTTTCACGGCTTGGTGGTCTATGCGGGTGGAAGTGAGCTGCAGCCGTGGGTCGGGTAGGGTAATGCTGATTTTCTTGCCTTGCCGCTTAATGTTGGCGGTGCTGAAGTCATTGAAATCAATGTAGGCCTTGACAGTGGCATCCATTGGAATTGCTATTTTGCGTTCTCCAAGAGGCAGGGTGATGTCTATGTCGTGGCTGAAAAGTTTTCCCTTCAACTTTTTGCGGTCTTCGTGGGTGATGATTTTGTGAATATGACATTCGGCAGTGTAGAGTCGAGAGCACTTTTGTATTTGCATCACCATCATCGGTATTGTGTCGATCTGTGGCGATGCCATTCTGCTCATCTTTTCCTTGCACGACAAGAGGGCAAGTGAAATGAACAGCAAAAGGCATATGTAAATGTGGCGGGTCTGCATTGCTTCTGCGCATTTGTTGTTGCAAAGTTAGTTCTTTTTTGGCAATTTAGTGCCCGTTTGTTCATCTTTTTTGCAATGTTGGCATTATTTGGGAAAAAGAGTGTACCTTTGCACGAGAACACATAAAAATCTTATAGTATGAACAACAGACAGCTGGTGCTGATGTCTTTCTGTGCTCTTGTGTGGTTTTCTGCCTGCAGCGAGAAGAAACAGACCAAGGACATTATAGTGCCAAAGGTGGTAAAGAAAGTGCAAAAGAAAATCAATGCCATGTCGGACTATACGCAATCTAAGTCGGTAGAATGGCTTGGACAGTCTTACACTGTAGTAGTTCACCGGTTTGTGGATAACACGGCATTGTGTGTGGATGAGTCTGGAAACAAATATTATGCCAACAAAATTTCACTTCGCATACATCGGACTGATGGCTCCGTCTTTTTCGACCGCACGTTTGTAAAGGCGGATTTCGAGCAATATCTTGATTCCGATGTGGCTGAGAAAGGTGCTCTTTTGGGCATTGTGCTGGAGAAGGCAGATGGCGACCATCTGCGCTTTGCTGCAAGTGTTGGATCTCCCGACCAAATGAGTGACGAGTTTGTGCCCTTATTGCTTGACGTGTCGCGTACGGGCGGCATGACAATATCTGTAGACACGTCGCTCGATGTGTAGATTGGCTAATAACTCTGTAACACACTTTTCCCCGCAGAGAAAAGTGTGTTAGTGTGCCATTAAGTATGTGTTAGTGTGCCATTAGCGATATCATAGTTGACATTATTGAACCTGTGTAGACTCTGTTTATTCCAAATTATAAGTTGAGGAACTTCGCGCCAATATCATTTCAGAACATAAAGAAAGCGTCATTTGCAATTCGTGCAAATGACGCTTTTCTTAATATAGGATTGTTTTACTTTTAGAATTTAGCCATCTTGATGGCATCCACGGCACATTCGTCGCCTTTGTTGCCGAGCTTTCCTCCACTTCTATCTTTGGCTTGCTGCAAGTCGTTGCAGGTGAGCAGTCCGTAGATGACTGGGATTTCACAGGTTGCGTTGATGCGTGCAATGCCATAGGTCACTCCCTGACAAATGTAGTCAAAGTGTGGAGTGTCGCCCTTGATGACGCATCCGAGAATGATCACGGCGTCATATCCGCCGTTGAGCACCATTTGCTTGGCTCCGTAGATAAGTTCGAAACTTCCGGGTACGCTCTTCACATGAATGTTCTCCGGCAGAGCTCCGTTCTTTTCGAGTGTCTTCACGGCTCCGTCAAGAAGAGCACCGGTTATTTCCTCATTCCATTCTGCCACTACGATGCCAAAGCACATATTGCTGGCGTCTGGCACTTTGTCAAAATCGTAATCGGAAAGGTTGTGAAGTATTGTTGCCATATTGATTACTTTGTAGCTCTTTCTATGTATTTGTCAATCTCCTGGCGGACAGGTGAGTTGAGATACTTCTTCTTAATGTCCTGGTAAATCTTCAGAGCCTCGTCTTTCTTGCCTTGGTTCTCGAGAATTTCTCCTGCTTGGATAAGACAGCGTGGAGAGATAGAGTTGTTCACGCCGTCCTCGGCTTCTGAGTCTGCCATACTAGCTGCCTTCTTCAGTGCATCCACAGCCTTGTCATACTGCTTGATGTAAACGTATGCGTTGCCCAATGCAGCCTCGGCTGCTGGACTGATCATTTCGTCGTCGCTGGAGCTATAGCTTTCCAGATAGTTTACGGCTTCCTGATACTTGCCTGTGTTCACGCAGCAAAGTCCGGCATAGAGGTTTGCGAGGTTTTCTGCGTCAGTGCCCGAATAGTCGCTGATGATTCCCTTGAAGCCTGTGAATCCGGCACCATCACCGTTGAGTGCTTTGTCAAACATTTCCTGATTGAAATATTCCTGACCTTTGGCCAGTTTGGTGCTTGCCTCGGCTTCTTTGGGAGCCTGTACATACTGCTTGTAGAGAAACCATCCGGCTACCAGCACGATGACTGCAATTACACCATAAATAAGCACTTTCTTGTTCTTGATGAAGAAAGCTTCAGATTTTGAGAGGTGCTCGTTTACATTGAGAGCACTCTTCTGCTCATTGTTGTTTGCCATTATTTTTTGTACTTTTTTTGATTTTACTATTTGATTGCTTGGTTCTTGCGCCCTTGTCATTGGCGCATAAAGCGTGGCAAAATTAATCATTTATTCTTGAATATTGAAATTTATCATTGACTTTTTTCTCTTTTCACTGATAAATGGTGTAACTTTGCAGTGCATTTTCATGCATGACACTGATGAGATTAAAGAACCTTTCCATACTTAACTTCAAGAATATCCATACTGCAGACCTGGTCTTGTCCGACAAGTTCAATTGCTTTGTGGGTCATAATGGCATGGGCAAGACCAACTTGCTCGATGCTGTTTACTATCTTTCTTTTTGTCGTAGCGCTTTCAATCCCATTGATTCTCAGGTGCTTTCCCATGATAGTGAATTCATGGTCTTGGAGGGTACTTATGAAAGGACTGCTGATGGTGAGCCGGAATTGGTGTATTGCGGAATGAAGCGTGGACAAAAGAAACATTTCAAGCGAAACAAGAAAGAGTATAAGCGACTGTCTGAACACATAGGGCTGATTCCTCTCGTTTTTGTATCGCCGGCCGATTCGGTTCTGATCGATGGTGCCACCGACGAGCGCCGCAAATTGCTCGACGTGGTTATCTCTCAGTATGATAATACTTATATGGCATCACTAACCCGATACACCAAGGCCCTGCAACAACGCAACACGTTGCTCAAGCAGGAAGAAGAGCCTGATTCTTCACTGATGGATATCTGGGAGGAACAAATGGCTTTGGAAGGGGAGCGCATCTATCGGCGCAGAGCCGAATTTGTGCAGCGCATTATCCCTGTCTTTCAACGGGTCTATAGCAAGATTTCGGGGGGACATGAGGAGGTGAGTTTGGAGTATGTTTCCCATTGTCAACGTGGACCTCTTCTTGACGTTATACGCCGTGACCGCATGAAAGACAGGGCTGTGGGTTATTCTCTCCATGGTGTTCACCGCGATGATTTGCAGATGCTCCTTGGGGGCTATCCCATGCGTCGTGAAGGCAGTCAGGGGCAGAATAAAACTTATGTGCTGGCTCTCAAATTGGCACAGTTCCAGTTTTTGTCGGAGATAGGCAATGGGGTCACACCACTCCTGCTCCTTGATGACATTTTCGACAAGTTGGACGCCAATCGTGTGGCACGTATCATCGACATTGTGTCGGGCAGTGACTATGGGCAAATATTTATCACCGATACTAACCGGGAGCATATAGATCGTATTCTTAAGAATTCCGATGCACCATACAAGATATTCTCTGTTGAGAATGGGCAGATTAATGAGAAGGAGGACTGATTATGTTTAGGAGGGAAGTGAAAAGTTTGTCTGAATTGTTGGGCAAAACCATACGTGACAACGGCCTGGAGGCTCCATTGTTGCACATGCGCACCATCGACGCTTGGGACGAAGTTGTGGGACCTGTCATTGCAGGCATGACTGCCGATAAGTTCATCCGTAACCAGACGCTATATGTGAAAATAACAAATCCCGCCTTGCGGCAGGATTTGTCAATGGTACGTTCCCGTTTGCTCCAGAAAATTGTAGATAAAGTAGGGAGTCAGGTCGTTACGCAGATTTCTGTCATCTGAACGTTCTTTAAAAAACAAGTTTGTCCTTCTGTTTCTATCGACTTGTCGTTTCTTGTCGGAGCCTGCCTTCGCATTTTCTCCCTAAATGATTTCGTCCATTTTCACGTCATGATCAGTTGTTGGTATGTGTGCTCTTTTTTGGAATTCAAAGCATATACCTATTTTATATGTATGAGGAAGGAGTTTGAGAAACCTGTCGTAATATCCCTTGCCTCGGCCTAACCTGTTGCCTTGGCTGTCGAAACTCATGCCGGGAATCAGAGCAAGTTCTACTTCGGGGTAGTCATTAAATATCGGCCCAGTGGGTTCCATGATGTGAAAAGCCCCTTCTTCCATGTCTTTATATGTTCTGAAAGTTCGGAGTTCCATGCTCTCTTCCCCGTTAACCTTTGGCAGTAGGATGGTCTTTCCCTGTTCTGCCAGAATGTTTATCAACGGCTTAGTGTCTACCTCGTCGTTCAGTGGATGATAGAGCAAGATGCAGCGGGAGGATTTCACCATGGGGTGGGCGAGAAGTTTTTGGGTAATGTCTTCAGATTCACGGGCGTTCTGATAAAGAGAACGGCTCCGTTTCTGGAGCCGTATCTCTTGTCTTAATTCGTTCTTGTTCAGCATGTCAACGTTTCTTTTTCTTTGCCGACGGCTTGGTGACAGACGGCTTTTTCGGGAAGGCCTCGTGATGATCAAACACGTAGATGGCCTTTCTCACCACAGGGTCGTCTTGGTTGATGTATTGTGTCCATGCCTGTTCGTCGAGCATATTATAGATGATGCGGCTGTTGAGGAAGGTGTCGAGGAGTGAATGGCTCTTTCTTATCATCAGATTGCGTTGCTGCAAACCATTCTTGTTGGCGAAGGAAGCGAATTGTTCCACCAGATTTTGTTTTTCCAGATACTTGGCCAGTTCCATCATTTCCTTGAAGTTGCGCAACTTCGGGCGGTTCACATCCGTGTAGTTGTAGGCAAATTGCAGAATCAGTCCGCTCATGATGGCCTCTTTATAATAAGAGGTGACGTTGACTGTATCTTCTGCCACAAATATGTCGGGTGTGATGCCGCCACCGCCATACACAGTCCTTCCTATTGATGTGTGGTAGGCTGGACCAGTGTGCTTGATGCTGTCTTGTGAGAAGAACTCGCCATGCTGATACCGTGTCATGATGTCGTCCACATAGTCCTTGTCGTCGCCTGGTTGATAAGGCTTTTGTATGCACCTTCCCGATGGGGTGTAGTAGCGTGCAATGGTGAGGCGGATGAGTGATCCGTCTGTAAATGCAATCTGCTGCTGCACCAATCCCTTGCCGAACGAGCGTCTGCCGATAATGGTGGCGCGGTCGTTGTCTTGCATGGCACCGGCGAAGATTTCAGCTGCCGACGCTGTACCTTCGTTGATGAGCACTACCATGGGGATGTCCTGATAGCTGCCTCTTCCGTCGCTCTTGTAGTCCTGTCGTGGCGACTTCCTTCCTTGTGTATATACAATCAGTTTGTTTTTAGGTAAGAATTCTCCCGCCATCTGTACGGCAGCCTGCAGATAGCCTCCAGTATTGTCGCGAAGGTCTACTATCAGATTCTTGAAGCCTTCCTGTTGCAACTTGGCCAAGGCTATGAGCATTTCTGCATAAGTGTTCTCGCCGAAGTTTTTGATGCGCATATAGCCGGTGTTGTCGTCAATCATGTAGGTGGCCGTGACGCTTTTCTGAGGAATGTCACCTCGCGTCACCGTGTATGTCTTCACCCCTTTTACGCCATAGCGCACCACACCTATCTTAACTTTCGTGTCCTTAGGGCCTTTGAGCCTGTGCATGGCTTCCTCGTTTGTGACTATCTTGCCCACGAAGGGTTTGCCGTCTACACTTACAATCTTGTCACCAGCCAACAACCCCGCCCGTTCTGCCGGTCCGTTCTTGATGACGTTTTGAATGTGGATGGTGTCTTGTCTGATGTTGAATTCCACTCCTACACCAGAGAAACTGCCTTTTAGATCGTCAGTAGCGGCTTGCACATCCTTGGCACTGATGTAGACCGAATGTGGGTCAAGTTCCGACAGAATTTGGGGTATGGCCTTGTCTACGAGCGAGTCGATGTTCACAGCGTCTACATACTGGTCGTCAATGATGTGCAACAGGTTGTTCAGCCGTGAACTTCCTGAGTTGATGATGTTCAATCTGTTGCCAGAGAAGTGGTTGGCAAAGAAAGATCCAATCACGATGCCCAATACCACGCTGACAGCCATCAGCAGTGGTGTGTAGGTGTGTTTCTTATTTTTGTTCATATTCGTCTGGGTTTAGATAAATCAGTTCTATGTTAGCTCGCTTGAGGAGTTCCAGTCCGTCGGTGAGTCTGTATTTCTCCCCATAGACTACGCGCTTTATACCTGCCTGGATGATGAGTTTAGAGCATTCTATGCATGGCGAGGCTGTGACGTAGAGCGTGGCGCCGTCGCTGTTGTTGTTTGAACGTGCCAACTTGGTGATGGCGTTGGCTTCAGCATGGAGTACATAAGGCTTGGTGAGGTTGTTGTCGTCCTCGCAAACATTTTCGAATCCGCTTGGTGTACCATTGTATCCGTCGCTGATGATCATCTTGTCTTTTACTACTAGTGCGCCCACTTTCCGACGCTTGCAGTAGCTGTTTTCCGCCCATATCCTGGCCATACGCAGATAGCGGAGGTCAAGGAGAAGTTGCTTTTCGCTTGCTTGTTTCTTGATGCCGTTTCGTTCCAGCAGAGCCTCTATGGTAGGTTCCTGTCCCCGGAAACGCTTGTAGAGAGTCATTGGATTTTCAGTTCCGCCTTTTGACAGAATTTCGTTGCGGAATCGCTTGGCAGTTTCTCGGTTGAAGATGCCTTGCTTCTTGAATACGCTGAATGCATCAGCGTCAAGCACTTCAGCCCATTTGTAGCTGTAGTAGCCTGCTGCGTAACCGCCAGCCATAATATGGCTGAACTGCACGGTCATGCAGGTGTCCTTAAGTTGCGGCATCACCATTGCCCTTTCCCAAGCTTTTTTCTCAAAGGGGATTATGTCGTCCTTGAATTCATCTTTCTTGGTGTAGTAAGCCATGTCGAGCAGACCAAAACTTACCTGTCGCATACAACTGTATGCTGCCTCAAAGTTGCGGCTGTCGACTATGCGCTTGATGAGTTCGTCGGGCAGTGGTTCTCCTGTCTTGTAGTGGAAAGCAAAGGTGTTGAGAAAGTCTTTCTCCACTGCATAGTTCTCCATGAACTGTGAAGGTAGTTCCACAAAGTCCCACCATACGTTCGTACCACTAAGCGAGCCAAAACGGGTGTTGGCAAACATTCCATGAAGAGAATGACCAAACTCGTGGAGGAAAGTTTCCACTTCACCCAAGGTGAGGAGGGCAGGCTTGTCGTCAGTAGGCTTGGTGAGGTTCATGACCACACTTACGTGTGGACGGTGGTTCACACCTTTGCGGTCAATCCACTGCCCTCTGTATTCCGTCATCCAAGCTCCTCCCTGCTTGCCTTTTCTGGGATGGAAGTCGGCATAGAACACAGCGAGGTATTCGCCGTTCTCATCGAACACCTCGTAGGCTTTTACATCTGGGTGATAGACGGGAATCTCTTTGTTTTCCTTGAACGTAATTCCGTATAGCTTGTTGGCCAAACCAAAGACCCCCTTGATAACTTTCGACAGTTCAAAGTAAGGGCGCAGCATTTCTGCATCTATGTTATATTTGCTGAGTTTCAGCTTGTGCGAGTAGTAGGCAAAGTCCCAAGGCTGTAGCTGAAAATCGTCGCCTTCCATCTCCCTGGCTTTCTCTTCAACCTCTTTCACCTCTTCTTTCGCTGTGGGCATATATGCCTCTATCAGGTCGTCGAGCAACTTATAGACATTACTTATGCTGCCTGCCATGCGGCGTTCCAGTACATAGTCGGCAAAGGTTTCATATCCAAGTAACTGTGCCGTTTCCCTCCGTATGTTGACTAACCTTTTGCAGATGTCAAGGTTGTTCGTGTCGTTGTCGTGGGTACACTCTGTGTTGCGTGCCATATACATCTGCTTGCGAAGTTCGCGCTGTGTGGAGTAGGTCATGAACGGTTGCATGCTTGGAAAATCGAGTGTGAACATCCATCCGTCCTTTCCATGCTCCTTAGCCGCTTTAGCTGCTGCCTCTCGTGCTGTTTCCGGCAGTCCGTCGAGTTGCTGTTCATCTGTGATGTGCAGTGTCCAGGCTTTGTTCTCCTTCAGTAGGTTTTGCGAGAATTGCAGTCCGAGCATACTCGCCTCTTCCGACAGTTTGCGCAGTTTCTCCTTGTCCTTCTCGTCGAGCAAGGCACCACTACGTACAAAACCATTGTAGCTGTTTTCCAGTACGGTTTGTTCTTCTGGTGTAAGTTCGCGGTGATGTTCATGCACATATTTCACGCGTTCGAAGAGTTTCTTGTTGAGGCTTACGTCGTTCTCGTGCTTGGTGAGTATAGGGCTCATTTTCTGTGCCAGTGCATCCATCTCGTCGTTTGTTTCCGAACTGAGCAAGTTGAAGAACACGGTAGTCACCCGGTCGAGCAGATCGTAGTAGTGTGGTCCCTTCTCCTCGTGGGTGCAGACAATAGTATTGTCGAATGTCGGCGTTTCCGGATTGTTGACAATGAGGTCTATCTCTTCGTCATCTCGCCTGATGCCTTCAAGCATGGCTTCTTCATAGTCGCTTAACAGGATACGGTCGAATGGGACTGTATCGTGTGGGGTGTTGTATGGCTCAAAGAACGGGTTCTTGCGTTCTGTCGTTTCCTTCTTGTCTGTCATAGTTCGTTTGTTGGCGTGTTTATTTATGTTGTTATGGAGTGCTTGTATTATCATTCGTTGCTCTTGTCCGATTGGCGTTTGCCAGACACTACGGATTGCCATCTTCCGACAAATCTTCCAACCTGGGTATGTCGTAGACACCTCTTCTGATACGTAGGAGTCCTTCGTTCTGCAATTGGTGTAGTGCCTTGGTCATGTTCGCAAATCCCATGTTCATTTCAACGGCGAGTTGCTTGCGCATAATGCTTAGGTGCTTGGTGCCTTTGGGAATTGTGCATCTTGTCTCAATAAAGCGGGCAAGCCTGTTCCTCAGATTAGTTTTTTCCGCTTTCCATCTACCGTTACCCATGCGTTGTGATTGGGTTGATATGAGGTTGAGCAGGTTGAATCGGAATACTGTGTACTGTTCGAGCAGTTTCACCACTTCTTCTTTGTCGAGTGTCATGATGTTGCAGGTGGTGAGTGTTGTCACCGTGGTTCTGTACTGGTTGTAGATTCCGAACAATCTTTCAGGCTCTATAGTGTATGGGGTGTCTATGTCTTCAGTGATGGCGAAACTTTCGTCATCAGCCTTTGTGGTTAAGGCTATGGCACCGCTCATAAGGAAAACCAACTGGTTGCACCTTTGTCCGGCTATTTGCAGATTTTCTCCCGCCTCGTGTTTCTCGAATCCCAGTTTGGCGTGGGCAATGATGTTTTGCAGTTCGGTCTTGCCCATGCCTTGGAACACGGGGATGCCGAGCAACAGGTTATAGGTGGAAGGAGTAGGCATCAGCGAGCTATTTTTGATTGTAGTGAGGCAGAGTACCACACCTGGTTCTTTCCTTTCTCGTCGGCATAAATAAAGTATGCCATGAGTTCCGGATGTCTCTTGAGCACAACTTTAGCCCTGTCGAGTCCCATCACCATGAACGATGTGGCAAAAGCATCGGCTGTGGCACAGTTCGGGGCGAGAACGGTAGATGAGAGGATGCTGTGCTGCACTGGGAATCCTGTCTTAGGGTCTATGGTGTGAGCATACTTTTTGCCGCCTTTGTAGTAGAAGTTGCGGTAGTTCCCACTGGTAGCCATGGCCGTGTTGGAGACATTGAGCACTGTTTGTATCTCCTCGTTCACATTGAGTGAGTCGTCTGTAGGTTTTGTGACACCTATTCGCCATGGCACGCGTTTCTCGCTGTTGCCGGATGTCACAATCTCTCCGCCTATCTCCACCATGTAGTTCTTGATACCTTTCTGCTGGAACATTCTTGCCACCATGTCTGTGCCGAAACCTTTGGCAATGGCATTGCAGTCAAGCATGACTCTGTTGTCTGTCTTCACGATGTGGCGGTTTTTCATTGTCACCTTGTCGAAGCCGATGATTTGTTTCAAGCTGTCTACCGTGTGCTTGTCTGGCATGACGTTGTGCTTGAATCCGAATCCCCAAGCGTTGACCAGTGGTCCGACGGTGATGTCGAACGCACCGTCGGTATCTTTTGATACCTTTTCCGCAAGGCCGAACACTTCGGCAAACATGTCGTCTACCTTTACATCACGGTTTTGGTTGACCTGGGAAATGATGGACTGCGGGTTGAACATGGACAGGGAGTTGTCCACTTTCTTGAGCTCGCTTTCTATCTCGGCTTTCAGGTTCTCGTCACTTTGATAGGTCACGTGATAAACGGTGCCGAAGATAAACCCTGTATCGTGCTGATAGGGCGTATCCTTTTGTGCTCTCACAATGGCAATGGCGAGTACAACCAGTGCTACCAGTGCGGGCAGTTGCCAATATCGTTTGTCTTGTTTCATTATCATGTCTGTGTGTTAGATGTCAATGCTGAAATTGAAAGTAGCTCCCATACGAGTGCCTCCACTGCGTCCGAACCCCGGCACATACCATGCGTTGCCCAAAGTGCCGGTGTCTCCCGACACCTTGGCGCGGTATCTTACGTTCCATCCCAAATGGAAAGGCCCCCATATCTTGGCGTCAACTCCAAATGCTCCCTCTATCCATGCATAGTTGGCCTTGATGCCTGTGCCGCCATAGTTGGCGGTGCCTCCCCAAACGGGGTCGGTTACGACTGGCGATTCCACGTCATACTTGAACGAGGTGTAGGCCAGTCTGACTCCGCCGTAGAGCCTATAGATGTCGTGCTTGTTTTTCAACAAATTGAAGTCGATGCCTACACGGCCATAAGGGGCACTTGTCTTGTAGCGCACGTTGGTGCCGTCGTCGGTGTGGTCAGCCTTGCCGATTCCCAATTCTATGATGGGAAAGTAGCGGTCTTTGAGGTTCAATCTAAGGGCAGCCTCATATTGTCCGTAGTCGCTTACGGCCGTCATCACGACTCCGGCCAAGTCTGCCGACACGGCAAACCCCTTGAAGAGTGCTGTCGTGTCTTTAACCTCAGTCTTACCCTTGTGTGCCTGTGCCGAAACGGAAGTGGGCAACATCAGTAGACTAATGGCCAGGATGGAAATATATCTTGAAATGCGTTTTGTTTGCATCGTTGTCAACGTTAGGATCGGTTACGACTATGGAGTCGACGACATTTTTGGTGTGGCTGATGCCGCTGATGGTGTGGAAGTAGGAGGGCGAGCAGTCTGTCGACTCGAAATGCGACTGGTTGCTCTTGCCGATGGTCACCACGTCGGTCAGGGTCGTGTGCTCCCTTGTCTTCAAGGTGAATGTCACCACGTCTTCCTCGCCTGTATAGCTCATGGGCAGCGAGAAGGTGGTGATGTCTACAGCCCGGTTGAGCAGCACGGTGTCTTTGCCGTCGCTCTTGCGCGTGGTGGTCACGGTAAGGGTGTCGTGCAACGTGTCTGTTTTGCCTGCCGCATCACATAGATCGTACTTGGAATAAGTGGTGTTGTTCAGCGGACAGTCTATGGTGGTGCATGCTCCAGCCAGGAGGACCAGCAATAGGAACGGAACTATTTTCCGCATCTTATTTCCTCCTCAATCTGATAGTCGTTACGGTTTTGCGAACTGCGGCTCACCAGGTCGCCGATGAATCCGGCGAGGAAGAGTTGGGTGCCTATCATCATCATGGTCAGCGCTATGTAGAAGTAGGGAGAATCTGTTACCAACCGCTGTGCCACGCCATGACTCAATGCCCACAACTTGTCAACGCCTATGAGGAAGGCGGAAATGAATCCGATGAAAAACACGATGGTGCCGAGGAAACCGAACACGTGCATGGGCTTTTTGCCGAAATTGCTCAGAAACCACAGGGTTATCAGGTCGAGATATCCGTTGAAGAAACGGTTCCATCCCATGAATTTAGACTTGCCGAACTTGCGTGCTTGGTGGTGTACGGGCTTCTCGCCAATTTTGTCGAAACCTGCGTTCTTGGCAAGGTATGGGATGTAGCGGTGCATCTCGCCATATACCTCAATGTTTTTCACCACTTCCTTGCGGTAGGCTTTCAGTCCGCAGTTGAAGTCGTGCAGGTTGTGTATGCCACTCACTTTGCGTGCCGTGGCGTTGAATAGTTTTGTAGGGATAGTCTTCGACAGCGGATCGCCCTGTTTGCGGTTCTGCTTGTAGCCCGACACGAGGTCGTAGCCGTCTTCCTTAATCATGCGGTAGAGTTCGGGAATCTCGTCGGGTGAATCCTGCAGGTCGGCATCCATGGTGATGACCACGTCTCCCTGTGCTTCTTTGAAACCGCAATAGAGGGCAGGGCTCTTGCCGTAGTTGCGGCGGAACTTGATGCCCTTCACGTGTTCCGACTTTTTGCTGAGCTCTTCAATGACCTTCCATGAGCCGTCGGTGGAGCCGTCGTTCACGAATATTACCTCGTAGGAGAATCCGTGTTCGTTCATCACTCGTTCTATCCAAGCATAGAGTTCCGGAAGGGATTCTTCTTCGTTGAAAAGAGGTACTACTACTGTTATGTCCATATTGTCTTGTGTGTTTTTATTGTTTCTGTTTATTGATGCCGGATGCGTTCACAGACATTCTCCGTGTCAGTGCCGCCACGGGCAGAGACAGCAACAGGCCGGCAAGTATGTTCATCGTGGCACAGTTGAATGCTATGTGGATGGGTCTGATTTCGAGCAGTTGTCCCACAACCATGTTGATGTCGCTCTTGCTGTAGCCGTAGCTTGCCATGATTGCGGATGAAGCCGGGGCTTGCAGCACCTTCACGTATTGGTCGATGATGAAGCCGTGGTCTATGAATGCAAAATACAAGTATTGGGCCAATGCAAACAGGATGGAGGCGTAGAAAATGGTGTAGGCGCTGAATAGCCAGGAGCGGCGAAAGGAGATAACCCCGTCGAGCACGTTGCGGAACGACTGTGCCAGGCGGGTGAGGAAATAAGGGATCATCAATAGTGACAACAGCCAGGGCATGCTGAATCCGGGCATGCGGAACTGTGCCACGAAACATGCGAAACTTGCTATCCAAAGCACTGCCATCTTCAGGCCTGCCACACGGGCAAAAGCCTTCAACTGTATCATTGCGCTGATGCGTTCTGTGTTCATATTCGTTTTTCGTATTTGTCGTCCTGGACCATTCTTTTTATGCGGAGCCTTTGCCCGATGGAATTTCTTGCGTTTGGCAAGGGCGCTTCCCGGTCGCCGGCACAGGGGCTTGTCACCCGCCTGGCCGCAGTTGGGTGGCACCAGTTCTGTTATACACTGCAAAGTTACTACTTTTATTTTATTAATTAATGTGTGGATATGATTTTTTCACCATTTGCACTGTATTTGTATGATTCATGTTTTTAAAAGAAGTTAATTGTCGCGATTTTTCTCCGCACAATCCTTGCCGGATAAGAAATATTTGCTACCTTTGCACCCGCTAAACTCAAGACGGGTAAGTCTTGCACGGTCAGCTCCCTTCGAATCCTCCAGGACGGGAACGTAGCAAAGGTAGTTGGTTGTAGCGACGCGATGCAAGTAGCTTACCCACCCGCCTCTTTAGCTCAGTTGGCCAGAGCACGTGATTTGTAATCTCGGGGTCGTTGGTTCGA
>CAKPUA010000024.1:0-43421 GCA_934191235.1 uncultured Prevotella sp. | reverse complement strand
GTGAGTTTGCCGATGTACATGGAGATACCCGTGTCGTCGCCAATCAATGAAAGGAGGTAAGCGATGCGCTTGATGGTAATGCGCTGCTCCTCCGTGGTGTTTGTCTGCGGAAAAAGTTTGTCAGCCATCCAAAGGATAAAATCAACCTCTTCAGTAGTGTTGAAGATGTTGGTGTTTCGGAAGAACGTGTCTGGATCCTGCTTTTTGTTTTCATCCGTGTCGGGAATTTCCTTGATGCTGACCGACAGGCCACATTCCATCGCCATTGTTCCGGCATCCATCACCACCTGTACGCCATGCCCGAAAGTCTCGCCCTGCTTGGGAGAGTCGGCATCCGGCAAGAAACACACCTTGCTCGCCACACGCTTGATGGTGTTGAAATGGTGCTCATTCCATGAGGAGCCGAGAGCCGCCACCGTGTTGTATATGCCGATGCTCTGAAGGCGCATACAGTCAGGCGCACCCTCGACAAGAAACATCTTGTCCTGCTTCGCCGCCGTTTTCCAAGCATCCTCGATGCCGAAAAGAACCGTAGATTTATGGAAGATGATGGACTCGGAGCTATTGAGATATTTCGGCTGCTGCTCGTCCATGCAGCGTGCGGTGAAGCCGATGACATGTCCGAAGCGGTCATGGATTTGGATGATGATACGGTTTTGGTAGAAGTCATAGCCGCCACGATTGAGCAAGCCCAACTCTTTGAGGAAGTCGGGCTTAATGGGGAGCTGCTGGAGAGCGTGTCCGTCCGTGGGAGCGTAACCAATCTCTTTGAGTGTGCAGTAGTCCTCGCCCCAACGTTGGTAAGCGTAGCCCTGCGCCTCCTTGGATTGGAGAAATTGGCGGCGGTAGAAGTCGGCAACCTGCTTGTTGGCAATCCACAATGCCTCACGGTGCATCCGCTTCTGCTTTTCCTCGGTAGACTCCTCCTGCTCCTCAATCTCCACGTTCGCTTTGGCAGCAAGCGTCTTGACCGCCTCGACAAACGTCTTGTTCTCCGCCTTCTCGATGAAGTGGATAATGTCGCCGCCCTCGCCACAACCGAAGCACTTGAAGGTGCCAGAGTGTGGGAAGATGTAGAAAGATGGCGTTCGCTCATTGTGGAAGGGACAGCAGCCCACATAGCGCGTGCCGGACTTGCGGAGCTTGACGTGCTCGCCGATGACCTGCACGATGTCGGTGCGCTCCAGTATGGTGTCGATGATTTCTTGTCGTATCATAATTTAGGTGTTAAAAAAAACGCCACACATCCACAACCTCACGGCTTCAGATGTGTGGACTTTACTATCTGTATAGAGTTTAGAGGATTCACTTTTCTCTTAGTCGGCTTATGTACTCACTTTTGAGTATATACCACAAGCGACCGTCCTTGTGGGCCGGTATCAGTCCACGTAGTATTCGCTTTCTTACTGCCTGTGTGGAGATGCCAAGCATCTGAGCCATAGCGTCCACACTCCAGACAGTCTCTTCAGAGTCGATGACGATCTGCTTGAGTTCGTCAACGGTAATCTTTTGGGATCTCATCTTTCCAACCATAATCGTTTCCTTTATTTTTGTTATTGTAATAGTCGCCAAGAGACTCGCAGACTAAAACTGCCACCTCCAAATCGGAGCAATAATGGTAGTGGACGAAGATTTTTCTCTGACGTCCTCTACCGCAGTTGAAACGTGATACAAGACAGTTCAGTGTCTGTACTCTGTGGCAGGGCAGGTAAGCAGACTTTACCATACCCGGCTTGATATCACTGACCCATGCAGTGATGTTCTTTATGCGTTCGGTTTGCATTTTCTTTAACTTTAATTGTTTAGTGTTAGTCCGCAAGTAGTTGTATCCAAGTCGGGTATAGACCTAAAGCCACGCTAAAAGTAAGGTTAAAAGCGCAAAATAACTATGTACTTTCGCTTATTTTTCGTACCTTTGCACAGTTATTTAGAGGATATTCTTACAATAAGAACACCACCCGATTTTGATTGCAGTCTGCTTTATACTGTCGAACTTAACGGCGGCAAAATTAAAGCTAAACGAATAGAAAATATCGTGTTTTGTTTACTAATTGTACCTACATACCAACTATTTAACACAAAGTGATAGTACATGACGGTACAATGCCGTGCATGATGTATCAAAAGAGTTCTTTAAAATTATGTTCTCACTTGAACATTGTTAAATTGTATGTATGTAGGCAAGAGGATTGCTTTTTGAAATGTGTTACACTTGTGTTACACTCTCAAAAATAATACAACAAGGAAATGATGACATCTTTCTTTAAGATAAAGAAAATCAGTGACAAACGCCTGTAAGTCAGAGGCATAGAATGGGATTTTTAAGTAATCCTGCCGGAGTCACAAAGTAATTCCATCGGAGTCACTAAGCATTCTTTTAGAATTGCAAATGAATTAAAGTTTAGAAAGAGGATGTTATTCATTTAACATCCTCTTTTTCTGTATGTTACGGATTGCACACAGCATACATTTCAACAATTGTTTAGGGTGAGATTTTCGTGTCTGACTTCGTGGCAGATTCAGCCAAGGGGACTTGTGATACCATTATGCACGTTCGAGCCGTTAGTGGACTCAATTGATTTGAGAACAAGGAACGGATTAGTGAAAAATACTGAAGATGAATATGGATGGGATGGCTATGCGGAACGAGAGTTGCGCTTTCTGACAAGAAGTAACAAGCAGGGAGGATATAACTTTCAAGACGACAAACTGATGCGGATGGCGTCAGAAATGCTGCTGAATTATGGTTTGGGAAAGAAATAAGATAATCAGGTCAAATTAGCGAAGTTTACGACATGCCCGAAAGGACGATTTGTAAGGTTGGGGATGCTCCGTGTGGGGCATCCCTTTATTTTATCCAAGTACCAACGAGAAGCGTAAGCCAAGAGCATCTGCAATACGTAAGAATGTAGAGAGCTGCATATCCGTATGGCCTTTTTCAAGCGAAGAAATATACTCACGCTTCTTGCCTATTTTTTCAGCTAACACTTTCTGAGTTACGTTCTGACGTTTGCGCTCATCTTTAAGAATCTCGGCAAAATACCATGCCTTGGCTTTAGCCTCGAACTCCTTGCGTTCGGGGCTGTTCTCATCACCATATTTTTCTTGCAGGTGGTCGTCAAAGGTTTTGAGACCAGCAAGTTTGTTCATGTCAAGTTTCAACATATTCAATCCTCTAAATAACGTTTAACAATGTTCTCGGCTTTCTTTATTTCAGCCTTGTACTGCTTTGTACCTTTCTTCAGAAACGAGTTGAGAAGTAGCACATTTTTACTTTGGATAAAGCTATTGTGATCAATGGCAAGGAGTATAGTTCGGTACTCGTTCGAACTTATGGAAACACGCAACTCGTAGAAATCAGTATTCTTCAGATTGTCCACGAACTTCTTGCTCACCAGATATTGCGTTCTAACGATTTCCTAAGCATAGTCATATTTCTCACGTGTTCGTTCGTCCATGTTGGCGTAATACTCTTCAAACTCGTCAGAGAAGATAACATTTCTTATTTGTTTCTCTTCCATGTGGCAAAGATAAGCAATTTATTACATACTTCCAAACAAAAAGTAAGATATTTATTACATATACGTTTCAATTCCATTCACCTCAAATATACACACATCTCGAAGCTGCCGGATTTCGTTAGAGTCCAGCAGTTTCATTCGTCTTGTGCCTTTGTAGAAATCGTCATGGAAAGTCAGAAATGACTATATTTGATTATTAGAAATGATAAGTGAAAAGAAGAATTAGCGAAGTTTACGACATGCCCGAAAGGCGATTTGTAAAGTTGTGGGATGCTCCGGATTGGGGCATTCCCTTTTACATAATTATTCAAATGGATAACCTTCTTCCTTGATAATTTGCTTTAATACATTGACTTTTACAGTAGAGGCATCTTCTTTGTCATAGATGAGAAGAAGAAAAATTTCTCCTTCCATCTCTTTTGCAATAAATTTGTAAGTAATCACCCTTGCTCCGCCTGATTTGCCTTTACCTTTCGACTTAATGGCCATCCGTATTTTGCGTATGTTATTGCAGACTCTTGTCAAGGATTTCAAGAAGAATGGTGGGGTCCTTGTGGATTTGCTCAGCGGTGAGTCCTCTCTTTTCCACTTCCTCTGCTACAGCAGGATAGTCCTTGAATTTCTTACTTATAAATTCGCGCCAAAGTTACCACTTTTTTTTTGCAAGCAAACAATCGCCATTGTTTTTTCTGAAAAGATGTCTGCGCTTTCCTTTTGGTTCTTGTTTCCATGGTCTTGAAAGAGTTAGGCGGTGTCGGACTGTTTCCGTTCGGAGAAGATGTTGCCGTTGGCCATTCGGATGGCGTCGGGCGTCATGTTCCACCGGTAGGGGATTTATCCCATTCGCCATACACCCATAAAGGAGCTGCCGGACCTGATTGGTATCCGGCAGCTCCATTGGGTTGTGGTCGGCTTGTGCATGCCTCTTGGCGCCTACACTCTGCCCACTTCCAGACTGATGCGCTTGCCTTGGCGCTCTGCCTCGGTGATGAGGTGCATGAGCGAGTCCAGGGTTTCGGCGGTGCGGGTGAGGGCACAGGTGGGGTGCAGACTGCCCACGAGGATGCCTCGCTGCGTGTCCATAGGCGAGTTGCCCGGGGTTATCCACAGACGCCTGTCGCGGTGGATGGTGCACACCCGGGGCAGGAAACGGCCGTAGCGCTTGTTGAACAGCGGCACCAGGGTGTAGGTGCCTTCGGTGAGGGTGATGCTTCGGGCCGGGGGTTCCAGGGTGTGGCAGCTGAAAGTTGTGCCGCACGACAGTCTGCCCACGGTGCACTCTCGCCTTCGCTCTGTGCGCTCCAGGTGAAGGCGGAGTGTGTCTTCCTGTGTGTCTTCGGCTGACTGGCTGATGCGCTCCATGAACTGCCGGGTCAGTGTGCCGATGTCTTGGGCAGTGGCGCATGGGGTGATGGCTGCTGCCGACGGACGGGCGTTGAAGATGGGGGGCTTGTTCATGGCTATTTCCCCTCCTTTCCCGAATGGCCATTCTTGACCTTCCGATAGGTGTGGTTGGGCCCCCTTACGATTCGGTTCCTGTGTGTCCAGCTGTTGATGGTGTTGGCGGGGTCCTTGGTCGTTATATTGTTCTTCTTGAAATAGTCTTCCAGGTCCTGCTTGGTGAAGGTGTCGGGCATGTATTTGAGGTAGCCCTCGCGCTTGCGGCTGGCGGCAAGGTGTTCGTTGTCCCTGCTATGCTGCTCTTCCCACGCCTTTCTGAACAGCAGGTTCTTGCACCACAGGTCGTGGTAGAGCGACCACTTGACGAAAGGCTTGAAGGTGGGGTCCCACCGGCATCCGTTGGCCACAAAGAGCACCACGCACTTCCAGAGGGCTATCTCCTGCGCACGCTGGCGCATTTCGCGCAGGAACGGGTCTTCCGTTTTCCCTTCGAGCTGGCGCATTTCCTCTTCCAGTTCGCGGCTCAGGTCGACGAGCTTCTTGTAGTTTATGGTGCCCTTCGTGTTCTCGAGGTTGTCGAGAATGGGTTTGAGCTGCTCCTGGAAGTCGTCGGGATATGCCTTGACTTTAATCATCTCGGCTCCAAATTCACGGTTGGGCAGAAAGTCTATGTTGATACGCGACAGCACTCCGTTGGTGAGCATGGTGCGGAACACTGCGAGATACATGTTGGGGGTGGTGCTGGCTGTGATGACGAGGTTCATTATCGCCTTGGCGGTCACAGCGTCGGCATTCACGCGCAACTGGCTGCACTCATCTCTATCAAAGATAGCGCGAAAAAACCTACTGATATTTTCGTAGCTTTTGCCGTCGCCGCCAAATGACTTGAGGTTGTCTATCTCCGGTGTATAGATATAACCTGGGCGGGTGCCTAAATTTTCCAATGACGAGACCAAGGCGGCTTGTGTAATGTTGCTGGGCAGATACTGGATGGGGGCTTTGGGTCTGGGCTTGCAGCCTTTGAGCTTGCCCTTCTTGCCCTTCTCCTCATTAAACTTCTTGATCTCGTTCCAGCTCGCCTTGTCGCGCTCCCTCATGCGCTTTGTGATTTGGTTAATGAGTTCCTTGAGGAAGCCTTTGCCCGAACTACTTTCTCCCACCACCAGATAGATTAAATTGTTGGTCTTGGGGCGTTCATCGTTGAAGACCATGTAGTACACTTCGCTCGAGTAGGCGCTCAAGGGGGAAAAGATGCCATTGGCAATCATGGGCTTCACTCGGTGTGGACAGGGGGCGGTAAACATCTTCACGAGGGGCGGCAGCTTTTTGGGCAATGGGGGCGGCGCCGCTGCGTAGATGGGGTGCACGGGCGCGCTCTCGTCGGCCTCCTCTTCTTGCTCCATCTCTGCCTGGGCCTCGGCGATGGCCTGGAGGAGGGTGTTGGAGACCTTCAGTTCCCTTGCTGACGGACGGCATGCCGACTTCACGATTTTCACCATCTCGCTGTTGCTCAACGGCGGGTCGGCATGCGGCATGATGCTGAGCAGCAGAGGCTCGTCGTGGTTGCAAAGGTATCCCAGGTCGCAGGCGAGCGCGTAGAGCACCTTGTTGCGGCTTCCGGGCACCGGCTTCTGCTCGTGCAGACGCAGCCAGTGGCGGATGATGCGGCTGTAGGGGATGCCGTTGTAGGCGGGGGCCGACAGCGTGCTGCCTGCCTCTTGTGCCGCCTGCTCGTATGGGATGAAGGGCGTGGCTGCTTCTTGTGCCGCCTTATCGGATGGCGTGAAGGGCGTGGCTGCTTCCCTGCAGGGGGTGAAAGTCGCGTCAGGGGAGGGGCGTTGGCGGCTGAGCCATGCTTCGGCCGACGGCACTACGGGGCGGTTCTCGGGCTGGGAATGGTCGGTAAAGAGGAGGGAGGGATTCTCGTAGAGGGTGTACTTCCCGGGCACCATGTAGACGGCACGTGCCAGGTCTTTCACGGCGTGGTCTATGTTGGCGCCGAGGGGTCCCAGCAGTTCGGAAAACCACTGGTGGGCGGAGGCTGCGTCTAAGTCTTGCGGGATGATTATCACCACGTGGAGGCCCTTGCCGGAGGGCGACACTTCCGCGAGACATACGAGCTGCTCCAGGCCGAGGGCTTTCAGGCGTTCCCCGATGAGTTTCCAGAGCTGCTGCGGGTTGTCCACGTGGTCGAAGTCGAACACTAATTTTCCTGTGGCCACGGCGCTTTCCTGGCAGCGGTGGCCGTCGGTGAAGTTGGCGTTGAAGCATGCCACGGAGAGTTTTTCCTTGAGGGCTTTCACCTCTTCGCGATAGTCGTTGTCGATGATTTCGCCTGCTTCCAGCTCTTGGTTGAGCCGGGCTATGCGGTTGATCACTTCCGCCACCATGGGGTCTTTCTTGGTGGCTTGCCACCATTCCTGGGTGCAGGGGCGGGTTTGCGTGGCCGCCTTGATGTTAGGGGCGCACGAGAAAGCTGCGTGGGCAGGTGTGGACGAGGGATTATTCTGAATACAATTTTTGTTATCCATTGCGTCTTCTCCGGTTAGTTTTGGTTCTCAAATTAATGTGGCGGTATGTAGGATGTGCGAGTATTTTGCCAAAAGGTCCGTCATCCAAGAGGTGGGTCATTAGGTTGGTAGTCTGAGTGGGTGTCATCGCGGAGCCGTCAGGTTTTCGGCAGCGATGGTCGGCCTCATGGTATGGCCTGTGTCCCTGTGTCGGGGCTGTGTGCGGATGGGATGGCGGAGTGTGGTGGTTGGTGTGGGGTGCCTGCGGCTTACCGTCGTCGCGATGGGGTGGTGGGGTGTGGGGTGCCGCAGGGGTGAGGAGCGGAAAGATGAACGACATGGAAGCCTCATGGCCTTCTTGCGTCGCCTGTCCACCTCTCTGTCTATGGGGTTGATGTCCGGGATGTAGTCTCTTCCCTTTCCTATAAAATAATGTATGTAGCGTGCAAGGGTTCCGCGGCTGTCGTCAGCCCCGTTCCATTCTTCCTTCCTGTCGTCCTGCTCCATGCACCGCTCCAGCAGGCGCACGTAGCTTTCCAGGCTTGCCATGGGCTCTACGCCCGTGAGAAGCTTGGTGATGATGGAGGTGCCGTTCATGGCATCTTCAACAATTTGGGTGACGGTCGCTTCGATTCGAGTTTCCGTCAGTCTTTGGAGTGAGCTCCGTTTGATGACAAATTTGAAATACATCTTTTGTTGACAATAACTTTAGTATTATTTTCTCTGCAAAGATAATATAAATTGTTGAAATAAACAAGGATATCTTCAGATATTTTTTGCATCACAGGCAATCTTTTTCCCGAAAAAAGGTTTACAGTTATTAACCAGTATATATACTGGTTATAAACTGTACTTCCAGATTATAGGGGGAATCTTTGTATGACATTCAAGTGCTCAAAGACTTCGTTCCCAAGCAAGGTCGCTTCAAGGCAGTAAATCCTGATTTCCGTATTCGGCGGGTAGAGGTCGCCGGGCGGACGCGGCAAGGTGAAGTGTGCCGCCCGGTGTGTCTTCCCTTCCCACGCCAGCGTGAAGGTTGACTGAAAGGGCAACCCATGTGTAGCACTGGGCAAGCATGGCGGCCAGTTGAGCGGCAAGACCACGCTCCCCTGCTGCAAAATGCCGATGGCTGAGGGCGGACATATTGCATTTGCGTTGCACTCGGAATTTCACCCCCTAAAATCGGGCTTTTTGAGGCGTGAAATGCCGAAAAAAAATTGCATTGCACCCAAAATCGGGGTAAAAATGAGCGGTTTTTCATGCCACGAGGCGATTTTTCAAATTTATGTATATACAAACCATATAATATATAAATATATTATATGAATTTTTTCAGAGTATTCAAATGCAAGGGTTTTAGGGTGTTTTTCATCCGGATTTTTAGTGCAATGCAATTTTTCACCCCCTATTTCTCCCTCTTTGCCGTGCCTTCGCGTGCCCCTCTGCCAGTGGGCCGGTCGTGCCCTTGAGGTGACACCTGGCATGGGGGTCCGGCATAGACCACGTCGGTTTTCTCCCTGCCCGTCGGCATGGGGGCTGGCAGCCGTTTTGGTGCCAGCGTGCGGCAGATGTGACGGGTGCTTCGGGGCCATACCGCAAGTGGCATAGTTAGCACCCGTAAGTCGGCCACTTACGCCCCGCAACTCGCCCACTTTTGCCGTTCCCGGTGTGGAGGGCTGGCGGTAGGGGTCAGTGGAAATCCACCCTACGGAAAACGGGAGTTTCCTCCCCATTTCGCCCACTTTGACCCGCCCTCTGCCTTCGTACGCCACGACCGTCGCCTCAAAATCGGCAGAATCCACCCCTCGGCAACCCTCTTTTTCCGGCACGCTCGGAAGAGGAAAAAATCGGCAAAAGTCGGGAAATTCTTGCTCTTTCCGACAGGAATTTCCGTCATTTCCGCCCCTGTTTTCCCTCGTTTTCGCCCTCATTGGCCCCGCAGAAAGGCTGTAACAGGCTGTTGCAACGGTATGCAATGGTGCCGTCACCCTCGCTCACACCCTCTTTTTTTTACCCCCCCTCAACAGGAGGATGCTGCCTACTACCATTACCCCAAACTATAGCAACAGCCCGCCTGTTGTGCGTATTGTGCTTTGCCATTCGGTAAGGAAGCGCAAGATTGTCGCGCCGTTCAGCCCGCCTGTTGTGCGATTCGAGGTTCGGTTTCGAGTTCATCATTGCATCTGCCTGTTGTGCGATTCGAGGTTCGGTTTCGAGTTCATCATTGCATCTGCCTGTTGTGCGATTCGAGGTTCGGTTTCGAGTTCATCATTGCATCTGCCTGTCGTGCGATTCGAGGTTCGGTACGCCCTCAAGAGGTGCTTGCACACGTGCGACCGCTATAGGCTGAAAAAACTTTCCGGCCAATTTCAGAACCTATTGCAGGGGCCACGGGAATTGCGTAACTTTGTGGGTGGAAAAAGGAAAGGAGGCAACACGGTGTCTTGCAGGCCGCCTCCACATCCACACGCCGCCGTGGCCCCCCCCCACCGCCGAGGCAAGCGCGCACCTTGGCGCCATAGGTAAGTCGCACGGCAACGCCCCGCACGGGCTCCACACGAGAAACAAGGCCTGGGCACCGAAATCCATCAACATTACTAACCCGCCTCCCACAGGCACACACGCACGTGGAGGCATGAAAAAAAAAGAAAGGAACAAGATTATGGCAACACAGAAAAAAGGAGTGGTGAAGTACAAGGTGAAGGCAGTGAAGGTGGCTGGCGACATGACCGGCAAGAAACGCTACCAGGCACAGGTGGTCAACTCGAGCGTGATGGAGTTCGACCAGTTTGTCGACCACATCGCCGAGCACAGCTCGCCCTACACCCGAGGCACCATCAGCGGCGTTCTCACCGACATGCTCGACTGCCTGAAGGAGCAGATTCTCGACGGCAAGCAGGTGCGCCTGGGCGACCTCGGACTCATCTCCGTGGGCATCGACGGCAAGAGCGCCCAGACCCTCGAGGCATGGAACGTGCAGCAGAACGTCACGGGGCTCCACCTGCTGGTGCGCAACACCAAGACCTGGAGCAACCAGCAGCTCCGCAGCCGCTGCCGGCTCGTGGAGGCAGGCACCTACGTGAGCGGCGAGGGAGCCAAGGAGCAGGAAGGAGAGTAGGAGAGTAGGAGAGTGGGGCCTAAGGTGATGCCAGCCAGGCCCCACATCCGCCATCACGCCCTGGAGGGAAAACCGACGTGAACCCCGTCAGCGTTTCCTCTTCGGGGCGTTCGTTTTGCCCATATACCATATCTGTCGCAACCGCCCGCACGTATTGCGTTTCGGTGTCCGGTTCTGCAGCCGCATGAATCAGTGGCGGCAACAGGAAAGATGACGGGGACAGGCAGCAGCCCCTCCATCCATGCAAACGTTCTCCCTCCTCATGGCGTGCCTGTCGTATCGGCCCGGCTGTCACCTCCCGATGCAGAGCGAACGGCATTGTCCTTACGGGAACACGCCCCCAAAACTGCACACCCATATAGCATGTGCGCATTTTTCGGTGCAAACTAATTTAAAATACTTTAAATACCGCCCGTTACCCACCCGTTTCTCTTATATATTTCTTACCTTTGCGTTGCGAAAAACAGAATAATAAAAAAGAAAAAACAAACAATACATAAGATATGTTCGAGAATTTAAGCGACCGTCTTGAACGCTCATTCAAGATACTCAAGGGCGAAGGCAAGATAACCGAAATCAATGTGGCCGAAACCCTCAAGGACGTGCGCCGCGCACTCCTCGACGCCGACGTGAACTACAAGGTGGCCAAGACCTTCACCGACACCGTGAAGAAAAAAGCACTCGGCATGAACGTGCTCACAGCCGTCAAGCCGGGACAACTCATGGTGAAGCTCGTGCACGACGAACTCGCACAGCTCATGGGCGGCGAGGCCGTAGACCTGCACCTCCACCAGAAACCCGCCGTCATCCTCATGTCCGGTCTGCAAGGTTCCGGAAAGACCACCTTCAGCGGCAAGCTCGCCAACCTGCTCAAGACCAAGCAGAAGCGCAACCCGCTGCTCGTGGCATGCGACGTGTATCGCCCCGCTGCCATCGAACAGCTCCGCGTGGTGGGCCAGCAGATAGACGTCGCCGTCTATGCAGAGCCCGACAGCAAGGACGTGGTCGGCATCGCCCGGCACGCCATACAGAAAGCCAAGGCCGAAGCCTACGACACCGTCATCGTCGACACCGCCGGACGGCTCGCCGTGGACGAGGAGATGATGGACGAGATAGCACGCCTCAAGCAGGCCCTCAACCCCGACGAGACACTCTTCGTGGTCGACTCCATGACCGGACAGGACGCCGTGAACACCGCCAAGGAATTCAACGACCGGCTCGACTTCGACGGAGTGGTGCTCACCAAACTCGACGGCGACACCCGGGGCGGAGCCGCACTGAGCATACGCACCGTGGTGACGAAGCCCATCAAGTTCGTCGGCACGGGCGAGAAGATGGAAGCCATCGACGTGTTCCACCCCGCACGAATGGCCGACCGCATACTCGGCATGGGCGACATCGTGAGCCTCGTGGAGCGCGCACAGGAACAGTTCGACGAGGAAGAAGCCAAGAAACTCCAGAAGAAGATACAGAAAAACCAGTTCGACTTCAACGACTTCCTCGCCCAGATACAGCAAATCAAGAAGATGGGCAACCTCAAGGACCTCGCCTCCATGATACCAGGCGTGGGCAAGGCCATCAAGGACGTGGACATAGACGACAACGCCTTCAAGGGCATCGAGGCCATCATCTACAGCATGACACCCGCCGAACGCACCAACCCCGGACTGCTCAACACCAGCCGCCGCCAGCGCATAGCCAAAGGCTCCGGCACCAGCATACAGGAGGTGAACCGCCTCATCAAGCAGTTCGACCAGACACGGAAGATGATGAAACTCATGACCGGAAGCAAGATGGCCGGCATGATGAAGCACATGAAGGGCATGAAAATGCCAGGCATGTAGCCCACCTTATCTATATAATATAACAACGAAAAACAACAAGCAATGCAACTCATAGACGGAAAAGCCACAGCAGCCGCCATCAAGGCGGAAATAGCCGGAGAAGTGGACGCCATGGTCAAG
Source organism: uncultured Prevotella sp. (assembly GCA_934191235.1). Classification (GTDB taxonomy): domain Bacteria; phylum Bacteroidota; class Bacteroidia; order Bacteroidales; family Bacteroidaceae; genus Prevotella. The sequence goes on along the minus strand of CAKPUA010000024.1, from coordinate 30,907 downwards.
GCAGGACGCAAGCGCCCCCACCTGGCAGCCATACTCGTGGGCCACGACGGAGGCTCGGAAACCTACGTGAAAAACAAAGTGAAGGCATGCCAGGAGTGCGGATTCAAGTCCACACTCATCCGCTTCGAGGAAGACGTCACCCAGACCGAACTCCTCGAGAAGATATGGCAGCTCAACGGCGACCCAGACGTGGACGGCTTCATCGTCCAGCTCCCCCTGCCCAAGCACATCGACGAGCAGCTCGTCATCCGGAGCATCGACGAAACAAAGGACGTGGACGGCTTCAACCCCGTCAACGTGGGCCGCATGGCAACAGGACTGCCCGCCTTCATCTCCGCCACACCCCTCGGCATACTCACCCTGCTCCAGCGCTACCACATCGAGACGAGCGGCAAGAAGTGCGTCATCCTCGGCCGCAGCAACATCGTGGGCAAGCCCATGGCACAGCTCATGATGCAGAAGCAGTATGGCGACGCCACCGTCACCGTGTGCCACTCACACTCGCGCGGCCTCAAGGAAGAATGCCGGCAGGCAGACATCATCATAGCAGCCATCGGCAAGCCCGACTTCGTCACCGCCGACATGGTGAAACCCGGAGCTGTGGTGATCGACGTGGGCACCACCCGCGTGCCCGACGCCACCAAGAAGAGCGGCTTCCGCCTGAACGGCGACGTGAAGTTCAGCGAGGTGGCACCCCTCTGCTCCTACATCACACCCGTGCCCGGAGGAGTAGGCCCCATGACCATCTGCTCACTCATGAAGAACACCCTCGCCGCCCGCAAGCACGAGTACTATGACGACTGAACCCTCTGACCGCAGGGAACAGGCCTCGCAGCTCATCGCACAGGCCAAGGCCCACCGCCAGCGCGGCGAATGGCACACCGCCATCAACCTCTATGCCCAGGCCGAACAGCTCGACCCCCAGAGCACCGCTGCCGAAAGCCGCCGCATGCTCGAGCGCATACTCGACTACCGCTGCAAGGACTACTACAACCCCTGACCCGCACCGACACCCCCCTCAGTCTCGCAAAACAACAGAAAGAAAAGTAACGGCGCACGGCCGTCAAGCCCGCAAGGCAAGACCCCTGCACCACACTGACATCAACCAATATGAGTAAAATCAAAGGCGCCATTGTCGTCAACGAAGACCGATGCAAGGGCTGCTCGCTCTGCGTGGCAGCATGCCCCAAGGACGTGCTCGCAATGGCAAGGAAAGTGAACCCGTCGGGCTATCCCTACGTGGAACCCGTCAACCCGGACAACTGCATAGGATGCGCCTCGTGCGCCATTGTGTGCCCCGACGGATGCATCACCGTCTACCGCAAAAAGACGGAAGACTGACACCCACACACACGAAACCATGGAACAACAGGAAGTAATGCTCATGAAAGGCAACGAGGCGATAGCCCGCGCTGCCATCCGATGCGGAGCCGACGGATACTTCGGCTACCCCATCACGCCACAGAGCGAGGTGCTCGAAACACTCGCACTGCTCAAGCCCTGGGAGACCACCGGCATGACAGTGCTCCAGGCCGAAAGCGAAGTGGCAGCCATCAACATGATATACGGAGGAGCAGGCGCCGGCAAGAAGGTGTTCACCAGCTCCTCAAGCCCAGGCATAGCACTCATGCAGGAAGGCATCGCCTACATGGCGGGAGCCGAAATACCCGGCGTGTTCGTCAACGTGCAGCGCGGCGGCCCCGGACTCGGCACCATCCAGCCCTCGCAGAGTGACTACTACCAGGCCACACGCGGAGGAGGCAACGGCGACTACAACGTCATCGTCCTCGCACCCGCCAGCGTGCAGGAAATGGCCGACTTCATGGACCTGGCCTTCACACTGGCCTTCCGCTACCGCAACCCAGCCATGATCCTCTCCGACGGAGTGATAGGGCAGATGATGGAAAAGGTGGTGCTGCCACCCTTCAAGCCCAGACGCACCGAAGAGGAAATCGCCCGGGAATGTCCATGGGCCACCATCGGACGCACACACGGACGGAAACCCAACATACTCACCTCGCTCGAACTCAAGCCCGAAGCGATGGAACAGCGCAACCTCCACCTGCAGCGCAAGTACAGGGAAATAGAGGAAAAGGAAACCCGATGGGAAACCAGCCAGACCGACGACGCCGACTACCTCATCGTCTCCTTCGGCAGCGCGGCACGCATCTCGGAAAAAGCCATCGAAATGGCACGCGCCGAGGGCATACGCGTCGGACTCTTCCGCCCCATCACCCTCTGGCCCTGGCCCAGCCAGGCACTCCTCCAGGCGGCACAAGGCAAGAAGGGCATACTCACCGTGGAAATCAACGCCGGACAGATGATAGACGACGTGCGCCTCGCCGTCAACGGACAACTGCCCGTGGAATGGTTCGGACGCCTCGGAGGCATCGTGCCCGAACCCGAGGAAATAGTCAATGCCCTCAAACAGAAGCTCAACGCAGAATAAAACCATTATGGAAAACATCATATCGCCAGAGAACCTGGTCTACAAGAAACCCGCGCTGATGAACGACGTGCAGATGCACTACTGCCCGGGATGCTCCCACGGAGTGGTGCACAAGCTCGTGGCGGAAGTCATCGAGGAAATGCACATGGAAGAAAAGACCGTCGGCGTGTCGCCCGTGGGATGCGCCGTGTTCGCCTACCGCTATCTCGACATCGACTGGCAAGAGGCAGCACACGGAAGGGCACCCGCCGTGGCAACAGCCATCAAGCGGCTCTGGCCCGACAGGCTCGTCTTCACCTACCAGGGCGACGGCGACCTCGCCTGCATAGGCACCGCCGAATCCATACACGCCCTCAACCGAGGCGAGAACATCACCGTCATCTTCATCAACAACGCCATCTACGGCATGACCGGAGGACAAATGGCACCCACCACCCTCATCGGGCAGAAAACCGCCACATGCCCCTACGGGCGCGACCCCCACCTGCACGGCTACCCACTCAAGCTCACCGAGATAGCAGCACAGCTCGAAGGCACCTGCTACGTCACCCGCCAAAGCGTGGAGAGCGTGGCTTCCATCCGCCAGGCCAAGAAAGCCATACGCAAGGCATTCGAAGCCTCCATGGCAGGCAAGGGATCAAGCCTGGTGGAGATAGTGAGCACCTGCAACAGCGGATGGAAACTCTCGCCCGTCAAAGCCAACGAATGGATGAAGGAACACATGTTCAAATACTACCCGAAAGGCGACCAGAAGGACACCACGGGAATGTAAAAACCGAAAAAGACAATGAAAAAGGAAATAATCATCAGCGGCTTCGGCGGACAAGGAGTGCTCTCCATGGGCAAAATCCTGGCCTACTCCGGACTCATGGAGGGCAAGGAGGTGACATGGATGCCTGCCTACGGACCCGAACAGAGGGGCGGCACGGCCAACGTAACCGTCATCGTCAGCGACCAGCACATATCCTCACCCATACTCAGCCGCTACGACGTGGCCATCGTGCTCAACCAGCCCTCCCTCGACAAGTTCGAGGCCAAGGTGAAACCCGGCGGCATGCTCATCTACGACGGCTTCGGCGTGATCAACCCGCCCAAGCGCACCGACATCAGCGTCTACCGCATTGACGCCATGGACAAGGCGGCCGAAATGAAAAACTCCAAGGTGTTCAACATGATCGTGCTCGGCGCACTGCTCAAGGTGTGCCCCATCGTCACCAAGGAGGGACTCGAGAAGGCACTCTACAAAACCCTGCCCGAACGTCACCACGCCCTCATACCGCTCAACATGCAGGCCATCGACGAGGGCGCCAAGCTCATAGCCGAATGAGCAGGCGGAAAACAGGAACAACGAATTATCTGATTTTTTAATAACTCTCTAATTAGCTTTGGGGGCTGACATGCAGCGAATGCACTCAGCCCCTTTCTTTCAACATGAAGTCCTCTTACGGCTGAAAGACCGACACGGGGACAACAACCAGGCAAACTCTCAAACCACTCACTCGCATGATACAGGAATACCAAATACGCGTGCTGCCGCAACAGGCAGCCGACAGCCACTCGATAGCCGACTTCCTGGCCCGAGACAAGGCCTTAGACCGACGGACAATCAACGCCGTGAGAGTGCTCAAGCGGAGCATTGACGCCCGCCAACGCACCATCTACGTGAACCTCAAAGTGAGAGCCTACATCAATGAGTACCCCCAGACCGAGGAATACACGGAGACACACTATCCCGACGTTTCGTCGGCACCCAGGGCCATCGTCGTGGGTGAAGGACCCGGCGGACTCTTCGCCTCGCTCAGACTCATAGAACTCGGCATACGCCCCGTCGTGCTCGAAAGGGGCAAGGACGTGCACGAGCGCAAACGCGACCTCTCGGCCATCACCAAGACACAGAAGGTGGACCCGGAAAGCAACTACTGTTTCGGTGAGGGTGGGGCCGGCGCCTATTCCGACGGCAAACTCTACACCCGAAGCAAGAAACGCGGCAGCACAGAGAAAATACTCAACGTGTTCTGCCAGCACGGAGCCGACACCGCCATCCTGGCCGACGCCCATCCGCACATAGGCACCGACAAACTGCCCAGGGTGATAGAGAACATGCGCAACACCATTCTCCGCTGTGGAGGAGAGGTGCACTTCCAGACCAAGATGACAAGGCTCATCATCGAGGGACAGACGGTGACGGGAGTGGAAGCCGTAGACCTGCAGACAGGCGCGGAACAAACCTACCGCGGACCCGTCATACTCGCCACCGGCCATTCCGCACGCGACGTCTACCGCTACCTTGCCGAGGCCAAGGTGGACATAGAGGCCAAGGGCATAGCCGTGGGCGTCAGGCTGGAACACCCCTCGATGCTCATCGACCAGATTCAGTATCACCGCAAAGAGGGTAGGGGCAAGTATCTGCCCGCAGCCGAATACAGCTTCGTCACCCAGGTAGACGGAAGAGGCGTCTACTCGTTCTGCATGTGTCCCGGCGGATTCGTCATCCCCGCAGCCACAGGGCCCAGGCAGCTGGTGGTCAACGGCATGAGCCCGAGCAACCGGGGCACCAAATGGTCGAACAGCGGCATGGTGGTCGAGATGCATCCCGAAGACGTGGAGGGCGACAGTCCGCTGAGAGTGATGGACTTCCAGGAAAAGCTCGAACAAGACTGCTGGCAACAGGGCAACATGAAGCAGACGGCTCCCGCACAGCGCATGGCCGACTTCGTGAACAACCGCCTGAGCTACGACCTGCCCCGAAGCAGCTATCCCCCGGGACTCATCTCCAGTCCACTCCACTTCTGGATGCCGAAGATGATAGCCTCCAGGCTGCAGGAGGGATTCAAGAAGTTTGGCAAGATGAGTCACGGATTCCTCACCAACGAGGCGGTGCTCATAGCCACCGAGACGCGCACCTCGTCGCCCGTACGCATAGTGAGAAACCCCGAAACACTCCAGCACATCACCCTCGAAGGCCTGTTCCCCTGCGGCGAAGGAGCCGGTTATGCCGGAGGCATCGTGTCGGCAGGTGTAGACGGCGAACGGTGTGCAGACATGTGTGCACAATACTTGAACAGAATCGGGTAAGCATGGCCGCACCTTCATCGCCTCAAGGCGAATAATCACGACTGATACACGTCAATGCCCTGCGTTTTTTAAGTCATAACGCCCTGCAAGAGAAAATAGTAAAGACAGTCACCATTGCGTGTCCCGTCTTGCTTTCCCCTTGCAGGGCGTAGCGTTTTTGTCCTAATCATTCCAAGGCAAGCGAGTGCCCCCACCGATATAAAAAAGCGGGTTGAAAGCCCAACCTCTCCATAGCCCAGGGCAAGCGAAGCGACACCCTGGGCAGGCAGACGACCAAACGCACGCCCTGCAGGGGCAAAAGTAAAGCAAACCCTCTCTGTGTTTCAATCTACATTCATAATATCCGGGCATCAGCCCCGACACACAACTTGCCAAGGAAAGCGGAAGAATAGGAGAGAGGTGAACCGAAAGACAAACACATCAGAACAAAGCCTTAAATCGGAATAAATAGTTAAATTAACTCAATATTCCGCTAAATTTTAACTTAAAACGAACAACCGAATAAATATTGCATTAACTTTGCCGACATGAAAAAGAAAACAATTTGGATTGTCGCTATAGTCATGGGACTCTCGTTCCTCGGCCTCCTCTTCATGCAGCTGAAATACATCAAGGAGATGGCCAACATGAAGAAGGAACAGTTTGACGAGTCGGTCAACAGAGCTCTCTATCAAGCTTCACGCAACCTGGAGCTTAACGAGACACTGCGCTACCTGGAGAAAGACGTCAACGAAACCGAACGGCGTGCCTACCGCAAGGACTCCATCGGCACCCGGTCTGGCGCACCCGACGGCACCATTCAGCAGTCGCACCAATACTCCGTGACAGGCAAGGACGGCACCATGTACTCCTCGTTCGAAATCAAGACCATAGCCACACGCCCAAGCAACATGCCCAAAGGCATGATACTCCGCAACGACCGCAACTCCATCACCGAAGCATCCAAGTCTATGCGCGAGATAGTGAAGAACCGCTATGTCTACCAGAAAGCCTTGCTCGACGAGGTGGTCTACAGCATACTCTATTCCGCATCGGAAAAGCCTCTGAAAGAGCGCATTAACTTCAAATTGCTCGACCAGGACCTCAAGGCCGAACTGATGAACAACGGAATCAACATTCCCTATCACTTCACCGTCACCACGCAAGACGGCAGAGAGATATACCGGTGCCCGGACTACACAGACGACGGCGAGGAATGCAGCTACTCTCAGTTGCTCTTCCGCAACGACCCGCAGTCGAAGACAGGCATCGTGAAGATACACTTCCCCGACATGAACAGCTACATCTTCTCGTCCGTGTACTTCATGATACCCTCCGTCATATTCACCATCGTGCTGCTCATCACGTTCATCTTCACCATCGTGGTCATATTCCGACAGAAGCGTTACTCCGAAATCAAGAACGACTTCATCAACAACATGACCCACGAACTCAAGACGCCTATATCGAGCATTTCGCTTGCCGCACAGATGCTCAACGACAACAGCGTGACCAAGAGTCCGGCCATGATGAAGCACTTGGGAGGAGTGATAGGCGACGAGACCAAACGACTGAGATTCCTCGTGGAGAAGGTGCTCCAGATGTCGATGTTCGACAAGAAGAAAGCCGTATTCAAGAAAAAGGAACTCGACCTCAACGAAATGGTGGAAAACGTGGCACACTCGTTCACACTCAGAGTGGAACACACCGGCGGCAAAATCTATGTGGACATAGAAGCCATCGATTCAAAGATATATGTGGACGAGGTGCATTTCAGCAACGTGCTCTTCAACCTGATGGACAACGCCGTGAAATACCGCAAGCCCGACCAGCCCGTGGACATATACATGAAAACATGGAACGACGACACGCACCTCTATGTGTCGGTGAAGGACACCGGACTGGGCATCAAGAAGGAAGACCTGAAAAAAGTGTTCGAGAAATTCTACAGAGTGCACACCGGCAACGTGCACGACGTGAAGGGATTCGGACTCGGGCTGGCTTACGTCAAGAAGATAGTCGACCTGCACAAGGGCGAAATATCCATCAACAGCGAATACGGAAAGGGCACCACGTTCACCATCAAGCTGCCTGTCATCAAGGACGAATAAGACCCCGGCAGCGACAAACAATGAACAAAAAACAAACAATAACAATACAAAGACTAAACCAACAGAATTATGGAAGATAACGAGAACAAATTGAAGATTCTTCTTTGCGAAGACGACGAGAACCTGGGTATGTTGCTCCGCGAATACCTCCAGGCCAAGAACTACTATGCTGAACTCTGCCCGGACGGCGAGGCTGGTTTCAAGGCTTTCACCAAAGACAAGTTCGACATCTGCGTGCTCGACGTGATGATGCCCAAGAAGGACGGCTTCACGCTGGCACAGGAAATCAGACAGATCAACAGCGAGATGCCTATCATCTTCCTCACAGCCAAGACACAGAAGGAAGACATTCTCGAAGGCTTCAAGCTCGGTGCCGACGACTATATCACCAAGCCTTTCTCCATGGAAGAACTCGTGATGCGCGTGGAAGCTATCCTGCGACGTGTGCGCGGCAAGAAGTCGCGTGAGCGTACCGTCTACCACATCGGCCGCTTTGTCTTCGACACACAGAAGCAGTTGCTCACCATCGGCGACAAGCACACCAAGCTCACCACCAAGGAGAACGAACTGCTCGCTCTGCTTTGTGCACACGCCAACGAGATTCTCCAGCGCGACTTCGCCCTGAAGACCATCTGGATAGACGACAACTATTTCAATGCCCGTTCTATGGATGTGTACATCACCAAGCTCCGCAAGCATCTCAAGGACGACGACCAGATTGAAATCATCAATATCCACGGCAAGGGTTACAAGCTCATCACTCCAGAGAACTAATCCAACCATTGAAGTTCAACCCCCAACAAGGGTGTTGATTTCCCACCAAATCCTCGCAGCAGTAACAAAGACAAGGAATGCCTATGTTGCTGCTGTGAGGATTTTTCGTAGCATCCTTCCATCAAGAGGCAAACGTCTCTATCCATCATAAGTGTTTCGGTTGACACTCAACTTACATAATATTCAGTGTGTGTTATCACTCAACTTGCAGTATCACTCAACTTGCATTCTCACTCAACTTGTATTATCACTCAACTTGCATTAACACTCAACTTGTATTATCACTCAACTTGCATTCTCAATTTTCCCCTCAATATCACAAGACTCCCGCATCAGGCATCAGAACACCTCGACATGTACAATAGTCTATTTATCATAATCATTACTATTAATATATGTAAGCCTATGTGATAGGATTGACTCAAAATGTGTATAATCGGTGTTATGGTAAATAGCAAATTATGACTATGATATTATAGATGGTAATACTTCCCCCTGTGATACAATGAGGTTTCGATGATGCTCAGATAATCATGAATGGTATGCATGGTATCAGTAAACTTCCCAGTATATTATATTATTGCATGCAAATAAGTTCCTCTTGTGTAGATTTGCATGCAAATTAATGTTGAAGCATCTTATCAGCCGGATATAACGAAGATAAAACTGAAATGTGTTAGTTAAACTTGTAACATACTATTCCTCATCCGTTACGGGGATATTATCATCATGTAAGGCACACACCTGTTCGGTTTATGAAGAGTAAGAAATATAAGAATTTGAAGATTGTTTTGGTAAGAAGGATGTTATAAGAAAGTTGTCGGAGTGAGACAAAGTCCGTAATGTGAATTGAAGAAATACATTGTTTCAGATGATCAGGGACTTCATTTAGCGGACAATCATACTCCAACGCTTTGATTATGAGGAAAATATGACGTATCTTACCACTTTACTTCACAGGATATACTTCGTGACTAAGTTCCAAAAGCGCCGGGAATTCCTTGAAGGTGGACTATTGGAAAAAAGAATGGTGTAATTGTCCTCGCTATGCAAACGTCCTTATTTATCATAACACAATAGGTTGAAAACATAACATTGGGGTAATAATCTGGAAGAATTTGTTATTTTAAGTTTGGGATTGAGCCGTATGATTCAAGACTCCTTGGGAATTTGGAGAGATATTGATTCCTCTTCTTATACTATGATCAGAAGACTGTGTCACGTAAATAACGCCCATGGCTCTTCGCGTCAACTGCGATGCATGACACTTAGAAGATGATGGCTGATGATAGACATAGGGTGAAGACAGAAAAAACGAGGTGGGTGCTTAGGTGATGGCAAAGAAAACTGTGTCTGGAGACGACGGATATAAGGCTCTCCATGAAGTTGACAAAAGCGAATGTAAGCACCTGCGTTTTATCCAGTCTTTGCCTTTAGAGATAGTAAAGAAGACAGGGAGAATATAGGAAAGAATGGGGTAAAGAAAAGAGGGAAGCCATACGTTTGTTTCTCCGTTGACTCCCCTCTCCTATTCTTATTTCAGTATAGAAATCAGTTCTTCAGTGGTTACAAGCTTTTGTTCGCCCGTTTCCATGTTCTTGACCGTCACTTTGTTTTCAGCCATTTCATTGTCGCCGGCAAGTACCACGAAAGGAATGTTCTTGGCATTGGCATAGCTCATCTGCTTTTTCATCTTCGCTTTGTCGGGGAACATCTCGGTGGGGATGCTGGCCAGACGGCATGCGCGCACGATGGGCAGGCAATAGTTGGTTTCTTTCTCGCCAAAGTTGATGAATAGCACCTTGGTGCCGTTGACCGCTTCCTTTGGATAAAGGTCGAGGGCATTGAGCACGTCGTAGATGCGGTCGGCACCGAACGAGATGCCTACACCACTCAAGCCAGGCATGCCAAAGATGCCTGTGAGGTTGTCGTAACGGCCACCTCCGGTGATACTGCCCATAGGCGTGTCGAGGGCTTTCACCTCGAAGATGGCACCCGTGTAGTAGTTCAAACCACGTGCCAAGGTGAGGTCGAGTTTAATCTCGTTGGTAAGCGAACCTTGCTTTAAGGCATTGAGAATGAAGCGAATCTCTTCCACACCTTTGAGTCCTACTTCAGAAGAAGCAAGCACCTGGCTTATGGTTTCAAGTTTCTCTTCGTTGGTGCCACAGAGCGAGATGATGGGCTGCAGTTTCTGGATGGCCTCTTCCGAGATACCCACCGAACGGAGTTCCTCGTTCACGTTGTCTATGCCAATTTTGTCAAGTTTGTCGATGGCCACAGTGATGTCCACAATCTTGTCAGCCTCGCCAATCACTTCGGCTATGCCGGTGAGAATCTTGCGGTTGTTGATGAGAATCTGCACGCGCACACCGAAACGCTGGAACACGGTGTCGACGATTTGCATCAGTTCCACCTCGTTGAGCAGTGAGTCGCTGCCCACCACGTCTGCGTCGCACTGGTAGAATTCGCGATAGCGACCCTTCTGCGGGCGGTCGGCGCGCCATACGGGTTGTATCTGATAACGCTTGAAAGGCAACTGCAGTTCATCGCGGTGCATGACCACGTAGCGTGCAAACGGCACAGTCAGGTCGTAGCGTAATCCCTTCTCACAGAGCTTGGCTGCGAGGTGGAGCGAGTTGCGTTCTTTCAGTTCGTCGTCAGTAAGTTTACTCATGTAGTCGCCTGAATTGAGCACCTTGAAGAGGAGTTTGTCGCCCTCTTCTCCGTATTTGCCCATCAGGGTCTGTAGGGTTTCCATGGACGGAGTCTCGATCTGCTGGAAGCCATAGAGCGCATACACCTCCTTGATTGTGTTGAAGATGTAGTTGCGCTTGGCCATTTCCACGGGTGAGAAGTCGCGTGTGCCCTTGGGTATGCTTGGTTTGTTCATGTCTGTCTGTTACTTTCTTACGATGGTCTGTTCACGGTCGGGACCGATGGAAATGATCTTGATGGGTGTCTCGAGTTCAGCCTCGAGGAAACTGATGTAGTCCTTGAATGCCTGTGGGAACTCGTCCTCGCTGGTGAACTTGGTCATGTCTGTCTTCCATCCGGGCAGTTCCTTGTAAACCGGTTCTATGCCGTCCTCGATGTTGTAGGGGAAGTAGTCGATGGTCTCTCCGTTCTGCTTGTAGGCCACGCATGCCTTGATGGTGTCGAATCCGTCGAGCACGTCGCTCTTCATCATGATGAGCTGTGTGACGCCATTGACCATGATGGAATATTTCAGTGCCACGAGGTCGATCCATCCGCAGCGGCGCTCACGTCCTGTCACGGCACCGTATTCATGGCCGAGATCACGGATCTTGGCACCGGTCTCGTCGAACAGTTCTGTGGGGAACGGACCGGAACCCACGCGAGTGCAGTAGGCTTTCATGATGCCGTACACCTCTCCTATCTTGTTGGGACCAATGCCGAGGCCCACGCAGGCACCTGCACAGATGGTGTTGGAAGACGTTACGAAGGGATAGCTGCCGAAGTCCACGTCGAGCATGGTGCCCTGTGCACCTTCAGCGAGTATGCTCTTGCCGCTCTTGAGGATGTTGTTCACCTCGTGTTCGCTGTCGACAATGTGGAACTGGCGCATGTATTCGATGCCTTCCATCCAGTGCTTCTCCACCTCGGTGATGTCGTAGTCTGTATAGTTGAGTGCCTTGAGCATCTGCTCGTGGCGTGCTTTGTGGGCAGCATATTTCTCCTCGAAATGGTCGAAGATGTCGCCCACGCGGAGTCCGTTGCGTGATACCTTGTCCGTGTAAGTAGGACCGATGCCCTTACCGGTTGTTCCCACCTTGCTCTTTCCCTTGGCGGCCTCAATTGCTTTGTCAAGGATGCGGTGGGTAGGCATGATGAGGTGGGCCTTCTTGGAAATGTGCAGACGGCTCTTCAAATCGTGTCCGCTCTTCTCGAGGTCCTTGGCCTCGTCCATGAACAAGTCGGGAGCCAGCACAACGCCGTTGCCGATGATGTTCACCTTTCCGCCCTGGAAGATGCCGGAAGGTATGCTGCGAAGCACATATTTCTCTCCTTCAAATTCCAGCGTATGTCCCGCATTGGGACCACCCTGAAAACGAGCTACAACGTCGTAGCGTGGTGTGAGCACGTCTACGACCTTTCCTTTACCTTCATCGCCCCACTGCAATCCCAGCAGGACATCAACTTTACCTTTGTTCATTGTTGCTTTATAATGTGTGTTTATTTTTACTTGTTCTTCTTTTTGTTCTCCTTGTTGAGTTGTCTCGACAGTTTGGTCTGGCATACTGAGCATACGCCGTAGACATAGAGCGTGAACCCGTCTTGGCGAAAACGCCGCAGTTTGGTGGCTTCCACAGCGGCTGTTATCTCGGGCGACGAGAATTCGCTTGTCTTGCCGCATACGGTGCACACTTGCCGGCAACGGCTTGCCGTGGCGCAGTCTTTCTCATAGAACGTGCCTTGCGGCAGGTTGAGCCGCATGACAAGGCGTGCCTGGATGCATATCTTTAGTGCACTGTAGAGCGTGGCCTTGCTCACCTTGATGTAGCGTTCTGCGAGCAGTTGGTCGAGCTGGTTGATGGAGAACATGCCGTCCATGTCGTAGGCTGCCTCAAGAACGGCAAGTCTTTCGGGTGTCTTCTTCAGACGACGTGCGGTGAGAAACCTTACGAGTTCATCCTTGGCAGTCTGCTTGTCTTCCATATTTAGCTTTATATCAGGTCGTTGAATCCGGCCGATTTGAGTGCACCTTGAGCCACCTTTTCATACTCCTCACCCATGTCGGCGAACCGCTGCAGGCAGTTGAGCGCTGCGTGGCGCACGCCACTGTTGTCGGCCTGAAGGGCAGTGATGGCCTGGTCGAGAAACTCATTGATCCCCCGTTCGTTGGGTTCCTGCCCGTTGGCAAAGAGCCGCGAGAGCAGTTGGAAGCCGCACACCTGATAGATATCCTTGTCGGAGGCCACCCACTGATAGGCCAGCAGCGGTGCATAGTCGAGGTGCTGATAGAGGTTGAACGCTGCCATCTCGGCTATCTCCTGCGTGGGAGTCTGCTCCATCCAGAGGTCCACTATTTCGGGCAGCATCTTGTCGGCAGGCATCATGAGCGTGGCCAGAATCTTGCACTCGCGTATGTTCTCTTTCCAGAGTTCAATGGCGAGACTGTAGTCCTTGCCGTAATCGCTTGCCGTCTGCCGCAGTTCCATGAGATTGATGCCCCAGTTTATTTTGTAGTTGGCACCTTTTTCGCGCATGGACTGCGATGCCACGCCGTTCATTCTCAGACGGAACGACTGTTTGATGCGCTTCAGTTTCTCGTGTGTGTCTTCTGTCATATCCTGTTATAAGCATCCATAGTCGCGGCTGTAGCGCAACATCTGGTGTTCGTAAGTTTCTGTATAGTCGAGTTCTATGTCGACGATTTCGCCCTGGCTGTCCCTCACCGGCTTCATCCAGGGGTTGATGAAGCCCTTGTATGGAGCAAGGTTGAGTTGCTTGTATCGGCTGAGTATTTCGCGGTGAATGTCGGCATCCACCTTCACGGCATATTCCTCCACGAGGGAGCGTGCCGCCTGGAAGTCGCCTTCACTCTTGATGCGCTGAATCTCGGCGAGCAGTTGGGCAAAGAGCGAGCGGAGCTTGACATAGTCGGTTATCTCCACATAGGTCTTGCCGTCATGGCTGACGAGCTTGACCGCACCCTCGGCATGGCGTTCGCACCAGTGGGCTATCAGTGCGCGGTTGCGCATGTGTGCCTCTTCTATCTGGTGTCCGGGCTTGATGCGAGTGAGCTGGGTGAGCAGTCCGTTCATCATGTAGGTGTAGTACTGCGACTTGTATGCCTCACTGTCGGGCAGCAGTCCGAGCTCCACCAGTTTGGGGTCGGCTATGTAGTAGAGGCCGAACAGGTCTGCCCTCGCCTCTTCTATCGTGTTGCCGTAGTTCTTGAGCGCATCGGGTGAAGTGCCCGGCAGAAGTTGTCCGCTGCCGTGTCCGAGACACTCGTGCAGGTCGGTATGGAGGTCGTCGCACAGGTCGCCGTATTTCTCTATGAGTGAGCGCACTTCCTCGTCTTCCACGAACTCTTCCTTGAATCCGTTTCCCCGTGCTGCCTTGTTGTAGGCATCGGTGAGGTTGCCTATGGTGACGCTCTTGCTTCCGTAGCGTGCCCTAATCCAGTCGGCGTTGGGCAGGTTGATGCCGATGGCGGTAGACGGATACTCGTCACCACCGAGCATGGCTGCACAGATAACGTTGGCAGTGACGCCCTTGACGGTCTTTTTGCGGAAGCGCGGGTCCACGGGCGAGTGGTCTTCAAACCACTGTGCGTTGTCGCTGATGGTGCGTGTGCGCTTGTTGGCTTCCATATCCTTGTATTCCACGATGCCTTCCCACGAAGCTTTCAGCCCGAGAGGGTCACCGTAGACCTCGATAAATCCGTTGACAAAGTCCACCCTTCCGTCCTGTTCCTTGAGCCATTCTATGGAGTACTGGTCGAATTGTTTCAGGTCGCCCGTGCGGTAGTAGTCCACCAGCAGGTCGATGACGCGCTGTTGCTGGGCGTTTTCGGCCTCGTTCCGCGCCTTGCCGAGCCAATACACAATATGGTCTATGGCGGGCCCATAGAGTCCGCCATGTCTCCAGACGTGCTCTTCGAGCGTGCCGTCTGGGTTCTTGACGAGTCGGGAGTTGAGTCCCCATGAGGGTTCTTCCTCGCTGCCCGTCTTCTTCTCCTTATAATATTGTTCCACCTCGTGCTGGCTTACGCCCTCATAGAAATTGCATGCCGAAGTCTTGACCAGGTCTTCCCCGTCGGCCTTGTTCACCCGTTTGGGCTCCACGGCAGGGTTGAAGATGACCGGACAGAGTTCGGCGCAAAGATCGCCAACGCTCTCTCCTTCCTGGAGAGGCAGCAGGCTGGGGTCAATGGAGGATACGGCAACACGGAAGAAGTCTTCACCGAAACCTGGTGAAAACTTCTCGCAACCATAGTGGTGATAGATGCCGTTGGAGAACCATACGCGCTTGAGATAGACCTGAAGTGCCTTGAACTCTTCGGCCTGGCGGTCGCCCGGGTAGTTGAGGAAGAGGGCTTCCAGTGTTTTCCTGATGCGGAGATTGTGCTTGCCGAACTGGTCGAAGGTGATGTCGCGTCCCCAGAGGGTGGCCTCTGAGAGGCAATACACGTATCTTTTCTGCTTGGTGGTGAGCGTCTCGAATCCGTTGAGTCTGTAGCGCAGGAGCTGCAGGTCGGCAAACCGCTCGTCGTTGTAGTTGAAACTTTCTTGTTCAGTTGCCATGTGCGGTCAGTCTACGTTTTTCTTTTCGCTTTTGGCTTTGGGCTCCTCGTGAGCACTGTATCTGATTCTGTATTCGCGCGGTGTCATGTTGTTGAACTTGAAGAAAGAGGCATAGAACGACTGGCGGTTGGCAAAGCCAACCATCACGCTGATTTCTTCCATGTTCAGGTGCTGGTAGCGTTTGTCCACGAGCAGGTTCATGGCCTCCTCTATTCTGAACTTGTTGACAAACGTGGTGTAGTTCATGTGGAAGCGCACGTTGACCACAGCCGAGACATAGCGGGTGTTGGTGCCCAGGTCTTCTGCCAGTTGCTTGGCAGAATAGTCCTTGTCTTTATACTTCTTCTGCAAACGGATGATCTTAAGGATTTTTCCTTCCATTTCGTCCATCACTTCCGGACTGACAAGTGTGCGGTAGGTGGCATTCCTGTCTTTCTTTTCAGTAATATTATACTTTGCCATAGTTTCAGATATTTAATTCAATGTCCGATTCGATGCGCAAATGTAGCATTAAATATTGAAACTATCAAGAAAAAGTCAAAAAATATGGTGTTTTACCCATAAGATTTTGTCAAATGTTTGTGTCGTCCTCCCGTTTGTTGTACCTTTGCAAAACTTTTTACCCACGTCATTCATGAACATAGACAATATCCTTCAGCGCTATTTCGGCTACAGCGAGTTTCGCCCCAACCAGCGTGAAATCATAGAGAACGTGATGGCCGGCCACGACTCACTCGTGCTCATGCCCACCGGTGGCGGCAAGAGCCTGTGCTACCAGGTGCCGGCTCTCGCCATGAAGGGCACCGCCATCGTGGTGTCGCCCCTCATCAGTCTGATGCAGGACCAGGTGGAGGCGCTCCGCGCTTGCGGCATAGACGCTGCCGCGCTCAACAGCAGCAACGACCTCGAGGCGGAGACCATGATCAGGCGCAAGTGTCTCTCGGGCGACCTCAAGCTGCTCTACATCTCGCCCGAAAGGCTTATGACAGAACTTCAGTATCTGCTCCGGAGCATCGACATCTCGCTCTTTGCCATCGACGAGGCGCACTGCATCAGCCAGTGGGGCCACGACTTCCGCCCCGAGTACACCCAGCTCGACGCCATCAGGGGCGTGTATCCCAATGTGCCCATCATGGCACTCACCGCCACGGCCGACAAGATTACGCGCTCCGACATACTTTCGCAGCTCAAGCTGGTCGAACCGCGTGTCTTCATTTCCTCCTTCGACCGCCCCAACCTGTCGCTTACCGTGCGACGCGAGAGCACCAAGAAGGAGAAGCTGAAATACATTCGCCGGTTTCTCGATTGGCACAGTGGCGAGGCTGGCATCATCTACTGTCTGAGCCGCAAGACCACCGAAATGCTTGCCGAAGAACTGCAGAACATGGGCGTCAGTGCCGACTGCTATCATGCTGGCATGGACACGCTCGACCGTTCACGCGTGCAGGAGGAGTTCAAGCTCGACCGACTGCAGGTGGTCTGCGCCACCGTGGCGTTCGGCATGGGCATTGACAAGAGCAACGTGCGCTGGGTGATTCACTACAACCTGCCCAAGAGCATCGAGGGATTCTATCAGGAGATAGGGCGTGCCGGACGCGACGGCGCACCTGCCGACACGGTGCTCTTCTATTCCTATGCCGACGTGATACAGCAATCGAAGTTCGCCCAGGAAAGCGGACAGGCGACGGTGAACATGGAGAAGCTCAAGCGCATGCAGGACTATGCCGAGTCGGGCATCTGCCGCCGGCGCATCCTGCTCAACTACTTCGGCGAGCAGACCGACCACGACTGCGGCCATTGCGACGTGTGCGTGCATCCGCCCAGGCGGTTCGACGGCACCGTGACCGTGCAGAAGGCTCTGTCGGCCGTGGCACGCACAGGCGAACAGATTGCCATCCCCACTGCCATAGAGATTCTCAAGGGAATGATGTCTGCAAAGGTGAAAAAGATGAACTACAATGAGCTGAAGACCTTCGGCGTGGGCAGGGACGTCAGCTCAAGAGACTGGCAGAGCTATTTTCTGCAGATGATGCAGCTCGGACTTGTGGAACTGCGCTACGACCTCAACAACATCGTCACCATCACACCATCGGGTTGGGAAGTGCTCCGGGGAAAACGCAAGGTGGAAATGGTGGTGATAGAACATGAGCAGAAGAAAAAGGAGGAAAAGCTCACCTTCTACGGTCGCGAGGGCGTGCCCGAGGTTCATGCCGAACGACTGGACAATGCCGGCGGAAGGCGCAAGACGGACAAACTCGTCATTGCTGCTGCCTCGGTCGACAAGGCGCTATTCAACAAGATGAAAAAACTGCGTCAGCGGTTGGCCGACGAGCAGGGCTTCCCTGCCTACATCGTCTTTTCCGACAAGACTCTCGACGCCATGGCACGCCTCAAGCCCACCACCAGGGAGCAGATGGCAAACGTGCCGGGTGTGGGAGAATTTAAGTTGAAGAAATACGGTGACGACTTTATTGAGCTCATCAAAAACCACCGATAAGTCACCTTCTGCCAATCATAGCCGTCTGCCCGTGGAATAGGCATCCTACCCTACCCTCTGGCTCACGGCACACCAACCTGTCGCAACTCGTAGACTTAGGTAGTCTAAGTCGGCGAGTTACGACTCGTTAGAGGCATAGTTACACTTCGTTAACGGCACACTAACGCTTTGTTAACGGCACACTAACGCTTTGTTAACGGCACACTAACGCTTTGTTAACGGCACACTAACGCATGTATATTCCGTCAGAAACTCAGCGTGTAGCCCAGGCTTACATCGAGCGATGCGTCTACATCCTGTCCGCAATTGTGGCGCGAACCATACTGCACCTTGAGGTCTACGCCATCTATGGGAGATGCGTTGAGACCCAACGTCCACTTGTTCATCGGGGTGAAACCGCAGGCCGAGAAGCGGTCGTAGCGTGCAAAGGGCACCACACTGAACTTACCTGCCCATGCGGGCAGCAGTGTCACCACATCGTAGCCTGCTTCCAGGCCGCAACCAACGGCATGACAGTCGGAGGCGTAAATCACCGAACCGTCGATGGTCCACCCCTTTTTCACGTAGTCGAAGTCAAGTGCAGCATAGGTCAAGCCGTTGGTGCCCACATAGTCAGGGCGGGTGAAGCACACCATGCCTGCCGAAGATGTGCCCTTGTAGCCGCTCACCCCCATGCGCAAACCGCAGGGAGTGGCATAGTCGGCACGTGCCGCCACACCCAACGCCTTGGAACGTCGCAGGGGAGCATCCATATAGAAGAGTGCCGACACGGCATAACTCCATCTGCCGCTCTCACCCCATAAGCCTATGCCGTGCTCGTGCCACGAAAGGGGCAACATCATGGCTTCCGACTCTGGGTCGTAGATGGTGAGGGCGGGTCCGCCGGCATTGGTCAATGCCACGGGCACGTCTACGATGCCTGCCTTCAGCTGCAGCGCATCGCTGAAGCGCTTGTTCACGAAGAGTTTGTTCTTGAAAAAGCAGTCTTTGAAGTGGTCTTGCCACTCGCCGTCGTCATAGAACCGCTCATACTCCACTTCTGCCACCAAGCTCCATGAGCCCAGGGTGAGCTTGCCGGAGAACACGAAGTGAGGAAAGTCCCACTTCTGCCGCGTTTCCGAAAAGCGCTTGTGGCCGTAGTTCACTTCCGTATACAGTTCTCCTTCAAACACTTTTGCCTTGGCCTTTTCAGCTACAGCCGTGTCGCGGGCAATCGAGTCTGCCATTGCCCACGTTTCGCCCTTGGGGCACGCACCCCACACGTTTGTCATGGCAAGTGCCAACACTGCCATTGCTCCAATTCTAAGTATGTTCATCAATTCCAATTCTTAACGGGTGCAAAGTTATGAATTGGCAGTGAGCATGGCAATACCTAAAAATGATGATTTCTGCCTGTCACGGCTTGCCACACCACTATTGGAGGCAACGGCACGATACATTCGGAAGCATTTTCACCTATTTATATTTGGTCCATCAGTGACCTGTATCATAGTTTTTTCTCGGGATACATGTCGTTCCACCACGTGGGGTCGTCCTGCAGCCAGCGGGCAAACCATGCATAGATGGTCTGTTCCCAACGGGTGCGCTTGGCGAAATCCAATATCTGGTGGTCCTGGTCGGCCACCTCTACCAAGGCGGTAGGTCTGCCGAGCAGTTTGAGTGCCGTATACATGGCCATACTCTGCGCCGTGGGCACATTGTGGTCGGCAGTGCCGTGGAGGAAGAGGAGCGGTGTGTGAATCTTGTCGGCATTGTAGAGCGGACTATGGTCTACGTAGAGTTCCTTGTTGCTCCACGGGTAACTCCCAGCCGCAGCCACCTCATTGTAAGAGTAGCCCCAGTAGCCGAACCCCCAGTAGCCGGTGATGTCGCTGATGCCGGCATGCGATACGGCAGCGGCGAACAGGTCGGTCTTGGTCTGCAGATACTGGGTCATGAATCCGCCATAGGAAGCACCGATACACCCCAACCGCTTGGCGTTCACCCACGCATGGTCGGCGCAGAACTTACGGGTGCCCTCTATGATGTCGTCGGCAGTGTAGTCGCCGTAGGCATTGACGTGGCGGGCCGAGAACTCCTGTCCGAAACCCGTGCATCCGCTTGGCTCCATGACCAGCACCACATAGCCCAGTGCTGCATAGGCATGGGCGGGATAGCGGCTTTCGAGATTGCGGCTGATGGGCGAGCATCCGCCATAGTAATTCACTATCATGGGATACTGCCTGCGGGCGTCGAAATGAGGCGGCAGATAGTAGCGACAGGTGATTTCGTCGCCCAGCCGGTTTCTAAAAGTCCAGGGACGGCACTCTCCGAGCGCCACATCCTTCAGGTTGCGTGCGCTCACGTCGTCTGTCAACAGGCTCTTCATGGTGCGGGTGTTGAGCGTGTAGAGGCGGTCGGAGTTGCTGGCGCTTTCTCCCCACCACACCATGTCGGGCGAAGCAGTTGCCAGGGAGAAACCTTCAACAAGGTCTTCAGGTGTGCTTATCCGATTGATTTTCAAGTCCTTGATATTTAATCTGTAAAGGCATACTGAATCTTTGTGCTCAGCCGTGAGATAAACCATTCCATCGGCTCTCGACCATCGGTAGTCCTTCACCGATGGATTGAACTCACGCGTGAGAGCGGTGGTCTTGTGCGAAGCGGTCTGTATAAGGTAGAGCTGATAGTCGAACATGCTGGGCGTCTGTCCGGGTTTCACGTTTTCACCGATTCCATCGAGACCTTCGGGCGAACCGCACACCAGCACCTGTCGGGCATCGGGCGAGAAGACGGCACTGGCGATGAAACCGTCGTCTTTCACGATTTCGTCCGCCTTGAGCGAGTGTAAGTCCATCACATAGAGCGACATCAGCGATGTGGGCCGTTTTTCGAGCCGGTGCGTGCTCACGCTGAAGAGAATCCTGGAGCCGTCGTCGGCAATGTCGAGCAAACCCACGTCACGATGGCCGAACGTGAGAGGCTGGAGTTGGCGGGTCTTCAGGTCGAAGAGCGAGAGCGAGGTGCGGTTGCGCCAACCCGGCTGACGGTCGTCGGGATCAATCACCTCGAACACGTCTGCCCGCTCCTTGGGTCCCTCTTCGCGGTTCATCATGATGAGGAAAGTCTCCGTGGGAGCCATGCGGTAGGCACCTTTCGGCAGATGAGTGGCCAGCACTTCTTGCCTGCCGCTGGCTGGGTCCACGGCGATGAGCGTGCGCCCGTCGGCGGTGTTCTGCTCCGTGAGATAGCGGTTGCTGCGTGGCATCCACGTCATGGGTTGCGGCGAATCGGTGAGCGTCTTGCCGGTCTGGCGGTCGGTCAGCCGGTAGGTAGTGGCGGCGGAACCGTTCTGGAGTGTGGTGCGGTAGGAGGAGATGAGATAGCGTCCGTTGGGAGAGAGTGAGGCTCCGCCTATGCGTGTGTTGTAGAGCACGTGGCTGAGCGTGTAGACGCTTTTGCCGTCGGCACGCAGCGAGAGTACTCCTTCGGCATCCGTGTGAAGCGTCAACTGTGGCACAGCCTTGCCGCCATACTGCAACTTGAGCGTGTGGGTCTGTGGCAGAAGGGTGAGTGTGTGGGTGCCCACTCCCTGTTGCTCCTGGCCGTCGACCGTGAGACGGTAACTGCGGTTGCCCTCCACGCGGATGGTCACCTTGGCATAGCGTGCGTTCTCAAAGTGGGCCACCAGGGTGGTGAGCGTGGAGTCGCCCTTGTAGGGGTGTCCCTTCACATCGGTGGAATCTATCATAAACGGGGTCTTGAAGGTCTGTGTGCCTTCGCTGGCCCAGTGGTTCACCTTCAGGTCGTCTGCCTGGGCAATGAGTGTGGCGGCAAGAAGCGTTGCCGACAGAAGTGTGGTTTTGTTGTTCATATAAGGTCGGAAAGTTAGACGTACGGACTATTCTGGTAGGGATAAGTACAGAAAAACGTGAACAGGGAAACGAGTTCCCCGTCCACGTCCTGCGTCACGCAACATTATTAATCATTTTCTTTAGAAACGATAGCTCAGCGAGAAGAGCACCTGGTTGCGCTTGTTGCTCACCTTGGTGGCCTCTGCCACGTTGGTCAAATCGCCGGCATCGTAGTAGTTCATGAAGGGATAGAAGTCGCCGTTGGTCTGACTGTACTGGTAGGCAATGTCGAATGCCCATCCCTTATACGTGTAGCCCACACCTGCAGTGATGCGGTTGGTCGACTTCCAGTTGGTGAAGTCGGTCGACGAACTGTAGTAGACGCCCGGTGAGTTCAGGCTGCCGTCCTTGAAGCCGTCCTTGTTGTAGAGCGGACTGACATAGTTGTAGCCCAGGCGTACGGCAAACTCCGGTGTGGCCTTGAACTCGGCTCCCACCTTGAATGTCGATACCCCCTTGAGCGAGCTCTCGATGTTCTGCCTCATGGCCTCGTCGCGTGTGGAGGTGTCAATCCAGTCGCCATAGTAGTCTGTGTAGCCGCCGTCATTGATGCGGGCGTCGCATGTGCCGTAGTCGGCATACTCGTAGGTGGCACCGAGAGCCAGATAGTTGCCGACAGTGTAGCCCAGACTGCCGCCGAACTTCCACGGGGTGTAGAACTTGAACTCATAGCTTTCGGCACAATTGCCCTTGTCGTACTCACCCACCGACGAATTGTTTTGCAGGGTGGTATAGTTGGTTGTGGTCAGGTCATACCACACTGGCGTGTTGACATAGAGGCCGATGCGCAGTGGCGAAGTCTCCACAGGACGGAAGATAACACCGGCTTTCACGTCGAAGCCCGTACCGGTTATCTTGCGGCTGTCGTTGATGCCCACAGTGCCCAGTTCCTTGTTGGCGTCGTCCACAAGCATTTCGGCATAGGCAGATTCGCCCTTGTAGTTCACGTCGTGCAGGCCGAAAGTGATGCCCCAATAGAAGCGGTCGTTGCTGTTGCCGCTGATGTTGAAGTCATACTCGCCTATATATCCTGTGTTGGAACGGCCGAAATTGAAGGCGTTGGCATTGTTGTAGACGAAATTTTCCGTTCCGTCGTCAGCCTTGCCGTTGTGGAGCAGCGCATTGTAATAGAGGTAGTCCACCTGGTTGAAGGCATCGTTGCTGCCTACAAATTCGCCACTGCTGTTGGTGCCAACGTCGAACACGCCCTCACTACCTTTTATATAAGACAGTTTGCTCTGCGAAGCTCCGTTGAGCCGGTTGGACGCCCGGAGTATCTGGTCGAAGTTGTTGCTCTTGTGATAGTTGAAGCCGAAGTTGAGGAAGTTGCGCTTGCCGGTACGCATGGCATAGACGAAACCAGCCTGGTCAAAGCTGGCATTGGTCACGTTGCCGCTCTTGAACGATTCCACATCACTCTGGCTGACAAAGCCGAACGAACCGCCTATATAACTCTTGCGGAACAATCCTAAGCCGGCAGGGTTGCTGCTGATGGTCGAAATGTCGGCACCCAGTGCCTCCATGGCACCACCCATACCCACATAGCGAGCCGTACCGTTGAGGTCTTGCTGGGCGATAGGCGCATTGTCATAAGTTTCCTGTGCGGCTGAGGGCAACGTCATCATTGCCGCTGCAGCCATTATTATAGTCTTTTTCATTGTCTTGTTATTATGTCCATTTCATCGGGAAGATTAAACCAAACCGGCTTATCTGCGGCCGCCAAAGTGTCCGCCGCCACCGCCGCCGGAGAATCCTCCTCCACGAGAACCGCCGCCAAACGATCCGCCGCCGAAGCTTCCGCCACCGCCGCCGAACGAGCTGCTTCGCTGACCGCCGAAGTTACTGCTGTTGGAACGGCCGAAGTTGCTGTCGGAATAACTGCGCGTGTTGTTGTAAGTATTGCTTCTGCGCTGGCCGCCAAAGTTGCTGTTGCTTTGTCTGTTACGCTGCGAATCGTAACTCCGCGTGCCGCTGTTGCCACGATAACCGCTGAAGTTGTTGCCCGTAGCGCGACCGGCGCCGAAACTGCCTGGGCCATGATTGCGTGTGCCGGTCACCCCGTTATAACTATAATAGCGCGGACCGCCCCATCCGTAGGCAGGCGAACCCCACCAACCGTAGTGGCGATAGTAAGGATAGCCCCAGCCATACC
The DNA here is from genome assembly GCA_934191235.1 of uncultured Prevotella sp. Classification (GTDB taxonomy): domain Bacteria; phylum Bacteroidota; class Bacteroidia; order Bacteroidales; family Bacteroidaceae; genus Prevotella. The sequence continues at coordinate 6,700 of CAKPUA010000024.1, read as the reverse complement.
AGCTGCTGTAATACCACGGATCATACCAGCCATCGAACCAAGGGTCGTACCAGCCATAGCGTCCGGCCCAGTATGGACTGCCCCAATAGCCGTAGAAATAGGGATTGTAGTAGCCGTAGTAGTCGTCGTACATGCCCATGCGGCGTGTGTAAGCATAGTCGTCATCGTCATCATAATAGGTTGCGGACCCTTGATAGACTACTGCCGAGTCGCCTGGAGAGGCATAGCGCCCGTCACCGGAACGAAACTCTATGATGTCGTTGCCCAATGAGTCGGTGCCCACCTTCTGATAGTAGCTCTTGAGTTTGCCGCGACGGTTATACTCATCCACATCGCGGTTGCTGCCGCTATAGTAGGCAGGACTTTCCACCTGTGACTTGAACGGAACCTTGTATTCCGTGTCTGCCCCCTTCTTCGGTGTGAAGTAGAGGTCATCGTCCTGAGCGGCTGCCGTGAAGGGCAGTGCCCCTGCAAGGACTGAAAGCAAGAAGAATCTTTTCATGTGAATTATCCTTTCTTTTTTACTTTGTTTCTTTACTTGTGCCTGCATTTTCCTGTAAGCATGGGCAAAATTAGCCCCTATTTGGCTGCAAATGTAAGGAAAAACCCTAAACCATGATAGGTTTTTCCCTATTTTTTATAAATTTGCACTCAAATTTAACAAACAATGAAGTATTATTTAGTTGATTTTAGGATAATGCCTCCACAGGGAGCAGACCTTCAGACTTGCAGGGATCTGCTGGCCGACGTGGCGGCTGGAGCCGGATTCGAGTCGTTCGAGGACAAGTCTGAGGGATTGACCGGCTATGTGCAGACGTCGCTCTTCGACAAGGATGCGCTCGACGAGAGCATCAAGTGGTTCCCCATTGAGGGCACACGCATAGAATATAAGGTGGAAGAAGCCGAAGACAAGGACTGGAACGAGGAATGGGAACAGACGGGCTTCGCACCCATCACCATCGGCGACCGATGCATCATCTATGACGCCAAGAACTCGGAAGCCCCGCAACTCAACAACCCGGACGAACTATGCGTGGGCATAGAGGCCAAGCTCGCCTTCGGCACAGGCACCCACGAGACCACCCGAATGATCGTGCAGACGCTGCTCGACATGGACCTGGATGGAAAGTGTGTGCTCGACTGCGGATGCGGCACGGGCATTCTCGGCATCGTGGCAGCCAAGTGCGGCGCCAAGCATGTCACCGCCTACGACATAGACGAATGGAGCGTCAACAACACCCGGCACAACGCGCAGCTCAACGGTGTGGCCGACATCATTGAGGCACTTGAGGGCGATGCCAGTGTGCTGTCGCATGTGAGCGGACTCTTCGACGTGGTGCTCGCCAACATCAACCGCGGCATACTCATCAACGATATGCCCCATTTCATCGACATGACCCACAAGAACTCCACCCTCATCCTGAGCGGATTCTATTCGTCGGACGCACCGCTGCTCGTTGAAAGAGCCAGCGCGCTTGGTCTCAAGGAAACGCTCCGCAAAACCAACGGCGACTGGTGCTGCCTGAAGTTCGTGCATGAATAAATCTCTACTTTTTGCCAACTCAATATGACAAACAAGTAGATAGAAGACGAAAAATATAAAAAAGAGGTAAATTATTTTCTCTTTTTACAACGAAAAGCCTTACCTTTGCAAGGCACTTGTAAGAGAATATAACATTCTAATTAAATATTAGCAATTATGAAAATTGATCAATTCAACTTTGCCGGCAAGAAGGCAATTGTTCGTGTGGACTTCAATGTTCCATTGGACGAGAATGGTAACGTAACAGACGAAACCCGTATCAAGGGTGCTCTTCCTACTCTGAAGAAAATCCTTAACGACGGTGGCGCTGTCATCATGATGAGCCACATGGGCAAGCCAAAGGGCAAGGTGAACCCAAAACTTTCCTTGAGCCAAATCGTGAAGAACGTTTCCGACAACCTCGGCGTAGAGGTTAAGTTCGCTCCCGATTGCGCCAACGCCGACAAGGAAGCTGCCGCTCTCAAGCCAGGCGAAGCCCTGCTGCTCGAGAACCTCCGCTTCTATCCAGAGGAAGAAGGCAAGCCTGTAGGCATTGACAAGGAAGATCCCGCATACGCTGCTGCCAAGGAAGAGATGAAGGGCAAGCAGAAGGAATTCGCCAAGAAACTCGCTTCGTACGCTGACTGCTATGTGATGGACGCTTTCGGTACAGCTCACCGCAAGCACGCTTCTACAGCAGTTATCGACCAGTTCTTCGACAAAGACCACCGCATGCTCGGCTATCTGATGGAGAAGGAAGTGAACGCCGTAGACGCAGTGCTGGGCAACATCAAGCGCCCATTCACCGCTATCATGGGTGGTTCCAAGGTGTCTACCAAGATTGGCATCATTGAGAACCTGCTCGGCAAGGTGGACAACCTCATCCTCTGCGGTGGTATGACCTACACCTTTGCCAAGGCTCAGGGTGGAAAGATTGGCAAGAGCATCTGCGAGGACGACAAACTCGATGTGGCTCTCGACGTGATGAAGAAGGCCAAGGAAAACGGCGTGAACCTCGTGCTCGGCACTGACTGTATAGCAGGCGACGACTTCAAGAACGACTGCAACACCAAGGTTTGCTCAGTAATGAACATTCCTAACGAGTTGGAAGGTATGGATGCCGGTCCAGAGACACGCAAGTCGTTTGCCGCAGCCATCGAAGGTGCCAAGACAATCCTGTGGAACGGTCCTGCCGGAGTGTTCGAGTTCGACAACTTTGCAGGTGGTTCCAAGGCCGTGGCCGAGGCTATCGTAAAGGCTACTGCCGAGGGAGCTTTCTCTCTTATCGGCGGTGGTGACTCAGTGGCTTGCATCAACAAGTTCGGTCTGGCCGACAAGGTGTCTTACATCTCTACCGGTGGTGGTGCACTGCTCGAGGCCATTGAAGGCAAGGTTCTTCCCGGCATTGCCGCTATGGAGGAATAAGACGTGACAGTTCACACATTATGATATAACATCAACTAAGGTGAAGTTCCGATGACGGGGAAACCTCTCAGTCTGAAGGACTTCACTTTAGTCGTTTAAATAACTTTATAGACAAACCAACAACAAAACCTTACTAAAACACAAAAAAGCTAAACATGGAATGGCTCATTAATTTATTTACCAACACCGAGTCGGTAGCCCACATCTCCATCCTCTTTGCAGTGGTGATAGCCGTGGGCGTGTTTCTCGGCAAGTTGAAAATAGGAGGTATTTCACTGGGCGTGTCGTTCGTGCTTTTTGCCGGCATCATCGCAGGGCACATCGGTTTCACTGCCCCGACCAATATCCTGAACTTTCTACAGGACTTCGGCCTCATTCTCTTCATCTTCTGCATCGGTATGCAGGTGGGACCGGGCTTCTTCGAGAGTTTCAAGAAGGGAGGCATCCTGCTCAACGGACTGTCTGCCCTGCTCATCCTGTTGAACATCGGCGTGATGTTCGGCTGCTACTTCCTCTTCTTCGACACCTCTAACCCCAACAACCTGCCCATGATGGTCGGCACACTCTATGGTGCCGTGACCAACACACCTGGTTTGGGTGCCGCCAGTGAGGCGCTCAACTCGGTGTTCAAAGAGAATGTGCCGCAGATAGCCGCGGGTTATGCATGTGCCTATCCGCTCGGTGTGCTGGGCATCATCGGTGCAACTATCGCCATCAAGTATATCTGCCGCATTGACCTGAAGAAAGACGATGCTGAACTGGAACAGGCTGAGGGCGAGAATCCGCATGCCCATCCCCACCAGCTCCACCTCAAAGTGGCCAATGCCTACATTGCCGGCCGAACACTGAAGCAAATATCAGAGTTCCTCAACCGAGACGTGGTCTGCACGCGACTGCGCCATGAGGGCGACGTGGTCATTCCCACACGCGACACCACCTTCCAAATGGGCGACGAACTGCTCATCGTCTGCACCGAAGCCGACGTGGAGGCCGTCAAGGCTTTCATCGGTCCGGAAATCGACGTGGAGTGGAACGAGGACGACCAGCAGAAGCCCATGGTGTCGAAGCGCATCACGGTGACCAACTCTGAGATGAACGGCAAGGTACTCGGCAGCATGCACTTCTCGTCGGTCTACGGCGTGAACGTTACGCGCATCACGCGCCAGGGCATGAATCTCTTTGCCAGCCGCAACCACCGCTTCCAGATAGGTGACCGCATCATCGTGGTCGGCACGGAGGACAACGTGGACCGCGTGGCTGAGATGATGGGCAACTCTGAACGCCGCCTCAATGCGCCCAACCTGTTCACCATCTTCGTGGGCATCATCGTGGGCATCATCTTCGGTAGCATTCCTATCGCCATCCCCGGCATGCCCGTACCTCTCAAGTTGGGTATTGCCGGCGGTCCGCTCATCATCGCCATTCTCATAGGCCGCTACGGCGACCGCCTGAAACTGGTCACCTTCACCACCACCTCTGCCAACATGATGCTCCGCGAAATCGGACTGGTGCTCTTCCTGGCAAGTGTGGGCATCAAGGCTGGAGCCAACTTCTGGGACACCGTGGTTCAAGGCGACGGACTGAAATATGTCTACACCGGTTTCCTCATCACCGTCATTCCCATCCTCATTGTCGGTGTGTTGGGCCGTCTGCGCTACCACATCAACTACTACACGCTCATGGGTATGATTGCCGGTACGTGCACAGACCCACCTGCCCTCGCCTACGCCAACTCCATTTCATCGCGTGAGGCTCCAGCCATCGGCTATTCCACGGTCTATCCATTGAGTATGTTCCTCCGCATCTTCACCGCACAGCTTATTGTGCTCTTCTTCTGCGGAGCATAACCCATAATTACACATAAGAAAAACTCCAGGCACCAGCGTTCTTACCGCATGCCTGGAGTTTTTCATTACTATTGTCTCAAAAGTGAAACCTAACCAAGGGTATGGATAACATTCATGGTGATGCCGTCTGAATCGTCATCATGTTTCGCAAGGAACTCCTGCCATAACGATTCCAGTTTCTTGGCATCCTCTTCAGCAAGCAGTCTGCCCGAATGTCCACCCGACCAGTCGAAAGAAGGAATGGCCTTTTGCAACTCGGCGGTTGTCAATATGGGAGCCTTTTCGGGATCTATAATGGCATTGGGCAGCATGTCTATGTAGAACACGCGCCTTCCTCTACCGCTCCAGTCGGCGCCTTCGTAGGACTGCGAGTCAAAGACGCCGCTCATCACAATGCCCGTGTTCCCCTTCCCCACTCTGACGAGGAAGAATCGGTCTCCGCACTTGACATGCTGATAATCCCATACGCTCCAGTTGAAGTATTCTGTCAGCATGTGCTTTACACCGTGACGATGATCGTCAAGCTTGACACTCGATATGTCCGGATTCCACATCAATATGACCGTGTTCTGTTTCTCGTCGAAGCCTTCTCCCGGATAAGTGGGAACGTAATGAATGTCGTCGGGCTGCAGATGTCGCGCCTTATCCATCATTTCATGGACCATAGCCACCGTTAACGTTTCCTCTCGCATGAACTGCAACTCGTCGAAGAGACTAAACGCATGGTCCGGCAGAATCTTCCACGCCTCGCTGAAAGGCACAAGCACTGGGTTGTTTGAATTGTCGTCCATGTCGATGATTGCCAACAGGTCTGCGTAGGAAATATAATCAAAGTCCGACACCTTTCCATCCTGGATAGAAATCAACGATAGATTGAGCCCCTTCTCCGGGTCGCCATCTGGTGCAGGCAATACCATGTGGGAGCTCGTGTCTTTTAGACTGGAACATAACCACTGCATCGTACAAAGATGTTCAAACAATTTGGCTTTCAATTCCTTGTCTACCTCACAAGACAAAGGAATGTGGAAACTTTCAAGAAGTTTGGGGCCCAAACAGAAATTACAGAAAAGTCCGTTCATCACTATATGACGGCTAAAGTTCCGGATCAAAGCACAGGGCATGGCAAGTCCAGCATCCTGCTCACTCTGAATCCATTCATCATCAAATGTGGAGAAAGCATCCGTAATTTCTTCCTCTGTTTCATCTTCAAGATATGCCTTGTCGCCAGTGAGTTTCATCAAGGCGTCTACCGTCTTGACAAACAACTGATAGTCTGCCTTGGAAGCAAAAGAACACACGCGGACTTCCAGCCCGTTTTCCTCCTTGTTTACTTCCACACCCCGCAGAGCCTCTTGATGTAGTCCGAATCTGACGGTCGGGTATTCTTTAGAGGTAACCACAATACCCAATCCCTGATCAGCCAGATATTTAAGATAGTCATCCGGCTTCAGAATGTTCTTGGTTCTGATTGTAACACAAACGCTCATAGTCGTAGATTTATAATTAAACTTTAAGATAAAAGACTTGTGTCTTTTCGTCAACAATTCCACACATGCCTGTGTACTACTAACTTGACGGCGCAAAGATAAACTGCAAGCATGCAACCTATTTGAACTGTTAGGAAAAAATGACGATTGTTGACTGCAAATATTCAATATTATTTTCAACGACAAGACTAAGTTGTCAAATAATTAAACTTTTCACGTATATTTGCCTGTGACAAATATGCAAATACCAAGCCGAAAAGATTAACGATACTCCTTTTGTATTTAGAGCCTTATAACTAACCACAACTTACTATGACTAACTAAATATAAATCCTTGATTTTCAGTACTATTTGATTTTTAACACTTTCTGAGTGCTTTTTGGCAGTTCCCGATTTTCCACATATTTTTGCAGCGTATT
>CAKPUA010000023.1:0-48931 GCA_934191235.1 uncultured Prevotella sp. | reverse complement strand
CCCCGTAAGTCAGCCACTAACGCCCCGTAAGTCAGCCACTAACGCCCCGTAAGTCAGCCACTAACGCCCCGTAAGTCAGCCACTAACGCCCCGTAAGTCTGCCACTAACGCCCCGTAAGTCTGCCACTAGCACTCCGTAAGTCTGCCACTAACGCCCCGTAAGTCTGCCATTAGCACTCCGTAAGTCTGCTATTAGCACTCCGTAAGTCTGCCACTAACGCCCCGTAAGTCTGCCACTAACGCCTCGTAAGTCTGCCACTAACGCCTCGTAAGTCTGCCACTCAATAGATGTAACGAGGCTATGTAGAGACCATATCCGATTCAGAAGATATTTACATCCATTCGGATAATGGGTGACATCAGGCGTCACTCGACATTCCCGATGAACCAAATCCTTGGTCTTGGCTTGCCGTCTGTATAGTATGTCGCATCTGTCCTTTTCATGCCATACGGGGGAAAGCCGTTCTGAACACGGCTCTTGTGGCCTTGACGACGGGGACGTAGAAGCAAATAATGTCGATAATTCGACCAACAATCACATAGATAGTCCCTTTTTTACTCTGCTTTTCATTAACTTTGCCCCAGCAAGTGCGGTTTGACACCGGGCTGACATCTAAAACCAATCAAGACATGAAACGACTTTTCAACATCCTCCTTCTTTGTGCCATGGGTATCCTTTCTTCTTGGGCATCAACATCTGCTCAAGGCGTGCATCTCTTTCCTTCTGCCTCCGGCAAGTTCTGGCACAAGCACGTGCCGGCAGTGATGCGCAAGGATTATGTGCGCCTTGGCGAGACCTACCGAGGCAAGTCTTGGCAGCCGATAGCCCCGGAACTGTTTGCCGAGTTTCGGGCCAATGGCAACCGCACACGCTTTGAGGAGGCGAGTTTTGCCCGGAGAAAGCAGTTCGCCTGCCTGGTGATGGCAGAAATCATGCAGCATCGCGGGCGGTTTGTGCCCGACATCTGCCGTGGCATACGCTATTTTGTTCAAGATGAAGTGTGGTGGGGGCTGCCCGCACACTATCCCGCAAGCCAACCCGAGGCAGCACGGCAGGTGGTCGACCTGTTCAATGCCGAAACGGCAAGCATGTTGGCGTGGACTGCCTATATGCTTGCCGACGAGATAGACCGCCACGAGGCAGGGCTCTGCGATACACTCCGGCAGGAGATAGAGCGGCGCTTCCTGAATCCTACCCTCTACGAACGGCAAGGATGGAAGCGCAATGCCAACAACTGGAACACGTGGATAACGAGCAACTGGCTGGAATGTGTGATGCTTTTGGAAACCGATGCCCGGAAACGTGAGCAGGCGGTGAAAGGCATCAAGGAGTGCATGAGGCGGTTTATTGACGGCTATCCCGATGACGGCGGATGCGAAGAGGGCGTGGACTATTGGGACCGTGCCGGTGCGTCGTTCTTCGAGTCGCTCTATTTCCTTGAGGCGATGGGGCAGTCCCTGTCGCTCACCGAAGCCCAGCGGACGAAGGTGCACGCCATGGGAAGTTTCATCACCACGATGCACATAGACGACCTTACGTTCGTGAATTTCTCGGATGCCAAGGCACGTTCTCTGCCCAACATCAACATTCTCTTTCCCTTTGGGCATTTCCTGGGCGACAAGCCGATGATGGAATTTGCCGCCTATATCGGTGCCAGGCATCAATTTCTCACCCAGCCATCGTGGCTTTTCCAACACACAGGCAACTTCCCCACCATAGGCCGCGAATTGCTCCTGCTTTCCATGCTGGACAGCTTCAAGCGCACTGCTCCCGTACAGCCGCAAACCGAAGACCGCTATCTCGGCAACCTGCAAATCATGGTAGCCTCTACTCCCGATGCCCCTCATCCCTGGTTTGTGGCAGTGAAAGGCGGCACCAACGGCGAGAGCCACAACCATAATGATGTGGGCAACTTCATCGTTTATCACGACCGTCAGCCAGTTGTCATCGACCTGGGACGCGACACCTATACCTCGCAGACTTTCGGCAAGAACCGCTATACACTGACCAACAACCGCTCCGCCTACCACAACGTGCCCGTCATCGCCGGACGGGAACAGTCTTCCGGACGCCGTTTCAAGGCACTCGATGTGGAGCACCTTGCCGACGACACGCTCTCACAGATGCGCATGAATCTTTCTTCCGCCTATCCGGAAGACATTCACGTGCCGTATTGGAACCGCACAGTGACCCTCAATCGGCAGACGGGTAGGGTGGAGGTGGAAGAGCAATTCCAGACAGACTCACTTTCGGAAGGCCAGCCGACCGGCATCGTGCTGATGTGCTACGGAGAGCCACGGGTCGTCAAGGACGGCACCATCACCCTGCAGAACCATCGGGTGCGCCTTGACTACGATTCCGCCGTGCTCCATCCCTATATAGAAAAGGTGGACATGCAAGACGGTATCATGAAGCGGCAGTGGAGAGACAATGTCTATCGCATCCTGTTCCGGGTGCAAACACGCCTTGGCGAGAATACGGTGAGGTATCGCTTCTGCGAAGGTGACGGTGAAACACGTTAATTGGCGATAAATGAGGTACGCAGTTCGATAAAGTGCCTGTAACCGGCTGTTTTCATGATATGCGTACATCATATCACGATAATAGTCATGCTTATTGCCTCTGAAAATATAACTTTGCGGCATCAATCTTACCGAGGCCACAGAAAAAGTGAGCCCATACAAGTGAACTAACAATAATCAATTATTTAAAACCAATATGAAAAAAGTCAATCATTTCGCATCCTCCAAGAGGATTCTCGCATTGGCTGCTTTGGCCACGGGCGTAGCCTTGCCACCACAACAGGCACTGGCCACTCGGATTACTCAAGTAGTAGAACAAAGCGGCTCCGTCAAAGGACAGGTCGTAGACGACAAGGGTGAACCCGTTATCGGTGCCACTGTCAAGGTGAAAGGTGATGCCAAAAACGGTACTGTCACCGACATCGACGGCAACTTCACGCTTCGTGTAGCTCCGGGAACAGAGCTTGAAATATCTTATGTGGGCTACAAGTCGCAAGTGGTGAAAGCCGGCGCATCCCCACTGAAGGTGGTTCTCAAGGAAAACGCACAGAACATGAATGAAGTGGTCGTGGTGGGCTTCGGCACCCAGAAGAAGGTTAACCTCACCGGTTCGGTGGGCCTTGCCACAGCCAAGGACATAGAGTCACGACCCGTGTCGAACGCTGTGCAGGCATTGCAGGGCGTGGTTCCCGGATTGAACATCGACACCGGCAACTACGGCGGCGACCTTAATGCCAGCAAGAGCGTCAGCATTCGCGGCACAGGCACGCTGGATTCCAGCCAGTCGAAAGGCGATCCGCTGATTCTTATCGACGGTATGGAGGGAGACCTCAACACCATCAATCCCCAGGACATTGAGAATATCAGTGTGCTCAAGGATGCCGCAGCTTCTTCCATCTACGGATCGCGTGCCCCCTTCGGCGTGATTCTCGTCACCACCAAGAGCGGAAAGGCAGGCAGAATGCAGGTGAACTACAATACCAATCTGCGCTGGAACACCCCGGTAAACCTTCCCGACATGATGAACTCCCACCAGTACGTCACCTTCTACGACCAGGCCGAGTACAACAATTCGGGCAAGCATCTCTATGACGACGTGGAGCGACAGAAGGTGTGGGACTACATGACCGGTGCAAGCGACGTGTATGTGGAAGCCAATAAGGACGGCAAGTGGAACTATGACCATACCTATGCCAATGTGGACTGGATAGACCAGTACTTCAAAAGCAGCTCTTTCTCGCAAGAGCACAATGCCAGTGTGAGTGGCGGAACAGACAAGGTGACCTTCTTCTTCTCGGGCAACTATCTGAACCAAGGCGGTTTCATGCGCTATGGCACGGACAATTCCGAACGCTACAACCTCACGGGAAAAATCAATGCACAGCTCTCCAAATACGTGAAAGTGGGCTACAGCGCACGCTGGACCCGCAAGAACTATTCACGCCCAACCTCGATGAGCGACAGCTTCTACAATGATGTGCTGCGCCGTGCACGGCCAGTACGTGCCGTCAAGGACCCCAATGGCTACTACATGGACGACATCAACTATATCGATGTCCTGCAGAACGGCGGTCGCTACAAGATAAACAACGACCAGCTTTCGCAGCAAATCAACATAACCATCACACCGCTCAAGAACTGGAACATCTACGGAACCATGAGCGTCAAGACAGACTATAACTGGACGCACGAGGATGCCAAGATGGTCTATTCGCACAAGGTGGACCCGGAGCAGACCTATGTGGGCATGACCAGCGTGAAGCGCGACTATGTGTATGAGTATGCTTACAGGAGCACATACCTCAATCCGACGGTCTATACAGACTACAGCTTTACCCTTGCCGACAAGCATAACTTCAAGGTAATGGGCGGCGTGCAGGTGGAAACCATGGACACGCGCGATGTGGACGGCAAACGCTATGACCGCGTATCCAATGACTTGCCCGTGCTCGACCTGACCACCAGCACCGACCAGTTTGAGCTTGGCAGTGAATACGGCAGATGGCGCAATGCCGGATTCTTCGGTCGTATCAACTACGACTACGACGGTAAATACCTTGTGGAGGGCAATCTCCGTTACGACGGCTCCTCCCGCTTCCGCCGTGACTCCCGCTGGGTGTGGAGCCCATCCTTCTCTTTGGGATGGAACGTGGCACGTGAGAAGTTCTGGAAACCCGTTGAGCAATATGTCAACACACTGAAGGTGCGTGTGTCCTATGGCGTGCTCGCCAACCAAAACACAACCTCCTGGTATCCTACATACCAGACCATCAATATCGGTACCGGCAAATGGCTGCAAGACGGCACTAAGCCTATCACCTCCGAAATACCATCACTCATCTCCACTTCCCTTACATGGGAGAAGATCAAAAACACCAACCTCGGTCTTGATTTCGGCGCATTCAACAACCGCTTGACAGGTAGTTTTGACTATTTCTGGAGAAAGTCGCAGGGATTGGTAGGCCCAGGCGTTGAACTCCCCGGCACTTTGGGCATCAAGGTACCCAGCACCAACAACACAGACCTGACCACTTCGGGTTGGGAACTCTCCCTTCAGTGGCGCGACCACATCGGTGACTTCCGCTATGGCGTGAAGCTCAATCTTTCCGACGAACGCACCAAAATAGACAAGTATCCCAATCCTACAGGCAGTCTCGACAAGAATTCTTCTTCCAACAAGATTGCCGGTACATACCTGGGCGACATCTATGGATTCACCACTATCGGTATTGCCAAGACCCAGGAAGAAATGGATGCACACCTGGCTTCCTTGCCCAAGGGAGGGCAGACTGCACTTGGCAGCAAGTGGGAAGCTGGCGATATCATGTATGCAGACGTTGACGGAAACGGAAAGGTCGACGCAGGATCAAGCACCATCAATGACATGGGCGACCTCAGGAAGATAGGAAACCAAACACCACGTTTCCGCACCGGCATCACCATAGACGCCTCCTGGAAAGGCATAGACTTCTCTATGTTCTGGCAGGGCGTACTGAAACGTGACTGGTATCCGGGCGAAAACAATGCGCTCTTCTGGGGTGCAACAGGTTCGGGTCAGTGGTGGTCTACCGCTTTGGCAGAACATATGGACTATTTCCGCGCCGAGGGAACGGCTGAAGACCGCTACGGAGCAAACCTCGATGCCTACTATCCTCGTCCGCTGTTCAACAACAAGAACCATCTTACTCAGACGAAGTATCTGCAGAACGCTGCCTACATGCGCTTGAAAAACCTGCAGTTGGGCTATACACTTCCCAAGACATGGGTGGCAAAGGTCGGCTTGCAGAACGTGAGAGTCTATGTTTCGGGCGAGAACCTCCTTACCATCACGAGTCTCAGCAAGGTCATTGACCCGGAAATGGCGGGCTATGGCTGGCAAGGCGGAATGTCCTATCCTCTCTCGAGGACTTATTCTTTCGGTTTAAGTGTTAACTTCTAAAAATCAGCAAACAATGAAAACGTTATTTCATAAAAGCATATTAGGCGGTCTGATGCTCGGCATTACCTCTGTCGGAATGGTTAGTTGCAACGATTTCCTCGATGTCACACCTCCTTCCAAAGTGTCGCCCGAAAACTACTTTACCACCACAGATCAGTTGAAGACGTATCTCGACAAGTACTACGCCAACTATGACAACTGGTACAGTACTGATGATACGCACGGAGGAGAGATTCCGAGTCATTTTGGAGCACAGAACGGTTCGCCATACTACGACGACAATGCTACCGACAACAACCAGGGCACCAACAACCGCTATATTAAGGACGAATGGACGGTTCCCCAGAAGGGCGGCAAGTGGAAGTTCGATGATATACGCATCTGGAACTACTTCATCAATACTGCCAAGGAGCGTTATCAGAATGGCGAGATTTCCGGTACGGAAGCCGACATCAAGCATTACATGGGTGAAGGTTATTTCATGCGTGCCTTGGAATACTACTTCCGGTTGAAGACGCTGGGCGACTTCCCGATTATCACCCGTACGCTGCCTGCCGACGAGACAACGCTCGTAGAGGCGTCGCAGCGCCGGCCGCGCAACGAGGTGGCACGGTTCATCATCAACAACCTTGACACTGCCATCACTTATCTGAGCAATAATAAGGCCAAGACCCGCATCTCCAAGAATGCAGCCCTGCTGCTCAAGTCGAGAGTAGCGCTCTATGAAGCTACCTGGGAGAAGTATCATGCAGGCACTGCCATGGTCCCCAATGGTCCGGGATGGCCGGGTGCAGGCAAGGAATACCTGAAGAACTATCAGTATGACAGCCAGAAAGAAATCAAGTTCTTCCTCGAGCAGGCCATGGATGCCGCTTCCCAAGTGGCTGATGCCGTGGCGTTGGTGGAAAACAACGGATCGCTTCGACAGACGGCTGCCGATGAGGTGAATCCTTATTACGACATGTTCGCCTGCCATGACCCCAAGGCCTACAGTGAAGTAATCATGTGCCGCATCTACAAGGACGGCATCGTGACGCATCATTTCAACCACTATCTTTATAGCGGAGGAAACACTGGCTACACCAAGCAGTTCGAGAAGACATTCCTTATGAGCAATGGCTTGCCCATCTATGCTGAGGGTAGCGGATATGCCGGCGACGACTACATTGCCGACACCAAGACCAATCGCGACGGACGCTGGCAACTGTTCATGAAGGCTCCCGGCCAGGCGAAAGCGGTGGAGAACACCTCTGCCATCGAGTACTTCCCCGATGCGCCCAACGTATATTCTTCCGACAGCAAGCTTGCCACGTCTACCGGTTATATCCAAGGAAAGGGACACTCTATGGACTATAACGACCAGCTTCTTGGACGCGACCAGACTGCTTTTGTTGTGTACCGCGCGGCTGAGGCTTACCTTAACTATATAGAGGCTGAGTATGAGCTGAACGGATACATCGACTCCAAGGCTGACGGCTACTGGAAACAGCTGAGAACACGTGCCGGAGTGGATCCCGACTACAACAAGACGATTGCTGCCACAGACATGCAGAAGGAGGCTGAGAACGATTGGGGCGCCTATTCACACGGACAACTCATCGACAAGACGCTCTACAACATCCGACGCGAACGCCGTTGCGAGTTCATAGGCGAGGGATTCCGCAAGGACGACCTCTACCGGTGGCGCTCACTTGACCAGCTGAACGGCTATCAGCTGGAAGGCTGCAAGATATTTGGTCCGATGAAGAGCCTCTTCGTGAACAGCAAGGGTGAACCGGTGCTTGTGTACGACAACGCTGACGAGTCGAAGAACAACGTTTCTTCTCCGTCGTTGAGCCTGTATCTGCGTCCGAACCAGAAGACCTCTAAGAACAGCTACTACAAGGGCTTCTTCTTCTATCAGGCCCACTATCTTGAGCCGATCGCCATCCAGAACTTCCTCAATACGGCATCCGACAAGAAGACCGTGTCGGAGTCGCCTATCTACCAGAACCCCGGATGGCCGTTGACAGCGGGCAGTACTTGTGAGTGATAACAGACTTTTTCAACAATATTCAACATGGGAAAGTGGACTGCCAAGACATGTGACAGTCCACTTTCTTGGTAGGTAAGCATAGGTGAAAAGGAAAGTTTTACGGACAAAACGTTCCGTATTCCAATCAGATATACTAACTTTGTTTACAGAAAATCAACAACTAAAACATCAACTATAATGAAGACATTCAAATTTCTCGTGCTCTCCGTCTTGTTGGCTTGTGTGCCTTTCTCTGGTTTTGCTGCCAAGAAGAAGGTCAAGACGCAACAGACCGACCGCGAGTATTGGTGCGCCCTGGCCTACAAGATGGCACAGCCTGTGCTGGAGAACATGGCCAAGGGCGAATTGCAGAAAAACATGCAGACGGAGTTCAGCCCGAGTTTCGACAACCGTAACCGCAAGGTGCTCTACATGGAGTGTTTCGGCCGACTGATGGCAGGCATTGCGCCTTGGCTCACTTTGCCCGACGACGGCACCCCAGAAAGCAAGCTCCGCAACCAGTTGCGCACTTGGGCGTTGGCTTCCTACAAGAATGCGGTAGACCCGCAGAGTCCCGACTACTTGTGCTGGGGCATCGGGGGGCAGAATCTGGTGGATGCCGCCTACGTGGCCGAGAGTTTCCTCCGTGCTTACGACACGTTGTGGGAACCGCTCGACGAGGTGACCAAGAAAAGGTATCTTGCAGAGTTTAGAAAGCTCCGCAGAATAGACCCTCCCTATACAAACTGGCTGCTCTTCTCGTCCACCATCGAGAGTTTCATGGCAAAAGCCGGCGGCGAGTACGACCAGTACAGGGTGAACTCTACGTGCCGCAAGATGGAAGAGTGGTATGTGGGCGACGGCTGGTACAGTGACGGCCCGGTCTTCGCCTTCGACTACTATAGTTCCTATGTGTTCCATCCCATGTATCTTGAAACCCTTCAGGCCATGGTGGATGCCAAGGCCAATACGCGCCTTGACTACCGCAAGTATTATGAGCGTGCGTTGAAGCGGTGCCAGAAATACTCCCTCATTCTCGAGCGCCTCATCTCACCCGAGGGCACTTTCCCCGTGTTCGGCAGGAGCATACCTTATCGCCTGGCTGCCATGCAGCCGCTGGCGCTGATGGCGTGGTATCAGACCTTGCCACAGGACCTTTCCAACGGACAGGTGCGTGCCGCGCTCACCAAGGTGATGCACCGCATGTTCGACCAGGAGCAGAACTTCAACGAAGGCGGTTATCTCACCATAGGCTTTTGCGGCAAGCAACCGGGAGTGGCAGACTGGTACACCAACAACGGCTCTCTCTACATGACCACCCTTGCTTTCATGCCTCTCGGCTTGCCTGCCTCGCATCCTTTCTGGACGGATGCCGCACAGCCCTGGACCCAGGTGAAGGCATGGAACGGCAAGCCTTTCCCGAAGGATCATCAGTGGAGAGACGACATACAGACTAAAGACAAATGGTAAACAATAGAGTTGAATGAAGAATATGAAGAAGACAACAATCCTGATGTGCCTCCTGCTCGCCATGACACTGCACTTGCAGGCACGTGAGTGGACCCGTGAACAAGTGGTTGAAGCCATCACCCGTGTCAATGGCTACTGGCAGAAAAACAACAAGGCCGAGGTGCGCTCGTTTTGGGACAATGCCGCCTATCACACGGGAAACATGGAAGTGTATAAACTGCTCAAGGACAAGGTGCAGCTTGACTATACCCGTCGTTGGGCTTACCACAACAACTGGAGTGGTGCCACGGAGGCCGATCCAGCCCGATGGAAGTACAAGAAATATGGCGAGGGCAAGGACTACGTGCTCTTTGGCGACTGGCAGGTGTGTTTCCAGACCTACATAGACCTTTATCGTCTTGCGCTCGAAGAAGGCAAGACCGACGCCCAGTGCTATTTTATGGTGAAGCGTGCCAAGGAGGTGATGCGCTATGAAGCCTATTCCAGTGCCAATGACTATTGGTGGTGGAGTGACGCGCTCTACATGGTGATGCCTGTGATGACCAAGATGTATCGCCTCACGGGCGACTCCCGCTACCTCGACAAGCTCTACGAAAACCTGCTCTATTCCGACAGCGTGATGCTTGACGCTGAGACGGGACTCTATTTTCGCGATGCACGCTACGTATATCCGCAGCACAAGAGTGTGAACGGCAAGAAGGATTTCTGGGCTCGCGGTGACGGGTGGGTGCTTGCCGGGCTTGCCAAGGTGCTCCAGGACTTGCCTCGTGACTATGTCCATTACCAGTTCTTTGTGGACAAGTTCAAAAGACTTGCCGCCATTGTGGCGAAGACGCAGCAGAAGGAAGGCTACTGGACACGCTCCATCCTTGATGCCCAGCATGCACCCGGACCGGAAACCAGCGGCACGGCGTTTTTCACTTACGGAATTCTCTGGGGAGTGAACAACGGTTTCCTCAACAAGAAGGACTACCGGAAGACCATTGACCGTGCATGGACTTATCTCACCGAGACCGCTCTCCAGCCTGACGGCAAAGTGGGATATGTGCAGCCCATAGGCGACCGTGCCATACCAGGACAGACGGTGAATGCAGACAGTCAGGCCAATTTCGGTGTCGGTGCCTGGCTGCTTGCTGCCTGTGAATATTACCGTTATATATAAGGTGCAGCATCCGACGGGCCTTTCCAAGGATTGACTAAACATCAGCACATCCGTAATACGATGCGGGCGTCTGGCTCCTCATGGAGGAGTCCGGACGCCCGCACTTTTATTTTTTAGGCTTGAGTCTTTGTGCTTACAGGTGCAGTGTCCAGGCTGGCAGACCTATGGCTGGCAACTTCTGCCTGGACAGTAGTCATGTGTCTACTGTAGTATGCAACCGCCCATGGGCTGCAGGGTCACCTTGACCGAACCCTGCTTTCCAATCTTGATGCGCCTTTTGGAAGATTCGGGCCAAAGGGCCTTCTTGGCAGGTTTCTCATAGTAAAGGTCTGCCTCAGTGTTGGCAAGCATAGGCAACGAGAGCGTCAGCGAGAGCGGCTTGTCGGTGCCGTTGAGGCCTGCCACATACCAGCGGTTGCCGTGACGGCGCGCCAGCACCACATATTTTCCCGGATAGCCGTCGATGAAGCGGGTCTCGTCCCATGTGGTGGGCACCTGTTTCAGATAGTCAATCTCGTGTTGGGGCAGTTCGCTGAGGTTGTTGGGATAGATGGCTATGCACTGTATGCTTGCCTGGTTGACAATGGCGGCAGCCATTTCGAAGAGGTCTGTCGTGTAGCGGCGGTGCCGGCTCTTGTTGTCTTTCGACAGATGGCGGTTCATGATGGTGCCTCCCCAATCCATGGCTCCCACCGTGTTGCGGCAGAAAGGATGCATGGTGAGTTCAAATCCCTCGCGCTTGGCATGGTGTTCCTGAAACATTACGTTCTCCGAAGCCAGCACGGCCTCGCTCGACACATAGTTTGGATACATGCGTTCCCAGCCACGCGGCAACGTGCATCCGTGGAAGATGACCTGCAAACCATAGTCGTTGGCGTCGCTGAGAATGTCCTCATAGAGTTGCAGGGTGTGCTGCTTGTCGCCGCCGAAGAAGTCCACCTTGATGCCCTTCACGCCGATGCGCTTCATCCAGGCCATCTCCTTTTTGCGTGCCACGGCGGTGTTCATGCATCCGCGCGGCCCTTGCGGAGCATCGTTGGCAATGCCGTTGCTGTTGTACCACAGCATCAGGTGCACTCCCTTTTGCTGTGCATAGCGGCTCAGTTCGGCTATCTTTTCCCGTCCTGTCTGTACGTCCCAGAGTCCGTCCACGAGCACATATTCATAGCCCATGACAGCTGCCAGGTCGACAAATTGCTTCTGGTCCTGATAGTTGGCAGAGTTGTCTTGCCAGATGAGCCAGCTCCAGACGTATCGTCCCGGCATATATGCCTGCGACGGCTCATATTGTGGTTCTGTCACATCCCATGCTACGGTTGTCTCCACGATGGGCTTGAGCGTCTTGCCAAGGGTGATGGTGCGCCATGGGGTACTGCCCGGCAAGGCAAACACGCCGTCGGTAGACCCTTGGCCGTCGCTTTCTTCTTTCATGGGGAACGCCACCTCGTAGCCTTTCCCGCTGTCGTAGTCTGCCAGGTGGCAACCGGGATAATTGCCATGGGTGCCCGTTTCGCTCACCAGCACCCAACCGTCACTGCCCACTCTGAAGAGGCAAGGGAATGTGTAGCCCCTGCCATACTTGGAACGGGTGGCGAGTGGCGCATCCGGCGTGTATTCCTCTTCATAGCTTGGCTTGGTGCGTTTCCATCCAATCATGGGGTCGGACTGTGGACAGAGAAAGGTGGTTGAAACTGAAGGCAGGTTAAACCCTGTGGCTTCCTTTCGGATGATAATGTGGCGGTTGTCGCCTTTTTGCGGAAAAGAATAGCGGAATGCCACGTCATTGTTCGCCACGCGGAAGGTGACGGTCATGGGGTATTGCCGGGCGTTGGTGTAGGTGACGCTCATTTCGTTGGCGCTATAACTCACCTGCGAGGTCTTCGATTGCCGCAGCGTGTAGTGCGAGTTGATGGTCTGTCTCCGTGCGTCTTTGAATACCAGGTTCTGGGTGAAGTCGCCCAAACTGCTCTCCACGCCCAATCGTGAGGGCTGCATCATACAGTGTCCGTCGTAGTCAATGGAGTAGTTGAGTGTTCCTCCGTGGTCTTCTACGGTTACCTTCATTCGCCCGTCGGGCGAACTTACGATGTTAGTTTCTGCCCAACCAACCATCAGAACTGAGGACAGCATGACTGTCAGCACGCTCCTTTTCTTGTTGATGAATAGTTCTTTCATAAATAATGTTAGCTTGAATGTTGATTATCAATTAGTCTGTTGCAAAGTTAATACAAATGGATGGACTATGAAAACAAACGCTCCCATCTTTTTCATAGGATAGGGTTCTTTCTTTTTCTGCTTGCCCGAGACGGGGAGTTACAACAGCCTTCGTAGCGTTTTGTTTGCCTGGACGTAATTGGCTTCCATACCTGGATATGGCCCTAAATAGCTCGGTCGTAGCTTGTTAGTGGCAGGGTAATGATGTGTTAATGGCAGGGTAATGATGCGTTAGTGGCAGAGTAATGATGCGTTAGTGGCAGAGTAATGATGTGTTAGTGGCAGAGTAATGATGCGTTAGTGGCAGAGTAATGATGCGTTAGTGGCAGGGTAATGATGTGTTAGTGGCAGGGTAATGATGCGTTAGTGGCAGAGTAATGATGTGTTAATGGCTGACTTGTATATGGTCCCGCTGCCTGGGCACTCGTTGCCACGGCCGTGGGCAATAAGTGCCCAAACCAAGGGACGGATTTTGGGCATTCCACTTGAACTTGACAAGTGACGAATGCGTGATAGAAGTGAGGGATAATAACCCATCTATCACGCATCTATCACTCTGTATATCTCGCTCGTTTTCAATCAGATAATGTAAGGAATCAAGAAAAGTGATAGATAGTGGTGAAAAAACGAAAAACTTTTCCTGCGCGTGCGCGCGCGTAAGAAGCGACCGCCAAACAAGGAAAATAGGTGACTTTTCCCGGTAATTGCCTGACTTACAGTACGTTTTTTCATCACTCCAACCGTTTCAGCCATAACGAGCACACCTGTTCCCGGATGAACTTGAAATAGGTGTATGGCTTATGCCTTTGCCGGCAGAAATTGCTCTTAGCCGGTCAGCTTGTTGCATCAGTTCCCACAGACGAGAAATGGAAAGGAAAAGGTGCGTCCTGTTGAGCGCAAAAGTAGCTCAAAACAAAAAGCGTGGTCAAAAAATCAAATATTAGGGTACGAATGCCGGTTTTTGCTCTATCTTTGCAGCGTACAAAACAAGACACATTAGATTTTTTCATTAGATAGGTTATACAGTTAGGTATTTAAGTCCCCGATGTTGCGAAACATCGGGGTTTTTATTTGCCTTGTTTAAAAAATGATAAAAGTATTGTAAGAAATACACCCAACTCACTTCTTTTCACTATCTTTACCCCACAATAACCATTTCTCTAACAATATTATATCATCTATTTATGATTAAAAGAACTTTTTCCGCAATGGTGCTTTCCCTGGCCGTGTTGTTGCCGGTGAAGGCACAGAAGTCTGAAGCCGTGGGCTACCCGTTCTATCAGGTGCCGTTTACCCAGGTGAAGTTGTTGCCCAATTCCTTTTGGGGCAATAGGCTCAAGGCTGTCCGTGAGGTAACCATCCCCTTGGCATTCAGCAAATGCGCGAGCGAGCATCGCTACAAGAATTTCGAGATGGCAGCCTATACGCTCCAGCATCCCGGACACAAGGGACTGTCGACTCCCGAATGGGACGTGTCGAAGTTCATGGGCTACTCTTTCGACGATACCGACGTGTACAAGACCATCGAGGGAGCCAGCTATATCCTCCAGACCTATCCCGACAAACGGTTGGAGGCCTACATAGACAGCGTGCTTGACATCGTGGCTGCTGCACAAGAGCCCGACGGCTATCTCTACACGGCGCGCACCATCAATCCAGCCCATCCCCACAAGTGGTCTGGCAGGAAGCGTTGGGTCAACGAAGAGGCACTCAGTCATGAACTCTACAATCTGGGCCACATGGTCGATGCCGCCTGCGCCCATGTGCAAGCCACCGGCAGCCATAAGTTTCTCGACATTGCCGAGCGCTATGCCGACTGCGTGTGCCGTGAGGTAGGTCCCGGCAAGGGGCAGGCTGCCGTGGTGCCCGGCCACCAGATTGCCGAGATGGCTTTGGCTCGACTTTATGCCATCAGCGGCGACAAGAAATACCTGGATGAAGCCAAGTGGCTGCTCGACTACCGCGGACACAACAAGTTGCACAGGGCCTATACCCAGAGCCATAAGCCTGTGACCGAGCAGGACGAAGCCGTGGGCCATGCCGTGCGTGCAGGCTACATGTATGCCGGAATGGCTGATGTGGCGGCACTTACCCGCGATTCAGCCTACATCAAGGCGATAGACCACATTTACGACAACATCGTCGGAAAGAAGTATTATCTCACGGGCGGCGTGGGGGCACGCCATTCGGGCGAAGCCTTCGGCAACAACTATGAACTGCCCAACATGACTGCCTACAACGAGACCTGTGCAGCCATCTCCATGGTCTACCTCTTTGAACGCATGTTCCTTCTCCATGGCGAGAGCAAATATATAGACTGCTTGGAGCGCACCTTATATAATGGTGTCATCTCAGGCATGAGCATGGATGGCGGACGGTTCTTCTATCCCAACCCCCTTTCAAGCGACGGAAAATACAAGTTTAATGCCGACGGCAACACCACACGCCAACCCTGGTTCGGCTGTGCCTGCTGTCCGAGCAACCTGTGCCGCTTCATACCCTCCGTGCCCGGTTATCTCTATGGAGTGAAAGACAACAACGTATATGTCAACCTCTTTGCCGCCAGCACTTCGACCGTGCAGGTCAATGGCAAGGACGTGACCCTTGAGCAGACCACCGAATATCCCTGGCAGGGCGACATCACCCTGCGCGTGAAGCAGTGCAAGGCCAAGGGCACGAACCTCCAGGTGCGTGTGCCCGGATGGGTGAGAAACCAAGTGGTGCCGAGCGACCTCTATGCCTACAGCGATACGCTCCGTCCCGCTTACTCCGTAACGGTGAACGGAAAGACGGTCACTGCCGACCTGGAGAAGACCAAGGGCTACGTGCCCGTGTGTGGCGTGAAGAGAGGCGATGTGGTGCGCATCCATTTTGACATGCCTGTGCGCATGGTCATTGCCAACTCCAAAGTGACCGACGACTGCGGCAAGGTGGCCGTGGAGCGCGGTCCGCTGGTGTATTGTGCCGAGGCTGTCGACAATGGCGGGTCGCCTGTGCTGCGTGCCGTGGTCAACAAGCATCCGCAGTTCACCCTTGTGGACAACTACCAGGTGGCGAACACCGAGACCCAGGGGGCGCCTGCCTTCGGTGTGAAAGCCATCACCACCCCCGCCCAAGTGCTCGACGACAACCAGGATGGCGGCGTGCAGGTGAAACTACTTCACCTCACGCTCATACCCTACTACGCCTGGAATCACCGTGGAGCCAACCAGATGAATGTGTGGTTCGTGCAGAACCTGAAGATGCTCGACAAGTAACGCTTCCAGCTACCCGTTCGCGCGTTTTCAGTGCGATATTCCCCCATATACCACAAACGTGGTATGCAATATGCCCCAAGTATGCGATTGCTTGGGGCTTTGTTTTGCCCTAACTTTGCATCCGTAAACATAGAACAAAAAAAGAACCATCAATTAAAAGAAAGGAAAAAGAGTTATGAGCAACAAGAAACTTCACTTCGAAACCCTTCAGCTCCATGTAGGACAGGAACATGCCGACCCCGCAACCGATGCCCGCGCGGTGCCTATCTATCAGACCACGTCCTATGTGTTCAGAAACTCCCAGCATGCCGCCGACCGTTTCGGCTTGCGTGACGCCGGCAATATCTACGGCCGTTTGACCAATTCCACGCAGGGCGTGTTTGAAGACCGTGTGGCTGCCCTTGAAGGCGGCGTGGCTGGTCTTGCCGTGGCGTCGGGTGCAGCAGCCGTTACCTATTCGTTGCAGAACATTTGCAAGGCTGGCGACCACATTGTGGCAGCCGACAACATGTATGGTGGCTCTTTCAACCTGATTACCCATACGCTCCATGACTTGGGCATCACGAACACTATAGTCAATGTAAACGACTTGGAAGCTCTCGAGGCCGCCATCCAACCCAACACCAAGGTGGTGTATGCAGAGACCTTCGGCAACCCCAATTCCGACGTGACCAACCTCGAGGCCGTGGCTGCCGTGGCGCATAAGCACAACATACCGTTCATAGTGGACAACACCTTCGGCACACCTTATCTGATTCGTCCTATAGAGCACGGAGCCGATGTCGTGGTCCACTCTGCCACCAAGTTCATCGGCGGTCACGGTTCAAGCCTTGGCGGCGTCATTGTCGACGGCGGCACCTTCGACTGGAAGGCCAATGCCGACAAGTTCCCGACACTTGCCAAGCCAGACCCAAGCTACCATGGAGCAGTCTTTGCCGATGTGGCAGGCGCTGCTGCCTTTGTGACCCGCATCCGTGCGGTGATACTCCGCGACACGGGTGCCACCATCTCGCCGTTCAATGCCTGGATACTGCTTCAGGGACTCGAGACGCTTTCACTGCGTGTGGAGCGCCATGTAGAGAATGCCCTCAAGGTGGTGGACTATCTGACACATAACCCCAAGGTGGAGAAGGTGAACCATCCTTCCTTGCCCGACCATCCAGACCATGAACTCTACAAGAAATACTTCCCCCATGGTGGCGGCAGCATCTTCACCTTTGAAATCAAGGGTGGCGAAGAGGCAGCGTGGAAGTTCATCGACTCGCTCCAGATATTCTCGCTTCTCGCCAACGTGGCCGACGTGAAGAGTCTGGTCATCCATCCCGCTACTACCACCCACTCGCAGATGAGTCCGGAGGAACTTGCCCAGCAGCACATCACTCCGTCGACTATCCGCCTGAGCATCGGCACAGAGCACATCGACGACATTATTGACGACTTGCAGCAGGCTTTCGACAAAATTTAAAGCAACAGAAAGGAACAAAACCATGAGCAATATAGCCAAACGCCTCACCGATTTGATCGGCAACACACCCTTGCTCGAACTCGGAACCTTTTCCGCAGCGCAAGGCCTCTCCACTCCCATCGTGGCGAAAGTGGAATATTTCAACCCTGGCGGCAGTGTCAAGGACCGCATTGCCCTTGCCATGATTGAGGACGCTGAACAGCGTGGCATCCTGAAGCCCGGCGCTACCATCATTGAGCCAACCAGCGGTAACACGGGTGTAGGCCTGGCCCTGGTGGCGGCTGTGAAGGGCTATAAGCTCATCCTGACCATGCCCGAAACCATGAGTGTGGAGCGTCGCAACCTTGTCAAGGCCTACGGCGCACGTGTGGAACTCACCGACGGCAAGGCAGGAATGGCGGGTGCCATCAAGGCTGCCGAGCAGTTGCGTGACAGCATACCCGGGGCTGTCATCCTGCAACAGTTCGAGAACCCTGCCAACCCTCGCCGCCATTACGACACCACAGGACTGGAAATATGGAATCAGACCGATGGCCAGATAGACATCTTCGTGGCTGGCGTTGGTACGGGCGGTACCATTTCAGGCATCGGTAAACGGCTCAAGGAGAAGAATCCCGCCATCAAGATTGTGGCTGTGGAACCCGCTACGTCGCCCGTGCTCAACGGCGGAAAGAGCGGACCTCACAAGATTCAGGGCATCGGTGCCGGCTTTGTGCCCAAAACCTACGATGCTTCGGTCATCGACGAGGTGCTCGACATCGACAACGACGATGCCATCCGCACTGGTCGTCTGCTGGCGCAGCAGGAAGGACTCCTGGTGGGCATCTCTTCCGGAGCAGCCGCCTTTGCAGCCGCTTTGCTCGCCAAGCGTCCTGAGAACAAGGGCAAGCGCATAGTGACCCTGCTCCCCGATACGGGCGAACGCTATCTGTCTACCGTGCTTTATGCCTTCGACGAATATCCGTTGTAGGAAGATAGAAACAAACATATACTCCATAAGAAAAGGGTGTCATGGCAATCTTAATGCCATGACACCCTTTTCTTATGGAGTATATCCGTGACGTGGATTATTCAAAATAGTAGAGGAAGGTGGCTACACCGGTGAGCGCCTTCTTGGGCGAATCCTTGATTTCGATGGCAAACTTGATTTGTGCCTTGGTCACACCGCGCAGGTTCTCTATCGACTGCAGGTCTGCCACAAGGCGGATGCTTTCGCCCGACTTCACTGCCTGGCCGAACTTCATCTTGTCCATGCCGTAGTTCACCATCATCTTCAGGTTCTTCACCTCAATGATCTGGTTCCACAGATAGGGGAGCATGGACAGGGTGAGATAGCCGTGGGCAATGGTTGACTTGAAGGGACTCTCCACTGCGGCACGCTTAGGGTCTACGTGAATCCACTGGTGGTCGAGGGTGGCATCGGCAAACTGGCAGATGCGCTCCTGGCTGAGTTCCACATAGTCTGAAATACCGAGGTTCTTGCCGAGGTAGGCGGCAAACTCGTCGTAGTTGCTTATCACTAACTTGCTCATTTCTTTCTTCTTTTTGTTCTGTTTGTAAATAATCGGGTGCAAAGGTACACATTTTCGCCGAAAGTGTGCAACCTTCCTGTCTTTTTCTTTCCTTTCCGCCGCCTACTGCACCTGCGCGAGGCGTTTGAGGTCTTCCTCTTCGCCTACCACCCATAGCACGTCGCCCCGTTGGAACTTGCGTGCGGGGTCTATCTGGCTCAAGTGCTCGTGGCCTTCTTCCAGTCCTACAGCCATACATCCGAACCGGTCGCGTATGCCGCTTTCGCTGATGGTCTTGCCCACCAGTTCGCTGGAGCCTGAAACGACTATGTGGCTAAGCCGCATTTCGCGCTTTTCAATGTCGGTATCCTCTGGTTGGAGTTCCGAGGCTATGGCTTGTCCGAAGGAGGCGAGCTGGTCGTCGGTGCCGATAACCTGCAGTTTGTCGCCGGGAAACACGATGCTGCCGCCGTCGGGGATGTTGATGCGCTGGTGTCCGCGCAGGATGCTGCTCACCATGACGCCGAACCGTTGGCGCAGTTCGAGCTGGCGCAGCGTATTGCCGGCCCAACGTGAATCCTCGGGCAGGTCAAAGTCGGCTATGTGTACGTTGCGGTCGAGCAGTCTGCCTTCATAGAGCGGACGCTTGCGGCCCAGCACCTGCGCCTCGATGTCGCGTGAACGGAGGTTCTGGATGAAGAGCCGTTCCAGACGGATGCTCCGTCGCTTCAGTGAACGTGAGAGCACCATGAGGGCAAGCAATGCCACGGCTATGGATATGAGCAGTGCATCGGTGAAGCGCGTGAGATAGTTGCAAATGTAGAAGATGAACCCCGTGGCGAGGATGACGCGGGCGAGGATGGTGGACAGTAGCGGAAAGCGGTTGAGCCGGTTGCTGGTCCAGAGTGCCTTGAACTCCTCACTGTGGTTCTTCTTCATCACCATGGCACGGAGGAAGGGCGATATGAACAGGACGGTGAGTGTGCCGCAAATGCCGTTCGCCCACCAATGAAGTTCGGTCCCCATTACCCTGCGTATGAACGGGAGGAAGAACGAGAACATGAGCACAATGACTGCAGAGGAAAGGATGGAATATACCACCACGTTGACAGCCATGGCGCGGAGCAAGTGGGGCCACAACTGCGATTCGCCTTCGTCTGTGCCACGGCTCTGTACGGCATGGTTGAGCCGTCGCACCCATAGCTTGGGCAGATGGCTTTCAAGCCGGTTGTAGGCAGGCGTGGCGAGCCGTATCATGTAGGGGGTGAGGAAGGTGGTAATGACCGACACGGCCACCACTACCGGATAGAGGAAGTCACCGATAACGCCCAGTGACAGGCCAAGGGAGGCGATAATGAATGAAAATT
Source organism: uncultured Prevotella sp. (assembly GCA_934191235.1). Lineage (GTDB taxonomy): Bacteria > Bacteroidota > Bacteroidia > Bacteroidales > Bacteroidaceae > Prevotella. The sequence continues at coordinate 28,509 of CAKPUA010000023.1, read as the reverse complement.
CTCCTATTTGCGCCATGGAGAAACCGCAACGCATGGCTGACTTGAGCGACTGTCCGGCGAGCATGAAGCCGAACGTGCCGAACACCGACTGGCCTACCAGAATGGCTACCACGAGCGTGAGGATGGGCACGGCATAGTCTACCAGCACTTTCGGGTCGACGAGCATGCCGACGGAAACGAAGAAGATGGCGCCGAATAAGTTCTTGACCGGTTCCACGAGCTTGATAATCTTGCGTGCCTCAATGGTTTCCGCCAAGATGCTGCCCATGACGAACGCACCGAATGCCGAGCTGAATCCCACCTGTGTGGAAAGTACTGCCATGAGGCAGCAAAGGCCGAGCGAGACCACGAGCAGCACCTCGTCGTTGATGAGGCTCCTCACCGAGCGCAGAAGTAGCGGTATGGCGAAGATGCCCACCACAAACCAAAGCACGAGGAAGAAGCCTATCTTCATCACCGAACCCAAGAGTGCACCGCCACCCATGCCGGAGCCTGAAGCCAGGGCAGAGAGCATCACCATCATCACGATGGCGAGTATGTCCTCCAGGATGAGCACACTCATCACCATCTGGGCAAACTGCTGTTGTCTCAGTCCCATGTCGGTGAATGCCTTGTAGATGATGGTGGTGGAACTCATGGCGAGCATGCCGCCCAGGAAAATGCAGTCCATGCGACTCCACCCGAACAGGTGGCCTGCCACGATGCCGGTGGCTGCCATGGCGAAGATAATGGTGCCGGTGGCGATGATGGGCGCGGCGCCCATCTTGATAATCTTCTTGAATGAAAAGTCAAGTCCCAGTGAGAAGAGCAGGAACATCACGCCAATGTCTGCCCAGGTGTGGATGTCGTGGTTGTCGATGACCGACATAATGTAGGGCATGTGGGGGGAAACAAGGAATCCAGCCACCACATAGCCGAGCACGAGCGGCTGTTTGAGTCGCTTGAAGACGAGGGTCACCGTGCCTGCCACAATGAGTATCAGGGCAAGGTCTTTGATGAGAGTGGGTAGTTCTGCCATATAGTTGTCCTTTTAAAGCAAACGAGTAGACAAATCTTTTCATCCTTGTCTACTCGTCAGCACATTGTTTCATATCATTTTCAGTCGTTGTATTCAGCAGTGAGCTCGCATATCTTCACCACCACCTGCATGGCTTTCTCCATCACCTGGACAGAGACAAACTCATAGGGGCCGTGGAAGTTCACGCCGCCGGCAAAGATGTTGGGGCAGGGCAGACCGCGGAACGAGAGTTGTGCACCGTCGGTGCCGCCGCGAATAGGTGCCACCTTGGGCGGCACGCCACATTCCTGCATGGCTTTGAGCACCAGGTCGATGACATGCATGTTGGGGTCTATTTTCTCTTTCATGTTGTAGTACTGGTCTTTCACCTCAGCCAAGCATGTGCCTTCACCGTATTTCTTGTTGATCTGTTCGGCGCAAGCCTCGATGAAGTCCTTGCGATCTTCAAACTTGTTGCGGTCGTGGTCGCGGATGATATAGCTCAGTGTGGCGTTCTCTATGCCCGACTGTATGCTCAACAGGTGGTAGAATCCCTGGTAGCCCTCGGTCTGTTCCGGGGTTTCGTTCTCGGGCAGCAGGCCGATGAATTCGGCAGCCAGCCGGTTGGCGTTCACCATCTTGCCTTTGGCGTAGCCCGGGTGTACGCTCACACCTTTAATATGTATTTTGGCTGAAGCAGCGTTGAAGTTCTCGTATTCCAGGTCGCCCAGGTCGCCGCCGTCCATGGTGTAAGCCCACTGGCAGCCGAACTTCTCCACATCAAAGTGGTGCGCTCCCATACCTATTTCTTCATCCGGATTGAAGCCCATGCGTATGTCGCCGTGCTTGATTTCGTCGTGGTCGCGCAGGTAGCACATGGCCTGCACAATCTCTGCAATGCCTGCCTTGTCGTCGGCACCGAGCAGTGTGTGGCCGTCGGTGACGATGAGGTCCTCGCCGCGGTGGGCGAGAAGTTCGGGGAATTTGGCGGGTGACGACACGATACCCTCAGAGAGCACGATGTCGCCTCCGTCGTATGTCTTGACAATGCGTGGCTTGATGTCCTTGCCGCTGCAGTCTGGGCTGGTGTCGTAGTGTGAGATGAAGCCGATGGTGGGCACCGGTTTCTTGGTGTTACCCTTCAGTGTGGCGTAGATGTAGCCCTTGTTGTCCATCTCCACGTCGGCAAATCCTTCATGTTCGAGCTCTTCTTTGAGATATTTGGCAAAGACGAGCTGTTTCGGAGTACTTGGCACGCTCTCGGAGTCTTCGCTCGACTGCGTGTCGAATTTGGTATAGTTCAGAAATCTTTCTGTTATGTCCATAATGTTCAGGTGCATATATTTGTTTGTCTGCAAATTTATTGTTTTTCCATGAGGTGTGCAAATTAATTGCCACCTTTTCCTTTTCCCGGGTTGTCGTTTCAGCGTCTCCTGTATGTGTGGAAAAGTTTTTGCCGGAGGCTGGACAGTTGGTTTTCCATGAAGAAGCAAGAGCTTGTCTGTGCTTGGATGATTGCGAAAATTCATGACAAATATTCCTTCATAATTCGCATATTTACAGCTGCTGATTATTGGGCTGTAAATATCGAAGTTTTGTGTGTGCAGTTATAATGCGTTTGTAGTCAGTGTGATATGATTTATGTGTGACTTTTGTGCATCTTTTCTTGCCTGTAAAAGTGGAAATATATGATAGTTTTGTGGTAAAATGGGATAACTTTTTAGGCTTCGTAAGTGCACACTAAGAAGCGATTAGTGGCAGCTTAGCACACTTTTAACGGCAGAGTTCTTGTCGTAAAGTGTCCCATTTCTCACTTTTCACTCTGCCGTTAGCTTGTTTGGGGCATGCAGTTTCTCTATTTTAGACTTTTTAAAAGCCACTTTTATTGTCATTTTTCAAGACAAACGAGTCGGCTCTTGTTGTCAGGTCTGTCACGCTTTTGCTCATGTCAGCTCTCGTTGGCTTGCCTTCTGTCAACCTCCTTTGTGGCGTTACACCCACTCCCAATACCGGGTGAACCGACAGTTATTCTCAATAAAAACGCACTTTAGAGCAATAAACACGGGCAAGCCTTCGTTATTATAGGCGTATATACACATTATTAATAAAGCAACAACAACAAAATGATAGAATATATTAGGGGTGAAGTGGCAGAACTTACTCCAGCCATGGCTGTGCTCGAAGCTGCTGGCGTGGGCTATGCTTTGGGCATTTCACTCAACACTTATACCGCCCTGCAGGGCAAGAAAGAAGCCAAACTGTTCGTTCACGAAGTGCTTGTCACGGGTGGTCGCGACGACTCCTACACGCTGTATGGCTTTGCCACCCGACAGGAACGCGAACTCTATCGCATGCTCATTTCCGTGTCGGGAGTGGGCGGCAACACGGCACGCATGATTCTCTCTTCGATGACACCCCGTGAGTTGTGCGACATTATTGCCTCGGGCAACGACAAGATGCTCAAGAGTGTGAAGGGCATAGGACTGAAGACGGCACAACGTATCATCGTGGACTTGAAAGACAAGATTGTTAGCAGCGGTGTGGCACAGGAGATTCCAGCCTCTGGCGGCAAGTCGTCGCTGGTGGACAACGACGTGAAAGACGAAGCCGTGCAGGCTCTCACCATGCTCGGTTTCGCACCGGCACCCTCACAGAAGGTGGTGGTGGCCATCCTGCAAGACAATCCGCAGTTGCCTGTGGAACAAGTGGTTAAGCTTGCCTTGAAACAGATTAAATGAGAAAATACAGACACAGCATATTCACCCTTTTCGTCCTTGCCAACATTCTTTCGGTGTTGGCAGCCCTTGCCGTGCCCGTGGCTGTGCGCCAGGCAGCGCGGCAAGACGACAAGACACGCACTGTCCAGACGGCTGGTGACGACAAGGACAAAAGGGAAAAGACTCCCTCTGTGAAGCCGCTGCCGGAGGTGGAGATAGAGGAAGACACCATACCCGACTCGCTGCTCCATCCCCGCTGGCCCATACAGCCCACCGTGCCCATCACTGACAATGACCTGAAGCGGCATCCGGCTGACCTCGACATGCCCGACAACCTGAAGCAGGAAGTGAACTACAATGACACGCTCAACCGTTATGTCATAGGCTCCAAGATAGGCGGACTTTATCTGTCAACCCCCGTCATGATGAAGCCGGATGAGTATATGCGATGGAGTGAGAAGCAGCTCTTCAGCGACTATTTCCGCTCGAAGAACGCCGAGATTGTGAAGGCGAAGGGCAAGGAGAAGTTCGACTTCTCCGACATGCACTTCGACCTGGGACCTGCCGAGAAGATTTTCGGTCCCGGCGGCGTACGCATCAAAACCCAGGGAACCGCGGAACTGAAGTTCGGTGCCACCCTCAAGAGCACCGACAATCCCTCGTTGCCCATCCGTAACCGCAAGACAACGTCAATGGACTTTGACGAGAAAATCAACCTCAGTGTGAACGGAAAGGTGGGCGACAAGGTGAATCTCAACCTGAACTACAACACCGACGCCACCTTCGACTTCGACGCCCAGAACATGAAACTCAAGTATGAGGGCAAGGAAGACGAAATCATCAAGTTGGTGGAGGCAGGCAACGTGTCGTTCCCTTCTAACAACTCGCTCGTCCGCGGTGCCAGTTCGCTCTTTGGCATCCGCACCGACATGCAGTTCGGCAAGCTCAAGTTGCAGACCGTGCTCTCGCAGAAGAAGAGTTCTTCGAAAAGCGTGAGTTCCAAGGGCGGTGTTCAGCTCACTCCGTTCGAGTTGAACGTGGCCGACTACGAGGAAAACCGCCACTTCTTCCTCTCCCAGTATTTCCACGACAAGTATGATGCAGCCATGAAGACGCTGCCTAACCTCACCACGGGTGTGAAGATAGGTAGAGTGGAGATATGGGTGACCAACAAGACGGGCAATACCCAGAACACCCGCAATATCATCGCCTTGACCGACTTGGGAGAAAATGCCAAGGTGTCGAACCCCATCTGGAGCACCTCAGGGCAACCGGTGCCCGCCAATGCCGCCAACAGCGAATACCAAGCCATGGTGAACCAGTATGCGGCAGCGCGCGACATAGACCAAAGCTCCTCCGTACTCGATGCCATCGGCGGATTCCGGGGCGGAGTGGACTATGAAAAGCTGGAGAGTGCCCGACTGCTCAACTCGAGCGAGTACACGCTCAACAGCGCACTGGGCTACGTGTCGCTCAAGACCAACGTGCAGACCGACCAGGTGGTGGCTGTGGCCTATGAGTACACCTATGGCGGCATGACCTATCAGGTGGGAGAGTTCGCCTCCGACATCACCGACACCAACCAGGCTCTCTTCGTGAAAGCCTTGAAGAACACCAGCAACAACCCCAAGCAGGGCAACTGGAACCTGATGATGAAGAACGTCTACAGTCTGGGCGGTTCGGTGGAGAAAGACAAGTTCCGGCTCGACGTGAAATACCAGAGCGACTCCACCGGTGTCTACCTGTCCTACATACCCGAACCGCAGGTGAAGGACCAGACCATCATCAAGGTGCTCGACGCCGACCGGCTCGACAACAACAACAAGCCGCACGCCAACGGCTACTTTGACTATGTGGAGGGCTACACCGTGCAGAACGGCCGCGTGTTCCTGCCCAAGTCGGAGCCTTTCGGCAGCTACTTGCACGACTATCTCGTGAGCCACGGCGTGAGCGAAAGCGTGGCAAGCAAGTATGCCTTCACCGAGCTTTACGATTCTACCAAGACCGTGGCGCGCCAGATTGCAGAGAAGAACAAGTTCCAACTGGTGGGCCAGTATCGTGGCACCAGCGCCAACGTCATCTCGCTTGGTGCCTTCAACGTGCCGCAAGGCTCGGTGGTGGTGACTGCCGGCGGCGTGACGCTCAACGAAGGCTCGGACTACAGCGTGGACTATTCTGCCGGCGAGGTGACCATTCTCAACCAGAGCATCATTGACGCGGGCACACAGATCAACGTGTCGCTCGAAAGTCAGACCGACTACGCCCAGACCCGGAAGACTATGTTCGGACTCAACTGGGAGTATGACTTCAGCAAGAACTTCCAACTCTCGGGCACCCTGCAGCACCTGTCCGAACAGGCACTTGTCAACAAGGTGGCAATGGGTGCCGAACCGCTCAACAACACCCTTTGGGGAGTGGGCTTGAACTGGAAGCGCGAGAGCCAGTGGCTCACCAATGCACTCGACAAGTTGCCCTTCCTTCATCTCACCGCCCCCTCTTCCATACAGTTCAATGCCGAGTTTGCCCAGCTCATAGCCGGACAGAACCACGGCACACAGGACAATGCCTCCTATCTGGACGACTTCGAGAACACCAAGAGCACCATCGACGTGAGTTCACCCAAGTCGTGGATACTCTCTTCCGTGCCTTCCATGTTTGCCGAGCACAACGACAAGACCACGCTCAAGTCGGGCTTCAACCGCTCGCTCCTGGCGTGGTACAACATCGACCCACTGTTCACCCGCCGTTCGTCGTCGCTCACTCCGGCCCACATCAAGAGCGACCTCGACCAGTTGTCTAACTACTACGTGCGCGAAGTCTATGCCAACGAACTCTTCCCCAACCGCGACCTGAGCTACAGCGGCTCGCAGTCGATGATCAACGTGCTCAACCTTGCCTACTATCCGCAGGAGCGTGGCCCATACAACTTCAACCCCAATCTGGACTACAACGGCAAACTGGCGGACAACCCTACTGCCCACTGGGGCGGTATGATGCGCAAACTCGACACCAACGACTTTGAGACTGCCAACATAGAATACGTGGAGTTTTGGCTCCTCGACCCCTTCATCTACACCAACGAGCAGGACGACGCCCACGACTATGGAGGCGACTTCTACATCAATCTCGGCGAGGTGAGCGAAGACGTGCTCCACGACGGAAAGAAATTCTACGAGAGCGGCATGCCCGTGGACGGCTCGGACAGCTTCACCACCACCCAGTGGGGAAAGGTGCCTACGCAGGCCACGGTGACCTACGCCTTTGCCAATACCGACGGCGCACGGGAGAAGCAGGATGTGGGCTACAACGGACTTACTGACGAGGAAGAGCGCACCTGGGGCACCTACCAGGACTTCATCAACCAGGTGTCGGGCAAGGTGAATACCACCGTGCTCGACTCCATCATGGCTGACCCTGCCAACGACGATTACCACTACTTCCGCGGCTCCGACTACGACCAGCTCCAGATGTCTGTGCTGGAACGCTACAAGCGCATCAACAACCCCCAGGGCAACTCGCCCGACAACAAGTCGCGCAAGGAGAGCTACGACACTTCCTACAAGACCACGCCCGACGTGGAAGACATCAACCAGGACTATACGCTCAACGAGTATGAGCGCTATTACCAGTATCACATCTCCATCCGCCCTGAAGACCTCCAGGTAGGCTCCAACTACATTGTCGACAAGCGGGTCACCTATCCCTCGCTGCGCAACGGCAAGCAGCCGAAGGCAGCCACCTGGTATCAGTTCCGCATACCGCTCGACCAGTATGAGCAGCGTGTGGGCGGCATCAGCGACTTCTCGTCTATCCGCTTCATGCGCATGTTCCTCACCGGGTTCAAGAAACCCATCGTGATGCGCTTTGCCAACCTCGACCTGGTGCGTGGCGAATGGCGCGTCTATGAGCAGGATCTCACCCCCTCGGCAGCCCATTCGGGCAAGCTCGCCGTGAGTGCGGTGAGCCTGGAGGAGAACAGCGACAAGACGCCCGTGAACTATGTCATGCCTCCCGGCATCCGCCGAGAGCAGGACCCCTCGCAGTCGCAGATAGTGGAGCAGAACGAGCAGGCACTCCAGATGAGCGTGACCACACTCGGCTCGGGTGAGTCGAAGGCTGTCTACAAGAACACCACCCTCGACCTGCGCCAGTACCGCCGTCTGCAGCTCTTTGCTCATGCCAACGCTCCCGAACAGAACGTGACCGACCTGGCCGACAACCAGCTGGCACTCTTCGTGCGCCTGGGCTCCGACTACAAGAACAACTACTACGAGTACGAGATACCTCTCAAACTCACTCCTCCCGGCACATACGACCGCTACTCGGCTACCGCAGTGCGTGCCGTGTGGCCCGACGAGAACATGCTCAACATTCCCCTCACTGCCTTCACCGCCCTGAAGAAGGAGCGCAACAAGGCAAAGGCGGAGGGACTTGCCTCGTTCAACCGCGAGTATTCGGCCTACGACAACGACAACCCCAAGAACAAGATATCCATCATGGGCAATCCTACACTGGGCGAGGTGAAGACGGTCATCATCGGCGTGCGCAACCTTTCGGCCTCCGTCAAGACGGGCGAAGTGTGGGTGAACGAACTGCGACTGAAGGACTATGAGAACAGCGGAGGCTGGGCGGCACAGGGCAACCTGAACATGCAGCTCTCCGACCTCGGTACGGTGGCGGTGAGCGGCAAGTACACCAGCGAGGGCTTCGGCGGACTGGAAGACGGTGCCAGCCAACGCTCTACCGACGACTACAAGACCTACTCGGTCACTGCCAACGTGGAACTGGGCAAGTTCTTCCCCGACAAGGCGAAGGTGACGGCTCCGCTCTACTATTCCGTCACCCGCGAGGAGACGCGGCCCAAGTACAATCCCCTCGACACCGACATGCGGCTCAACGATGCCCTCGACGCTACGGCCAACCGGCACGAACGCGACTCCATAGAGTCGATAGCCGTGACCAAGACCGTGAACACCAACTTCTCCATTTCCGGTCTGAACGTGGGCATACAGACCAAACGCCATCCCATGCCCTACGACCCTGCCAACTTCTCGCTGAGCTACAGTCACAGCCACCGCCACACGCAGGGCGAAACCACGGTGTATGAGAATGAGGACAACTGGCGCGGTGCGCTCAACTACTCGTGGACACCGGTGTATAAGGCATGGGAACCATTCAAGAAACTCATCAAGAGCCGTTCCAAGTGGTTCGACATCATGAAGAGTTTCGGACTGAACTGGCTGCCGCAGAACATATCGTTCAACACCGAGATTACCCGCAACTACTACGAACTGCAGGAACGCGACATGGAGAGCCTGGAGGCGTCCAGCCTGCCGGTGACCTTCAGCGAACAGTTCCTCTGGAACCGCGACTTCTCCATACGATGGGATTTCACCAAGAACCTGCACATGAGTTTCCAGAGTGCTACCCACGCGCAGATAGAGGAACCCTACACACCTGTCAACAAAGACCTCTATGCCGACCAGTATTCGGCATGGAAAGATTCCGTGTGGACCAGCATCAGGCATTTCGGTACACCGCTCGACTACAACCAGTCGTTCACCGCGTCCTACCAGTTGCCCATCAACAAACTGCCCATCTTCAACTGGGTGCAGGCTGATGCCAACTACACCGCCACCTATTCGTGGGCACGTGGCACCGAACTCGACGACGGCACGTCGCTGGGCAACACCATTGCCAACGACCGCAACATCGACCTCAACGGCAAGTTCGACCTGGTGACCCTCTACAACCACATACCGTTCCTCAAGAAGGCGAACGAAAGATTCAGCAAGCCGCTGCCTCGCAAAACACCGCAGCAGCTGGCTGCCGAGCGCAAACGCAAGCAGGAGGAGGCACGCAGGCAGAAGGCTGCCGAGGCCAAGGCTCTGGCGGAAGGCAAGCCCAAGGCCGACCCGAAGCAAAAGGTGTTGCCCATGAACAGGCGCAGCTTTGAACGTGAGATTACGCTCAAGGCAGACACGTCGACCGTCATCAACCACGGCAAGCGCACCAAGCGGCTCATCGTGGCTGCCAAGACTGCCGACGGCAAGTCCTTCAAGCTGAAGTACCGCAAGCTGGACGCCAACAAAATAAAGGTGTTCAATCCGCTCGACACTGCCCTTCGCCTCAAGATAACGGTAACGCCCAAGGAGCCGCTTGAGGAGAAAGGGTGGTACAAGACGGCACAGTGTGTGGCTCGCGCACTGATGATGGTGCGCAACGCTTCCATCTCTTACCGCAACCAGCAGTCCATGTCGTTGCCGGGATTCATGCCCAACATTGGCGACATGTTTGGCCAGAAACGGGGCGCTGACGCCTTGGCTCCAGGTCTCGACTTCGCCTTCGGACTCACTGGCGACAGCTACATTGAGAAGGCCCGGGAGCGCGGCTGGCTGTTGCAGAACGACAGTGTGGCTACGCCTGCCACGACCAACAAGACGGAAGACTTGCAGCTGCGCATGACCCTGGAGCCTGTGCGTGACCTTAAGATCGACCTGAGCGCCACACGCACCGTGACAAGGGCAAAGAGCATACAATACATGTATGCCGGCAATCCCACCACGCAGAGTGGCTCGTTCACCATGACCACCATCTCGCTGGGCAGTGCCTTTGAGGGGGTGGGCAACGCTGCCAACGGCTACCACTCGAAGACTTTCGAGAAGTTCTGCCGCTCGCTCGACACCTACCGTCAACTGGTGGAGGCTCGCTATGCGGGCAGCGTCTATCCGGCGGGTACCGCACTGGCAGGGCAGACCTTCGATGCTGCCAACGGCGGGGTGAACCGCTACAGTGCCGACGTCATGGTGCCGGCTTTCCTCAATGCCTATACCGGCATGGGCGGTTCGGGACTGGCCATCTTCCCGGCTCTGAGCAAACTGTTGCCCAACTGGCAGGTGCGCTACACGGGGCTCAGCCAGTTGCCGTGGATACGCGACGTGTTCAAGAGTGTCAGCGTGAACCATACTTACAAGAGCATCTATACCGTAGGGTCTTACAGCAGCTACAGCACATGGGCGGAGTATGCCGACGGACTGGGATTCGTCACCGATGCCACCACAGGTAATCCGGTGCCCTCGTCTATGTATAACATTCCCGTGGTCACCATCAACGAGGCTTTCTCGCCATTGCTTGGAGTAGACGTGACGCTCCACAGTGGACTGACCTGCAAGCTGGAGTATCGCTCCACACGTGTGCTCAACCTCTCGATGACCAGTGTGCAGGTCAACGAGGCCACCAGCCACGACTGGGTGGTGGGCATGAGCTACAAGCTCAACGACTTCAAGCTCTTCGGGCCGCGCTCACGCCGCGTGAAGGTGAAGGGCAAGGCGGGAAGCCAGCAGCAGAACAAGCAGCAGACTGCTGTCAAGACGCAGCAGAAGAGCGGGGTGAACAACGACCTGAACCTCCGTCTCGACTTGAGCTATCGCCGCCAGGCTGCCATCTCGCGCGACATTGCCACCATGACCTCGTCGGCAAGCAGCGGCAACACGGCGTTCAAGCTCAGCTTCTCTGCCGACTATACGCTGTCGCGTCTGCTTACCATGAGTTTCTACTACGATCGCCAGACCAATACACCGCTGCTCTCGAGCAACTCATATCCTACCACCACGCAAGACTTCGGTTTGAGCATGAAGTTCCAGTTGACAAGGTAGGGCAGGCTGGTTCCGTGTGATAGAGCTAAATGGTAACCCTATAGTTAAGGGTCCATTCAGAACCTTGATGCTGTGTATTGCAGCATCAAGGTTTTGTTGTTTTCCCCCAAATCGGGCTGAAAGACCAGTATGTCCTCAGCCCATGGCAAGCAAAGCGACGCCCTGGGTGACGTGGGGTTAAATACACACCGTGTATGGACGAAAGTGGTTGAACCATAGTTGGTTGTCTTTACTTTTGCCCTTACAGGGCGTGGTGCTGCTTGTCTATATAACCCAGGGTGTCGCTCCGCTTGCCCTGGGCTATGTAGAAGTTGGGCTTTCAGCCCGCCTGATAAGCATGTCAAGTGGTGTGATATGTGTATCCCTGTTTGGGCTTTCTGTCCGCCTGATATGCAAATCATGTGGTGTCGAGTTTTCGTCCCTGTTTGGCGATAACAGTCGCACACACTTACCTATGAACCCTAAAAGGGGAATGAACCTAAACACCGGTTCATTCCCCTTTTGGTAGGTATGCAAAAAAACTTGAATGTGCCGCCTTATCTCTTCCTCTGGCGCGGTTGACCTTGCCCACGGTGCTGGCGCATGCGCTGCATCATCTGTTTCTCTATTTCGTAGACTCTCTGAATCTGCTTTTGCGAGAGAAACTTGCTGTACTCGCCATAGTATTTCTCCCGAATGTTGAGAATCTTCTGGCTCCGCTCGAAGCGGGCCTTGATGTCTGACTCGTTTTCACTGCCTTGTCCGCGCTTGCCCACTCTCGGACCGAGCGCCCAAATCTCTTTTTGGCAGTTGCCGTAGACGTCTACCAGCCGTTGCGTGGTGGTCTCGTCGAGTGCCAGCTGCTTGGCAATGTGCCGGGCCTGTACTTCGGCCAGCTGTTCACGGTCGATTTTCTGGTTGCCTGCCGCAGGTCGTCCCTGTGCCGAGGCGCTACCGATGGCCAGCGTCATCAAGAGCATGACCAGGGTAACAATTCTAACAATACCTTTCATATTTGCGTTCTCCTATATATATAATGAATTATTCGTTGATAAACACATCGTCCTGATACACCTGAAGCAGGTAGCTCTGGTCGGCTTGACTCAGCCGCTGGAATGCCAGGTCCACGTCGTCGAGGCTGTCGGACGGCTTGTCTGTATGGAACGGATTGCACATGAAGAACAATCCCACTACGGCTGCTGCCGCCATGACCGTCTTGACAATGGTGCGCAGACGTGAAACCTTGCGTGGCGCAGTGACGGTTTCTTCGTGTGCCACTTCTTCCATGACCTTCGTCTGGAGCTGGTCGAAGAATCCCTCGGGCACCGTGTAGGGTATCTGTTTGCCTATCTTGTTGAAATCAAAGTTCTTGTCCATGTCTTTTCTTTTAAGCGTTCATATATTTGATTATCTTCTCCTTGGCAATGTGGTAGTTGCTCTTGGCGCTTGTGGCGGTGGAGCCGATGACCGAAGCTATCTCGTCGTAGCTCAGTTCGTCATAGTAGCGCAGGTTGAAGGTGAGGCCTTGCTTGGTGGGCAGCGCCTGAATGGCCTTCTGGAGCTTCACCGCTTCGAGGTTGTCATAGTTGAAGTAGTCGTCGGCAGGCATGCGCTCCGCCATCACTTCGTCGAGCTGGCAAACCTGTTCTTTCCTCGTGCGGAGAAAGCTCAGTGCCTCGTTGGTCGCCACCTTGTATATCCACGACCGGAGCGAGTTGACGGCGAAGAGCTTGTCCATGGTGCGGAATATCTTGACAAAGGTGTTCTGTGCCACGTCCTGCGCATCGTCGTGCGCCTGGAGCATTCGGCGTATGTGCCAGTATACGGGTTCCTGGTATTTGTTCATCAGCAACCGGAATCCTTTTTCAGGTTCTTGCGTCATGATAGACACGATATGTTCGTCTGCAATTGTCATGGGCTTTTTGCTGTAGCTTATCCTTTGAGGGTGTAGAGTGTTTTCTTGTCCGTGTTCAGGATGGCGATGCGGTTTTTCTTGTCCATCGAGAAGGCGTTGAGTTCGGCTTCTGCCATCTTCTTGTCCAGCCCGGTCATCTTGGCATATTCCTTGGCGGTGAGATACTGGTTGCGGTGCAGGTAGGCGAGAGCCATGTTGAGCCGGTCCTTGGTGCTCAGCCGGTTGGTGATGCGCATGGTCACGGCTGGTCGGGTGTAGATGACGGGGCGTGCCACGATGTGGGTGTGTGCTATGGGGCGGATGATGCCGCGCGTAGCATGGCGGCGGTGGGCGTTTGCCGGAACGAGGGCCAGCCACAGGGCCATCACTGTCAAACCTCTTCTTGTCATTTTGTTCGTGTTCATGTCCTTCTGTTTTTTAGCGTTAAACATAAGTTTGTTGTCGCACGTCTGAATGTCTTCGAGCTCGTTGTCTTTTTCCGACGTTCTGCTATTATGACGCTTCTTTCGGGGAAAGGTAAAATGGGGAAGCGTGTTTTTTGGAGTTCTTCCGGATTTTGAAGTGATGATTGTATGTAGTCGTCAAGTCTAATTACGCGCGCACGCGCGCGCACGTAAAGTTTTTCGTTTTTTCACCACTATCTATCACTTTTCTCAATGTTTTACATTATTCTGTTGATTTTGTGATGGATAAGTGGAGTGATAGATGCGTGATAGATGGCTAAACATCTATCACATCTATCACCTATTTGTCATTTGCCAAGTTCAAGCGAAATGCCCAACACACGTTCTGTGGTTTGTGCACTCGTTGCCCACGGCCGTGGCACTCATTGCCCAGGCAGTGTTCCCATGTGCAAGTCTGCCACTAACGCCTCGTAAGTCTGCCACTAACGCCTCGTAAGTCAGCCACTAACGCCCCGTAAGTCAGCCATTAACGTCCCGTAAGTCAGCCAACTAATATTCTACAACAGGGCTGTGTCGTGATCATATCCTGTTAGGTAGTCAGATTGGCATAAACGATCGGGCTGAAAGCCCAGCCTGTAGATATGCATGACGTGTGGCTGTCATATTGGGTATCACTTAAAAATACCGGAGCACTACTCCGTCTATACAGACGAATCCCCGACGATGCCGTTGTGGCATTGCCGGGGATTCTGTTCTTGGTTTATCTCTTGTTTTCTATTCGTTCATAGCTTCCTCTTCCTCCATAAACAACCATTGGTCTCGGTTGGAAAGAATCTTCTTTGAGTCGTCAATGTCGCCTACCCAGTCCTGCTCGAGCGAGGCGGCGAGGATGGCGGTTTCTGTAGCTATTTTTGTTACCTCAATCTGAGGTGCTTCATATTTCTTCATCATTGTCTTGTTGTTTATATTGTTCATTTTGTTATTTGATTACCACTTTCTTTCCGTTGTGCACATAGATGCCCTTTGATGGGTTCTCCACCTTCACGCCCTGCAGTGTGTAGTAGGCGCCGTCTGCGGTGGCAGAGGTCTCCACGTTCTTGATGGCGGTCATGGTGCCGTCGAAGGCGAAGAAGTTGGCTGCTGCCTGCTCGGTTACCACGAGATATGCCTTGCCTGCGGGAATCACCACTCCAGCCTGCACCTTGCCGAAGCCCACCTTGCCGTCTTGTTCTGTCAGGCAGTATTGTGTGCCGTCGGCTGTCACGCCTTCGCCTGTAGAAGCCTGGAGGTCGTTGGCGAGGTCTACGATGCCTCCGCTCTCACCAGCCAATTCGAAGTTTACGTCTCCAGCTTCTTCAGCGTTCACGATGATGGCTGTATTGGCAGGAATCACTGTGCCGGCCTCCAGTGTGGTGGTCATCAGCTTGTTGCTTTCCACCTTGGCTGTCATCACCTTGGCGTTGGCAGGCACCTTCACAGCTCCGCTTGTCACGTATGTGGCGTACTTGGCTGAGGTGACGTTGGCCACTTCTGCAGGACTATATATCTTGATTTCTTTAAGTATATCAGAGAAACGGAACAGTGAATAGTCCTTATTGGCAGTTTGAACGGTGGTTAATGTATTCTTTCCGTAATTGTTCAAGTATGTAAATACAGCAAACTGTTGTGAATTTGTATCCTTTAACTTGATGACACCATAGATGGATTCTGTTCCAGGAGCCATCAGTCCATAGCCTATGTAAATGGTAGGAACTTTGTTTGTAAACAATTCAATGCCGTCTATCGCTGTAGATGCATTTGTTTCAACGTCTTGTAACTCGAATTTTGTTGCGGGCTTAGAATCGCTCCATCCCCATCTAGCCTCCGTATCTGTTCCTTCTTTCCAAAGAGTAGCATCTGCAAAATCATCTTTTGTCATAGAACTGAATTTGTAAGCTTTGCTGAAAACATAAGCAACGTTATTGGTAATAGTCAAGACGTTGTCTGTGTAGCCTTCTGCAGAAGCCGTTATTTCGTATGTTCCTGCTTCAGTAGAGTTAATTTCACCTCCATTATTAATTTTGCCTGATATTGTTGCTCCTCCGTTTGCAGGTGTAAAAACATATTCTAATGTGGCTGTTGGTTTTAATTGAACATTATCATTGTCGATAGCGATGGTGTATGTCTTATTATATCCTTCGCCTATACCGCTTATGTTGTATGTTGGTTCATTTAGCTTTATTTCAGTTGCCGAAACTTCAGTTGTTGCTGTTGCTGATGTAGCAGTTCCCCTAGTTGTATAAGCAGACAATGTTCCACTTGTGCTTGTGGAAATTTCAACAGATGTTCCTGAGCTAATTTCTTTGTATTGCGTTTCTCCAGGAAGTTGATAATGTAATGTTTCTCCTTCTGTGAAAGAAATGGAATAAGTACGTTGTTTGCCATTTATCTTTTCAAGTGAAATGGTTGGAACCTGTGCAACTTCACCTTGCACATATTCATATACATCTAAATTGTCAAAGTATGTATAACCACTTCCTCTTCCCAATAAGGTGAAAAAGCCCGATATTTGTGGTATTTCATTGTATGAGGCATTAAGGCTTCCTTCTGCAATAGAGGTAGAGCCTTGTTTAATTGAATATGTTGTTCCTGTTGTTGTTACATTGAGTGTAAAATGATACCATTTGCTTCTTATCAAAGTGATGGTCTTACCTTCAGAATTATTCAAGTCATTTATAAACCATGTTTCAGAAACAGTCTGTTCGTTTCTTTGTGGTTGTGAAAGAGAAAAAATGTAATCCGTTCCTAAATATACGTTGTTTGTAGCTAAGTTAGGACTTTTGGCTGTTGTTACAATAAATTGTGAATTGCTTCGATTATTGATATTTCCACTTTGTAAGCATGCATCGAACTCGATAGTATAGCCTTTTTCTGTTAAATCAGAAGTCGTAAAACCTGATGGGGTAGAGCTGAATTCTACTGATTTATATCCACTTCTGTTTCCACTTCCAGCAGGCTTTAATGATATATAAGTTCCGTATGTTGCGTCTCCTTTTACTAAAGCCGTTGTACCATCAGGAGATGTCCAGTCTGGAGCTTCAAGCTTTTCGTAATTTTCTGCATTTAAGACCTTCTTGGTTTGGCCATAAGCGGTTACAGGTGAAAATGCCGTTGTTGCGGTCAATCCCGTTGCCACGAGTAAGGTTTTAAGTAAATGTTTTTTCATTGTCATTGTTGTTTATTGGTTTTATTATATTAGTTTAGTTGAAAAGTCTGGTCATGATGGGGTGGTGCGTCTATGGAGCATAGGCGCACGACGAAAGGGCTACGTCTGTCGACGACAGGCACAGCAGCGTGGAGTGAGAATAAGGTTGGGGATATGAAAAAGACGCAAGATAGGTGAAAGAGTGTAAAAAGGCGTTAGGCTTTTTACCCCCCCCCATTTGTTCACGCAGCAGCACGAGAGATGCAACGTGGCTGAATGTGTCCAGCAGTCTTGGTGTCGTCATATTCTTATTAGTTAGAAAGTTGTGTCCTGTGTGGGAGCACAGCAGTGGTTGGTTTTAGTTTATTCTTGGTTCCGGTGGCAAAGATATGTATTATTGCAATAAGTTGTATGCATTACACCATTTATTTAACATTGTTTTAGAAAGCGGTACAGTTCGTCTGCCTTGACAGGAGGTGATAGATGCGTGATAGATGTGATAGATAAATGGGCATCTATCACGCATCTATCACTCCTGCTAACAGACTGTGTGTCAGACGTGTGCAGGCGAAAAACGACAAAAAGTGATAGATAGTGGTGATTTTTGGAAAACTTTTACGTGCGCGCGTGCGCGCGCGAGGGCAGCAAACGCATTGGTTCATCTGCCCAATATGCGTGTCGTGATGTAAGGTGTGCATCCCTATTGGTGATTCATGCGGATGCGAGCACCATAGGCAATTGCAGTTTCAAGGTTCTGATAGGTATAGAAGGGGCTGAGAGTTCACAAGAGGCATTTGCAGAATCGATGTTCAGTTTGGCATAGAAGTTGGGCTTTCAGCCCGCCCTATATGCATATATGGGTTGATCTGATGTATGTGTTCTTGTTTCTGTTGGAGGCTTTCAGCCCGCCTAATATGCTTACAGTTTAACGCTTGAGACGGATGACATGGTGCCGGCGGTGCCGGCGGGACAGCCGCTGATGGCGATAGCGGGTGTAGCGTCTGTAGCCCACGTAGAGCGACAGCAGGGCAATGGCACCAAGCAGGATGACGACCACGCCGCCACCCAGGTTGTCGCCCTTCACCTTCGACCACATGTCGATAACCTCGGGCGTATGTTCTCCTGCATCGTGAATCATGGCGCAACGCGCTATCACCGCACTGTCGGGATACATGATGGGGTTCAGGTGGGCGTGACGGCCGGAATGGCCGAAGAAGTAGGCCGCATTGACGGCATGGGCGGTGGTGTCGGTGGTGGCCGCCTTGAGCACTTCGGGCGTGGCGATGGCACTCACATAGCCCGTAGTCTTCATGTTGGCAACGGCAATGTCGGGGCGGCAGAGGTAGTTGATGAAGTAGCTTGCCGCCTTGCGGTTGCGGGCATACTTGGGGATGACCCATCCGTCGAACCAAACGTTGCTGCCTTCACGGGGCACTTCGTAGCCCAGGTCTACCCCCACGTTGGCAGCCTCCTCGATGGCCCACACGGCATCACCGCTCCAGGTCATGTTGAGCGAAGCCTTTCCTTTGGTCATGGTCTCCTTGCCGAAGTCAGCCTCCCATCCTTCGATGTTGGGCTTGAGCCGCTTCAGTTCGCGCTCCACGGTCTTTACGGCTTCGGGTGAATAGTCGTTCATCAGCTGGTCCACCTTGACGGAACCCTTGGCGAGCTCGCGGCGGTGTGCCCAAATGAGCGCCGTGCCGTAGGAGTCGCGGTAGCTGTCTTTCATGAGCAACTGTCCGCGGTAGCGAGGGTTCCAGAGCGAGCCCCAGGTCTGTGCATCCTTGAGCGGCACGCGCTGCTTGTTGTAGAGAATGCCGCAGGTGCCCCACATATAGCCCACGGCATAGCGTTCGGCTAGGCGTCCGTTGGAGCTGGTCTTGTCGAGTTCGCGGCGGATATAAGGCGACACGTTCGAGGTGTAGTTGGGCGTGCGCCCGAAAGCGGTGTCGATGGGCAGGAGCAGGTCTTTGCGGAGCATGCGCTCGATGATGTATTCCGAGGGGCACACCACGTCGTAGTCCTCGTGTCCGCGTTCTATCTTGGTGAGCATCACCTCGTTGATGTCGAACGTCTGGTAAACGATTCTTATTTTCTCTCTGGTCTGCCGCTCATACCATTCTGGAAATTGGGCGAGTGCATCCTCGTCTATATAGTCGGCCCAGTTGTAGACCTTGAGAATCTGTTCGCGAGGCTCCTGGTTGTAGCAGGCGGTGAGCAGCAAGGCGAGCATGCCTATGGCCACAGACAGCAACGTGTGTTTCATTTCTTGGTTCCTCCTTCCTTTCCCTTGCCGCTGCGGCGGTTGATGACCACGAGCATGACAAGCACGATGAAGAAAATGATGGCAGAGAGCGGGCGAAGCTCCGGGGTGAGTCCGCCCTTGCGGGCATCGGCATAGATAAAGGTGGAGAGTGTTTCCAGTCCCTCGTTGCCGATGGTGAAGATGGTGACGGCGAAGTCGTCGATGGAGAGTGTGATGGAGAGCATGAATCCCGATATCATGCCGGGCAGTATCTCCGGCAGTATGACCTTGCGCAAGGCCTGCATGGGCGTGGCGCCCAAATCGAGTGCCGCCTCATAGAGGTTGGGGTTCATCTGCTTGAGTCGCGGCATGACGCTCAGCACCACGTAGGGCACGCAGAAGGTGATGTGGGCCAGAACCACGGTTGTGTAGCCCTGGTGAATGCCCAGGGTGATGAACAGCAGGAAGAGCGAGATGCCGATGATGATGTCGCCGTTGAGGATGGGAATCTCGTTGACAAAACTGATGGCACGCCGCGCACCGCCACGCATATTGTAGATGCCAATGGCTGCCACGCTGCCCAGCAGGGTGGAGGCGGTGGCAGTGATGAGGGCTATGGTGAGCGTGTTGGCGAGGGCGTTCATCAACGAGTGGTGTGTGCCCTGGACAAAGAGGTTCTGGTAGAGCTGGAGCGAGAACCCGGTCCAGTTGCCCATCACCTTGGCCTCGGTAAACGACCAGATGACGATAATCAGAATGGGGGAGTAGAGCATCAGCAGCAAGAGCCACAGATAGCCCTGGCAGAGCACCTTGCGCATCATACGATGCCTCCTTTCTCCTCATGGCCGTCGTCGGAGACGAAGAGCATGGAGGCTCCGATGAGGAAGAGCATGATGAGCGACAGGGCTGCCCCATAGTTCCACATGGAGTTGTTGATGTTCTCCTGGATGGTGGTGCCGAAGAGCTTGATGTTGTTCATGGTGAGCAGTTCGGAGATGGCGAAGGTGGAAATGGTGGGCATGAACACCATCAGGATACCGCTTGATATGCCGGGCATCGAGAGGGGAAGGACGGTCTTGAAGAACACTTGCCAGGGCGTGGCGCCCAGGTCTTGTGCCGCCTCGATGTAGCTGCGGTCCATCTTGGAGAGGGTGTTGTAGATGGGGTAGATCATGAAGGGAATGAAGTTGTAGATCATGCCGAAGATGAGGGCACCCTCGCCGAGAGGCATGTCGGCAAAGTCGAACAGAGCCACCGTGGCGAGTGTGCGCACCAGTATGTTGACCCACATGGGCAGAATGAAGAGCATGATGACCGTCTGCGCATAGCCCGACTTCATCTGAGCCAGGATGTAGGCAGCCGGATAGCCCAGCACGATGCACGCCACCGTGTTGATGATGGCAATGCCGATGGAATAGATAAAGGTGTTGATGGCTTCGGGGTGGGCAAGGAACTTCTGGAAGTTCTGAAGCGTGAACGTGCCGTTCTCGTCGGTGAAGGCGTAGCCCACAATGAGCAGTAGGGGCAGCACCACGAATATGGCTGCAAACACGGCGTAGGGCAATGCCCATGACTTGCGTGAGGAGAAGAATCTCCCGATGTTGTTATGTTTCAATTTCTTAGCTGTTGTCTTAATTCTTGTGACAAGGTTCCAACTGTATGGCTGTGGGGGCAATCTTGATGCCGACATGGTCGCTGTTTTCCCATACATCCTGGGTGTCTACATAGAGGTTTTCGCCCCAGTCGGTGCCCACGGTGAGGTGGTAGTGGTCACCTTTGTAGAGGATGAAGTTAACGTCGCCGTTTATCATGCCGTCTTCCTCGTTGTCCGTGAGTTCAATCTTGTCGAACGGTATCTTGACCGTGACCTCGTCGCCTTCCTTGAAATCGGAGCGGAGACAGCGGAACTCACAGCCGAGGAACTCCACGATGTCGCGGTCGCGCATCACTCCGTGCAGCCGGTTTTCGGTGCGCTCCTTGTGCATGATGTGTATGCCCTCCGGCGCCACGCTCATGCCTATCTGCTGGCCCACGTCGAAGTGTTTGTAGTTCTGGATGACGAACTCGTAGGCTCCGCTTTCCACACGCATCTCGTAGTGGACGCCCTTGAATATACTGGAGGTGATGCGGCCTTGTAGTGGAGTTGTAGCGGAGTTGGAACTGACCTCGATGTCTTCCGGACGTATCACCACATCGACGGGCTGGTTGGAGCCGAAGCCCTTGTCGACACATTCGAACTCCCGACCGCAGAATCTCACCTTCCGGTCTTCTATCATGGTGCCGTTGAGAATGTTGCTCTCGCCGATAAAGTCGGCCACGAAAGCGTTGGCAGGTTCGTTGTAGATGTCGGTGGGCGTGCCAATCTGCTGGATTTGTCCGGCACTCATCACGACGATAGTGTCGCTCAGGGTGAGCGCCTCCTCCTGGTCGTGGGTGACGTAGACAAAGGTGATGCCCAGCCGCTCGTGCATTTCCTTGAGTTCTATCTGCATGTCTTTCCGCATCTTCAGGTCGAGTGCCGCCAGGGGCTCGTCGAGCAGAAGCACTTCAGGCTCATTGACTATGGCACGGGCAATGGCGATGCGCTGCTGCTGTCCGCCGGAAAGAGAGTTGACGTCGCGGTATTCATAGTCGCTCATGTCCACCATCTTCATGGCGTTTTTCACCTTGCGTGCAATCTCTTCCTTGCCCATGTGCTTGAGCTTGAGGCCGAAGGCAATGTTGTCGAAAACGTTGAGGTGTGGAAAGAGTGCGTATTTCTGGAATACGGTGTTGACCGGACGCCGATAGGGCGGAACGTCGGTCACGTCCATTCCGCCAATGGAAATGGAACCGGACGTGGCGGTTTCAAATCCGGCGAGCAGCCGGAGCAGGGTGGTCTTGCCGCAACCGGAAGGACCGAGAATGGTCATGAATTCTCCCTTTCTGACATAAAGGTTGATGCCGCCCAAGGCAGTCTTCTCGCCGAACTTCTTCGACACGTCTTTGATGTCGATGATATGTGGTGCTTGCTTGTTCATTCTTTGCTGTTTGTTGCCGTGATGTGTTACTTCAGAACAAATCGGTTGCAAAGTTACATCTTTTTTAGAAAAAACACACTAAAAACCATTGAATACCTTAACAGAAGTTTTTCGCCCTTGATAAAGAGTGAAACTCCAGTTGGTGAACCCCACTTAATGAGGTATGATAGAATACTTTGGCATTGGCTTCGAAAACGAGGACTCTGCATCAATATTACTACATTGCTCTCTAACGATGTCACGCCTTCGAATAGCTGGTTGCAAACAATACATATTGAAATCATCCAAATTCAACATATCCACCGATGTAACATGAGGGAAAAGTAACTTCAAATATGCTGTAGCCACCCTTTTCACTGCTTTCGTATGTCGCATATCAGCTCCTTTTGGCACAACAACAACTTCATCTACGATCTGGGAATAGACCGACTCTGTACGCAGGTGATGTAGAACTTCTGAAAAGAACTCCACATTCAAAGTCCAATCATGCAATGCCATATCAACATTGATACGAGGAAGCAACCAACCTTCTATCATTCCGTGAAAACGGTCAAGCAAAGCTGACTCCCTAAACACTTCTGGCAAAGAATCAAAATAGCGATAATCCAACGGCTGATTATCTTGCGACAACAAGATATTACCAAGCAACATCAAACCACATTCAGACATAAACTCATAATTGTCAACCGTAGCACGGCCATATTCCAGATAGTTCTTCAAGAATGATTGCATCTCGGAATTGTCTGAGAATGTGATAGATGAAATCTCGTCAAAAGCCACAAGGTCATAGAATCGCATAATGCCAGGAGCCTTTGTTGATTTATCATAAACCAACTTTGCACGAGACACTTTTCCTCCACTGACAAGCCATACAAACTTAGAAAGGTTGCCAAACACATAGCTTTTGCCGGTTCCTTTTGGAGCAAGTTCAATAAGATTCAACCGAGGTTCGACAAATGGAAGCAAACGTGTGACAAACTCCAACTTCTGGGTCAGATTCTTGAAGGCAGAAGGTGTATATTCCATAGCTGAAATCAAGACATCAATCCATTCTTCCAAGGTAAAATAGGAACGGCATTGGCGTATATAATTCATATCCAACTTCTGCATCGGGCGAAAAGGCTTGAAATTTACCATTTCTACATATCCCCGTTTGTTCTCCTGAGGCATCATATATACGATCTTCATTATACCCCATTTTTCGCCATCAATCAAATCATCAGGGTATTCCTCAACCAAATAATCAGGAATCAGCGTGTCGCCCGCCTTTATTCCCATGTCTGGTATCTGGAACATAGTCTTATTCTGAGCCAAACTTGTCAGAACATCAAAACGAGTCAGGAGAGTTAACGTCTCTCCTCTTCTCAGACGAGCGACAATGGCACTATTATCATTAGGTATGTGTTCGTCTAAGAAACGGGCAAGTGCTGCTCTTTTAAAAGTTCCATCACTTGATATATGGGTAGAAATCAAATAGTCCTTGACAAAAGAAGGCAGATTTCTTCCATTGAATACATCATAATTGGCAGGATCTTTGTATACAGCAGCTCCACCAAACACATCCTTTATCTTATTTCCAATTTCGCTCATAATCACAAAGTAAACATTTCATTTATGTCAGAGTTATTGCCCACTCCAATGACTTTCACCTCTAATTGAATGCTTGCAGCCTCCTTTGGCTTCACATCTAAGATATGTATGCCTTCGGTGATGCTCTCCAGCTTAACCAACCAATTGGTCCCCTCTCGCTTCATCTCATAAATATGTCCATTACATGTAAGAGACACACCAATAGGCTCAGGGATGATAGATAGTCTTACGACTGGGTTAGACAACATGATTTCCGATTCTATCAATTTCACTTGATATACAATGTTACTTGCTACATTCTTGTTGGACAACAAGATAAACGGCACAAGCACCTCTTCTGGAGTACATCCACCATGAACCTCATGGGTTGGCACTTTAGCCAACGAAGAATGGGTAAGCGCTACTTTATAAAATTGCCCATCTTTCTCATTCTTGTGTACCAAGTAGTCATGATCTGTTTCTGCCTCAGAACTTGTCTTGATGTAACGTCCCTCATGCTCAAATTTTCCGTCGTATTTCTTGGATGATACTTTCCTCGAAAGGCAGCTCAATCCGTGGTCAGAAACGATGGCTATAGTACATTTTTGCTTTTGACAAGTATCTATGATTTCGTTTATAATACCCTTTAATACCATTAGCTCTTCGTTGAGAGTATATAGATATTTGTAACCATGCGCATCGTGTCCTAACTCATCCAATGCACCATACTTGATTACATTTTCTCCATCAAATCGGTTGAGACAAGTTGACGAAGGTATAGTAGCACGAGTAATCTGAGACCGAACGACTTTCAGACTACTATCCTTCTCTTCTATAAGATACAAGAGATAGGGCAAGAACTCTGCTCCAAGCCCATCTATCCAATATACTTTATCTGGGCAAAGCACTGAGTTGTGGCTAACTTCCGCCAATACATCATGAGATTCCTCAAACGAATAATACCATTGATAGAATGTCTTTGATGACGCATTTTTTTCTTTTATGAATGTTGCTATCTCCTGCAAGTATGCATCTTGTAATTTTGCTTTTCTATATCCATGCAGGTACTCGATACACCATTGGTTATCAACAGCAAAAGAAGATGGTTTCGTATCTTTAAGATATGCTGCCAATTCAGGATATATCGTAATTACCGTATCTTTCACAGATCTATTTTGTTGATTATGTGCATACCATCCCATCAGAAGAATATGCTCGTAATCAAATACACCTGTACAAAGTTCCAAAGCATTGGAGAAATTATTGGAACTTTGGAAGATTTCTTTTGTTCGCTCCAATAGCCACTGCTGTTCTTGCTTGGTAACAAATGCTCTGAAAAAATCAGCATTTTCCTTGATAAGTTTGCGTCTTTCTTTCGCATACT
Source organism: uncultured Prevotella sp. (assembly GCA_934191235.1). Classification (GTDB taxonomy): domain Bacteria; phylum Bacteroidota; class Bacteroidia; order Bacteroidales; family Bacteroidaceae; genus Prevotella. The sequence goes on along the minus strand of CAKPUA010000023.1, from coordinate 3,440 downwards.
CTGTTTTTTTGTTCGCTGGCATCTCATATAGGATGAGTGTAGCAATATAGTTAGGAAGTTGCCTTGCGTCATTCAAATCTGTAACAGCTTCCATACAGAGTTTCAAATAGGAGTCACTTTCTCCCATCTTGGTATGCAGTACATAATGATACAAAAGCCAACGATGGTAAGAAGTTGCATCCTCTTTAACCCATTCTTCAAGGATTTCAGACACATTCAGCATTTTCTTGTTGAATACGTCATGGACATAAGATATGTATGAGAAAGACGAACTTTTGCCGTTTTCAAGTGAGCGCAATATTTCTTCCCAAAACGGCTTGTCTTTCTCTTCATATACAAAAGGAAAAGACAAATCCATAAATTTGGTCATAAATTCGTATGCGCTATCTATTTTGATAAAATTAAAGATATTATCTGGCTTGGAATACTTAAACTTGGCAGAGATAGGAAGAGAGGTGCAGACAATCCGCTCTTGCGGTGCCTGTACCTTCCAAAATTTCAACCAATCTCGTAATGAAGACAACTTGCATTGTATCTCATTTTGGGGTATTTCGTAGTTTTTGTATTTTGTGAAATACACCTCAACCGTTTGCTTCTCTGCATCATATCTCCAAACAGGCGCACTTTCTCCTATTCGGGCGAAATGATTCAGGAAATCTGTGAAACGATTCTGAAGACCTATCAACGGCACATAGATGCGTTTTCGTGGGTTACGAACATCTTCCAACAACATGATGTCATTGAAGAACCCCCTAAAGTCATCGTCATTATAGAACCTAACGACCTCGGAAAATGGGGTTACAAACATAGATGTCTTACATGCCATCAAAGCATTTCTCAACATATCTTTTGTAATCCACTCGTCATCTTCCTCTATAAGTTCTTCTAAATCCAAGGAATCAACCTCAAACTTTGCCATCAACTTGGCTAATTTCTTTAGTTCGTCGAAATTATTGAGCATGATGAATCTAACGGCATATCGTTGAGCCAACATGTCGTTAGATTCCATATCATTGACGATTTCAGTCGTCAGTCCCTCAAAAGAGTCAAAGACTTTAACTTTGTCAGACGTATCTATATGTGCCATATTCTTTAACTACCTAAGTATTTGATAAGAAATTCGGAAACCTCAGGATGTTCCTCTATAAGGTCGAGCACGACCTTCTGCCACATCATGCTTGGCATAGTTTGAGACTTCACACAATTCTTTGCCTGCTTAATGGTGTCTGGAGCAGCCTTCACTACCGCAACAGAAGGTTCTGATACTATATTTGGAACAGAGCCTTCTTCTGGTATTTGAGGCTTCACCTCAGAAGGCTTGCTTTCTTCCTTGATTTTCTGGATGTAAAAAGCATTGACACAATCTTTCACATCTTCTCTCTTACGAAATGCTATCTCAGATTGCAAATGGCCCAGTTCTTCCTCAAGTTCATCCCACCATTCTTCCTTTACATCTACATTATTGATACTATTGATGAAGTTGACAAATCCTTCTCGATAGTTACTTTGTTTTGCCAACAGTTTGTAAAGGTCTATTTGCTCACCCTTAATCTCGTTGTATAGCTCTTTGATTTTTTGCAAGGTGTAACTATCCTGGCTGAACAGATAAATCAAATCATTCAATGCTTTCTCACACTCTGGCTTCTCCTTGATAGCCGAGCAATACAGCAAAGACCACAATGGATATTTTGCTATCTGCTTGCAGAACTCTGTTATAGCCCAATTTGCATAGCGCAAACTTTTTAAGTCCGCCATATTGACACCTTTCACATCTTGAAGACAGAACACCTCACCAAGAATCTTGGATAAGTTCTTTTCCTCTGCAGAACCAAATCTAAGTAGCAGTTTATTGCTTGGCTCAGAGATACCACCATCCCACATTTGGAGCAACGTGACTATCATCTCAGTCAGTTTCTCGTCACCTACAGGTTGAGATGTACTTGGGTTAAACAAGTCATCCTTATGTTTGCGCAGAGCAAATGCCAAAGCCACATAATTGGCATGGTTAGGGAACATGCCGTATGGCGGTCTCATCAATGGGGCAAGGATTTCACTCAGAGAGAATCTGTCGGTGTATTTCTTTTTGGCATTTTCTATGAGTTCATCCACCTTTTGGCAAATAGTATTCAGCCAAGAATCACCTTGTCTTGCCGTATCCGTTAGTTCACAAATATCTGTAACAAGGTTGTTCTCTCCATCCATGAATATCAATTTAGCAGGAATATCAGAGCCACTAAATTTCAGCATCTCTTCCCTTGTACGCTTTTGCAACATCTGGAGAGCCAATTTCTTGTAATTTTTATTGGCAAAGAAGGTCAAAGACTCCTTATGAAGAGGTTTTACGCTCTCCATACCCTGTGGGAACAACTGGACACTATATCGCCTATTGATAACGTTATAAACATTACCAAAGATGCCCTCCGAGGAGCGTTCACCTTTATAATATAGGTTATAGGTGCCGCCATTCATTCGGTTCTTCCACTTGATTACATACTCATTGGCTGCACGTTCCAACTGGCTCGCCTCATCATTGTTGAAATGAGAGCGACTTACGTTAGCCTGTGCCACGGTGTTTATAAAATGATTCTTCGCACTTTCCGTGAAAACTTCAGATGGCATAATAAACAAAGTATCGGGAAACTCTTCCGAGAATTCCTTCACTCTGTTTTCCATTATGTCACGTGCCTCGTCGGTTATTGCGAACAGCAATGCCACGTGCAGAAAGTTTGGCTTCTCCGATGTGTATTTCTTCAATCTACTGCGAAGAACAGACTCTGATTCCTCACATGAGTAAAATTGTGGCTCACATTTGCGCATAAGCGTTTCACCAACAAGAAATATCTTGCCGATTTCTCTCTTTGACGCATCATTATATTTCAAGAAGCTTACCGCATCCTTGAAACTTACCGCAACCTGCATTTTCTCTTTGGTCAACTCTGCATTATTGTAGGTCGATACGGAAATCTTGAATTCACCTAATATATCACGAGCTACGATATGGCTCTCGTCCAACCAGTCAAGTATCCCCTGCATCTTGTCCTCACATCTATCTGCCGAGAATATATAGCCAAGGTTTTTGTCGTTAGGGGCATACTTTTCGGGTGTACCCTTAAATTTCATTCCAAGAGCATTTAGTAAGAGGATTACCTTGAAAACCCTCAAGTAATCATCGCCCATTTGGTTGACTTTATCCTTGTTGGAGTTATACACATTGATGAATGCAGCACACAATGGATCATCCACAAACTCTGAATAGAAGAAATCCCAAAGCCAATCAGCTGTGAGCATCATCTTCAAGTCATAATTTGTAGCATCATTGATGAAGCAAGCAAAACCATTTTTCTCATCGTTCATGAATTTGAGCCTATATAATTCATAGGAATATAAAAAAAGAAGCGTTTCATTTTGTCATCTCGACAAAAATTAGTACCTTTATAATA